>CACMTR010000002.1 GCA_902616715.1 uncultured SAR86 cluster bacterium
AGTTTTCTTCAGCGTCCATTTCTTTCCAAACTTCTTCGAGAACTCTTCCAGAAGTTACTGCATTAGGCCACCCTGCATAATGAGCAAGATGAAAGATAATTTCTTCTATTTTTTCTTTACTGATACCTAAATTTCTAGCACCACGAAAGTGTAAACGAAGCTCATTTTCCCTATTGAGAGCAATTAGCCCCGCCAGAGTAATTATGCTTCTTTCTTGAATTTCTAGTCCAGGCCTTGACCAAACAGATCCAAATAAAGTCTCAACGGTGTGAGACCTAAAATCTTCAGAAAAACTACCTTCGGCCTTATGAAGAAAATTTAACTTCTTTAATATTTCTGTGCCTTTTTTTAATCTTTTTTCATCGCTTTCGAATGTCATAAACCTCTCCTTTTTAATTAAACAAATACCACCCAATATCCACTAACATAATTATAGTTACTATAAATCCTATAGAGAAAAATAAGCTTCTTAAGCTTGGATTCTTTCTTGTGGCAACTGAATAATATACAGCTGTATAAATATACCTTGCTAAAACGTAAATTATTACTAATCTAGATAGCCTTACTGGGTCCATGGACAATAAAATACTTAATAAAGCTGCTCCTAAAAAAGGAATAATATTTTCTAAAGAATTTTTAAAAGCTCTATCACTTCTAAATACAAAAGATTCTGGGCCTAAGTCAGGATTAGTGGTTCCTGGTACATATCTTTTTTGAGTTCTTGAAGCTCCAATAGAAATAATTGCTTCAATAACAATTAAGGTCAAGAGAGCCCATATTCCAATAAAACTTACATAATATTCTTCCATCATTACATTTCTCCTATCTATTAATATCTTTCAGGATGTTTTCCTTTATACTTTTTGAAATAAAGCTTTAACGAATTAATATCTTTTTCATTATCTCCCGTTGGTTTAAAAATTTCACCAAAAACAAATCTTTTATGCTCAAAATCTATTCCCGTTAAAACAATCTCAGCATTAATCTCTTTAGCAATTCTCAAAAATCCAGTTTTCCATTTAATAACCTTTTTTCTCGTTCCTTCTGGAGTAATACCTAATAAAATTGCGTCTCTCTCATTTCCTAAATTAGATATAAATTTTTTTGCCCCAATAGGTGCATTTCTATTAACTGGTATACCGCCAAGCCAACTAAAAAAATGTTTAATTCCAAATTTAAATATGGAATCTTTTGCTAAAAAGTTAACTTTTATGTCGAGTGCTAAAACTAAGGGAAAGGCTCTTATAAAATCTTCATAAGAGGTGTGTGGAGCAGCAGTGATGATAACTCTTTTTTTATTAGGCAAAGATCCTTCTATTTTCCAACCATAGAACTTAAAAATTAATGTACCTAATAATATAAAAAAATTTGATCTTCTTGCTCTAAAGTGATCTGGAATCGAATTTCTAAATTCTTTAATTCCAGATTCATTAAACATTAAAATTAAAAAAACGTTTTAATAACTTTCTAAGGAGATTTAATTATATCAAACTCAATAAGACTTTTGGCTGAGGCTATAACGGCTTCTTCTCCTGATCTGGGTTGCCAACCTAAAATATTTTTTGCTTTTGAATTATCAAGTTCTTTAGTTTTACCTAATTGATTTGCTACAGTTTTCATTAGAGGACTAAAAAATCCGAGCAGTTTAATTAAAAAATCTGGCGCAGTGCCTTTTGGAAGTCTTTTCTGATATTCAGGTATTTTTTTTCTTAAAAACTCACTTATTAATGGAATTGCCAAGGTTTCTGAACTTGCAATGAACCTATTTCCTGAAGCTTGAGGAGACTCTAATGCCAGAAGGTGCAATTGAGCCACATCCCTAACATCAACAATTCCAAAACTAATATTGGGTGCCAAAGGGAACCCTCCGTTTAAAAAACGTTTCACTAGTTCGACACTCGTTCCAAAGTCAGATTCTAAAACTGGCCCTAGGACTAGCGAAGGATTTATTACCGAAAGTTCCATATTGCACTCGTCACTGTTAACAAAGTCCCAAGCCGCTTTTTCAGCATAGGTTTTTGATTTGTTATAAGCAGAACAGCCTTCAGCGTCAGTATCAGTCCAATCTTCTTCATTGAAGCTATCTTTTTCATGTCCATAAATTATTGCGGCAACTGATGAGGTCAAAACAATTTTTTTAACTCCTTCTTCATTTGCGGCTTTGATAACCCGCAAAGTCCCTTCTCTTGCAGGAACTATAAGATCGTTTTCATCTTTTGGCTCCTCCAAGGCCACTGGAGAAGCAACATGCATGACATAATCACAACCTTTTACTGCTTCAGACCATCCTTCATCTTTAGTTAAGTCTGCGCTAACCCAATCAACGTCAATTTTATTGAGTCTCTCATAAGTTGAACCGGCTTCATCTAAGATTTTATTCAAGTCTGAAACCCTATCTAAATTTCTAACCGTGGATTTAATTTTATAACCTGCTGCAGCAAGTTTTAATATGCAATGAGTCGCAATAAATCCTGAACCACCTGTAACTAAAACTGTCTTGTCTTGATTTGTCATAGTAATCCTCAAATTTTTTTAAATAAAAAAGTAAATCTGTCGCTCTCACCAATCTGCAAATACTTATCTTGATCTAGCTCCTTCAATCTCATTACTGGAGGCAAAGTCCAAACTCCTCTAGGATGATCTTTAGTATCCTTTGGGTTTGAATTAATTTCTGATTTTGCTATCAGCTTAAACCCGAGTTTTTCTATTGATTCAATAGCGTATTTTTCAGTGACATAGCCTGTTTTTTTCATATTCTGTATCGAAGTTCCTTCTTTTGCTCTATGTTCAACTACTCCAAGCAACCCTCCTTTCTTTAAAGATGCGTAGGAGTTTTTAATTATAAAATCCCAGTTAGGGCCAATCCAATTATGTAGATTCCTAAAAGTCACAACCACATCAACAGACTCAACTTCAGAGTATTTAGAATTAAGAGAAGCCAACTTAACTTGATCATAAACTGAACTGCTTGCTAATTTTTTTTCAAAATTATCTCTTACCCTTTTAGCAAAATCTCCCATTGAAGGATCAAAATGAACTGCAATCAATTCTCCATTATCTTTGAGATAATGAGCTAATATTTCTGTGTACCACCCGCCACCAGGAGATAATTCTATAACGGTCATATCTGGTCTAATCCCAAAAAAGGTTAAAGTCTCGTAAGGGTGACGATAAACATCTCTGGCTACATTTTTATCTGATCTAATTTCACTTTCAATAGCATTTTTTAAAGGGTCTGCTAAAGCAAATGAATTAAAAAAAATTAAAAGTATAAAAGTTAAAATCTTCATAATCATAATTTAACTGGTAAATGATCTTTTCTCTGTTCTGTAAAAAAAGAAAAAAGAAAGTGTCGCTAAAGCACAAATAATATGCCATAACGCATGAGGTTGAATAATTGAATCAGGATAACACCATTCAGAGTCAGGATTAATCATTAAATTTCCTTGCAACCAGATGGTAAAAGCTAATATATAAAAAAAACATCCAGCAAAAAACCAAGGATTATATTTTCTGTAACTATCTGGTTTATTAGTGGCAATCAGCCCTGGAAGCCAAAAGAATAGGGTCCACCAGAAATCTTGAAGATTAATTAGAACTTCATATGGAGATGTTCCAAATAGCCAAAGCACTGCATACCCAACAAATCCGGAGAAAAATCTCATAAAACTTGAATAAAAATTATATAAAAATTCTGAAATTATCCATAAACCTATTGATAGACCAAACAAACTAAAATCTATTCCTAGCTCAGAACCAAAAAACCAGCTAAGTACAGAAAAGGAAATTAATATAAAAAAATAAGCCGTCAAAAATTGATTTTCAGACCAGCCATTTAAGATTTTAAAATTTAAAAGCCAAGGAATTATTATGTATGCAACCATACTAACGTTATCTATCCATTGCCCCCACACAGTATGAGTTCCATGCATCATTAATGAGCCGGGTCCTAAAAAAATTGAAGCCGATGCATATAAAACTGATATTGAAGTGAACCCAATGAAAAAATTTTGACCTGTAACTTCCTCTCTCGAAAGAATCCAAACCATAAAGATTCCAGTTAAAATAAATCCTATATTACTTAAAGCATTAGAGGGCTCTCTAAAATAACCCGAACTTATTCTTTCACACCACCTAGAAATTTCTCCTATTTGATAACCTGATTCAACTGAAAGCATTATTCCAGAATACGCAAATAAAAAATAAAGTAAAAAGAATGCAGCAATTGACGAAATAGCAATAGTGACAGCGTAATTTTTTAACATTTTAAGACCAACTTATCCTTGAAAAAGCTCCCGTAGAACAATAGAAGATATCTCTATTATCTCCTGGAGTCAAAAACATGCCGTTTGCTAATCTTGAATCTAATCCAACTTTGCTCAAAAGCTCTCCATTTGTTAGGTCTAAGACAATGATATGGTCCTCACCATTTTCATAGTGATTTATCACAAGCTCATTGCTTTCAGGGAATACAACTGGTTGCATTGTGGGCCTAAAGTTTTTTAGCCATGAAACTTTCAGTGAATTTTGAGAAGTATCGATACCTGCAATACTGCCATTTATGCTATCCCAAGCTATACAAATTTTTGATTCAGGAATATTCACCGGCGGCGCAATAATGCCTCCTCCTTCTTTTTGAAAGGGCTCTATAAAATCAAGTTCTTCAGTTAATAAGTCAATTTTGATTAGTCTTTGCTTTCCTTTCCAAGGAGCAGGTGATCTCCAACTCAAAGATTTAAATTCATCAAATCGTCCATTGGGTTCTTCTCCATAAATATCCCTTACGGACTGGATATCTCCGTTATCCATAATCCATATATTTCCGTCAGAAATACAACCATCCCATGCTAATCCTTGAGAGCCATTGATGCTTCTATATTTAGGCGCCCAAGATTCATCAAGTTCGAGTGAAGTTTTATTTACTTTGATTTTTAAAATTTTCTCGATCCCTGGTACGTAAATAAATTCTCCCAAGTTATTTAACTCTGAAGCTATTCTTCCCATTGAACCTTCAGGCAAAGGAAAAGGCTCATCGATTAGCTCCAAAGTATCGGGATTCAAACGAGTAATAAAAGAGTTGCCTTGATTTTCAAGTCTGCAATCTTTTGTGACAATAGATCCGTCTGAGAGAACTAATAGTCCATTATGAGCTCTATCTTTTGGAAGTTTTTTTTCTTCTAATAATTCACAGTTTGCACTTAAAGAATGCATAAAATTTCCATTAACTTTTATAATATTTCCGTTTTGATGTGCAGCAATTGCGCCACACCAAACATGACCACCGCAAGGCAACTTAGGGCTCTCAGCAAGAGTTTCCAATGAAATTGGATTAAATTTTTGGAGCCAGCCATAGGGTTCTGGCCCAAAGAAATAAGGCATTGTTCCACCCAAAAAATATTCACCTTTCTCTCTTTTTATAACCATGACGTTCCATTTATCTGAGGATAAAGTTTGCACTTTTGGATATGAGCCTTTTGCGTTTAAAGAGCCTTGATAGGATTTTTGTCTTCGATTGCCTCCACATTCAACAGGCCATGAGGAACTAAAATAACCAGGTAAGTTTTCGTTTCTATCAATCATATTGAAATTCGTCATGATGAATTTTAGCAATGATGAAGAAATTAAATAAATTTATCTTATAAGAAATTGAAATAAATTTATTCGTCAATTCATCGCTAAAAAAGATTATTATCATCGTGATGAAACACAATTGGAAAGTTAGCTTAATTTTTGCAGCTCTATTAACACTATTTGCTTCATATCCAGCTTATTCAGTGAAATATGACAAAAGCAATCCAACTAAAATGTATTCGAAAGCTTATAAAATGATCGACAAAGGTCAATTCTCCAAAGCTCAAAAAATCCTTAAAAATTACACTAAATCCGAGCCAGATGATTCAGACGGCTGGACTCTCCTAGCTTTTTCATACAGAAAACTTGAAAAATTCGAAGCATCCGAAGAGTCCTATTTGAAAGCCCTTAGTATAGACCCAGAAAATAAGTCAGCTTTAGAATATCAAGGTGAGTTGTTTGTAGAGACGAATCGCTTAGACCTTGCAAATGTTAATTTAGAAAAACTTAAAACACTTTGTCCTGAATCTTGCATGGAACTAGAAAAATTGGAAAGTTACATAACGAGTTCATCAAGTAAATCAAATATATAAGTTTAAAAGCTAGCTAAACTATCGGTTTTCTTCAAGAATAAAATTTAAAACGCCCTCAAACCTTTTCCCAAAATCTTTAGGATTATGGCCAAAACCTTCGAACACCAAACTTTGGAAAGTTAAGGCATTAGAGGAAAATATCTCGTCTATTTTATTTTGAGGTTCCTCATAAAACTGATCTAGGCTTTCAGTTCCTCGATCTAAGTAAATTTTTTTTTCTCTAAGCTCATCAATATTCTCTATTATGTAAGAATATATTGCCTCGGTGGTATACGGATCTCCAAAAAATCTAATTTCACTTCTAAAAGGAAATAAGGCGTAATCTAAAGGTCTTATGCCTATCCAATGGGTTGATAAAGATGCTGCAAATCCAAACCTATGGGGTAATTCAATCAAAGCATTTAATGAAATTAGCCCTCCCATGCTAGATCCTAATATTCCCATATTTTTTGAACTCATATCCCTTTCAAACTTGTCCTCTAAATATGGAATTAGCTCCTCTTCTAAGAATTTTATGTAATCAAATTTCTCTAGATCGACAAAATTCTGATAAGCAAATTTTCGAAATCCAAAGCCAAAATATTTAATTGCTTGTTTTGGAAAATATTCGGCATATCTTTTAGATTCATCTAATAATTTCCCTCCATTTGTTCGCGCTGCATTCTCTACGCCAACAACAACTATGTTTGGTAATTTATTTTTTTTGTTCAGAGATTGAAGGGTTTCGTCTATGCCCCATTCCTCATCTCTCCAATTTACTTTACCGTCAAAGAGATACTGACCATCTTGTATGATTATAAAAGTAGTATCTTGATCAATTACTTCTTTGCTAGGAGAGTAAATCAATAATCTTCTCTCTCCCAAAAATTTAGATTCAAATACTTCTTCCGAAAGCGTTCCGAACACTATTTCTTCGGTTGATGCATAACCAGTTGTGAGGCTAAATAAAAGAATTACAAAAACTTTAAAAAAATCTTTAATCAATTTTTTTCAAATTAAAACGTGATTCAAGCAAACCTGAGGAAACATCTTCTTTTAAAAACTTTCTCAAAATATGTAAGTAAGGATATATTTCTTGTTTTATTGGAGCAGTCCATTCCCATAATAAAAATTCAATTGTCCTAATTTCCTCTTCTGATCTAGCGAAGCTCGCATCTAATTTAAACAGGTTTAAAATTTTCTCGAACTCCTTAGGAAGCCCAGCTTTTTCAAAAAGCGTAAGAATTTCTTCTTGTCGGTGAAAAATTTTGTTCGCTAAAGCTTCTAAACAAAACTTATCCACATTAAGTAACCCTGTTCCATTTATCAAAATTCCTTCAAGATTTTCTAACTTAGATTGTTCATCGCCATCAAACGCTTCCATGACAACTTTAGGAACACAATAATCGTTGGCATAAAAGTTATCCCAAATAATGAGTTTATGATTAAGCACTTCCCTCCACCCTTCAATAGCTTCTTGAGAATATTTTGATGACACAACTTTTGATCCTGTCCAAAACATTGGGATTTCTTCATCTAAATCTTTTGAAAGTTCTTTTAAATAAATGCTTTCTGTAAATGTCGGCTTTGCGAGTTGTTCACAATATTCAGAAGGCACACAATAAAAATTTATATCCTTGTACTTATCATTACATCTATTAATGATCTCAGCATGATGCCTTCCACTTTGTTCTTGGAAAAGATCATCAAAAAGAATTACGATGTCTGAAATTTCTATTAATTCGGCTTCAGAAATTTTCTTAAATAGCTCATCGTAAGAATTTTGGAAATTAATGCCGGGTGAAATTCCAAAAAGAAACTTTATCTCATTAGCTTTGCAACTGGAGTTAAATTCATCCAGACGTTTCTTTGTCTGTTCTGGATAGGATTCCTTCCAATTTAAGCGATGAAAAGGATCTTCCTTTGGGCAATAAAAATAAGAATTAAGTTTTTGATCAACTATCTGCCTTAAGATTTCTTCTCGCTCACCCCAAGAAAGTAGCTTTCCAAAATATCCTTCTATGTAACCGCTGAGCTTCATAATCGTTCATTTCACAGTTTTTCTTGTCCAAAACTTAGTCATATTTTTAGTTGTGTCATCCTTAACGACAAAGTGATGATAAAGAGCAGCCAAGATATGTATCACTATCAATGCAATAATCGCATTTGTTGCAAATTCATGAACACCTCTAATCAAGTTAAACATGTTCGGATTGTCTACTTCTGATGACAAATTGAATGTACCAAAAACTACTATTGGGTCACTTGTGAAATTTGCAGAAGCAATACCAGAAATAATTAAAAGTCCCATTAGAAAATACAAGCCATAATGGCCAGTCTTTGCCATGACTACCTGCCAGCCTGGCATTGATTCGGGCAAGCTTGGTGCACCGTACAGAAATCTCAAAAATATTCTTAGAATTAACAAGAAAGTTACTATGAGTCCTGCAGTAGCATGATCAACTCTGGATTCCAAGCGATCCCAGAGCTCCATGTCTCCACCAAATTTTTGCGCAACGTTCAAATCTAACATGATGACAATCGCCATTAACCAGTGAATGACTTTTTGCGCTCTTAAATAATCTATCATTTGATTGAGCTATTCTAGCAAATTCTTTTTATATTCTTATAAGGCGATTTCTAAAAATTTTAAAGTAATATTCTTGCGCTTATGGATGTAATAATTTTGCAAAGAGATCTAAGGCTATTGGATAACCCCGCCTTGTTTTATGGCTCTAAAAAAGGAAATTATTGTGTCATTTACGTTTACGATGAAAATTATTGGCAGTCCTATGGAAGATCGCCAAGACAGTTGAAATTTGCTGTTGATTGCATGAAGGAGCTTAACGAAAATTTAAAAAAATTAGATTCTGAGATTTTAATTTTCAAGGGCTCATTTGAAAAATTAGGTATTTTTTTAAGAAAAGAATTTCCGAGTTCAAAAATTCATCTCAACCACTGCACCGATAACCTTTATCACCGCAAAGAAATAAAAAAATTTTTAAATAAGTTCGAAAACACCTCACTTAATATTTATGACAATTTTGGCCTCCAACTTCAAAAATTCAACAGAGACAATTGGTCGAGAGACTGGAATGAAATAATGAGCAGGCCTTTATTAGGCTCTCCAAGTAATTCAATATTTAACAAGAAATTACCTTTATTAAGTTTCGAAGATTTTGAACAAAATTTAAATATTGATAATTCTGCTCTTGGCGGAATTCAAAAAGGTGGAGAAAAATTAGCTTCTGAATTACTTAACTCTTTTTTTGAATATCGTGCGGATGGCTATAGTAAAAAAATGTCTTGCCCAAGAGAGGCAGAAACCTCTTGCTCAAGACTATCTCCACACATTGCTTTTGGTTCAATTTCGATAAGAAAAATCTATCAAGAGTTAAATAATGTTTTATTTTTATCGCCTTATAAGAAGGATCTTTACTCTTTCAAGAAAAGACTGCATTGGCATTGTCACTTTGTTCAAAAACTTGAAACGGAACCAGAACTTGAATTTAGATCTATGCATCCGTTTTGTGATGAACTGAGAACAAAAGAAGATTCTGAACTGATAGAAAGATGGATAAAGGGTCAAACTGGATTCCCATTTTTAGATGCTTGTATCTCATATTTAAATTCTAATGGGTGGATAAATTTTAGGATGAGAGCAATGATCATGTCCTTTGCCAGTTATAATCTTTGGCAGCCATGGCAAAAAACTTCACCTTTGTTAGCGGAACTTTTTACTGACTTTGAACCTGGAATTCATATCAGCCAGGTTCAAATGCAAAGTGGAGTTACTGGAATAAACCTGCCCAGAATTTATTCAGTTTTCAAACAAAGCTTAGATCAGGATCCAACTGCCGAGTGGACTAAAAAAATAATTCCTCAACTTGAAAATGTCGAAACTAATTTGATACATAATGCGGAATTAAGAGATCTCTACTTTGAACAAATTGTGGATCCGAAACTTTCAGCAAAAAAAGCTAGAGATACGATTTGGGCGATGAGGAAAAACAAAGATTTTAAAAAAATTGCTCGAGAAGTCTACCTCAAGCACGGAAGCAGAAGGAGGCAGCAATTTAACCGCGCTTCTAATTAAAACTAAGAAAGATCGAGAGAAAAACTTTTTAAAGTTTCTATATCAACAAATTCTAAAATCTTTTGGTTGCTTTTACGTAAAAACAATTTAGGCGCTTTGTTGTTTTCGAAGGCTTCTTTCCACCTTTCTGCACAAATACACCAATGATCGCCCTCTTTTAAACCAGGAAAATTAAATTCTGGTTTTGGCGTCGAAAGATCATTACCGCGTGACTTTGAAAACTCTAAAAACTCCTCAGTCATCTGAGCACAAACTACGTGGAGACCTCTATCCATTTCGTCAGTTCTACAGAAGCCGTCACGAAAAAAACCTGTAATTGGATTAGAACAGCATTCTTCTATAGGTTCTCCGAAAATATTTAACTGATTCATTTTTTTAAATAAACATTATTAGAGAGATGTTTCCAAGCAAAACTATAAGCGTTAACGCGACACTTACAAAGTGTAACTTATTAAATAGCGAGGTATTTCCTTTATCTCTTGCTGTATTAGTCATCGGAACTAGGTAGTAACAAGTTGCCATGAATATAACTGTGCCTAAAGAAATTAAGCTTAATAATAGGGTATTGCTAAACAGAGAAATTAGAAAAGAAAAGGATCCAATTAAAGCAATAGTCAAAAATAATTTTGGAAATATACTCCTCAAAAACGGGCCTGCCTGATTTTCTGGAATGACTTTAAAAATTGTCGGAGCTACCAAAGCAGATTGGAAAATTATCATCCCAGAAATTAGCCCAGATAAAAAAATTAAAATGGAACTCATTGGTAATTATTTCCCTGAAAATTTTGGTTGTTGTTTTTCTACAAAAGCTTTTACAGCGTTTTTATGATCCGTTGTTTGGCCACAATGCACATGATGCGTTGCTTCAAGATCAAGACACTCATCGACATCACCATTCATTGCTCGATTTAAATTTTCCTTCATATATCTATATGCAACGGAGGGACCGGTTGCTAGTTGTTCTGCGATTTCCTTTGTTTTGGCTTCTAAATTATCGGCATCAACTACCCAATTTGTAAGTCCAAGACTTAAAGCTTCTTCTGCTGAAACTCTGTCCGATAGGAAATATAATTCTCGCGCTTTTGCCGAACCAATTAGTTGAGACATAAAGTAAGTTCCGCCATAGTCTCCAGAAAATCCAACTTTTGCAAAAGCAGTTGTCATAAAAGCTGTTGATGACATAATCCTCAAATCACAAGACAACGCGTAAGACAATCCAGCTCCTGCCGCCGCGCCTGGAAGTGAGGCAATTGTTGGTTTAGGCATTTTATATAATTTGCCAGAAGTACCACGTTGATTATCTCTTTGTCTATGAATAGCCTTATCAATAGTATCTTTTTCGCTGTCTCCTTTATTCTTAGCATTCATTCCTTTTACGTCTCCGCCAGCGCAAAATGCGTTACCGGCTCCTGTTAAAACAACACATCTAACTTCTTCATCTAATTCAAACTTAGCAATTTTTTCTTGCAAAGCACCATTCATTTCTGAAGACATTGCGTTTCTTGCTTCAGGTCGATTCATAATTAAGTACCCAACGTTATTTTCGATTTTTGCGATTAGGTGTTCTGTTCCTGTATCTAAGTTTTTCATTTATTCCTCACTGGTTTTTTATTTGTTATTCTACAAATAATATGAGATTAAGACAGTTAGTATTTGTGTCAAAAGAGAGAGATAGACTAGCAAAAGAGATTTGTGATGTCTTTGATCTAAAAGAAGCATATAACGATCCTGGATTAATAAGCTTTGGCTTGGAAAATGTCTTAATTCCCCTAAACGATACGTTTTTTGAAATTGTCACACCGGTTCAAGAAAATACTACTGCAGAAAGATTTTTTGAAAAAACTGGTGGTGAAGGCGGCTATATGATTATCGTAGACGTCGAAGACTTTGAACATGAAAATGAGAGAGTTGAAAATTCAGAGATAAGGATTATTTGGAATGGAGATAGGCAGGAAGAAGGTATTCATGCGAGGACAATACATCTTCATCCTAAACAAGTAGGCGGAGCCATTTTGTCTTTAGATAAAATGATCCCTGAAAACGAATGGTTGTGGGCTGGTACAAAGTGGAAAGAACATATTAACAACTCTTTAGTAGACTGTATTTCTGGAGTCATTCTTCAATCAAGCGATCCGGATAAGTTGTGTTCTCAGTGGGAACTTGCGCTAGGCAAAGAAAGAGATTCGGACACAAAATTAAATATTTCTCTAGACCAGTCAAACATTAGTTTTGTAGAAGATTTAAATTCCAAAGTGGACGGGATTTATGCATTTGTAATTAAAGCGCTTGATCGCAACGCCATACTTGAAAATGCAAAATTAAAGGGCTTTTTAGTGAACAATGAAATATCTATAGGAGGAGTAAAAATAATTTTAGAATAAAATTTTAAAAGGATCCGCTTCTTGTTTTGGTATTAGGAGGGCCAAGGAATATTTTTAGAGATTCTTTATAGCTTAAAGAATTTCTCATATCTTTTAACATAGCCATCCACCCCATAAAGGTAATTTTAATTGGGTTAAAGGTATTCACATTGTTCACCAATCCAAAGACCACAGGTTTTTTTTCAGGCTCAAAAGAACCAAACATTTTGTCCCAGATTATTAATAAATTTCCATAATTTTTATCAATATACTGAGGATTTGATCCGTGATGAACTCTATGATGAGAAGGTGTATTAAAAATATATTCGAGAGGTCCTAACTTTCCAACAATTTGAGTGTGTCCGATAATACCCCACAGAGTACTAATTACTCCAGCGACTGCAATGATTGTAGGATCAAAACCCAAAATTGGCATAATCATAAAAAATGGTACTTTCGAAATTGGACCAAACCAAGCTTGTCTAAAAGAAACAGCAAAGTTCATTTCTTCACTGGAATGATGACTCATATGAACCGCCCAAAGAAACCTTACTCTGTGCGATAAACGGTGGTATATATAAAAAATTAAATCAATAAAGATAAAAGTAAAAACCCACATAGCCCAAAGGGGTAAAATACCTGCAAGATCAAACACCCTGAAGTCATATAAGAAAAAATGAAATGCTAAAATCCCTCCTTTCACCGCAAAACTCATGAGCATATTCCCGGTTAACAAACCCATGGTGCAGAGTGTGTCGCCTTGCCGATACAAGGCATTGTTTCTTATATTCGAGATAAAAACTTCAACCAATATCATTGCAAGAATTATTGGTACACCAATAGCATAGACTTCATTAACCGTAAGAGATGTCATAATTTAATTATATTCACAAAAAAGTAACTAACAAAATAATCAAGCCGTTTTGTTTATAGGTTAGAATTTAATTATGACAGTTGAGAAAAAACTAAATCTAGACATTTATCAAAATCTAAAATCTTCCGATGCTCCAGACGAGTTTCATCATGTCGCCTTTAAAACAATGAACTATGCACCCATGATTGAATTCTATTCAAAGTTGTTTGGCTGCGAGCCCTTGTACGAAAGTAACGAACTAACTTTTCTCGCTTTTGACGAAGAGCACCACCGAGTGGCAATTGCAAACACCTACCCCGTTTTTAAAAATTTGAGCTTTATTCCAAAACAATTGATGAAACTTAAGAATTGGCTGAATAGATCATTTCCTTCAATTGTCGGTCTTGATCACATTTCTTATAAATTAAATCCGATTGATAAATGGTTTGAGTTCTATTTTTCAGCAAAGAAAAAGGGTCTGTTGCCCTATTGGACAATTAATCATGGTTGGATTACTGGGATGTATTACAAAGATCCTGATGGGAACTTAGTTGAGATATTTTTTGAGCACTTTCAATCGGCTGAAGAATTTAAAAAAAATATTGCACCTGATTTTTCTGATGAGCCTGTAGGGACAAATATGGATGTTGAGACCTTATATGAATTGTTTAAAAATGGGGCTTCTTTCGAAGAACTTATCCAAAAAGGCAATACAGTGCCTGCAGGGAAAAAACCAGTTTTTGGAATGGAAGCAGTGAGAAATATGCGAAAAAAATTCAAATAAATTTAAGGCTGTCTTATTTCGTCAACTAGCTCATAGACATTTTTCGGTGGAGCTTTAAAAAAAGAACTTACAACTAACGCAGCGCCAAAGTTAATAAACATTCCAAAAAACCCAAAGCCCTCAGGAGAGACTCCAAATATCCAGTAATCTGAAGTATTCAACTCGGGATTTATAAATTTAAAAAATATTATATAACTCGCTGTAACTATTAAGCCCGATAGCATGCCTGCGATTGCCCCCTCTTTGTTGAGCCTCTTATAAAAAATTCCTAAAAACAATACTGGAAATATTGTGGAAGCTGCTAAACCAAAAGCAAAAGCAACAACTTGAGCCACGAATCCTGGTGGATAAATTCCAAATAAGCCTGCAACTATTATTGCTATTGCTGCTGCGATTCGAGCAAACAACAACTCTTGTCTTTCGTTAATATTAGGCATCAAAGTTTTCTTCATTAAATCATGAGAAATCGATGCAGAAATTACTAGAAGTAGGCCAGCGGCAGTTGATAAAGCAGCGGCTAAGGCGCCAGCAGCAACTAAAGCAATTACCCAATTTGGTAACTGAGCAATTTCTGGGTTTGCAAGCACCATAATGTCTCTATCTATGTAAACTTCATTTGAGTTATTTAAATCAGGCTTATTCGCAACCTCTCTTTCGCCATATCTTCCTAACTCGTCACTATAATTAGGTTTTACGCCGTCTAAAGCATCTCCCGCAGAATAATTTATTTTTCCGTCTTCATTTTTATCCTTCCAGGCAATAAGTCCTATTTGTTCCCAATTTTTAAACCATCCTGGCGCATTTTCATATTCCACTTCCTGAACTGATTCAATAAAATTTACCCTAGCAAAAGCTGATACTGCTGGTGCCGTTGTGTATAAAAGCGCAATAAAAATTAATGCGTAACCAGCAGATTTTCTAGCATCACTAACTTTTGGAACAGTAAAAAACCTTACAATTACATGTGGCAATCCAGCCGTGCCAAACATTAAAGCAGCCGTGATAAAAAAAACATCAATGTTGCTTTTTGTGTTTGAAGTATATTCATCAAATCCCAAGTCAACGTTAAGTCGATCTAATTTCTCTAAAAGATAAGTAGAAGTTCCAGAAATTTGATCTCCAAATCCCAATTGAGGAATTGGATTATTTGTAATTAATATCGAAATAAAAATTGCTGGAACTAAATACGCGAAAATAAGAACACAGTACTGCGCTACTTGTGTGTAGGTAATGCCTTTCATACCGCCTAAAACCGCATAAAAAAACACAATTCCCATTCCTATAATTACTCCTAATTCAATATCTACTTCTAAAAATCTAGAAAATACAATGCCTACACCTCTCATTTGGCCAGCAATATAAGTAAATGAAATAAAAATTAGGCATAACACTGCAACTAATCTGGCAGCATCAGAATAATATCTAGTCCCTATAAAATCGGGGACAGTGTATTGTCCAAACTTTCTTAAGTAAGGCGCTAGCAATAAAGCTAGGAGTACATACCCACCAGTCCAACCCATTAAATAAACAGATCCATCTTTTCCTAAAAAAGAAATGATGCCAGCCATAGATATAAAGGAAGCTGCAGACATCCAGTCTGCTGCGGTAGCCATCCCATTGGCAATTGGATTAACCCCTTTATCAGCAATATAAAAATCACTGGTCGATCTTGCGCGAGACCAAATGGCTATACCAATGTAGAGCGAGAAACTAATGCCGACAAAAATAAAAGTAAGAAGTTGTGCGACCATTAATCTTCTTTTTTAGATTTATATTTCTTATCCAATCTATTCATAAGAAATACGTACATAAATATTAGAATTACGAAAACATAAATACTGCCTTGTTGTGCAAACCAAAAACCTAACTTAAAGCCCCCGATCATAATTGCATCCAATTTTTCAGACCAAATAATTCCAAATCCAAATGAAACTAGAAACCATATGGATAAGAGAATCGATAAAATTAAAAGGTTCGCTCGCCAATAATTCATCTAATTAATCCAAACCTCTTTTTTCATGAATTCATCGATTTGTTTTTTAATTTCAAGGTGCTCTTGATCAGAAAAGCGCCAATGCTCTCCTCCATCAACAGTAATTAATATATGCCTTGGTTTTAAAACATCATCTAACATCAACGCATGTTTGTAAGGAACCAACGTGTCATCCGTTCCGTGCACTGTTATAACTTTTGGAACTTCCTTGTGGATCATTTCAATAGGTGAATATTGTTCTGAAATTTCTTGAATTGTTTTGTTTGGAGGAATCCATATGTTGATGTAGTTTAAAAAAGGTCTATTTTCTTTCAAGAAATTAAAATTATCTTCAATGTCCACAATACCAAAAAAATTGATAATAGCTTTTGGAACTATCGTAGCTTTACAAGAAAACTCAAAGTCTCCTGAATTTTTAAACCCAGCAAATAATGCAAGATGACCGCCTGCGCTCAAACCCATCAATGTTACGTCTTCAGTGGAGAGACCTCTGCGTATAATTTCTTCTGAAATTAATTGATAAGCGCATAATGTGTCTTCGGCAGCTTGTGGTGCGGTATTTCTTCCATAACGATATCCTATAGAAAATATATTTACTTCATCATTTACTTTGAAATAGCGTTCAAGCCTTCTGATCCATCTTGTTTCCCTTTTTCCGCTAAAAATCCAACCGCCCCCATGGATCCAAACCAAAACTTTATCTGAACTTCCAGGATAAAAATCTACTTTCTGTTTTTCATGATCGCCATATGAAAGCTCTTCAATTTCAACTGAACTTACAAGAGACGAAAAAACAAAGAAACATAAGAAGTAAATTAACCCAAGCTTCATAGTTGTTTTAAAAAACTCAATAAATGTTTAGCGACCTTTGTAGGCATTGAATAAGTGATGTCGTGAAAGCCATTTTCTATGACTGTGCTGAAAAGATTATTAAAATCCTTTTGCATTTCGTTATGTCCATCAAATGAAACCGTTTCATCGCTTGTACCCCATATAACCGAGCATGGTATTTCTGAATTACCGATATCTTTAAAACTACTTTTATCTTGAAATAAATTAAAATTTTTAATGGTAGACAATAATGACCTTGTGAAGCCTTCATATTTCATTTGTTCTCTGTAAATTTCATTAAGTCTTTCTTGAGGAACATGTTGTTCGTCTTCTAAAGTCGACAAAGTAAGTGTGGCATTCCCTCCGTAGAATATTGAAGGCGCTACAACTCCAATAAATTGTCTAATTATTGGCATTGTAAGAAATCGATAAAAAAGTTTTTGATACCAAGGCACTGACAAACTCATATAACCTGCCGGAGCAATAAAGCTCGCTGACCTAACTTTTTCCGAGTGTTTCTCAGCATAGCCGGCAACAATTGGACCTCCCATTGAATAACCAACCAAATTAATTTTTTGACTTATCTCTTGATGCTCGATCAGTTCATCTAATGAATCAACAAATAAATCCTTGGTATATTTTACCTTTGGCCGCGATGAGTAACCTCTCCCATAGTGGTCATAAACTAAAACCTTAAAACCTTCCTCAAGTAAATAAGGCAGTACTCCCTCCCAAACAACGCTGGGCGTAGAAAATCCATGAACCAAAACTAATATTTCTCCATTTTCTTTTTCAGGAGAAAACCATCGATAATATAGCTTCCCATTTTTTAAATCGGCAAGATTTCCACTTTCAGGTATTCGAATTTTATTAGGATTTAAAAGTTTAAAAGCAAAATAAAAATAGATAAAAATTAGAAAAAAAATAATTATAGATAAAGCTATAAGCAGAGTATTCAAACTATTTTTCTCTGGTTAATAAAAATTGATCGTAGTCCATATGCATTGCCGACAAATCTGAATTATAGGTAATGGCATTGATGCTTTTTTTAATCATTTGTGCAGGCAAAGCTGATTTAGAAGCATAAAATTCAGCCATTCTTTTAGCACCATCAGTGAGGTGTGAATTTTTACAAACTTCATCATAAAATCCCCACTCTAATAACTTGGAAGCAGTTTCTTGTTCCCCACCAATAACTAACTTTTTAGCTTTAGCAGGCCCGACCAATCTTACTGCTAAAGGTAATCCAAACCAGTTTAAATTCATTCCCAAATTAATTTCTGGATATCCCAACAAAGCATCCTCTGCTGCGATCCTAAAATCACAAGCGGAAGCGAAGCAAGCTGCCCCGCCTAAGCAGTACCCATGGATCGCTGAAATAGTGATTTGGTTTATTTCGAGAAAAGACATAACAGCTGGCTTTCCAACATTTGATCGCCAAGCTTCTAACTTTGATTCAGGTAAATTATTTTCCTTGATGTCTGCCCCTGCAGAAAAATTTTTTCCTTCGCCTATATAGATAATCACTTTAGAATCATAGTCATCCTTAAGCGAATTATTGAAATCTGTAAGTTCTTTTAAAAGACCTTCGTTGAGGGCGTTCATAGAATCAGGTCGATTCAAATAAACCCAGCATATGTTTTCTTCTTTTTTAATTTTTAAAAATTCCATGTCGGATTTACTCCCATTTGGTCACAAAATCTTTAGGGTTCATTTCAGGAATTTTTTTTTGCTTTCCACTGGGTGTGCCAACATAAAGATAACCAATAACTTTTTGATTAGAAGACAAGTCAAGATATTCAGAAATCTTATCTTCAAGGGCAAATTTACCTGTACGCCATACTCCAGCATATCCTAATGAATTCAGGGCTAATAAAATATTCTCTGCTGCTGCTGCAGTAGAAAACATTTGTTCTATTTCAGGCACTTTAGGGTGTTCTTTTATTTCGGTAACTAAAGCAATTATCATTGGCGCGCGAAATGGCGCAGCCTCATATTTCTTTAACGCTTCTTCGCTCAGATCTTCTACGTTCTCTTCAGCAAATTTTTTAAAAATTTTTGATAACTTTTCAAGTCCTCTTCCTGTAATTTCTATAAACCTTGAAGGTCTTTGCCAAGCATGATCTGGGGCTCTTAAGGCCGCCTTGTACACAAGTTCCATCTCTTCTGAACTAGGTATTGGTTCCGAGAGCTCTCTCGGAGAATTTCTCGACAAAATATTTTCTAATCCTTCATTCATAAAGAAATTATATTATCACGCTCAAAAAATTTATTATTTTGTTTTATTCCACTGTAATAAAAATATGCTTAAATATATCTAAAGGGTTTACCTTAGCTTTGTACAACCTTTATCGAGACTTTTTAGATCTCTTAAATCTATAATCATTGAGGAACAAAAATGAGTTTTAAATTAGGAACAGTAGACGGCAAAGCCGTTCTAATCAAGGATGATCACTATTTTGACGTGGCAAGCTTGTCAAACGGAGCAATCAGTTCTGATAGCGTAGAAGCGCTTAAATTTCAAACAAAGCTTAGCGAACTATATGAAACTCTTTCTGAAAACAATGCCACCGGTAATTTATCTGAAGTTGAGCTTGGTAATCCTGTTCCCAAAAGTCCAAATTGTTATGCTGTAGGTTTAAATTACAGGAAGCATGCGGAAGAAAGCGGCATGGATATTCCCGAAGTACCTATGATTTTTACTAAACATACATCGTGTTTTGTTGGTCCTAAAGCTAATATAGAAATGAGAAGCGATTACGTAGATTGGGAAGTAGAATTGGTTGCGGTCATAGGAAAAGAGGGAAAAAACATCCCAAAAGAAAATGCTCTTGAACATGTCGCGGGTTTGTGTGTTGGTCAAGATATTTCTGATAGGCCAGCTCAATTCGCTACTACCCCAGCAATGTTTAACCTAGGAAAATCTTTTGATACTTATGGGCCAATGGGGCCTGCATTGGTTTCTCTAGACTTACTAGAGAATTGTGAAAGTTTAGATATTGAATGTAAATTGAATGGGGAGACAGTTCAGAAAAGTAATACGAGTGATCTTATCTTTAATATTTCTTCAATTATTTCTTATCTTTCAGAAATTGTTTCGCTTAATGTTGGTGACACCATATGGACTGGAACTCCCAGTGGAGTTGGAATCGCATCAGGAAAGTTTCTAAAAGATGGAGATATACTCACTTCTTCTATTGAAGGTTTGGGCTCAATGGAAAACAAATGTGTGCGCATATCTGATCACTCGAGAGCGAACATAGTTCCAGAATTTATGAAAGGTTTTTTAAAAGATTAAAACCAAGAAGCTCTAACTAGTTCAAAACTGGCAAGAACTAATAAAATCAAAAATCCTAAAAAGGTCAAAGACATTCCGCCTATTCTTAATATTGGGCTATGCAACATAAAACCAAAACCGATGCCGTGCATTAATCTGCCTAAGAAAAAAAACATTCCTGCTGCATGTAAATAAAAAGGATCTAACTTATTTAACTCGCAAAGAAATAATAAAATTAAAAATAAAGGCGCGTTTTCTATTAAATTTCCATGAGCTCTTATTGCGCGTTGGAGCATTTCAGGATCTATTTGTCGATTGGGAGAATGCAAAAATTTTGTCACAGGGCTATTTCTTAAATCTAGCACTCTAATAGTTAAAACTAGTGTAAAAAAAACTAATAAAATAGTGTAAATGAGTGTGATTTCTAAGCTCATAAAGCTCTAACTTTCCTCATTAAAAGTTAACCCCGCATTTGCCTCTAATCTAGAAATAAGGGCCTCTCCCATCGAAGCAGCTGGAGTGTAGATGCCTCCTTCAAGTTCTGTGCAATCTTGGAGTAAACATAAAGCGCTCTCGGCAATCATCTTTGAGGTAGAGCCATATCCAGGATCCATATCCCCTGCCACCGAAATACTTAAAACCGAATCATCATCCAAATCAGCACAGAATAAGACATCGTAATTTCCATTTTCTCTAGATTCCTTTGAAGGCCCCTCTCCAGGTTTAGGAGCATCCGCTAAAGGATTTGCTCCAGCGATTGCTTCAGCTGCTGCTTTGCCAGAGTCTCCAGGACCTTGAATCCACATTTCGTTGTAGCAAAAATCTTGCCCATATGCATGGTTCAATAAGGCATTTGAACGGTGAATGTTCTTGGTATTAATTGGCGCCATGAAAAAAGGAGAAACCCACGTTTCGAGTTTCTCATCGAATATTGGTTTTGAGTCATTCGGCTGTTGGGGACCCTGAAACCCATTGGCTAAAGAAAAGGGATTTCCCAGCACCTCGATCAATTCTGGTTTTTTCTTTAGTGAGGCCATTGTTGCTGTCAAAGAGGCTGCAGTACCTCCAGAAAATTCTCCATTCATTGCTCTTACTCTGCCTCGAACATTTTTAGCAGGACTGCCCTGGGTTGCTTCAGCTTTTCTTTGCACTAAATAAACACCTAGGTCAAAAGGTATGCTGTCAAAACCACAAGAAAAAACAATTCTTGCGCCAGAGTCTTTTGCTTTCTGATCATGCTCCTGAATCATTTGATGCATCCAAGCTGGCTCTCCACAAAGATCAACATAATCTGTGCCAATTTCAGCGCAGGCTTTCAAAATATTTGACCCATACAATTGATACGGTCCAACGGTGGTCAAGATACATTTTGATTGTTCAACCATACTGTCGACACTATCTTGATCATTACTATCCACAACTATTGCCTCGATTGATTCAGATAGTTTAAATGCCTCTTTAACAGATTTAAGTTTTGCTTCGCTCCTGCCAGCTATAGCCCATTTCAGATTTTCTGCTTTCCCATAATTTGAGACCATGTAATCGACAACAAGCTTGCCTGTGTAGCCAGTTGCTCCATAAACAACAACGTCAAATTTCTTATCTCCCATTTTTTTCTCCGATTAAAAACTAAAAAAGTTTAATTATTAAATTTTACTCGTGACACTCACAATTAATTTCTTTGCAAATTTGATGATTTTTATAATGAGCAAACACTAAAAATATTGATCCTGCCAAAGTAAATAATCTTTCTCCTGTTTCGCCGTATAATGGTTCTCCAATAAAGACCGCCCCACAAAGAATCATCAAACCTATCAAACCAATAAGGAAATATAAAACCTGTCCATGATTTTTATAGCCAAGTATTAAAGCTAATAAACTAATAGGTATTGCAAA
Source organism: uncultured SAR86 cluster bacterium (assembly GCA_902616715.1). Classification (GTDB taxonomy): domain Bacteria; phylum Pseudomonadota; class Gammaproteobacteria; order Magnimaribacterales; family AG-339-G14; genus AG-339-G14. The sequence continues at coordinate 22,234 of CACMTR010000002.1, forward strand.
AAATAAAATTAAGTTATGAATGAATTCATTATCTATGGTGGTTGCAAAAATTCCTGAGGACAAAATTACAAAAGATGGAACAAAAAAACAATGCACAACACATGCAAGCGATAAGCTGATTGCAAATTTGTCTGATCTTAGTTGAGCTTCCATAGATAAAAGTGGTTTTCAAGTCTAAAGAAAAATATACAACGTCGCAATAATAATGTGCTTAGCAAAAACATGAAGCTTAAGAAATAATAAAACAAAAACTTAAATAATTTTTCCTCCTTTGAAGTTTCAAGTTTAATATAATTCTATTGTGCAAGAAGATAGATCTGTATTAGTCCTGGGAGTAGGTCCTGAAGAAGGTTTAGGCGTTGCATTGTGTAAAGCTTTTGCTGCTGAAGGTTACTCTGTCTTTGGGTGTGGCCGAAGTGAAGAAAATATGGATGCTTTAAATAAGATAAAAACAGACAAGGGCAAAATTACAGGTCTTGTTGGTGATGTAACAAAAGAAGAGGACGTTGAGAAAATCTTTGATGCAGTTGATAAAAACTCTAAAACTCTCAGCTCAGTTATTTATAACGCTGGAAATAACAACGCTAAACCATTTCTTGAAATGGATTTACCCTTTTTTCAAGATCTTTGGGAGGTTTGTGCTAAAGGAGCCTTCCTAATTGCGCAACAAGCCATTCCAAGGTTAGTGAATAACAAAGGCGGCTCTTTAATTTTTACAGGCGCTACAGCTTCCTTAAGATCAAAGCCTCCTTTTACAGCATTTGCTTCGGCTAAAAGTGCTGAAAGATCGCTTGCCCAGGGACTAGCGAAAGAATTTGGAAGCAAAGGAGTCCACGTAGCAAACGTAATCATAGATGGAATAATTGATGGCGATAAAGTAAATCTTAGGTTTCCTGAATTTGCAGCAAGCAAAGGTGAAGACGGTAAATTAAATATTGCTCACATTGCTGACAATTTTTTAATGCTTCATAACCAAAAAAGAAGTACATGGTCTTTTGAGCTTGATTTGAGACCTTGGTCAGAATCTTGGTGATGCCTTATTTTTTTAAATAGAAAGTCTCAAAAGTTTCCCAATGCTCTATATTTTTATGAATTTTTACTAAACTTATTTTTTCCAAATAGATTTCATTGGGGATCACCAATTCTCTACATAAGTTTTTTTTTAAATCTTCGTTAGCACTACCGTAAAATAAACTTATATGAGGAAAGTATTCTTTTGAGGCAAACCCAGCTTTTTCATCAATAGATTTCTTCAATGAATTCAATTCATCTGAATTTTCTACAACGAAAAACAGCGATTGAAAGTAATTTTCTTTGTAGCCAATACCGCTAAGTTTTAATTTTAATTTAGAAAACCTTTTACTTAAATTCAAAAAATTTTTTCTATCATCACTTTCGTTGTAATTTATGGGTCCAGATAAAGTAAGGTGAACATCAAAATCGGGTCCTGAGAGTTTTTCATTTACTTTTGTTTTCTGAGACTCTACTAAATAAGCAGACTCTTGGTCGAACTCTCCCCAAACATAAAGTCCTTTTGATATTTCGGGATTCAAATCAATTTATTTTCTAAATCTTTCGCCACGTTGCTTTGCAAGTTTGAAAGCAGCTTGAGTCTCTGCTTCAACTTCATCCTTTTGTTTTTGACGCAACTCTTCATATTCTTCAGACCACCACCGACGAGTAACTTGAGGGAAAGTGCCCATACGATTTACACTCGCATTAGCTCCACGGTCGCGCCCAGATTCATAACCTGCTACCCCAACTAAATCTGCTTTAGATTTTCCAAAAGGAATTAAGTCGCCTTCCATTTTGGGAATTAAAAAATATGGCATCGATACTCTTGTTTCTCCCCGAGGAATTAAAGTTGTATTCACTCGATGCAAAGTCGCTGAATACCTGCCCTCACTTAGATGCATTAAAGTGCCTCCAGTATTAACTATGACTGACCCAGGAATGACTGGTACATGATAGTTACCAGGTGCCGTTCGACAGGTCACTGGGGCATCTATCCATTGTCCTTCTGCGGCAACGACTTGCAATCCAGGACGATCGTTTATTAATAACGCGATAAAGGGCGGCCCATCTATGTGAGCACCAACGTTCTTGCTTGAAAATTTTTCATACTCTCGTTTGACGTTATCGCGGTCTTTTTTGTCATAAACTTCCAAACTAAAGTTATGATTTAAACTAGCAGCTAAATCTGGATCATGAAAATCAAAATATTCATGAAACGCTTCGATGTTTTCTCCTAATGACTCAACAATAGCTTCACCAAGTAAGTGTGTTAAATGATGATAACGTTTATTTAAGTCGTCAATTAGAGGTCTAAAACCTGGGAGATAGTCAGCATCAGGCCAAGTATTTGGACCTCGAAATAATCTCCGATGAATAGGCTGGGTTTTATCATCATAATCACACAAAGGCTCCTGTTCGAAACTATATTGAAAAGCTTCTATCACTTGTCCATACCCACTATCCGCTGGAGTTGGCAAACTATAACCTCGGAAATAAGGAGTGTTGGAAATATGAGCTGTCTTTTTAACGTCCATAGGAGAATCAAAAAAACCTCTTACCTCTTTGAACGCTCTTTGTTGAAATTCATCTGTTAGACCAGGCGCATTGGTCAACACCATGAAGCCAAAATCTGATAATGCGTAGGTAAGATCTTTAAAAAACTTATCTGGGTTTTCGCTTCGATCCAGCCAATCAACTTTGGGTATTTCAAGCGCAGAACCTTGATGCATCAACTTTTCCTTCATACTTATTTCTTTAGATTATAAACATAAAGGATTTTTTCTAAAACTTAAGTTCAATATTGAATTTTTGAACTTGGATACTAAAATTTAACTAGTTGATTTGCTTAAGTATCGGTTGTACCTGACAAGCTATAACCTTACAAGCTTAAGATGCCCATCATTTTATTAAAAACTTTAAACGGAAACACTTATGAAAATATTTTTATTGATATCCATGTTGATTTTTACTCCATTCAGCTTAGCCTCTTACCATGGCGAATCTACTCCTGAAGAAGCTCCCATGGGTGGGAACTCTGGCGGAGGATATGGCGGCGGTGGCGGCGCCATAGCAGGGATATTACTGGTAGTTGGTTTAGTTTACTTTTTGAACAGAGATACTGATACCGATGAAGTAGCCAATGAATTATTAAGTCAAAACACAAAAAAATTAAAAAAGTTTGAATTCAATTTTGAAACTAATGAAATGCAAAATGCTTCAGATATAGGTCCCCAAAATAATTTTGCACAACCTCAAAATAAATTACAGCTAAATTTAAAATACAATTTAAATTAACAAAATTAAAGAGGTTCTTTTGGAGCCTCTTTATTTTTTTGGTTTTTAAAATTTTTTAACGCTTTCGACAGGTCATCCCAGTTAGCGAATAAACTTCCGAGAGCAAATATTGCTAACCCATGGTGAGAAGCAAAATCATCAAACTCATGAATACCCAACTCTACAGATAATTCTAGAAGACATGAAATTAATAAAAGTCCGTAAACAAGTATTCCTAAAATCGGGTATTTTTTAAAATCTATCATTATTTACTCCACTGTCACTGATTAAGTATAAACAGTGATTTGATTTTTTACTCACTATCTGTGAATTTTTTTTAATTTAAATTAACTCTGTACCTATAAAATTCAATATTATTTGTAACGTCCATATCCATAAGGTGCAAATCTCACATTAATTCTTATAAAATGATTTGCATCAATATAGAGATATAACTATGGAAGAAATAAATTTAAAACAGAAAGAATTCTGGTCTGGTTCAGGTGGTGATGTTTGGGTATCCAAACAAAGTGAGATGGATATTATGCTTAATCCATTGGGAACTAAAGCAATAAGTAAACTAGATTTAAATAAAGCAACAAAAATAATAGATATTGGTTGTGGGTGTGGCGCAACTACTCTAGATATTGCAAAACAATTAGAAGAAGGAGAGATCATAGGGGTAGATATATCCGAGCCTATGCTAGCTAGGGCAGCTAAAAATGCTTCCGATCAATCTTTATCTAATGCTAATTTTCAAGTTTTAGATGTACAAGTTGATGATATGCCATCAGATTTTGATATTGCCTTTTCTAGATTTGGCGTTATGTTTTTTGAAGATCCATACCAAGCATTTTCAAACATATACAAATCTTTGAAAGATAATGGTCAACTCAGTTTTGTATGTTGGCAAAATCCATCTTTAAATCCTTGGCAGAGTTTATCCTTACAAGTTATAAAAGAGTACCTCGATCTTCCATCTCCTCCTCCAAAGAGTCCTGGACCCTTTGCGTTTGAAGATAAAAATTATATTTCAGATATTCTCAATCAATCTAATTTTAAAGATATAGAGATAGAAGATAATCAAGAAGACATTGTTATGTTTTCAGGAAAATCTATTGAAGAAGCTTGTGAGGACTACTTAACTATTAATCCTGTAGTGACTGAAATGCTTAAAAATTCAAAAGAAGAACTGAAAGGTGAGATTCTTCAAGCATTAATTCTTAAGTTTTCAGAGTTCCATAATGGTGATGGACTGTTGTTTCCAAGTGCAACCTGGATAGTTACAGCAAGAAAATAGCAATAGTTTGTTTTTTACATAAAAGAATTTATGTTTGCATTAAGTTTGAACAGTGATTTGATTTCTTACTCATTATCTGTGACTTTTTTTAAATTAAAATTAATTCTGTATCTATAAAATTCAATATTATTCGTAACGCTTAATGCTCTTCTTATTCTTTGATCGTCTTCAAATGCGATGATTATGCCTTTAACCTCTTGATCGTCTTCAGCAATTTCATCTTTTATGTAACCCATATATCTCTGGATCTGTCCTATAACCCTATCACTCGCTCTTCCTTTTTTTAACTCAATTACTAAAAGTTCTTTTCTGTCTTTGCTGATTGCAAGAATATCTATGGGACCTGTATCTGTTTGGTACTGTCGTCCTGTAAACTCATCGTCTTCAAAAATATCATATTCTTCTGAAAGGTCAGTTTGTATCCAGTTTTTAACTAAGAAGTCCTCTAAGTGTTCTTCTAAAACAAACTCACTTGGATTTTCTATGTCGCTATCATTGCTTACTACTGGACTTGATTCACTATCGCCCATTAGTTTTTTGATCTCTTCAGAGTATTGAGTAAGGTTACATATTGTTGAAATTGAACCAGACGAGTTTTTTAGGGGATCGCTCATATCCTCCCTTTTAATTGTTTTATTCAACCAATTCACACTTCTTCTATGTCTTAAGAAATGTTCAGCATCACCCTCGACATAAAAATAGTCACTGCAAATTTCACCAAGGTGATAATTACCTTGTCCGTCTGGCGACAATATAATATCGTCCTGCTCGAGAAACTTTGCCAAAGTGTGAATTGCTCCACAAGCAAGACCCGCTTTAATTTTGGATGCGCCCGGATGTCTTTCTAAATACTCAGGTATATATTTTTTATTAAATTTTCTCCAATTATCAGGAAGATCATTTGAGAAATCTATATCCATGCTGAAGTCGACACCGATATAACCGCTTTCAAAGCAGTCACTGAAAAACATATGTTGCTTACCTAAAACTACTCTCAGATAATTCATACTCTTAAATCACTGTTCAAAACTACTCCACCGTGACTGACTTGGCTAAATTCCTGGGCTGATCAATATCAGTGCCTCTCAGTAGAGCGACTTCGTAAGATAAAATCTGTAAGGGAATTGAATACAAAATTGGTGTGAGCAAGAAATCACATTCGGGCATACTAATGTATCTTCCCGTTGATAAGTCTAATTTCTCCTTAGCGTTTCCAAACACATATAAAGCTCCGCCTCTGGCTTTAACCTCTTCTAAATTTGAAACAAGTTTTTCTGCCAATTCGTATTCTGGGGCAATTGCAACCACTGGCATATCTTCATCTATTAAAGCTAAAGGTCCGTGCTTTAGTTCACCAGCCGGATAAGCTTCGGCATGAATATAAGATATTTCTTTTAATTTTAAAGCGCCCTCTTTGGCAATTGGATAGAAAATTCCTCTTCCTAAAAATAAAGCATTATCTTTATTAGCAATCTCTGGAGCAAAATCGATGATGTCATTTTTTAGCTTTAAGGCTTCAGAAATCTTTTCTGGTAAGAGCCTTAAAGCTTTAATCATTCGAGCTCTTAGACGAGGATTTTTCCCTGCTGCTTTTGCTAAAGATAAAGTTAAAAGCATTAAAGCTGTAAGCTGAGTGGTAAAGGCCTTGGTAGAGGCAACGCCAATTTCTGGCCCAGCGTTGGTTAGCAATAAAAAATCAGATTCACGAGCTAAAGAGCTGGTTGGAACGTTGCAAATAGAAAGTGACGCTAAGTAACCTTTGTCTCCAGCGTACCTCAATGCAGCGAGTGTATCTGCTGTTTCACCAGACTGAGAAATAGTCACCAAAAGAGTGTCCTTATCAACATATGGATTTTTATAACGATACTCGCTTGCATAATCGAGTTGAGTCGGAAGGCCAGAAATTGCCGAAAACCAATTTGCTGCGACTCTTCCGGCATGAAGACTGGTGCCACAAGCGATTATTTGAATTCTTTTGACTTTGGCAAACATCTCCGATGAACCTTGTCCAAAAATATTTTCCAAAACATCTTCACCACCGATTCTTCCATCCAAAGTATTAAGAACAGCTTGAGGTTGCTCATAAATTTCTTTTTCCATGTAATGTTTAAAGTTTCCTTTAGAAGTTGCCTCTGCGTTAATATCAATTGTTAACTTTTCTCTATTTGCCAATTGATCCTTGGCATCGTAAATTTCAACCAAATCAGGTGAAATTTTTGCAACGTCTCCATCTTCCAAAATCAAGAAATTACTAGTCAAATCGCCAAGGGCAAGAGGGTCAGACGCGGCAAAATTTTCTTTTTTGCCAAGGCCAATCACTAGAGGTGAACGATTTCTTGCAACCACAAAACTTTCAGGTTCTCGCTGATCAAGCGCCGCAATTGCGTAAGCTCCATCAAGCTTGTTTTTAAGTTTTTGCATTGCGGACAATAAAGAATCTTCAGCTTTTAAAAAATTATCCAATAGATGGGCAATCAGTTCTGAATCAGTCTTAGAATTGAAGGCATATCCCTCGTCTGTAAGTTCTTCCTTTAAGGACAAATAATTTTCTATGATGCCGTTATGGACTATGAAAACTCGATCATTCGATTGATGAGGATGAGCATTTATTTCTGACGGCTCCCCATGAGTTGCCCATCTAGTATGCGCAATACCTACCTTGCCTTTAGGCTTATCCGCTATCATCTTTTCTTCTAAATTTTTTACTTTCCCTAACGTCCGAAGGTGCGCAACATTATTTTCAGAATGCATAGCGATGCCTGCTGAGTCGTAACCTCGGTATTCCATTTTAAAAAGCCCTCTAATTAAAAGCTTGCCAACACTTCTATCGGTTGCTGCTGCAATGATCCCGCACATTATTTTCTCTTAATATTCCTTTGTCTGCTTCTGCCTAAAGCAAGTTTATTTTCTGGTACATCATTTGTAACTACTGATCCCGCACCAATCATACTGTTTTTTCCAATTTTAAGAGGCGCGACTAAAGAAGAATTAGAACCAATAAACGCTCCTGAGCCAACTTTCGTTTTGCTTTTTTTCTTGCCATCGTAATTAACAAAAATTGTTCCTGCGCCAATATTAACTGACTCACCAATTTCTCCATCCCCAATATAAGCGAGGTGTTTTGCTTTAGTATTTTTACCAATCTTGCTTCTTTTAACCTCTACAAAATTACCTATTTCAACTTTGCTTTCGAGTTTGGCCTCTGGGCCAATATGCGCAAAAGGCCCGATTTTACAAAGCGAGTCTATGAAAGAATTTTCTATCAAAGAATTTGACTCAACCACTACACCGTCTTGTATAACCGAGTCCCTAATGATAGAGCCCGCTCCTATGAAACAATTTTTACCGATATTTACCTCGCCTTCAAAAATTACATTGACGTCAATAAAAGTATTGCTACCAATTTTTATCTCGCCCCTAAAATCAAGGCGATCGATGTCGGCAAATTTAACAGCCTTCGAAACAAGAGTGTTTGCTGAAATCTTGTTATATGCTTTTTTAAGTTCGTATAATTCTTCTGGACTGTTAGCGCCTAATACCTCACCAACTGAACTTGGCTGAATAGTTTTTACAAAAATTTTTTCTTTAACTGCCAATCCAATAATGTCAGTTAGATAGTATTCTTTAGCAGAATTTTTATTCTTAATTAACGGAATCAACTGTTTTAAATCTTTAGCTGACGTTGCAATGATTCCGGAGTTGACCTCAGAAATTTCTTTCTCTTTTTTTGTAGCATCTTTCTCTTCTACAATAGCTACCACCTTATTTTTTTCTTTGACTATTCGGCCGTAGCCTTTTGGATTTTCTGCAACAAAAGTTAACAAACCCAATTGATTCTTTTTTATAGAAATCAATTTGTTCAATGTTGGAAGACTAACTAATGGTACGTCTCCATACATAATTAAAGTCGTTGCTTCGGGTCGCAAAGAGCTCAAGGCTTGTTTCACAGCATGCCCAGTTCCTAATTGGTTTTTTTGAGAAATCCAATTAGTGCTTTTGGGTGCCTTAACTGAAGCCTTAATTAAATTCTTTTCATTGCCAAGGACTATGTGCAGTTTTGCGTTCTTTAGGAGAGCACATGTGTCTATAACATGTTGCAAAAGGGGTTTGTTAGCTAATTTGTTTAAAACTTTCGGAGTGGAGGACTTCATACGAGTCCCTTTGCCTGCAGCTAAAATAATTACATCGATCTTCATCTGCGCCCTGATAATATTTCCTAGGGTGAGATATTAAACTATTTTTTTCTAAGTTTGCGTAATGTTTGTAGTCTTGCAGCCGCTTCTGCTAATTCTGCCCTAGCTCTTGAAAAATCAACTCCAGCTTCTGCGTCATTTTTCAACTTCTCTGCTTCTTCTTTAGCCTTTTCTGCCTCAGCCTCATCAATATCTTCTGCTCTAACCGCGACATCGGAAAGCAAGGTTACAACATCCGGTTGGACTTCGATAAATCCCCCCGAAAGAAAAAAAACTTCTTCTTCGCCATTTTCTTTAACAACCTTTACAGGGCCGGGAATAATTCCAGTCAACAACTGGGAATGTCCTGGAGTAATTCCAATTTCTCCTAAAGAACCCGTTGCAACAACCATAGAAACTGCTTCAGAAAAAATTTCTTTTTCTGCGCTGACTATAGTGCATTGCATAGAAGACATATTTATAAAGTTTTAGCTTTTTCAACTACCTCTTCGATTGCTCCTACCATCAAAAAGGCTTGCTCTGGCAGATCATCGTATTCTCCATCAAGAATGCCCTTAAAACCTCTAACAGTGTCTTTGATTGAAACAAACTTTCCAGGAGAATTAGTGAAGATTTCTGCCACAAAGAATGGTTGCGAGAGGTATTTCTCTATTCTTCTAGCACGATTCACAGTCTGCTTGTCTTCGTCAGATAGTTCGTCCATTCCAAGAATTGCAATTATATCTTTGAGCTCAAGGTATCTTTGTAGGACCTGCTGAACTCCTTTGGCAACTTCGTAATGTTCTTGTCCAACAATGTTAGGATCCAATTGTCTGCTAGTGGAATCCAGTGGGTCTACTGCAGGATAGATTCCAAGCGAAGCAATTTGTCTTGAAAGAACAACCGTCGCATCCAAATGCGCAAATGTAGTTGCTGGCGATGGATCCGTTAAATCATCGGCTGGAACATAAATTGCTTGTACGGATGTAATTGAACCAGTTTTAGTAGAAGTGATTCGTTCTTGCAAAACACCCATTTCTTCTGCCAAAGTGGGTTGATACCCAACCGCAGAAGGCATTCTTCCTAATAAAGAAGAACACTCTACTCCAGCCAAAGTGTAACGATAGATATTGTCAATAAACAAAAGCACATCCCTACCTTCGTCTCTGAATTTCTCTGCAATTGTTAACCCAGACAATGCAACTCGCATTCTACAACCTGGAGGTTCGTTCATCTGTCCATAAACTAAAGCAACTTTATCCAACACCTGTGACTCGGTCATCTCTAAGTAAAAATCATTTCCTTCACGAGTTCTTTCGCCGACTCCTGCAAAAACAGAATATCCACTAGTTTCATAAGCAATGTTCCTTATTAACTCCATCATGTTCACAGTTTTACCAACTCCGGCACCGCCAAATAGTCCAACTTTTCCACCTTTGGCAAAAGGACACATCAAATCAATTACTTTAATTCCTGTTTCAAGAATTTCTGAAGACTCTGCTTGTTCTTCGTAACTGGGCGGATCTCTATGAATAGGCATTCTCTCTTCTTCACCTACCTCTCCCTTACCATCTATAGGATCTCCTAAAACATTTAAGATTCTTCCAAGAGTTTTTTCACCCACAGGAACTGAGACAGCGTCGCCTGTATTTGTAACTTTTGTGCCACGTTTCAGACCCTCGGTTTGGCCCATTGCAATTGTTCTAACAACTCCATCTCCCAATTGTTGTTGAACTTCTAAAATTAAATCCGAATCTTCCACTACTAGAGCATCATAAACTTTGGGAAGGTTCTCTCTTGAGAACTCCACATCAATGACGGCTCCAATTACTTGTACTACTATTCCTTCGCTCATTTCATTTCCTCGATATTTAAAGTGCCTCTGCGCCAGCAACAATCTCAGAGAGCTCCTGAGTTATCGCTGCTTGTCGTGCATTGTTATAAATTAGTTGTAATTCGTCTATGATGGTTCCAGCATTTTCGGTGGCATTTTTCATTGCGACCATCTTTGCGGCTTGTTCGCAAGCAATGTTTTCTATGACTGCTTGATAGACCAAAGATTCGATATATCTTTGCATAAGACCATCTAATAATTCTTTCGCATCTGGCTCATATATATAATCCCAACGATGTTTCAATTCGGGAGTATCTTCAGGTAACAAAGGCAACAACTGCTTGATTTGCGGCTCTTGAGTCATAGTATTTTCGAATCTATTGCTGGCTAAAAATACTTTATCAATCTCTCCCTGTTCAAATTTATCTAAAAGAACTTTGATTGCTCCAATTAAATTTTCTAACGATGGAATATCTCCAAGTTTTTCAGCAGTCGCAACAACATCGCCTCCAAAATTATTGAAAAATACTCTTGCTTTAGTTCCGATTGGACAGAATTTTTGCGATATTCCTTGATCAGACATTTCCTTTAAAAAAGGCAATAGCGTTCTAAATAAATTTATATTTAAACCTCCACACAGCCCCTTGTCAGATCCTATTACAATTACTCCAACACCTTTTACCTCTCGCTCAGTCATATAAAGCGGTTTGTATTCAGGGTTAGAATTAGCTAAGTGACCTATGACAGAGAGCATTCGCTCAGCATAAGGCCTGCCCATCTCCATTCTGTCCTGAGTCTTTCTCATTTTACTAGAAGCAACCATTTCCATAGCGCTGGTTATCTTCTGAGTATTTGAAATACTTGAAATTTGTTTTCTAATTTCTTTTGTATTGGGCATTAATAGGTTTGGGTTGTTTTAAATTTTTCTAAAGCATTGGTAAAAGTCTGAACTACTTCATCAGAATATTCTCCGGTTTCTGCCAACTTTTCCATAAACTCTTTATGTTCTGAGGTCATATAGGATATAAGTGCAGATTCATAATCGGCAATTTTGTTCAGCTCTACGTCTTTAAGATAGCCTTTTTCAACTGCAAAAAGCACCAATCCCATTTCAGCAACTGTCATAGGAGAGTATTGTTTTTGCTTCATTAATTCAGTTACTTTTTGACCAAGCTCTAATTGCTCTCTTGAAGCGTCGTCTAGATCAGAAGCAAACTGAGCAAAAGCTTCTAGCTCTCTAAATTGTGCCAGTGCTATTCTTACCCCTCCACCTAATTTTTTAATTAAAGGAGTTTGTGCAGCTCCTCCAACTCTTGAAACTGAAATTCCTGGGTTCATCGCAGGTAATAATCCTTTATTAAAATACGATGTTTCAAGAAATATTTGGCCGTCGGTAATCGAAATCACATTGGTTGGAACAAATGCTGAGACGTCTCCTGCTTGCGTTTCAATTATCGGCAAGGCAGTCAAAGACCCAGTTTTGTCTTTTACCTTTCCTCCTGTTTGTTCGGCTACATATTCTTCATTTACTCTGCAGCCCCTTTCGAGCAATCTTGAGTGTAAATAGAATATGTCTCCTGGATAAGCTTCACGTCCAGGAGGTCTTCTCAATAAAAGGGATATTTGACGATATGCAACTGCTTGCTTGGATAAGTCGTCATAAATAATTAAAGCGTCTTCACCTAAATCTCTGAAATATTCACCCATGGAACACCCAGAATAAGGAGCGAGAAATTGCATCGGTGCTGGATCTGCGGCTCCCGCAGCAACTACAATTGTATGCTCCATAGCACCAAACTCTTCTAATTTTCTTACTACCGCAGCAATTGAAGATTGTTTTTGACCCACAGCAACATAGATACATTTAACACCTGTGCCTTTTTGGTTAATGATTGCGTCAAGAGCAATAGCAGTCTTTCCAGTCTGCCTGTCGCCAATAATAAGCTCTCTTTGACCTCTACCAATGGGTACCATGCTGTCTACAGCTTTTAAACCGATTTGTACTGGCTGATCAACTGGCTTTCTAGTCATAACTCCAGGGGCCACTTTTTCGATTGGAGAATAACTTGAACAATCCACTGGACCCTTGCCATCAATCGGATTTCCAAGTGCATCTACAACCCTTCCCAATAGTTCTGTGCCCACAGGGACCTCCAGAATCTTACCCGTGCATTTTGCTGTATCTCCTTCTGCTAACTTTTTATAATCACCAAATATTACGACTCCAACAGAATCTCTTTCTAAGTTAAGAGCCATTCCTGTTATACCGCCTTCGAATTCAATCAATTCCCCATACATGACCTCACTGAGGCCATGGATTCTCGCAATTCCATCAGAGAGGAAAACAATGGTTCCTTCATTAGATTCTTGCGACGTAGTTTCAAGATTATTGATACGGTCTTTTATTATTTGACTTATTTCAGAGGGATTTAAGTTATCCATGTTTCACCTTTTAGTTTCTTAATTGTGACTTGAGAGACTCAAGTTTATTTTTTAAAGAAAGATCAATTACTTGATCTTCATATGAAATTTTCATTCCGCCAATGAGCGATGTATCGATTGAAGCAGAAATAACAATTTCTGCTTCCAGTCTTTTTTGCATTGCTGATTTTATTTTGTCTAATTGAGATTCTTCTAGTTCAAATGCAGAAGAGACAGTAACATTTTTTTGGTTTCTTTTTTTTGCCACCAAGTCTAGAAAATTGTAAAAAATATTGTCATAAAGCCTGAGCCTATTTGCCTCTCCTAGGGTTTTCAAAAAATTAGAAGTCTTTGAGGAAATTTCTCCTTCAAACAAAGCAATAAATTTGTCTGTTTTTTCTTTTTGAGAAATATCCGGAGTTTCTATAAGAGACTTTACTGCCTGATCCTGAAAAGCGTTAGAAATTAAAGTTAAATCTTGAATCCAAGAATCAATAGCATCGTCTTGTTCAGAAATCTGGAAGATAGCTTCTGCGTAAGGTCTTGACTGTGTTAAATATTCTGACATTAAAGCTCTTTTATTAGATCATCAATAATCTGCTTATTTGATTCTGCATCTACTTCTTTTTCTAAAATCTTTGCTGCTCCAGCTAGAACTAAAGACGACACTTCTTGTTTTAAATTTTCTTTAGCCTTGGTTACATTTTGTTCAATGTCAGCTTCAGCTGCAGATTTTATTTTTAATTGTTCTTCTGTGGCTTGGGTCTTAGCCTCTTCAACTATTTGATCGCCTCTAGATCCGGCTTGATTAATCAAAGAAGATGCTTCATTTTTTGCGTCTTCTATCATTTTTCTAGATGCGTCTTCAGCCTCTTCAAGTTTCTTTTGTGATTCGCTTGCTGCTTCCAGGCCTTTAGAAATTTCTTCCCTTCTAGAATCTAGAATGCTAGAAAAACTTGGCCATAAATATCTATAAGTAATAAAGATAAAAATACTAAAAGCTAGTAATTCTGCAAAAAAGGTAGCGTTGACGTTCATAGTTTATGTAAATAAGAACAATAGCCCTACTGCTAAAGAAATTACCGGTAATGCATCAATTAATCCCATAGCAATTAAAAGCTGACCGAAAAGCAACCCTTGCAATTCAGGTTGTCTTGCCAGTGCTTCAATATATTTTGAGGTTAAAGTACCAATACCGATTCCAGCGCCTAGCGCTCCAAAGCCCGTCAGAATGGCTCCTGCAATCAATCTTAACTCTTCCATTTTTATCTCCTAATGTTGTTGGCTAGTGTTTTGCACAAGCCAGGTTAATGTATGCAATGGTAAGCATCATAAATATATACGCTTGCAAAGCAATTATAAGAATGTGGAACAAAGCCCACGCTAAATTCATAATTAGCCCAGGGAAAAACCATAAGGTCTGTCCAAAAGACATGAGAAATTGGCCAAACATTATGCCAATTAGAATAAATATCATTTCTCCAGCAAATAAGTTTCCATAAAGCCTTAAAGCTAGAGCTACGTGCTTAGAAAAATAACCTACTAACTCAATTGGATTTATAAACTCTTTCAAAAAACCCCCTAAACCATGATTGGCAATTGTGTAATAAGTTACGAAAAACATTACAACTAAAGCTAGGGCTAGCGGAGCATTTACATCTGCGGTTGGCAGTACTTTAAAGTAATCAAATCCACTGCCTGCAACACCGGCGAAATTAGTTAGCTCGACGGGCAACAAATCCATCAAATTCCAAGCCAAAATCCAAACGCAGGAAGTAAAGGCTAATGGACCGATAATTTTTGATGAGCCATGGAAATTGCTACTTACGGCATTACTAATGAATTCAAAAACATATTCTGCAAAGTTTTGAATTTTTCCGGGAACCCCTGTTTTTGCTGCTCTAATGGCAAGGCCAAAAAAGCCAAAAAATATTACGCCTAAAATAGAAGACATAAAAATTGTGTCTACGTGAAAAGCCCAAAACCCCATTTCTGATACTTTGCAAGGAGACTCAGGAAAAATAGTCTGCTGATGATAAGCAAAACCCCAACTCTCTGACTTTTCACACCAGCCATAAGTTAGATTAGTTAGGTGATGACTAATATAATCAGATGTCGGAGTTAAATCCGAAGCATTTGAAGGATCTATAACGTTTTTTTCTGCCATTTTTCGTTTGGGCAACGCATTATAGTTAGGTCTGACTTAACTATTCAAGAATAATATAAAAAAAAATTTTACTTATTCGCTTTTCTTAAGGGGCTTAATTATAGAATCTAGTTGATCTAAATTTTTATATGCAAAAGTTATTTTTCCAGAACCATTTTTTTTGTGAGAAATTGTCACAGAAGAACTTAAATTGTCACTCAGTTCATTTTCTAAACTAACTAGGTTTGGGTCTTTTTTTGGAGAAATTTTAGGATTTTTTTGTTCTTGATATGATTTTACCAACGCTTCTGTTTGCCTAACTGAAAGACCATTTTTACTAATTTTTTTTGCAAAACTTTCTTGCACCCCTTCCGGGAGGGTCAATAATGGCCTGGCATGCCCCATGCTTAAAGAGCCTGCTTGCAAAAGATCTTGAACATCCTTGGATAATTGCAGCAATCTCATGCTGTTGGCAACCGCCGCCCTTGATTTTCCTAAAGATTTGCCAAGGTCGTCTTGAGTTAAATTAAATTCTTTTTGCAATCGTTGGATTCCTCTTGCCTCGTCTATAGGGTTGAGGTCTTCTCTTTGTAAATTTTCTATTAATCCAATCTTATTTATTTCCTCATCATTTACTTCTTTGATAACAACCGGCACCGATTCTAAACCAGCCAATTTACCTGCTCGCAATCTCCTCTCGCCAGCTATTAGCTCGTATCCACCGCCCGCGGTTTCTCTTACGATTAACGGCTGGATAATGCCTTGTGAGAGAATTGATTCCTTGAGCTCTTCGAGTTTCTCATCGTTTATAACTGTTCGAGGTTGAAATCTACTAAAATTAATTTTGTCTATCTCTACGCTTAAAACGTTTACTTTTTTTCCATCTAACTTTATCTCGGTGCCTAATAGAGCGCCGAGCCCTCTTTTAGATCTTTTTTCATGTTCAGTTGTCATGCTGCGCTATCTTTTTCATATTTATTGATCAACTCTCCAGCCAAAGCTAAATAAGCGATTGTTCCTTTAGCTTCTGGCTCGTAATATAACGCCGGCATTCCGTAACTTGGCGCTTCAGAAAGCTTTACATTTCTTGGAATGACTGTTGTGCATAGCTCCTCTGAAAAGTGTTTTTCAAGTTCTTGAGAAACCTCTCGTGCAGATTTATTTCTTATGTCGAACATTGTTCTTAGAATAACAGAGATTTTTATTTGGTCCCCGGTAGAAGAATTTATCTCTTGAATTGTTTGATTCATTGCTGCGAGACCCTCCAAAGAATAGTATTCACATTGCAAGGGAATTAAAACTTTATCAGCGGCTCTTAGGGCGCTTACCGACAGCATTCCGAGAGAAGGAGGGCAATCTATAACTATATAGTCATAATCATATTTAATTTGGCGTAATTTCTCCCTTAAAACTGCTGTTGGATTGCCAATATTTATCAATTCCATTTCTGCAGAAATAAGATCTTGACTTGCAGGTATGAGATCAAATTTAAATTCGGTTTTAAGAATAATAGAGTTAATTGGTTTATTATCGATCAAAACGTCCAATAGACTTGATGAGATATCTGTATCTATACCAGATGCTGAAGTTGAATTTTTTTGTGAATCTAGGTCAATTAATAAAACCTTTCTAGACGCTGCAGACAACGAAGCCGCGAGATTTAATGCGGTAGTTGTCTTACCTACACCGCCTTTTTGATTTGCAATAACTAAAGTAGTCAACTTATAAACTATATCAGTTTTTTAAATCCGATATTCTTAAAAACCCTCTCTTCTTTTTTAAAATTTTTTCTGCGACTGAATTTATGTATTGAGTTTTATAACCCTCAATAAAAATGTCTTGGTCCTCTGAAACCATCATTAGAATAACGGTCTGTTCGTTTATATTTTTTTTTATTTTTTTTATTAGTTCGTTGGGGCTTGATAAAGCCCTGCAAACAATTAGTTGCTCTTCAGACACATCGTAGTCTTCGATTCTGGTGTGCCTCAGCTCTGCGTTTTTTAGGTTTAACTTTGCTTTGACGTGAGTTAAAAAAGCTATCTTTTTTCGGTTTGAGTCTAATAGCGTTACTTTTGTTTCTGGATTTGTTAACGCTATAACAATACCGGGAAGCCCGGCTCCTGTTCCTATGTCTAAAATTTTTTTTGTTTTTATCTCTCTATTTATAGCAAGGCAGTCTATTACATGTTCTTTTAAATCTTGGTCGCTTGTTTGTCTAGAAACAAGATTTCTTGTCTTGTTCCACTTTTTAATTAAATTTATGTAGTCGCTAAGTTTTTGCAACGCGTTGATGTCTTTGACGCCTAAAACCTCTTGATCTTTTAGATCAAACAACATTATCTTTTTGCAAGCTCTTTTTTTTAATATGAACCAATAAAAGAGAAATAGCTGCGGGCGTTAACCCTGGAATTCTTTGAGCATGAGCTAGAGTTTTTGGTTTAACAAGAGAGAGTTTTTGTTTCGATTCATTTGACAGGCCCTCAATTTGGTTAAAATCAATTTGCTCTGGTATTAAGGCATTTTCATTTTTCTTAATTTTTTTTATTTCTTTTTTCTGTCTTTGTATGTAACCAGAATATTTTTGATTTGTTGTGACATCTAGAGCAATCTCGCTCTTTTCTGGAGTTATATTCAATATTTCACACAGACCTTCATAAGTTATTTCTGGTCTTTTCAACAGTTCAAAAGCAGAAACTCCTGTTTGGCGCTTTGCTTTAGACTTTTTATGTAATTTATTAATCTGGTAAGGCGATAATTTAAAATTTTTCAATCTTTCCTTTTCCTTTTCGATATCTTCGAGCTTCCTATTAAAATTCACCCATCTCTCATCATTGATAAGTCCAAGTTTCTTCGCGATCGGGCTTAATCTTTGGTCTGCGTTATCTTCTCTAAGTAAAAGTCTGTGTTCTGCTCTTGATGTGAACATTCGGTAAGGTTCTTTTGTCCCCAGTGTAACTAAATCGTCTATCAAAACGCCGATGTAGCTTTCTTCTCTTTTAGGGATCCAGGGCGGTTTTTCGTCAATAGTTAATGAAGCATTTATTCCTGCAACAAGACCTTGAGCTGCAGCTTCTTCATAGCCCGTCGTTCCGTTGATTTGTCCTGCAAAATATAAATTTTTTATTTTTTTTGTTTCAAGCGTGTGATTTAACTCTCTAGGATCAAAAAAATCGTATTCTACTGCGTATCCATGTTTTGTAATCACTGCTTCTTCGAAGCCTTGTATAGAGTTAACCATTCTTTGTTGAATCTGCTTTGGCATGCTTGTAGAAATTCCATTGGGATATATTTCTTTAGAAGTAAGTCCTTCAGGTTCTATAAATATTTGATGCGAATCTTTGTCTGAAAATCTGTGAATTTTATCTTCTATTGAAGGGCAATATCTCGGACCAAGGCCCTCTATTTTTCCTGAAAACATAGGAGATTTTTCTATTCCTTCCATAATAATTTCATGAGTCTTTATATTTGTTCTGGTTATGTAACAGCTCATTTGTTTAGGATGTACTTTATCTGTAGTTACAAATGACATTGTTGGTCTTGGGAAGTCACTTGGTTGTTCTTTTGTAGCGGACCAATTTACTGTATTTGCCGCTATTCTTGGCGGCGTTCCTGTCTTTAACCTCCCGGACTTAAGATTTAAAGAAAGTAAAAAATCAGCTAATTTTTTTGAAGGCTTATCTCCTATTCTTCCGCCTTCTTGTTCTTCTTCTCCTGTAAATAGTTTTCCATTTAAGAAAGTCCCTGCTGTAAGGATAACTTTTTCTGAATGTATCGTTTCTCCGTTTGTTAGTTTTACTCCACAAGCTTCACCGTTGAGCAAAAGAACTTCAGAAACCTCACAATTTACTACTGTAAGTAAGTGTTCACTATTTATTATATCCTTTACTTTGTTTGAATAAAGCACTCTGTCTGATTGCGACCTGGTTGCTCTAACTGCTGCTCCTTTAGAAGCGTTAAGAACTCGGAAGTGTATGCCTGCATAATCTGCAGCTATTCCCATTAATCCGCCCATCGCATCTATTTCTTTGACAAGGTGACTCTTTCCAATGCCCCCAATAGCAGGATTACATGACATTTTTCCAATATCATCCGGAGAGTTTGTAATCAAACAGCTGTTTTTGTTGAGGCGCGAGCATGCGAAAGCAGCCTCTACCCCAGCATGACCTCCGCCAATAATTACTATTTCAAATTTATCCACACCCTTATTAAATATTAATTAAATAATATATATATTATTTATATTACTGTTGTTATTATTAGGGACGCTATTTTCTGTTAATTACTTTTCTACCTCAAGTACTATTTGGTGTTGAGAAAAAATGAAAGTGTAGAAAAAGTTTTTTTAAGATGTTAATAAATTGTTAATTTTTGTTGGTAACTATAAAAAATTATTCAAAAAAAATATAAATTAAAAAAAACTCACAAAATACTAACAATTATTTACCGATGCAAAAGGAAGAAAAAATTTCTCCTAATAACTCATCGGATGTATAAGGAGATTTTATTTCTCCCAACAAATTACTAGCATACCTAAGATTATCTGCTATCAACTCTAAAGAATCTTCAGAATCGAGTTTTAATGCCTCTGACAATTCTTCTTCTGCCATCTTTAATAATTTAGTGTGTCTCGATCTAGCGGAAAAAGTGATTTGACCAAGTGAATTAGGTAAGTTTAACTTTTCTATCATTTTTGCTTTTAATTCTTCAATACCAGTATTTTTTAAAAAAGAGGTATTTATTTTCTTTTTATTAAGATCATCAGAGAGATCAGATTTATTTTCTAGCCTTATAACCGGTTTGTCATAATCACAAGAATAATCTCTTGAAAACACGTCGACCACCTCAATAATAAGATCGCAATTACTTAAAAGCTCTTGGGCAAGAAAGACACCTTCTTTTTCTATAGGATCTTTAGAGATCTTAGTAATTCCAGCTGTATCATGTAAAAGAAAGCTAACATTATCTATTTTGACAGATCTTTGAACTATGTCACGTGTTGTACCACTAATTTCGGAGACAATCGATGCATTTTTATTACATAAAATGTTCATAAGCGTTGATTTTCCAACGTTAGGAGGGCCGGTAATTACAACCTTAGCGCCTTCAATAAGATACCTTGATGCGTCAGAATCTCTTATAAAGTCGTTGATTTTAATGCTAAAATCATTTAAATTCTTTTTAAATCGTTTAAAATCTTTTATAATTTCCTCGTCGGAAAAATCTATATTGCTTTCTAAGTAAACCCTTAGCTTAAGCAATTCATCTATAAGACTATCAACTTTTTTCTCAAACTCACCAGCAAGAGAGCGGGCGCTTGCATTAAGCTGTAATTCATTTTCAGAATTTATCAAATCATCAATAGCTTCAGCTTCTAGATAGCTTAACTTTCCGTTAATGAAGCCGCGCAAAGAAAACTCCCCGGGACCAGCTCTTCTACACCCCAAATCTACAAAAAAATCTATAATAAACTCTACTATAAGAGGGTTGCCATGACAGGAAACCTCCAAAACATCTTCGCCGGTGAAAGAATTAGGACTCTTAAAGAAAGTAAGTACACACTTCTCTTTAAAATCATGTTTTAATTGTATTTCTTTTACAATTGCTTTTTTATTAACAAGATTTTTAATTTTTAATTTTTGGCTTAAGAAAGTAAGATCTGGGCCTGAAATTCTTACTAAAGATATAGCTCCTCTGCCCAAAGGAGACGAACACGCTATTATAGTGTCAGATATATTTTGCACGATATAAATCTAACCTTTTGGGCCGTGTAGATACATTTGTAAGGCTGAAACCAAAGAGTTTATGAACCAGTACAAAACAAGCCCAGCAGGGAAAAAAGCAAATAAAACTCCAAAGATAAAAGGCATGTATTTAAATACGTTAACCTGAATCGGATCAGTGCCTACTGGCTGGGGCTGAAGTTGCTGCATGCCCCACATCGCAAGAGTATTGAGGATTGGCAGAATAAAAAAAGGGTCTTTTGAAGATAAATCAGTAATCCAAAAGAGAAAAGGCGCATATCTAAGCTCTACTGTCTCTATTAGCACCCAATAAAAAGCAAGAAAAAAGGGCAATTGAAGCAACATTGGCAAACAACCTAGGGCAGGATTAACTTTCTCCTTTTTATAAAGGTCCATCATGGCCTTTGAAAGTGCTTGCCTGTCATCTGAATATCTTTCTTGAATTTCTTTTAACATGGGCTGAACCTGTCTCATTTTTCCCATGTTTTTGTATGAAACGTAAGATAGAGGCCATAAAATAGCTTTTATTAATATAGTGACCAATATAATTGCCCAGCCCCAATTACCGACTATGCCAAAGAAAAAATTCATTGCCTGGTACATGGGTTGGCCTATCCACCATAAGAAGCCATAGTCTACCGCTAGATAAAGATCAGGGTGTGCTTTCGTTAATTCGCTTTGAACCTTGGGTCCAAAATAAACTTTATGGTTAAAAATAGAGCTTTCTTCGGAGGCAAGACTAATTGTTTGACCAACTATTCCTATTGAATAATCTCCGTTATTTTTCTGTTTCGCTTGGAAAACGTAGTTTTGATTATCAGATGGAACGACCGCGGATAAAAAATAATGTTGTAGCATTGCTGCCCAACCGTCTGTCGAGGCTTGTTTAAAATTATTTTCTGCAATGTCATTAAATGGAATCTTCAAATAGTTTTCTTCGGTTGTTCTAAACGCCGGCCCCAGATATGCAAAACTTGAAGGGTCTGTAAAACCCGATCCTTTGGCCTCAACAATTTCAGATGATCTATCAATTTTTGAAAAGGGGGCTAATTTAATTTCAGTAAAATCTAAGTTTTGTACAGAGTCTTTAATCTTAAGGTAGTAATCTTTTGGGCCAAAGCTAATTATTTTCTTTGTAAGTAAATTGTTAGATTTTTTTTCTAGAACAAAGACGTTATTGATTCCGTCTTTATAATTTTCTGAAACTTTAAATAATGAATTACCTGATTCATTTAGATTTAAAAAAGCAAAACCACTAAGTTGAGAATATCTTTCCAGTCCGCAATCATTGAAGATTAATTTATTAATTTCAGACCCGGCATTCTCTGGAAATTTAATTAATTCGGCATGAACAATCTTCCCGGTTTTGAGATCTATTTTGGCTCTCCAATTCTCATTAAAAAAAGAGTAAGTATCATTTTCTGCACACGTCTCCGCAGTTAAAAATGTTTCTTCTCCAACAATATCATCCCTTGAGACAAAATCGTCTGTTTCTATAGTTTGTGAATACTCACTATCAGTTAAAATGTTATCAGATTCTGATTCTTGAACAGGAGGATTGTAATTTATTAATAATAAATAACTTAAAAATATGATTGAAAAAATTAAAAAATATCTTTGCATTATTAATTTTTTAGATCTTCTTTCTCAGGAACTAAATCTACGCCACTGCCTCCGAGAGGGTGGCATTTTGCAATCCTTGTTATAGATAAAATTAGGCCCTTTCTCAGACCATGAATTTTTAGAGATTCTTGGGCATAGGAGCTGCAAGTTGGATGATACCTACAGTTTTGCCCTAGGTAAGGACTTAAAAAAATCTTATAAACTCTTATTAAAAACAAAAGAAAATTTATAATTAAACCTTCTAATTTACTGATCAGATTTTTCATGTGACAAAAGCGATTCTAACTTCCTTTTAAGTTTTTTTATATGGTTTTTTATTTCAGATTTATCAAAGATCTTAATCTTATTTGTAACCAAAAATATAATGTTAAACCCTTCAAGCGATTTATCTCTTGCAAGTTCTCTAGCCCTTCTTTTAATAAAATTTCTATTGGTAGCGAGCAAGATTTTCTTCTTTGGAACTATTAAGCCTAAAAAAACTTTATCACTTTCATTTTTCTTTAAAAAAATTTTAAAGGGCCCTGAAGATAATTGGTGTTCTTTAGATTTGAAAATGGAATCGTAACTTGCATTCCCCTTTAAAGAGTTTACTTTCAACTTTAAGCAGCTAGTTGTTTTCTTCCCTTATTTCTCCTGTTTTTTAATACAGCTCTGCCGCCAATAGTTGAGTTTCTTTTACGAAAACCATGGGTGCGTTTTCTTTTTAATTTACTTGGCTGGTAAGTTCTCTTCATAAGGTTGAGGAATATTAAAGATTTATAAAAAAAAATCAATAATTACATTTATTTCTTATTAACAAGATATCCACAACATATATAATGGATATCCTGTGGATAAGTTATTTAAAAAATAATACTATTTAAAATCAATCTGGAGACTTAATTTGCAAATTTGGAAGGACTGTAAAAGTCAATTTAAGCATGAGCTTAACGAGGAAGAGTTTTCTGCCTGGATAAACCCTTTAGACTTCACTCAATATGCTGATGATAACGGGGTTAAGTCCTTTTACGTGCTCGCTCCCAATGATTTTATTAAAGAGCATATTAGAACGAATTTTGATGATAAATTTAGAGATTTTTTAGCAAAAGCGTCAGGCAATAGTAATTTTTCTTTAATTTATGACTTATCTACAAAGCATAAGTTATTGAAATTAAAGAAAAAAAATAAAAATATTTCTCTTTTCTCAGATAAAGAAAATTCTTTGGTGGAAAATTTCACTTTTGAAACTTTCGTGGAAGGTAAATCCAATCATATTGCCTTAGCAGCAGCTAAACAGGTTTCTGACTTGCCAGACGGAGCCTATAATCCTTTATTTATCTATGGAGGCGTTGGATTAGGAAAAACTCATTTAATGCACGCAGTTGGAAATAAAATTAAGGCAAATGATTCCTCTAAAAAAGTTGTTTATGTTCATTCAGAGCGATTTGTTGGAGATATGGTTAAATCTCTTCAATTGGGCGCTATTAACGAATTTAAAAACTTTTACAGATCCGTAGATGCCTTATTGATCGATGATATTCAGTTTTTTGCAGGTAAAGAGCAATCACAAGAGGAGTTATTTCATACTTTTAATTCTTTGTTAGAAGGCGGCCAGCAAATGATTTTGACTTGTGATAGGTATCCTAAAGAAATAAATGGATTAGAAGAGCGATTAAAATCAAGATTAGGATGGGGCTTGCCCGTAGTAATTGAACCTCCTGAATTAGAAACAAGAGTTGCTATTCTACTAAGTAAAGCTGAAGAAAGAGGTTACGATTTGTCTCAAGAAAGTGCATTTTTTATGGCCCAAAAGATTAGATCAAATGTCAGAGAGCTTGAAGGATCCCTAGCAAGAGTAGGCGCAGAAGCAAAGTTTACAAACAAGGAAATTGACGTTAGTTTAATTAAGGAGTCTTTATCAGATCTTTTATCGATTCAGGCTAGACAAGTTAGTATAGATAATATCCAAAAGATAGTATCAGACTACTACAACATTAAACTATCAGATCTTTTGTCAAATAAAAGAAACAGATCTTTGGCAAGACCTAGACAATTATCCATGAGTTTAGCCAAAGAACTTACAACACATAGTCTGCCTGAAATAGGCGAATCTTTTGGCGGAAGGGATCATACTACTGTGCTTCATGCCTGTAGAAGGATAAATGAGCTTAGAACTGTCGATACTAACATTGAAGAAGACTATAAAAAACTAGTTAGAGCTCTGACAGCATAATGAACTTTAAAATTCTAAAATCTAAATTATCTGAACCTTTATCTTTATTGGCGTCAGTCGCAGAAAGTAGGCAGTCAATACCTATTTTATCTAATATTTTTATAAAGGCTGAAAAAGATTTAATTACTCTGATTGCAACAGATTTAGAGATTGAGTTAAGTTTTAAAATTGATTGTGATGCTATTTTAGAACCAGGAGAGACAACAGTTTCAGCCAGAAAAATTTTTGATTTAACGAGGTCTTTGCCTGACGAGACTTCTCTTGAGTTCATGCTCAAAGAAAATCAATTAATAGTTACAGCTCTAAAATTTAATGGAGAGTTTGCTATTTTGCCAATTCAAGACTTTCCAGTCGTTGAGATTGAAAAATTTGATCTGGAAACAACTTTGAATGGCAAAGTATTCGCTGATTTAATTGATCAAACCTCTTTTGCAATGGCTTCTCAGGACGTTAGATATTACTTAAACGGTATCTTAGTTGAAATAGAAGGTTCTAATGTAAATTTAGTTGCTACAGATGGTCATAGATTGGCATGGGCATCAGAAACATTAGAAAAAGATTTAGAAGAAAACAAACTGATTTTACCTAGAAAATCAGCATTAGAATTACAAAAATTGTTAAATCTTTATCCAGGCGAAGTAAACTTATCTTTTTCATCCAATCAAATTTTAATTTCTTCTGATGAGTTTAGGTTTGTTAGCAAACTTATAGAAGGTAATTATCCTGACTACCAGAAAGTTTTTCCCTCAGGGGAAGAGCAAACCTTAAAAGTTGAAAAATCTTTAATTCAAACGGCGTTAAACAGAGCATCTGTTCTATCAAACGAAAAATACAGAGGAGTAAAATTTATACTCTCTAAGGATAATTTAAAGATTTGTGCAAATAATCCTAGCAAAGAAAGTGCTGAAGAAGAAATCTCAGTAGATTATTCTGGAGACGACTTAGAAATCGGTTTTAATATTAGTTATATTCAAGAATCTTTGTCAGTTATTCATAATGCTGAAGTAGATTTCGTTTTTTATGGGCCTGAAAATTCATGTATTATTAAAAACAACAAAAACGATAACTTAGTTCATGTAATTATGCCGATGCGATTATGATTTCATGTATCTTAATCAATTACACCTTTTAAATTTTAGATCTTTTGAAGATTCTTTCTTTGACCTTAAAGATACGAATCTAGTTTACGGCGAGAATGGTTGCGGTAAAACTTCTTTTTTGGAAGCGATTCACTTTTCTTTGAAGGCTAAGTCTTTTAGAACTAGTAGTGTAAATTCAATGATTAATAAAAATTATGACTTCTTTAGAATAAGCACAAAAGTTAATTCTGATAAGAAGATAATAGAGAAAAGAATTGGGAAAGTTCTTATTAAAGATAACTATGAAACTTTCAACAAGTACGATGTTCTGCCTCTTTTGTTAAATAACTTTAGTTTAAGATTTTTAGAACAAAATAAAGAGATAAGAAGAGAATTCATAGATTATTTTTTGTTTCACGTGAAACATGATTATTTAGAAAAATTAAAAAAATTTAAAAAAATTCTTTTTTCAAGAAACATAGCTCTAAAAGAGAAGGATGTCGAACAAATATCAGTTTGGACTAAATTATTAATAGAGATTAGTAATGAAATAAACATCTCTAGAAAAGAAATAGTTACTGAAGTACTAGAAGATTTAGAAGAAAACATATTAGGCAAAGTAGGAGATAATAAGTGGTCTGAAATTCTTTCTACATTAGAAATTTCTTTTTTCTCTGGTTGGGAGGGTGAAAGTCTTGAAAAGCGACTAAGAGAAGAATATGAAGAGGATCTCGCTAAAGGTTTTACAAAATCAGGTGCTCATAAATTTGATTTAGAAATAAATGTTTTAGGTGAAAAAAGTGGAAATATTCTTTCGAGAGGAGAACAGAAGCTATTGATTTTATTGGTTTTTTTATCATTTGGAGAATTTTTTTCTAATCTTGAAAATAAAAATTTAATATATCTTATAGATGATTTGTCCTCAGAATTGGATCAAAAGAATTTGAATTTGGCTATGCAGTTTTTAAACATTACAAAAGGACAAAAGATAATTACTTCAGTAAAAAAAATAGAAAATGAGTCCATTAATCAACTAATTGATTTATAATATTCTATGCCAAAAAAGCAGTCTAAAAAGACTTCAAAAAACACTTCTCCAGATTCATACGACTCCTCAAATATTAAGGTTCTAAAAGGCCTCGAGGCCGTTAAAAAGAGGCCAGGAATGTATATCGGAGACACTGATGATGGTACTGGTTTGCATCACATGGTTTTTGAAGTTGTTGATAATTCAATTGATGAGGCATTAGCAGGATACTGCAACAAAATTGACGTAATAATTCATGAAGACGATGAAGTTTCTATCAGAGATAATGGTCGTGGCATACCAGTTGATCATCATAAAGAAGAGGGAATATCTGCCGCCGAAGTAATAATGACTAAGCTCCACGCAGGTGGAAAATTTGATGATAATTCCTATAAAGTTTCTGGGGGACTTCATGGTGTAGGAGTATCTGTTGTAAATGCCCTTTCAGAAAATTTAGATTTGAAAATTTGGCGAGATGGAAAAATTTGGCAGCAAACTTATCAAAATGGAAATCCAAAAAATAAGATTAAAGCTTCTGGGTCTACCAAAGAACAAGGAACGGAAATTAAAGTGAAACCTTCTAAAAATATCTTTGGAGATTCTATATCTTTCGATTACGACATACTCAGGAAAAAGCTTAGAGAACTTTCATATTTAAATTCAGGAATTGAAATTTTTTTAAAAGACGAAAGAAATTCAAAAGCTGAAACCTTTAAATCAGACGGCGGGTTAGTTGAATTTGTTGAATTCAAAAATAAAAATAAAACTCCTCTAAATAAAACTTTTAGATTTATCCAAGAACAAGCAGACGGTATTTCTATAGAGGTTGCATTACAGTGGAACGATTCATATCAAGAAAATATTCAATGTTTTACAAATAATATTCCTCAAAAAGATGGTGGAAGCCATCTTATTGGTTTTAGGACAGCCCTTACCAGAACTATGAACAATTACATAGAAAAAGAGAATCTTGCAAAAAATGAATCTGTACAAACCTCAGGCGAAGACGTGAGAGAAGGGTTGACTGCAATCATTTCGGCTAAATTACCCGATCCAAAATTTTCTTCACAAACTAAAGACAAGTTAGTTTCTTCAGAAATCCAACCCGTAGTAGAAAAAGAGACATATAAGCATTTGACTGATTATCTTTTAGAAAATCCTAGCGATGCTAAGTCGATAGCCTCAAAAATAATTGATGCAGCTAGAGCAAGAGAAGCAGCCAGAAAAGCAAGAGAAATGACAAGAAGAAAAGGTGTATTGGATGGCCTTGGATTGCCAGGAAAGTTATCAGACTGTCAGGAAAAAGACCCATCGATTAGTGAGCTTTATTTAGTTGAAGGAGAATCAGCGGGTGGTTCAGCTAAGCAGGGCAGAAATAGGCAAAATCAAGCAATTCTTCCTTTGAAAGGAAAGATCTTAAATGTAGAAAAAGCAAGAATTGATAAAGTTTTAGGTTCGGATGAGATTGTTACGTTAATCACCGCATTAGGCTGCGGGATTAAAGATGAATTTGACTTAGATAAGTTAAGATATCATTCAATAATAGTAATGACAGATGCTGATGTTGATGGCTCTCATATAAGAACATTACTTTTGACATTCTTTTACAGACAAATGCCTGAGCTAGTTGAAGCGGGGCATATATTTATTGCGCAACCTCCACTATATAAAGTCTCTAAAGGTAAAAAAGATGTTTACTTAAAAGACGATTCTGCTTTGACAGATTTCTTACTTGATAGAATTTCTGAAAATTACACTTTAAATTTAACTAAAACATCATCGATGAAATCAACTGAATTTTCTGAGCTTTTAAAATCTTATAAAAATTTTGAAGAACTTACTTCAATACCCGATCTAAATATTTCATTTGATTTTTTTATGACACTACTAAAAGTTAAACCTTTTCCTAAAGGTTCGTCAGAAAAAGAATTAAAAAGCTGGGTAAGTTCATTCAATAAAATTTCAGAAACTAATAATTTATCCGTCGATGAAAAATTAAAAAATATCATATGTACAAGAACTAACTTTGGAAACTCTTTGGTTGATCTCATTCCAATTTCCTTTTTTAAATCAAAAAACTATAAATTAGTTTTGACTTATCAAGAAAAATCAAAAAAGGTTAAACCCGGTACAAGTTCAATCGTTAAGAATGACAATCAAGAAATAATTGATGATTTGTTTCTTACCTTAAGATCCTTGATGGAGGATGTAAGAAAAAGTCTAAACATACAAAGATACAAAGGATTGGGAGAAATGAATCCAGATCAGTTGTGGGAGACTACTATGAATCCAGTTGGCAGAAGATTGGTTCAGGTAAAAATTGACGACGCTGATGAAGCAAGCGATCTTTTTGAACAATTGATGGGAGATAATGTTGAAAATCGTAGAGAGTTTATTGAGGCCAATGTAAATTTGGTTGGCAATATTGATATTTAGGATTCTCTAATTATTTTCTTAACGGCCTCTCTCAAATTTTTCACTATTATTAGATTTTCTCTCGACCCTCTTTCTGCAATTGATTTAGTTCCATATCCAGTTTCTACTAAAATGGGTTTGCACCCATGAGTTAATGCGCACTCAATATCTGATAATTTGTCGCCAACAAAGTAACAATCTTTGAGACTTATGCCATGTTTTTTTTCTGCATTTTTAAGAAGTCCAGTTTTCGGTTTTCTACAATCACAATCTTCCTCGTCTTTATGAGGGCAAACTTCGACTGATTTTATTTTCACTCCTTCTTTAGTAACAATATTTACCCAATAGTCATTAATAGCTTTTATTCCTTCAGAAGAGATTAATCCTAAATTTATACATTTTTGGTTTGTTGCGACTACAATCTCAAAATTATTTTTTCCAAGCTCTACCAAAGCTTCAAAACTACCTTCCTCAAATTTAAAATCTTTTGTATCTAAAACGTAATCAAACAAATCGACGTTAATTACGCCATCTCTATCCAAAACTATGTATTTGGGCTTCAATTTAAGGATTTCTTATAAAACTCAGTTAGGCTATCAATCGAAATAGTCTCTTGATTCATCGTATCTCTATTTCTAACAGTGACTGTCTGGTTTTCTAAGCTGTCAAAATCGACGGTTATGCAGATTGGGGTTCCTATTTCATCGTGTTTTCTGTAACTTTTCCCAATATTTCCAGTGTTTTCTAATATCACCCTGCCCAATTTTTCATTTTGTAAGGTTTTCTTGAGTTTTTTAGCTAATTCCACTAATTCTGGGTTATTTTTCTTTAGAGGCACTACCGCAGCTTTGATAGGCGAAAGATGTGGTTTTAAGCCTAAAACTACTCTTTTTGTGCCATTTTCCAGTACTTCTTCTCTGTAAGCTTCATTTAGTATAGCCAAAAACCCTCTTTCTACCCCCGCTGAAGGCTCAATTACATAGGGAACGCTCCAAGTCTTATCTTCATTTTGTATGGCTAATTTAGAATTAGACCGCTTATTTTCCTTTGTGTTAGACTGAAGATTGAGTTCATTCTGGTTTTTACTATGAGAACCTAGGTCAAAATCAGTTCTATTTGCAATTCCTTCTAGCTCTTCTAATCCATGCGGAAACTTATACATGAGATCTACTGTTGCTTTTGAGTAATGAGCCAATTCATGTTTTTCAACATTCAAGAGCTCTATACTCTCTTTTTTTACTCCTTGCTCCTCCCACCATTTTAATCTCTGTTCAATCCAATATTCATGCCATTTTTCATCTTCTCCAGGCAAAACAAAAAACTCAAGTTCCATTTGCTCAAACTCTCTAACTCTAAAAATAAAGTTTCTTGGTGTAATTTCATTCCTGAAGGCTTTACCAATTTGGGCTATTCCAAAAGGAGGTTTTCTAGAGGTTGAATCTGTTATATTTTTAAAATTAGTAAAAATTTGCTGAGCAGTTTCTGGCCTCAAATAAGCAAAACTATCTCCGTCATCAACAGGACCAATGTTTGTTTTAAACATCAAATTAAATTGTCTCGGTTCAGTAAGGTCTTCATCTTTGCAATAATCAGGAATTTGATCTGCTCTAAATCTTTCACCACAAGATTTACAATCCACTAATGGATCAGTAAAAGTATCTTCATGACCAGAATATTTAAGAACTTCAGGATGAGTCAAAATAGACGCATCAATACCTTCAACATCATCTCTGTCGTAAACGATAGAACTCCACCAAGAATCTTTTAAGTTATTTTTTAATTCAACTCCCAAAGGACCAAAATCATAGACACCTTGGATGCCCCCGTAGATCTCATTTGACTGAAATATGAATCCCCTTCTTTTACAAAGAGCAACCAACTCGTCCATATTTTTTGCTGTCATTAATGCATTTAAACTATAGTAAGTGCTTACTAAGATCTCCAGAAAAAGGTTGTAAATAAAACTAGCAATGTATAAATTTCTAATCTTCCAAGTATCATTGTAAACGATAATATTATTTTGCTTACATCATTTAATGACGCATAGTTATTTGTCGCGTCTCCCAAAGCTGGGCCGAGATTATTTAAGCATGAGAATATTGTTGAAAAAGCAGTTTCTATATTTAAGCCAGTAGCTAATATTAATAGTATCCCAAAAAATAATGCAAATAAGTAAACTGAGACAAACCCCCAAACAGAATCCGAGATATCTGAATCTATTACATTATCTCCGACCTTAAGAGGTATGACTGAACTTGGGTGAATTAGTTTCTTTAATTCATTTTTTGCTTGTCTGTAAAGAATATAAATCCTAATAGCTTTTAAACCTCCTCCAGTGGATCCTGCACAAGCCCCCATACCAGCTAAAGCAATCAATAAATATGGAATGAAAAGTGGCAAAGAAGAATGATCAGTTACAACAAATCCTGTAGTAGTTGCAAAGGAAACTGTTTGGAACAGAGATAGGATTAAAGTGTCTATGTTATCTAAACCTATTGATGATTGTAGAACGATAAAAATAATTAAAAACGAACTAAATAAAACAATGCTATAAAAACTAAGTTCTTTGTCTTTAAAGTATCCTCCAAGTTCAAGCTTATTAAATGCGACAAAATGTAGTGAAAAACTCATTGCTGACAGGAACATAAACACCGAAGCGAAAAAATATATAAAATTATTGGAAAAATATGCAAAGCTTGCATCATAATTTGAGAATCCCCCTATAGCAATGGTTGAGAAAGAATGTGTAATTGCGTCAAAATTACTCATTCCTGAAAATCTATAGCAAAAGAAACACATAATTGTAAGAAAAAGGTAAATAAACCACAAAGATTTGGCTGTTTCAGCCATTTTTGGCCTTAATTTATTATTATTTACAGGATTTGAGGCTTCTCCCCTATATAATTGCATTCCTCCAATGCCTAATATTGGAAATAGTGCTAACGCTAAGACAACAATCCCTAAGCCTCCAACCCATTGCAATAGCGCCCTATAAAATAGAATGGATTTTAACTCTACATCAAGATTAGTAAATATTGTAGCTCCAGTTGTCGTTAAACCTGAGACAGACTCGAAGTAAGCATTCACTATAGATAAAGATTTTTCCTGTAAAACGAAAGGAATTGATGCAAAAATGGAGAATACAAACCATAAAAGAACAATTAGTAAGAATCCATCTCTTATTTTTAGGTCTTCATAGTCTTTCTTATAATTTACGCCATACAGGAATAATCCTGACACAAAAGTTATTAAAGCTGATTGAAAGAAACTTGAATAGTTAGTTTCATTGTAGATCAACGAAATCAAAAGAGGAACAAGCTGAATTAATGAAAATAATATCAATCCAGTTCCTAATATCTTTGAAATTAGTCTAAATTTCACAAAAACACCTTTATTTCGTTAATTTTCGCTCAACTTCTTCGAATTTACTGGAATCTGACAGAAAAACTATTAAATGATCATTTTCTTCAACTTTAACATCGTGATGAGCTATTTTTATCTTATCGTCGCTTGAAATGGCAGCTATAACAGTTCCTTCAGGTGTTGAAATTTCCCCAAAATCTTTTCCAACAATATTTTCTGCGTTTTCAGATGACTTTGCTACTATTTCAATTGCTTCAGCTTTACCTCTTTTAAGAGAATGAGCTGTTACTAGCTCCTTTTTTGATAGGTTTTTTAAAACAACTCCAATAGCTATATCTGTTGGAGCAATAGTAATGTCAACTTCTTCATTTTCTTTAATTAAATCAAGATAATTTTGCTTATTTACTAAAGAGACAATTTTTTTTGCCCCTAGTTTTTTTGCTAATAAAGATGACATTACGTTTGCCTCATCATTATTTGTCAAAGCACAAAATAGATCCATATTATCTATATTTTCTTCTTCTAATAATTCTGAGTCAGATGAATCTCCATGAAGGATTAACGAGTTCTCAAGTTTTTCATTTAGGTAAACACATCTTTCTTTATCCGCTTCTATAATTTTTACTCTATATTTAGATTCCAAAGAATTTGCTAACCGTCTACCGATCCTTCCTCCTCCAGCAATCATTATATTTTTGTATCCTTTATCGTATTGGTAGATTGTTGATATAACTTTTTTAATATCTTTCTTAGCCGAAATAAAAAAAACTTCATCTCCCTTATTTATCGTGTCGCTACCATTTGGGATTATTAAATTTTCATCTCTATTGATTGCAGCAACTCTAACGTCCACGTTAGGAATTATTTCTTTAAGTTCTGAAATTTTATGACCAGTTATCAAACCTCCTTTAGCTTTTACGCTCACCATTGATGCTTGACCGTTTCCAAAATCTAAAACTTTATTTGCACCAGGAACTTCAATAATTCTTTTTATGAAATCTGTAATTAAATTCTCAGGGCTAATGACAACATCTATTGTGTAATCTCCTGCTTCAAAAATTTCACTACCTTTCCCACCTAAATATTGTGTAGCCCTAATACGAGCCATGGTTTTAGTTTTCTTACTAATATGTTTAATCATCTGACATGCAACCATATTCACTTCATCGTATTGAGTCATTGCTATAGCTAGATCAGCTTTTTCTATTTCAGCTTGTTCCAATGTTTTTGGATAGCAGGCATTCCCACAGATAGTTTTCAGATCGTGATGATCAGAAATTTTTATAAGTTTTTCTTGTTTTAAATCAATCAGAGTTACGTCATGATCGGATGCAAGAATAGCCGAGAGTTCTGAACCGACTTGGCCGGCACCTAAAATTACTATGTTCAATTTTTATCCCTTGTAAAATTATACTCCCAGATATTTTTTTTAGTAACTAGCTTAAAAAATTTTCTTGTGAAAATATTTGTTTAGATCCATTATAAAAGGACTCATACTTTTGCCTTTTTTTGCCAGCCCTGGAAAGTTCTTTGATACTTACGCAGAAATCTTTTGCGCCAATAAATAAATTATGCTTTGAAACTTCAACAATTTTTCCTGGGCCAGGGCTTTCTATTGCAACTGTCTCAGCTAGATAAAAATTTATTCTCTCTCTGCTCAATAAACTATAGGTTGCAGGAGAGGGACTTAAGCCATTAATAAGATTAGTTATGTTAATAGCCGTTGTAGACCAATCGATTTTGGATTCCTCCTTGATTATTTTAGGAGCGTAAGATGCTTTTTCGTTGTCTTGATTGACTAAGTTGAAAGTATTTTTATCAATAGAATCAATAACTTCTAAAATTTTAGTAGAAGATACTTTAGACATTTTTCTTTCCAAGCTATCAGATGTTTCGCTTTGTTCAATATCAATTAAAACTTGTTCGTAAACGGGACCTGTGTCCAAACCTTTTTCCATTTTCATAAAACTTACACCGGTCAACTTGTCCCCATTGATAATAGCTCTTTGAATTGGTGCAGCACCTCGTAATTTAGGGAGTAAAGAAGTGTGAATGTTCAACGCGCCCTTCTTGAAAATTTTTAGCATTTCTTCTGGTATCAAATGGCCATAAGCAAAAACTACGAATAGATCGGCTTCTTTAGATTTTAAAAAATCTATAAAGTCTTTGTCTTTCAAAATTGGTGGTTGTTTGACTTCAATATTATTGTCTTCGGCAAACAGCTTTACAGGAGGTTTAGTAATTTTTTTCCCTCTACCGGATGGTTTGTCTTCATTGGTTAAAACCAAAGTTAATTCGTGATCTGACTCATGAATAGTTGTTAATGTTTCTATTGCAATTTCAGGAGTACCAGCAAAAATAATTTTCATAAGATTTTATTTTTTAAGTTTAAGTAACTTTGATCGAATGCGTTGTCTCTTGACTGAAGAAATATAATCTACCATGAGTTTTCCATCTAGATGATCGGTTTCATGTTGAACAACTACTCCTAATAAACCTTCAGGAATTATTTTCTCATTTTCACCAGAGAGATTTTGAAAACTTATTTCAACTTGAGTTGGTCGAATTACTTCTTCGTAAAATCCAGGAATTGATAAACACCCCTCATCGTAACCACCCTTTTTATTTTCATTTAAGACTTTAATTTTTGGATTTACGAAAATGTGAGGCTCCTGTTTTTCATCTGATATGTCTGCAACAATTATTCTCTTATTAACTCCAATTTGAATTGCTGCTAAGCCGATACCTTTAAATTCGTACATTGTTTCTAGAAGATCGTTTGCAAGCTCCTTTAAATTGGAATCAAAATTAGTTACTTCTTTAGCAACTTCTCTGAGCTTGGGATCTGGAAAAGTTAAAATTTTTCTTATAGTCATTTAAGTTTTAATCTAAAATAAAATGTAATTATAAGTAATATTTTTTAGGTAGGGTTTATTTTGAAAGTATCAATAGTTATAGGTTCTAAAACCGACATGGAATTAGCAGAAGCAGCTGGAGATGTATTAAAACAATTAGAAATTGAATACAGCATAAATGTTTTGAGTGCACATCGAATGCCTGAATATCTTCAAGAACACTTGCAAGCAGCCATTGCTGATGGAACTAAAGTCTTTATTGGCATAGCTGGAATGGCAGCTCATCTAGCTGGAAATATTGCTGCTCACACGTCATTGCCAGTAATAGGAGTTCCTGGTGATGGTGGGCCTTTAAGTGGTCTCGACGCGTTGCTCTCAACTGTCCAAATGCCAAAAGGAGTTCCGGTAGCTACT
Source organism: uncultured SAR86 cluster bacterium (assembly GCA_902616715.1). Taxonomy (GTDB): domain Bacteria; phylum Pseudomonadota; class Gammaproteobacteria; order Magnimaribacterales; family AG-339-G14; genus AG-339-G14. The sequence continues at coordinate 58,124 of CACMTR010000002.1, forward strand.
GTTGCTATAGGTAAAGCAGGCGCGATAAATGCAGGCCATTTAGCAGCACAAATTCTTTCTGTTTCTGATGAAAAACTACAAAGCTTAATAAGTGAAGCAAGAAAAGCTAACAAAGAACAGCTAAAAAAGGAAAACGACGAGCTTCAGGGAATTTAACTAAAAATTCGACGAACTTTAAAGAAGTTAATGTCAATTTTGCAGAAAATATTCAATAATGATCAGGTTTTTGCTCATCCTACAGAAGGAGTTTGGGGCTTAGGTTGTAATCCTTTTTCAGAGATTGCTGTAGATAATCTCTTCGATATTAAGCAAAGACCTAAGAATAAAGGTGTGATAGTTCTGGCTGGAAATGAAAATCAATTAGGTCATTTTATAAATCATCTAACTAAGGATCAAAAAAAATCATTTTTTGAAAAATCTCCTGGACCGCATACATGGCTGATTCCAGCTAGTGATGAAATTCCAATTTGGCTTCAAGGAAAAACTGGATTGGTAGCGGTAAGATTATCTTTGCATCCTGATGTTATTAGAATTACGAATGAATTAGAAAGTCCTATTTGCTCTTCCTCCGCAAATTTGAGTGGAGAAGAGCCAGCTAAGAATGAGTCAGACATAAAAAAAATTTTTGGGAGAGCTCTTCATATTGTTGATGGTGAATTAGGCAAACTTAACAAACCAACTCCTGTCCAAGAATTAATAACTGGAAAATGGATTAGAAAATGAAACTTGGAGTAATTGGCTCGCCCATAGAACATAGCAGATCACCAGAAATTCATTATGAATTTGCTGCACAGTTTGATTTGAACATTTCTTTTGAGAAATATCTGGTTGAAAAAAACGAATGCATTGATTGGGTTAAAGAGTTTTTTGTAAACAAGGGATCTGGGTTGAGCGTTACCCTTCCTCTAAAAGAAGTAGTTCTAGAAGCAGCAGACGAAATTTCGGAAAGAGCGCTTCAAGCTGGAGCCGCAAATATGTTGCACCTGAGGGGAAATAAGATTTTTGCAGACTGCACAGATGGAATTGGTCTAGTTAAAGATTTTAAAAATAACGAAATTGAGATCACAAATAAAACCATCTTAGTTATTGGCGCGGGAGGAGCAAGCAGGGGAATACTTCCTTCGCTATTAAATGAGGATCCTAAACAAGTAATAGTCGCAAACAGAACTCCCGAAAAATCATTTAAATTAGTGTCTGAAATCCAAGAAACAAGCGGGTTACAGATGAAAAGTTCTATTCTTATACCCTCAGGTTTAAGTTTAAAAGGTATAGATTTTAATACTTTTGACATTGTTATAAATGCAACTTCTATCTCCACGTCAAAAGAGCAAACACTTGATATAGACAAAGCAATTTTTAATAAAGCTTCTGTAGCCCTTGATTTATACTACTCTCAGAGCGATACACTGTTCATGAAAATGGCTAAAGATAACAATGTTTTAACTGTGCTGGATGGGTGGGGTATGCTAGTTCACCAAGCTGCTGCTTCGTTTAGTCAATGGAGTGGATTCAATCCCAAGACAAAAGAGGCGCTTAAGTCACGTAGAGACTAGCCTTCGAATGCGCTAAAATACTGGCAAAATTTCAATCTAACACGTTTCGAGTGATGACAATTTTTAGAATAATTCTACTTGCTTTGCCACTTATATCTCTACAGGCGTTTGCTGGTTGGGATGATGTGAATATGTCACCAGGAGCTACAGCTCTTGGTCAAGAAATTTTTGGTTTACATATGACCATATTCTGGATCTGTTTCGCAATAGGGGTTGCGGTTCTTGGAGCAATGGCCTTCATTCTTTTTAAATATAGAAAAAAAGAGGGAGTTGAGGCAGCAAAATTTGACGACAGCACTTTCTTAGAATTTACTTGGACAATCCTTTTCGCTCTTATTCTTATTGGAATGTCTATTCCAGCGACCATAACAATGATTAGAGCTTACGACGACACTGAAGGAGATATTAATATTTTGATTACTGGCCATCAGTGGAAATGGCAGTATGAGTATATTGAAGATGAAGTGAGTTTTTTTAGCAATCTTTCTACCTCTCTTGATGAAAGAAATAACTTAGCCCCAAAAGGTGAAAATTATTTACTAGAGGTCGATGAACACTTAGTTATTCCAACCGGAGCTCGAATTAGATTTTTAATAACTGCAAACGATGTCATTCACTCTTGGTGGGTACCAGACTTCGCAATTAAACAAGACGCAATTCCTGGATTCGTTAACACAGGTTGGACACAGGTAAACGAGCCCGGAATATTTAGAGGACAATGTACAGAGTTGTGCGGACAATATCATGGATATATGCCGATAGTAGTCGAAGCGGTTTCTCCAGATGAGTACAAAGAATTTATAATCCAAAAGAAAGAAGCAAAACTTCAACAAGCTGCTTTAACCGAGAAACTTTGGACGACTGAAGAATTAATGGCTATGGGCGAAGGGGTTTATCAAAAAAATTGTGTGGCGTGTCACCAAGTCAATGGTGAAGGATTAGCACCAGTTTTTCCCGCTTTAGCTGGAAGCGACATTGTCATGAATGATAAGGCCAGACAAATTGAGATTTTAATGGAAGGTGTTCAAGGTGCAGCAATGCAGTCTTATGCAGAACAGTTAACAGAAGTTGAAATAGCTGCGGTGATAACTTATACCAGAAAATCTTGGGGCAATGATGCTTCAGGAACAGGTGAAATAGTTGCTCCGAAAGAAATTTTAGATTACAAAACAAATAAATTATAGAGGAAAAAAATGAGTGCAGTCATAGAGTCACATCACGACGATCATCACCACGGACCAGCGAAAGGGTTCTCTCGATGGTTGTACACAACTAACCATAAAGACATTGGTTCACTATATCTTTGGTTCAGCTTCATCATGCTTTTTGTGGGAGGAGCTATGGCCATGGTGATAAGAGCCGAGCTTTTTGAGCCAGGAAGTCAAATTGTATCTCCAGAATTTTATAATCAGATGGTAACGAATCACGGTTTGATAATGGTTTTCGGGGTAATTATGCCGGCGTTTGTTGGTTTAGCTAATTGGATGATTCCCATGCAAATAGGTGCTCCAGATATGGCTTTGCCTAGGTTAAACAACTTAAGTTTTTGGATTTTACCAGCAGCATTTGGAGTTTTGCTCTCGACCTTTCTAATGGAAGGTGGGGCACCAAACTTTGGCTGGACTTTCTATGCGCCTTTGTCTACTGAGTATGCACCCCCAACTGTCACCTTCTTTATATTTGCTGTCCACATTATGGGAGCCTCCTCGATCATGGGATCAATTAACATTATTACCACAATTCTTAACATGAGAGCTCCAGGTATGACGCTTATGAAAATGCCTTTATTTGTCTGGTCATGGCTTATTACAGCTTATCTGCTTATTGCGGTGATGCCAGTTTTGGCTGGAGCAGTAACCATGATGTTGATGGACATTCATTTTGGGACCAGTTTTTTTAGTGCAGCAGGAGGAGGGGATCCTGTTTTATTTCAGCACGTGTTTTGGTTTTTTGGACATCCGGAAGTTTACATCATGATCTTGCCCGCTTTTGGAATCGTGTCTCATATCATTGAGACTTTTTCGAGAAAGCCAATTTTCGGCTATTCGTCGATGGTTTATGCGATCGCCTCAATTGCTCTTTTATCTTTTGTTGTTTGGGCGCACCACATGTTCACAGTAGGTATGCCTATTGCGGGTGAATTATTTTTCATGTATTCGACCATGTTAATTGCTATTCCTACAGGAGTTAAAGTATTCAATTGGTTATCAACTATGTTTAAGGGCTCCTTAACATTTGAAACACCTATGTTGTTTGCGATTGCCTTTGTGGCACTGTTTACCATCGGAGGTCTCTCAGGATTGATGTTGGCGATAGCACCTGCAGATTTTCAATATCATGATACTTATTTTGTGGTTGCACACTTCCATTATGTTCTTGTTCCAGGAGCGCTTTTCTCTATTGTGGCTGCAGTTTATTATTGGCTGCCAAAGTGGACGGGTTACATGTACGATGAAGTTTTAGGGAAGACTCATTTTTGGTTGTCTTTTATATCCGTGAACTTAACTTTCTTCCCAATGCATTTTGTTGGACTGGCAGGAATGCCCAGAAGAATACCTGATTATGCAATGCAATTTGCTGATTACAATATGATCGTCAGTGTTGGTGCATTTTTATTTGGACTTTCACAGCTCCTATTCTTATTCAATGTTCTGAAGTGCGTTTACTATGGTAAAAGCGCTACAGCAGAAGTTTGGGAAGGAGCAAAGGGCAAAGGTTTAGAGTGGACTGTTGATTCACCTGCGCCTTATCATACCTTTGAAACCTCACCAGACTTAACTAATCCTCAAACGAATAATTAACCTATGGGCCAAACAAAAAATGTATTTCGGTTGTTACTTCTTACATTTGGGATGTTTGGCTTTGGTTTCGGTTTAGTTCCTTTATACGATATTTTCTGTGACATCACCGGTTTGAATGGAAAAGTGACTGGGCCAACTTTTTCTTCTTATGACGAAGAACTAGAGACTAGAACTATGAAGGTTACTTTTGTGACCCTTAATAATAAAAACATGCCTTGGGGTTTCAAGTCAGACGCACCGCAAATGAAGATAGAAACCGGTAAGGATTACTTAATGAATTTTACTTTTACAAATACTACGACTGAGCCAATGGTTGCCCAAGCGATCCCTAGTGTTTCTCCTGGTCGTGGGGCAAAATATTTTCACAAAACAGAATGTTTTTGTTTTGAACAACAATATCTTGCTGCAGGCGAATCCATTACGATTCCAGTAAAATTTATAATTGACCCAGAGATTCCAAATGATATCTCATCTTTAGCTTTGGGGTATACTTTGTTCGACGTGACTGAACAGTTTGCATATAAATAATGAGCTCAGAATCTTCTTATTACGTTCCAGCCAGTAGCAAATTGCCAATTTTCATGGCTCTCTCTCTACTGCTATTTGTTTATGGTGCGGGTTACACCATAAATGATCTTGGAAAAGAGGACTCTTTCTCACATTGGATCCTAATTTCAAGCTTTCTTTTGATGTGGGGCACAATGTTTTTTTGGTTTTCTGAGGTTATTAAAGAAAACGATAAGGGGATGTACAGTGATCAACTGAACACGTCCTTTGTGCATGGGATGTCTTGGTTTATTTTTTCAGAAGTCATGTTTTTCTTTGCCTTCTTCTTGGCTCTGGGCTATGTAAGAATTTTTGCTGTTCCTTGGTTAGGTGGGGAAGGCGAAAAAGGCATAGCTAATATTTTATGGCCTGGATTTGAGGCTAGCTGGCCTTTGATGGAGACGCCAGACAATGAAAGATTTCCTGGTGCTCACCACAATATGTCAATTCCAGCCTTGAGCAAGATTCACACTTGGTTACCTTTTTGGAATACTCTATGTTTGGTAACCTCAAGTGGAACTATTGCTCTAGCGGAAGCTGCATTGAAAAAAGGAAACCGAAAAGGTTTTAAACTTTGGATGGTAGCAACTCTGACGCTTGGTTACATTTTTGTTGTTTTACAAAGTGTTGAGTACTACGAGGCTTATGCTCATATGGGTCTAACTTTGGGAGCTGGTATTTATGGTACTACTTTCTTTTTAATGACCGGTTTTCATGGATTTCACGTTTGCCTTGGAGCCATTATTTTGACGATAATGACAATCAGAGGCTTCAGGGGAGCTTTTAGTGAGCACGAACATTTTGGATTAGCCGCCGGATCTTGGTATTGGCATTTTGTTGATGTCGTTTGGATTCTTTTGGTACTTGTTGTGTATGTTTTTTAACCCCAAGGGGCTCCAACTTCCAAATTTCCAGTCGTAATACCAATTGCAAGCGTAGCCAATATTAAAAGAGCTAAAGTAACTCTAACTCTCAAAGTGTAGAATGCCCTCGAAGTCGATCCCTTGTCTTTTACTAAAAAAAAGGCACTTGAAAAGAGACTAATCAACATAGCGGCAGCAAGTATGAGAATTATTATTTTGAAAATCATGGTTGGTAGTATAGTTTAATTATGGAAAAAGTTAGATGGGCAGCGCTAATTACTTTTTTCGCTTTATTTACATTGACATTATCACTTGGCGTTTGGCAAATAAATAGAGGTTATGAAAAAAAGGAATTAGAAAATACCTATTCTTTACAGCAGTCTTATCCCATAGAAGAAATAACTTATAATCTCGATTCAGAAATCAATTTGTATCGAAACGTATCTATTAAAGGGAGATTTTTAAAAGATCTTTTCTATCTAGATAATAAAATACATAACGGAAAACCAGGAGTAGTGGTACTGAGCCCTTTTGAATTAGATGATGGCTCAGCATTAATGATCTCTAGAGGTTGGATAGAAATGACTGATAGAAAAAATTTTAAAAGAATAAAAACTCCTGCAGAATCCTTGTCGCTTGTAGGCACCTTAAGACCGTCTTCTAGAGGTTTAACTTTAAGTTCAAATACTACCTTTGAATTGGAGAGCTCTCTTTTCTTGATTCAATCATTAGATTTAGATGAAATAAAAAGCATCATTGGTAGAGATTTGAAAGATTTTGTTTTAGAACTTTCTGATTTATCTCCTGCAAGTTTTACTTCTATTTGGAAGCCAATTAATTTGTCCTCGTACCGACATTTTGGCTATGCCTTCCAGTGGTTTGGGCTTTCAGTAGTAATTTTGGTTGGAGTTTGCGTTTATCTTTTTAGAGGAAAAAGAAATGAATCAAAATAAAGGTTTTTTTATTGCCTTAACGATATTTTTAATTCCTATATTGGTTATTACCTTGAGCACAGCATGGTACTACTTGGGTTTCGGGCCTAAAACTAAAGTTAATTATGGAGATTTAATTGAGCCTAGTTTGTACTTAGGAGAATTAGACTTGGAATTAGATTATCAATATTTGGATATTGATAGCATGGAAAGAAAATGGATGATGATTACATTTATTAAAGATAGGTGTGATGAAACTTGTTTAGAGACTATTTACATTGCCAGACAAGTTAATGTTTTGTTATCAAGAGAGCAGGGAAGATTTAAAAGATATGTAGCTTCAACTGCAGACGAATTAAAAATACTTGAACCAAGTCTTACCTCTAGTTATGAAGATTTAAATTTCATTACGATAAATGATTTAGATTTAGTTGAAAGTAAATTTAAAGAATCAAAAGTAAACCTTTTCCAATCCACTAATCTATTTGTGGCAGATCCTTTGGGTAACGTAATTCTTTATTACTCTGGGGATATTGATGGAAAAAAGCTTTTAGCTGACTTAAAGAAATTATTAAAGGCATCCAAAATTGGTTAGTTTAAAAAAATTAAAAATTATTGCTTTTCTTGGCGTCTTTTTAGCGTTCGGAGTAGTGAGTTTGGGAGCTTGGACTAGATTAGTAGATGCAGGGTTAGGCTGTCCGGACTGGCCAGGATGTTATGGGTTCGCAATTTTTCCTATGACCGAGACAGAAATAGCTCAAGCAAATGAATTATATCCGGAAAGAAAATTTGAAATAGAAAAGGCGATTCCTGAGGTAGTGCATAGATATTTTGCTGGATTTTTAGGGTTATTGATTATAGGGATTTTTATAATGTCGCTTTATTTGAAACCTTATAATTCATTGGTAACTAAGTTAACGGGGGCATTAGTTGTTTTGGTTTTGTGTCAGTCAACTTTTGGATATTTGACGGTTAGCTTAAAACTCTGGCCGCAGGTCGTAACGATGCATTTGTTGGGTGGGTTTGCTACCACAACTCTCTTATTTCTTACTTATATGAAATTGAAAGATTTAGACACTGGATCCAGCGAGCCTTATGGAGTTAGTAAAAAAACTTTCAATCTTTTAAATTTTGCTTTTCCCGTCTTGGTTGCCCAGATTATTCTTGGAGTTTGGCTCAGCTCAAACTATGCAGCTTTTGCCTGCCCAGATTTTCCTCTTTGCCAGGGACAAATTTTGCCAGATTCAGATTTTCGAATGGGATTTAACTTTATGCAAAGCATCGGACCAGATTATTTGGGTGGAAAATTAGATCACCAGTCCAGGACTGCAATCCATTTAGTACATAGATTGGGAGCAATATTAGTTACCTTTTATTTCGTCGCTTTGATCGCTTCTTTTTATAGTGAAAAACTAAAAAAATATTCAGGAGTCTTAAGTTTCTTTTTGCTCCTTCAGTTGTTACTAGGAATTTCAAATATTATTTATCGCCTTCCCTTATATGTAGCTATAGCTCATAATTTAGGGGCTTTGTTTTTGTTATTAGCAATTTCTTACTTTAGACTTAAGATCAGTGTCAACAGATAGCCTAAAATATTCAAAATCCAACATCAGCGCTTATCTAGAGCTTACTAAGCCAAGCATTATTTATCTTTTGGTTCTGACTGCAGCCACCTCAATGTTTTTAGCTGAAGGCTTTGCTTCAAATCTTTTTCAGGTTTTTACTGGGATTATCGGAATTGGAATGATTGCAGCATCCAGTGCAGCGACGAATCAAATTTTAGATGTTTCGATCGACAGTAAAATGAAACGAACTAGCAAGAGACCCTTGGTTCAAAATGCCATTCCAATGTCTAATGCTATTGCGTTTGCTTTTCTTTTGCTGACAGTTGGCTCTTTTATTCTATTAACTTTTAACAACTTTTTATCGTGGTTTTTAACGTTCTTGACTTGGGTTTTTTATGCTTTCTTTTATACAAAAATTTTAAAATATACAGGAACACAAAATATTGTAATAGGCGGTTTAGCTGGGGCAATGCCTCCACTTTTAGGTTGGGTCTCTGTCACAGGCTCAATTGATTCTCTGCCATTATTGCTTGTTTTAATAGTCTTCATTTGGACGCCTCCTCACTTTTGGGCTTTAGCTATTGATAGAAAAGAGGATTATGCAAATGCAGGGGTCCCGATGATGCCGGTAATTAAAGGAGTTTCTTATACAAAGACACAAATCGTACTTTATTCATTTTTATTGTTAGCAGTTTCTTGGCTTCCTTTTGCAACAGGTTTTTTAGGAGTTTTTTATCTTGCTGTGTCTTCATTTCTTGGAGGGATTTTAATTTATCTAGCCATTACCTTTAAGATAGATCGAGATAATAAAAAAGCCATTCCATTCTTTTTTTACTCAATAATTTATTTGACAGTTTTGTTTATTTCCATGCCATTGGATAGAATCCTCTTTTAGTTATGAGTCAAAACAACAATATTAGATACACAGTTATTTCCTGCCTAGCAATTATTTCAATGGTGATTGGACTATTTGTTTATGACACAGTCACAGAAAAAGAATTAACTGCCGATCAATACAAACTTTTAAAATTTTACAAGTTAAATACCAAAAGAGAATTGAGTGATTTTAAACTTGCATCGGGTAATGAAGCTTTCACAAATGACAATTTCAAAGACCAATGGAACTTAATTTTTATGGGCTTCGCTTCATGTCCAGACATGTGTCCCATGACAATGAATCAAATAGCCAAGACTTCAGATTTATTAGAGGCTGATTCACCAGAACTACTCAAAGACATAACTTTTACTATTGTTTCTGTTGATCCAGATAGAGACACGCCTATAAAAATTATGAATTATGCGCAGGCATTCAATAAAGATTTTATTGGCGTCTCTGGTGCTATTGATGAAATCTACAAGCTTGCTACGAATTTAACTCTACCTTTTGTTCCAGTTATAAATTCAACAGAAAATAACTACGACATGGATCACAGCATGAACTTAGCTTTAATAAGTCCAGATGGCAAATATTATGGATTCTTTAAGAGCCCTCATAATCCGGAGAATTTAGCCAAGGCACTAAAAAGCCTCATAACCTTCGCAAGATAGTCACCTAATTTTTGTTGAAATTATCCTCTCAATGTTTATATTAAACAGTGGAATTGAGAGTGATTCTCAATAAATTTTAAATTTTTTTAGGAGAGAAATATGGGTGAAGCAGAACAATTACTGTGGGACTTTTTTAACATGGGAAGGCTTATAGCTTCTATGGGTTTCATTGGAACAATCATTGCGATTTGGTTAGCTATGAGAGTCGCAAACATGACAAGAGAAAGCGACGAATCAAATATAGTGACTAAAATACTTTCTAGCGCTTTTGGACTTTTAGTTTTAGCAGGATCTTTTCAAACTTGGACGATCGCAAGAAATAATTGGACAAACACTGCCGGATATATACAAGAAGCGGGAGTAGATACTTGCGCCGACCCTTCGTTTTGCCAAGGTTTCATTGATTTTGTCGGCACTACTGGTCCGGTTAATGGCCCTGGTGTTTTGGGAGTAGCATTTTTAGCTGTTGTAGCTTTAATGATTTTAGGCTTAGTTTGGGGCCCAAAAAATAATTAAAAAATAGGAGAGTTATGGAAGAATTGAATGGAATAATGGAAGCAAATATTGGTTTGCTTCAAGCTAATGCAATATTTGCGATTGGAAATATTATTCTTCTTTGGATGGTATTTAGAGGCGTTACAAACGCAAATATATATGGCACTACCACTTTTGGAAGAGTAGTTCATAGCATAATGTCAGTTTGTATTGTGCTGTTTAATTTAGGAGTTTTTGCAAATGTAACTTCACAGTTGAATAATTGGGCTTACTCTATATCTCAACTCGAAGGAGAAATTCCTGGAGGACTACAATTGTTTGTAGATAGAATGGGAGCGACAGAATACGTTGATCCATCTTTAATTCCTTCTAATCCAGTTGCCTTAATTTTTTGGGTCACTGTTTTGGTTGGACTTATTGGAGGAATGTGGACTGCTCCTGGGCCAAAAGAGGAAACTGCTTAATAAATAAGGACAGGAAAAAAAGGAGGCTTTAAGCCTCCTTTTTTTTATATTTCAATTACTACTTTTCCAGTAGCGGTTCTTTCCTCTAAAGATTTTATTGCCCTGACAGCCTCGTCTAAAGAATAACTTTTTGTAATTTCGGGTTTAATCTTTCCTTCTGCATGCAGGGCAAATAACTCTTCAAAATTTTTCGTGTTTTCTTCTGGTTCTCTCCCGGTGAAACTTCCCCAAAAAACACCAACAATTGAACAGCCTTTTAGCAGGGCAAGGTTTGTTGGAACCTTTGGAATTCCCGCTGGAAAACCAATGACTAGGACTCTACCATCCCAATTAATACATCTCATGCATTGTAAAAAGATATCGCCGCCAACAGCGTCATAAATAACATCAGCTCCTAGTCCGTCGGTCATAGCTTTTACTTTTTCTTTTAACTCGCCATCGCCATAATTAATAACCTCGTCAGCACCTAATCTTTTTGCGATATCTAGTTTCTCTTGGTTACTTGCAGCGGCTATAACTCTTGCGCCCATTGCCTTACCAATCTCTATCGCCGTTGTTCCAACTCCACCTCCAGCACCAGTTACCAAGAGTGTTTCGCCTTTCTTAAGCTTACCTCTTTGTTTTAATGCGTAGTAAGTTGTTCCGTAGTTTAGTGGAAAAGCTGCACCATCTTTATAATCCATAGTTTCTGGTAACGTCATTAGTGTGCCGGCAAAAGCTGAAACTTTTTCCGCAATCCCGCCATTTCCGATCATCGCAATCACACGATCTCCCTCTTTCCATTCAGTGACACCTTCACCTACTTCAGAGATTACTCCAGCAACTTCACCGCCCGGTGAAAAAGGAAAGGGGGGTTGGAATTGATACTTGCCTTGAATAATTAAAACATCTGGAAAGCTTACACCTGCAGCTTTAACGTCAATAATTACCATACCTGGTTCAGCTCTAGGGTCTTCTATTTCTTCAACTTTGTGGGAATCTACAGGTCCAAATTCTCTACATATAAATGCTTTCATATCTCTCCTTTATTTAATTTAATGCATTTAAATAGTTTTTTAAAAAATCTGCAAATGGAATTTCTTTTTCTTTTTCTAGTTCATTAAATTTTTCTATCGAAGCAACAGCCTCTTTTTCTAAATACGATAAGTCTTTATTCAATTGAGAAAAATATTTTTTATGCTCTTTAAAAATTTCTAAATTGAATTCTGTCCAGTTAATATTGTTCTCCTTGAGAGTTTTTAAAATTTTCCCAGAGGGAGTTAAATTAGGATCTTCTATTTTTCTTTGTTGAAGCTTAAGTGTTTTACTTAAATTAGCTTTCAATTCTATTGCTTGGTCTGAAATGGAAGCGACGTAGGTATTAATTTTTTCTAAAATAGCTTGAGCAGCTTCCTTGATGGGAACCTCTTTGCCTTTCAATAAAATTTTAAGATCGGGGTTTCTCCCGTTTTTAACGACGTTTTGCCAATTTGTTTGAATCTCTATTATTTCTTCCTTAGAAGCAATATGGCTTTCATCAGCTAAACATGTCATTAGGTAGGCTTCTAAAAAATAACTCGTTTCTGATGAAAGGCTCAGAGGGTCAAAAGGATCATTGTCCATGCATCTAACCTCGACATACTCTATTCCTTTTTCTCTTAGGACGTTTATTGGCCTTTCGCCAGAACCAACAATCCTTTTAGGTCTTATCGAGCTGTAGTACTCATTTTCTATCTGAATGATTGAATCGTTAATCTGAATGTATTCTCCATTTCTTTCAGTCCCAATTTCTTCATATCTAGGATGTTTTTTCTTTAAAGCAAATAGAAGATTTTCAACATATTCATCTAAATTATTATAGGCAATATAGAGATTATCTTGAGCGTTAGACATATAGCCCAACTCGCTCATTCTAAGGCATGTGGCATATTCTAAATAATCATCTTCGTTATTTAATTCTTTTAAGAAATTTTTCCTTCCTGCTATAAAAGTTTTTGGAACCACTGGACTTGCTCCAAAAAGATAAAGCAATAACCATGCATTCCTTCTGAAATTTCTTACCAAACTCAAATAGGATTTATTTTTAAATTCTTTTAATGAACCAATTTCAGTACCAAGTTGTAAAAAAAATTCATCGGAGAGAGAGAAATTGTAATGGATGCCAGAAACACATTGCATCATGCTACCGTACCTCTCGCTCAAACCTTTTCTGTATAAATTTTTAAGACGTCCTGAATTGGTAGAACCGTATTCTGCAATTCTTATTTGATTTTCATCTTTAATTGCGCAGGGCACGCTGCTTGGCCAAATTATTTCATCACACTTTAGGTAGACATAACTTAATACATCCTCTAACTGCTCCAGTGAAGCGTCGATAGAGTTTTGTTTACTCGTTATTAACTCTAATAAAGCTTCAGAAAAATCAGTAGTTATAAATTGATTGGTTAAAGTAGAACCTAATGATTTAGGATGATCCGTTTCGGAAATAGTCGTGCCCGAAACTCTTAGAGACTCTTTTTCTATGCCTCTGAATGAGTATTTTGAAAAATCGTCAAGGTTGGAGTCTTTTAATAGGTTTAATGTCTCTTTAAAAGATTCAGACATGGGTTTAGATCTTTATAAGACAGGCCCAGAATTTCTTATTTCGTCTGACACCTCGAACTTAGAGATGTTTTCATTGAACTTGGTTGCAAGTTCTTCAGCAGCTTTATTATAAAGATCTGAATTTGACCAAGTTGCTTTTGGATTCAATAAGTTTGTATCTACTCCAGGTAATTCGGTTGGTATTTCGACATTCATAATATCAAGTTTATCTCTTGAGCTATTTTCAATTTCTCCTGACTGGATTGCTTTGATTATGCTTCGGGTTGTAGGAATTTTAAATCTTGAACCGACGCCATAAGAACCACCAGTCCAGCCTGAATTTACTATGTAAACTTTGCTTCCAAAGCCTTCGATCCTTTTCATTAATAAATCAGCATAAACCTGCGCTTTTCTTGGGAAGAAAGGAGCACCGTAACAATTAGAAAAAGTAGAATCAATATCTGAAGTGGAACCCAATTCAGTAGATCCAACTTTTGCCGTGTAACCACTCAAGAAGTGATATGCCGCTTGCTCTTTTGAGAGAATAGAAACTGGAGGCATTACACCTGATAAATCACAGGTTAAAAATATAATTGCATTTGGCTCGCCCCCATAGTTTTTGGTTAAGTGTTGATCCACATGGCTAAGAGGGTAAACGCAACGCCCATTTTCTGTAAGGGAAGTATCCGAATAATCAGTCTCCAACGAGTTTGGGTTGAAAACTACATTTTCAATAATTGACCCGTGCTTAATTGCATTCCAAATTACGGGCTCATTTTTTTCTGACAAATCTATTGTTTTTGCGTAACAACCCCCTTCGATATTAAACACAATTCCATCACCCCAGCCATGTTCGTCGTCTCCTATCAACCATCTGTCAGGATCTGCTGAAAGCGTAGTTTTGCCAGTGCCTGATAAACCAAAAAATAGTGACACGTCCCCATCAACACCAGCATTAGCCGCACAATGCATAGAGAGGACATCGCTCTCAGGCAGAATAAAGTTCATTACACTGAACATAGATTTTTTCATTTCACCAGCATAGGCAATACCTAAGATCAAAATTTGATTCGTTGAAAAATTTAACATAACCGTTCCATCCGAATTTGTTCCGTGACGTTTTGGATCACAAACAAAATTAGGAGCACATCTTAAATGCCAGGTGGGTTTATTGATTGGGTTGAATGAACTTGGTCTTATGAAAAGGCTTTGACAAAACATATTATGCCAGGCCAATTCATTTTCTACTCTGACAGGTTGGTAATGTTCCTCGCTAGCACCGACGTGAAGATCGGATGTAAAAACCGTTTTATCCTTAAGGTATTCTTCCGATTCATCCCAAAGTTTTTCAAAAATTTGAGAGTCAATAGGTTGATTGTCCTGACCCCAATTTACTACGTCACGAGTTTTATCATCGCTGACAATAAATTTATCTGCTGGACTTCTTCCGGTTCTTTTTCCAGTTGTAACTACTAGCGCCCCGTTTTTTACAATGGTTCCTTCGCCGTTTTTTAAAGCGATTTCAAGCAGAGAATCTGATGGTAAATTATGATTCATATGTCTCCCAAAATTTAGGGCCGGACCAGCCCCAAAAGGTTCCTTATTATGCCAAATTTAAATGTTATATCATACTCATAAATAGTAATATTTCCCTTCATAGGAGTTTGTGAATGAACGAAGATTTAACTTTCAAAAAAGGTCAGTTTGGGTATATAGAATATAAATCTTCTAATCCTTTCGAGTTTCATCAAATCATAAAAGATTATAAAAATTCACCGCCTCAAGACGCAAAGGGTTGGCTGTTATTTCCAGAAAAATTTTCTGGCAAGTTGTCTTGCATGGTTTGTGTGCATCACAGTGGCGGCTGGGGCGGCGCTCAATACCAGATGATGATTCAGCTTCTCGAAGCAGGGTATGCAGTTTTCCAAGTTGATAGTTTCGATGCAAGAGGAGTGACAAGTACTACAGAGGATCAGTTGTCTGTGACCTATGCAATGTTAATGGCCGATGCTTATGAGGCATTGAAGTTTTTATCCAGACATCCCGATATAGATAAGAAAAAAATTGGAATTTGCGGATGGAGCCTGGGGGGTGCAGCGTCTCTATATTCTGCTTGGTTACCACTAGCTGAAAAATTAGCACCAGATGGGGAGAGATTTGCATTGCATTTGAATTACTACCCTTTAGCAATTTATTGGCCAGAAGAAATGCGCTGGTCTGATTCACCGATTCTAAATTTATTGGGGGGCAAGGACGATTACACTCCTTTCTCACTTGTCCAAAGACTAACTGAAGGGATTAAAGATAAAGGAGGTGATTGTAGATATATACTTTACGAAGAAGGACTTCATGGATTTGATTCTGTAATGCCGAAAACTTTTTGGCCTGATTCCATCGTTCCAAATACCGAAAAATTTGCAAGAATTGACAAGGAAGGCGATATCACTTACGAAACTGACGACGGTGAAATTTTACCGGGCAACACAATGGAGGATAGAATCGTTTTATTCGAAAAAATTGCGGCTCTGGGAGCCTGGACTGGCGGAAACTGGGACATTAGAAAAGCAGCCAAAAAAGATGCGTTTGAGTTTATAGACAAATTCTTATAGTTAGAAGATGAATTCTCTTCTTGAGTAACGCCAGTAAGCTATTAAGAAGACAATTAGTTCATTTATAAAAATCAATGCTGAAGTTCCATAAAAACTGCCGTCTAAGCCAAAGCTTAACAATCTGCCAATTAAAAAACTTCCCATCAAAATCGCAAAAGTTAAATAAACTTTTTTTCTTAAATTTACATTAAAAATACTCATCAGTGACATCAAGCCCAAGATAGTAAAGAAAGCATATAACGCTCGAGTTTCGTTCAAATAAAGATTTGATTCAGAATAAGATGTTACTCCGAGCATTCCCGCAATAATGTCAGGAAAAAACAGACCGAGGACACCAAAACCAAACCATTCCAATCCAAACAATGTAAGAAAAATTTTGTCTAACATATTCCTTAAAATTTAATTAAATATAGTATAAGTTAAATACTTTCTAGAAAAAAAATTTAATTTAAAGCTAATAAATGAATCAAAAGCTTACTCTTTATCATGCCCATTGGTCATTATGTAGTCAAATGGTCAGAGTAGCTTTATATGAAAAGGGATTGCAATTTAAAAGTGAGAGAATAAAGCTTTGCGATCACAGCGACGAGGCTGGAAATCTAGCTGACGATTTTCTTAAAAATATAAATCCCACTGCTGTTGTCCCAGTTTTGAAACTTAATGATGAGATTATTCGTGACAGTGCTTATATTATTGAAAGAATTGATAACCTAGAGGGTGATAACGAGATAAATCTTTGGCCTCAAGATCCTCTTAAAAGAAGAGAGCTGAAAAAATGGGTAGAAGATACCACTATCACTGAAGGCGTGGGAATGGGAAAAAGTTTGGGGACTATGGTTCCATTGTTTTCTACTGGTTTAATAGAGGATCTCATTAAAAATTTAAAATTTAGTTCAATCTTGAGGATAATTTTTAAACATCCAAGAAGAGATAGGAAAATTGCTTTTTTAATGATGTATTTTTTTTCTTTAAAACAACGAATCGGGCCTATTGTTTACAATAGATTTACTAGAGAAATAATTGCGCTTGAAAAAAATTTAATAGATAAGAATTTTTTATTAGGTGAATTTAGTCACGCCGATATTAATTTGATGTGTTGTTTTAACAGATTAACGGAAATGAAAATGGAAAGCCTCTTGGAGATGAAAGAATTACCAAATGTTGCCGAATACTGGCAAAACTTAAAGGCTAGAACTAGCTATCAGAAAGGAATTCTTGATTATCCTGATCACGAGGAAATGTTAGAAAAAATTTTTAATTCTGGACCAAATCCACACTTAGAGGTCATTCAGAATAAAATAATTGAGAAATTAAGTTCTTAACTTTTAAATTCGAAAATTTGTAACTTCCGTACTTGATTGTCCAGTTTTTTGGGAGGATACTTAATGTTCATTTTAATTTTAACGGAGAGTACAAAAATGAAAAATAAGTTATACATTTTAACTTT
Organism: uncultured SAR86 cluster bacterium; assembly: GCA_902616715.1. Classification (GTDB taxonomy): domain Bacteria; phylum Pseudomonadota; class Gammaproteobacteria; order Magnimaribacterales; family AG-339-G14; genus AG-339-G14. Next base: position 75,509 of record CACMTR010000002.1, read on the forward strand.
GATCACAACTCTAACCATTTTTTCTGCATGCAGTTCTGAGCCAGAAATGACTTATGCAGATCTTGGATCCGAAGAATATCCCCAAAAATTTTATATGGAATATGTTCCATGCACTTATGGCGAAAATTGGTCAGTAGAAAATTTTAATAGCGATATGCTTCCCGAGTGGCAAGACTTGTTGGTCGAAACTAATTCAACCTTAGTAGCAGCTTACGGAATTACTTTCGAAGGCGATAAACCAGAAGATGCACCTGGCGATGGTTTTTGGCAACTGGTATGGAATTCTAAAGCTGATGCAGAGGCAGGTTGGGAAACCTGGGAAGGTTATGATAAAACAGCTGAGTGGGCAGAATCCACTGCTGACATTCTGGCTTGTGGTTCGAAAGCGGATACTTTCTCTTTTGATGCATACATAAGAAGAGATAGAGATGCTTTAGGAACTTTTGATTTGTCTTCTTTTTCTTCAGATTATCAACAATGTTCATATAACGAAGGACAAGGAGCAGATGAATTAATCGCGGTTATCGATCAATTTGAGGCTTGGATAGAAGCTGACCAAAACTCGTTAGGCGCGCCTTACACTTATGCAGTTTTGGCACCTGATTATGAGACAGAAGAATTAGATTTTTTCTGGGGTAATTTTCATCAGTCTGCCGAATTAAGAGATGCAGGCAACGCAAACTTTTTAGCTACTGGCATGGACGTTCAAAACGCATTTGATGAAGTAGTTAGTTGTGAAACACCTGTAAATTACAATTCAGGCGAAATACCTTTAACTTAAAGCTTTTTAAAAAGGCTGCTTCGGCAGCCTTTTTTTTAGAAAATTCCAAGGACTCTTTCAATTAACCAAAAACTGCCCATTCCACCAATAGCATAAGATGATAGTTTGGTTACGGAAAAATTTAGCTTTACCTTTTGGAGCAGCCAAATAATTATTAAAAAAATTGGAATCATTATTAGCTGCCCTATTTCGATGCCAATATTGAAGAAAAGCAAAGAAAGTAATAATTGTTCATTAGCAATTCCAATTTCACTCAATGCTCCTGCAAAACCAAAACCATGAAGTAAGCCAAATGCAAAGGCCATAATCCATGGAGTACGATTTTTCTCTTTATCCTCGCTTATTTCTAGAGCTAAATAAATAATAGTTAGAGCAATCAATGCTTCAATAGTAATAGACGGTAAGCTCACAATCTCAAATACAGATAAACCTAATGTAATACTGTGAGCTAAAGTGAAAGCGGTGATGGTTTTTATTAAATTTTGCCAACCAAAAACAATAAATAGTAATCCAAAGACAAAGAGAAGATGATCAGGCCCGCCGATTAAATGCTCAATTCCCAAGGCAAAATAACCTGTTGGAAAAACTTGCGCCTCTTTTGGAATGGTTAATTTGGAGTCTTTTAAGCTAACCAAGCCCTCAAATCTTTCTCCATTTAAAAATTTAATAGTAACTAAGGCATCATTTAAAATTGACAATCCATTAATAAAAATACTTTTCCCTTTAATTGAATTAGTACATTGCATGGATATTTTTTCAGTCAAATATTTACTTTCTTGAAAAGCTTCGATTGAATTGGATTCGCAATCTTTCGGCAAAGATAAACTCACAGGCCCCAAATTTCGAATGGGATACATCCAAGTTACATCGTACTTGAAATCTTCTTTCTCATTGATAACAAGATGTGCTGGATTAAATTCATGACCATTAATTGCTGAAGATAAGAATAAAAGGATCAAACAAAAATAAAATTTATTCACTGTAAGTTTGTCTTAAGTTTCGGCTAATAATAACTTCATAATCCTCTTTCAATTCGTCAAGATAGTTTGATAGAGCCGAATCCTTTCTTGCTAACTCTAGATCTACCAATACTCTTGGTTTGATTTCCTCAAGTTCGGGTATTCTTGCGTCTTGAAATCCTACTAATTTTATTAAGTGACTTCCGTAGGTCGATTCAACGGGTTTAGACCATTCATTTAGTTTAAGTTTTTCAAACTCTAATGAAAAATCTATCCCAAAATCTTTTCTCAATTCTTTAGAGCTTTTATTTGTAAAATTTTTACCTAGAAAAAAAACGTCTCCTTTAATTTCTTGAGACTTATCTAAAAGAGCTTTAGCGTTTTGTGCTCTAGTCGAACCTTCATCCTCTTTAGAGAAATAAATATGAGTGAAATCGTACTGTGCGGGGATTAAATATTTATCAAGATTGCTTTTATAAAATTCTGAAATCTCTAAATCCGTGAGTTTGGTTCCTTTCGATTCTTGTTTCAAAAACATCAACTTCTGAGCTAAACGTCTTTTAATGATTTGGTCGTTAGCGTCCAATCCTAATCTTAGTGCTTCTCGATAAAGAATTTCTTCCTCTATTAAATTATCTATGATCGCTTTTGCTTCATCAGGATTTGGGTTTCGACCTACTTGCAATGCCCAAGAGTTCATGAGGCTATAAATTTCCTCTTCGGTTACATAAATTAATTTGTCGTCTTTAAATTTGGAAAATGTTAAATCCAAACCAAGAATTAAAACTCCAATAACAAGAAAAATAGCTATTTTGCGAAGCATTCTTTAAAAAGAACTAAAGCCTTTCTGCGTTTATTCTTATGGGGGGAGGATTCTCGGCATTATTTGGGGTGTACCAGATAGGAGAACTCCAAGCTCTATCTTGAATTGTATCGTGAAGGTCTTCTCTAGGTTTAAAACCTGCACGAATCGCATCCCACGTTGACCATCTACATGTAGGATTTTCTAAAACTCTTATGTAATAAAAAGAACTATCGTCTTTATTAAAATCGGGATCGGTCCAAATCGCTTTTAATTCTGCTGACCCAACGTTTTGAGAAACAGCACAGGTTTCGATATCAACTCGAGCACCGTTGTCTGGACATCGGTTTGTTTCTGGATCTACTTGAAGTCCATCAGAACAGGCAACATCGTAAACTTTTTCTGTTGGACTGGAGTCAGCTCGGCTGATTGATCCTTTGATGATTTGTACTCTTTGCAATGGGGCACCATTAACGTCTCTTTGAGCCCAGACAAGAAAGCTTGGAGCTTTATCTGTTTCTTCTGCAAAGATGTCACCACCCATTGGCACTCCTGTCTCATAAGCTGACTTAATTATATTTTCGTCACTGAAAGTGAGCTCGTCCAGATCAAATCCACCAAAAAATCTAACTACGATTCTTGGACCTGAAGTAGCAAATGTTTCTTTTCTTCTGAAGGCATTAAAAATTGATTCTCTAGTATTTTCTTCAGCCCAAGCACCAGCCAACCCAGACGCGCCCCAGTTTTCCAAGCCACCAATGACATAGTCTCCTTGGTCAAATTCTTTAAATGAAACACCGCCTCTGTTAGGAACAACATCTCTATCTTCCTCCGATACCGGTACAGAGCCTCTAGCGCGGGGATCCGCATCAACCAGTCCTATTTTAGACCAATAATTTTCTTCTCTAAGCCCAGCACCAAGCACATGGGTGTCGCTAGCACCGATCAGGCCAAATTTATAAGGATTTCCAGTACCAAATTGATAAGACATTAACCCTCTAATATATGCGTCTCTGACATAGCCACCCGCAGGAAAGCTAAAAGCTGGAGGTATGCTTCCTATTCTTGCCTCCATAATTTCAAAATCAGCCCATTCGTCATTTGGCGATAATAATGGATGAGTATCTGAAGTACCTTTGACCTGTGTCATTTCTACTATAGGTTCATTTCGCATCCTCAGAGCAGCATATTCTTTAGATAAAGGCTCCCCAAAAAAAGTTTCCATTTCGAACATTTGTCCGTTAGAGCCATTGCTGTTGTGAGGAAAGGCAATACTATCAATGCCTTGTTCTCTAATTTTATCCATCCAAGTCCAGAGATCTTCTGGATTAATTGAATCAATCCTCGTGTAAGGTCTCTTTGGCGCATTAGAAGATTTGAACATCACATTTCTATGTAAATTTTCATTTGCTACATCAGTAGAAGTCGTAAACTCATAACCGATGAATGTAGTGAAATTTCCTGGATCGTAAGCGTCATTGGCTGCTTTTACCACATCAGCCCAAGCCGATAAATGCACGTCGTGATCATAAATTTTTAAGCCTCTTGCTAGGTTATTAGTAAGGACAGCCTGCCAAAGTTCTGGATCAAAATAAGATCTAGGATTGAGAAAAAAGTTTTGAAGAGTTTGAGCAAAAGTATTTAGTCTTGTGGCTCCGTTTTCAAGTGTTAAATTTTCTGGAGCATTCATATTATGGAATACTTCAGCACCTGGAGCATTTGAGATTTCAGTAGATGTATCCGCATAAGCTTCCATCATTCCCATAAAAAAACCATGATCTGAAACCATATAAAAATCTAATGGTTCAACCAATTTCATGTCAAAACCTGCAGGATGTTTTACCGTTTCGCCTCTAGCATATCTATAAGCATCAGATGGTGAACCAGTCGTCCCAAAAAGATAAGCATCGAAGGAATGTTTTGTGTGAACATGAGTATCGCCAAAATAGGCATTTCTCAACTCATTATAATCTGCGTTTGGATCTTTAACTTTATCAATAGGAGTTTGAACTATATCCAACGATTCATCAGAACAACTGATAAGTAAAATGACCGAAAATAATAAAATTAGTTTTTTCAATTCATCCCTCGCAAAATATCGATAAATACTGTCACAAGGCTTAACCTATATCAATTGAAATTTTCCCAAAATGTTTGTTATCAATTTGATGCTGAAACGCAGCCGCTAAATTTTCAAGATCAAAACTATCGCTTATCACTGGTTTAATTTCATTTTTTTCTAAATATTCAATCATTGCAATCTGCGAGTCTTGGTTTGCCATGGCGATACCACTCAATCGGATTTGTTTTAGAAAAATTCTTGGCAAAATAATTTCACTTACCGAAGGACCACTCAGAACTCCTATCAAAGCAATGTGACCCGCAAGTTTTGTACAACGCACGGACTCACTGAAAGTTCCAGCCCCACCAACTTCTACGACGTGATCCACTCCTCCGTTGTTGGTTAATTTTAAAACTTCTTTACCCCATTCTGGGTGTGTTTTGTAATTGACTAAATGATCAGCGCCTAATTGCTTTAGCTTTTCAAGTTTTTCATCGCTAGAGGATGTCGCTATTACAGTTGCTCCAAAGGTTTTTGCGAGTTGAAGAGCAAATACAGATACACCTCCGGTGCCTTGCACCAGAACCGTTTCTCCTGATTTTAGATTTCCTTCATCAACTAGAGCACGCCAGGCAGTCAGGCCCGCGCAAGGCAATGTCGCCGCTTCTTTTAAACTAAGGTTATTAGGAATTTTGGTAATCGCAGTTTCTGGAATTGAGATGTATTCAGTTGCGTAACCATCTTGATTATCGCCAATAAAACTTAGCAATTCATATTTTGGCGGTCCACTGACCCAATTTGGAAAACACATGCTCATTACTTCATCACCTGATTGCCATTTGGTCACTTCTTCACCTATTTCAATAATTTCACCAGCTGAGTCTGAGAGAGGGACTCTTTTGTCTTCCGTAGGAATTAAGCCGAGCGCAACCATTAGATCATGATAATTCAAGCTACTAGCAGTAACTTTTAACAAAACGTCTTTAGCACCTGGCTTTGGATTTTCAGTTTCAGTAATTTTTAAATTTTCTAAACCTCCAGGTTTAGATAGTTGAATTTGTCTCATTTTTCTCTCCCTTAATAAAAAAATATCTTATCAGTTAATTAGAACTCATATAAATTTCTAAAAAAGCATAAAAAAAGCTATTTTTAATAACTTTTTGTAAATACTTTATGAAAAAAGTTAAATCTAAGCAAAATTTTAAAATTTAGACTAGCTTGAAATCCTTTTCTGAGTATACTTTCAGCGGCATAGTGCAGAAATGGTAATAAAAAGAGCTTTTTTGATAACTTTTAGATCAATTATGTATTTTTTACACAGTTTTTCTCTAAAAGTAGGTAAAGCTCTCTTAAATTATAATGTGCACAAGTTTAATAAACGGAGTTTTTTAAATGAACTATACAAAAGCACTGTTGGGCACGTTAGGTTATGTTATCTGTCTCTCTACAGTTGTATATGTAGGTAGCTTAGGAATATTAACCTTCGCCTCCTGACGTTAAAGGAGTAACAAACAAGTTTCTTCTCCCCCACGTTGCCCCGGTTTTAACTGGGGCAACTTTTTTTGAAGGAAAGTCGCCCCAGTCTTTCTGAGCCATATTCTTTTTTTTTATTTATCTGTAGAATTCAAAGAATGAAAGATAAAAAAGAATGTTTGAGCTGTAAAAAAGAGCTTCCTTTTTATTTTTTTGATAAAGACCGTTATGGATTAATGGGTTTGAAAAAAATCTGTCGTAATTGTGTAAGCAAAACTTAAGACGAACAGGAAATTTCCAAATTTTTCCCCCACTCAGGCGACTCCTTGGCGTAATCGTCAAGACCTTTATGTTCTAGAAAAGGATTTTTCAGAATTTCTAATAGTTTGTTAACTTCTGAAAAATCTCCTTTTTCAGCTTTCTCGATAGCTTGTTGAGCCAGGTAATTTCTGAGAATAAATTTTGGATTATTTGCTTTAACTATTTCTTCGTGTTGATCCTTAGATATTTCCTCTAATTCAAACCTTGCTCTTAATTTTTCTTGGCAGTTAAATTTTTTATCTCCAAAAATAAAATCATTCAAATTCCTGAAAAAATTTGTGTAATCGAGTTTTTCTTCCTTCAAAAAATTTAAAGTCTCTTCGATCAATTCAAAATCTTTTGGATCTTTTTTTAAGAGTCCAAGTTTCCTTCTAAAGAGATCAATGAAATGAGTGTAAAAATAAGACTGATAATTTTCTAAAGATTTTTTAAGCTTTGCTTCACTTATTAATGGAGTCAACGCTGACGCGAGTGCCTGACAATTCCAAAGCCCAATATTGGGTTGGTTGTTAAAAGAATATCGACCTTGATAATCTGAATGATTGCAAATGTAATCGGGTTGATAATTTTCTAAGAAGCCAAAAGGCCCAAAATCAAAAGTCTCTCCTAAAATAGACATATTGTCTGTATTCATTACGCCATGTGCAAAGCCGACGCTTTGCCAAGCAGCAATGAGCTCTGCTGTTTTTTTTACTACCGCTTCAAAAAATAATTCATTTTTATTTTCTAGCTCAACGTATTCAGGAAAGTATTCTTCGATGACATGATCAACCAATTCGGGTAAGAGGTTTTTTTTATCGTTGTGACACAAATATTCAAAGTTTCCAAAACGAATATGAGTACTTGCCGTTCTAACGATCATTGCCCCAGGTTCAGTAGTTTCTCTAAACACTGGTTCTTCGCCAGTGAATATAATCAAGGATCTTGACGAAGGAATCTTTAGGCCATGCATTGCTTCGCCACATAGGTACTCTCTAATAGAAGACCTAAGGACGGCTCTTCCATCGCCAAATCTCGAATAAGGCGTTTTGCCTGCACCTTTTATATGAAGGTCTTTGAGACCTTCAGCAGTTTTTATTTGACCAAACAAGATTCCACGCCCGTCTCCTAATTGAGGTACCCAGTTTCCAAACTGATGTCCTGCATAAGCCATTGCTAAAGGCTCAGAGTTAGGCACAGAAACTTCGCCATTAAAAATTTTTATTAAATCCTTTGGGTCGATAGTTTCTAGTCCTAGTTCTTTGGCATGATCGTAATTAAAACTTACCAATTTAGCTTTGGGTAAGGGGCTCCATCCTTGTTTGGTATAAAAGTCCTCGGATAAAGTTCCAAAAGAATTTTTAAAATTTATGTTCTCTAATTTTTCCATCAATTAATTATTTCTTCTCCAAATCCAAGGTGCAATAGGATTATTTTGTTTCCAAAGTCCTAAGTTTTTTAATCGAGCTCCATTTTGAAAACTATAGATTGTTTTATTTATTACGTACCTATCATAAACCCAAGCACATCCTTGTTTAATCATTTCATAATTTAGATTTTTGTCATCTGTTAACAACCAACCTAGAGAACGACCGTAGTTATCTTGTCCATCAGATTTAAATCTTAAACTAGAGTTTTCACGAATCAACTCAGATAGACATTTTTTTGAATTTGTTCCATAAGGTTGATCCATTTCAGGTGCATCGATTTCAGAGAGTCTAATTTTTATTTCAGTCCCTCGTGATTCAGCCGATACAGTATCTCCATCGATAATTCTTAAAATTTTTATTTCTTCTTCTGCAGAAAGCAGCAGCATAGAAAAAAAAATGGGAAAAATAATTAAAAATTTGTTCACAAAATCTTCGAATAATTGTCGTTTTATTTTTCTTATTTTAGTGGATAATAATTATCCGTTTTTAATTTTTTCTAGGAGAGAACAAAAATGAAAAAAACACTTTTAATTTTAACTTCATTTCTGGCAAGTTTTGTATTTGCAGCTCCAGCGATGAACGTTTTTACAATAAACACAGCAGATCCTATGGGATACATGGATTGGGCTAGAGCGAGTGCTCCAATTACCAGCCCACCATCGAACACAGCAAGCGCAGGCGTTTGCTTGCCAAGCGGTGGCTCTGAGGAATTTGGCGACATGTATTTTTACAGTTTGTATGACAGTCATGCTGATTCACTTAGCGGGACTTATTACGATCCCGAAATTGTAGCTGAAATTGCAAAAATAGCTGATAAAAGAACTGTCTCTACGATAGATCATTATTCAGCATTAACACCAGTTGTTGCAGATGTTGAGGTAGGCATGACGTACGCCAATTACAACATTAATGTTTATACCAGCACTCCGCAAAGATACATTCAAGAACTTGCGACCTATCAAGAAATTGCTCAGGTGAATGGTTTTGAAGATGTAACTTTGGGTGCATTTCAAATAAATACTGGCGATTACACTGGTCAACTTATGGTGGTTATTCAAGCACCGACTTCAGTTAGATTAGGTGAGTTTCTTGATGCAAGAGACCAAGACTGGAACATGGCTGCTGGTGCAAAATTTCCAAAGTTAAGAAAACTTAAAAGAGGCTTCATGATGACTTGTGAAGTTGTCTACGTAAGATAATTTAAGGAGAAAATATGAAAAAAATATTACTAACATTGTTAATCTCAAACGGACTTGTCTTCGCTGATGATCACGGCATGGAAAAGGACACTTACTACGCTTTCTTTGGAATCGCTGCGAATAATCCTCCTGCGGTTGTTGCGGCCATGGATAAATTCAATGCGTCAGACTGCGGGCAAGCAAGTCCTTCTTCGGTGGCGTTAATGGGTGAGGCATTCAATGGCAATGAGCCTTCAACGCATACTTTTGTCGTTACTTATGAAGGCGCTGAAGAAATAGATGAAACGCTATCGATCATAAATGCCTGTCCTGAATACGCTGAGTTTCTAACTGAAATGGCGGCAGTATCAGTTCCTACTGAGCAAATTTTAAACAAAGTTGTTTATGAGGTTGGTGACTGGACTCAAGAGAGAGCCTTTGCAGTTTTTGAAATGAACGTTAGAAACGAAGCATCTTATTTAGAAGCTTACAAAAAGTTCACTGACGCTTCTGTAGCTAGTGGACTTCTTACAGGTGCTTTTGGAATACAAAGAGCAATTGCGAGTTCAGAATACACGCACTTTGCATTTATTGGTGCAGAGAATATGACTGAGCTCATGGGTTTCATGGACTCTTTAGATATGGATAATCCAGATTTCGCAGAATTTCAAAATTCCGTTCGAAGAAATAGATCTATTGTCAGAAGAGGTATAGTCGTACCTATCAAAGGTTGGGACTAAGAAAACTTAATGAAAAAAAGGGAGCCAGTGGCTCCCTTTTTTATTCGTCTTTAAGTTCTTCAGTTCCCTTGTTGAGCTCTCTACCTAGGACATTTATGCGTGTTTGCAAGGCAGTTACTTCTTTTACAGAAGCGTCTAATCTTTTTAAAACTCCGTCTGTGCTTTTATCAAAACTATCAAATTGAGATTTAATTCTTCGCACAACTTCGGCTACTTTTGCTGCAGTTTCATTTAACTGTAAATAGTGATGCCCTATTCTAATGGTGTCTAAAAAAGCAGCTAACGTATTAGGTCCTTGAATTAATACTTTTTTTTCTGACAAGCAGTCCTGTCTTAAGTTTTCAATTTCATCGACAAGATCAATTAGTTTTTCAGAAGCAATATAAAGCACAGCATAGTTCGTAGTTGAATTTTGACGCAGGTATTTGCTTGCAATATCATCGGCATCTCTAAATATTGCCGTCCTCAAGTCTCTCAAAACGTTGGCTCTTAAATTCGCTTGGCCGGCTTCTTGGTATTGTTTGTACTGACCTGCGTAAAATTTCGAGTCGATTGGGATGGTAATTCCGTCTGCAGTTTTTACAGCGCAATCGACCCTGTCCTGATTTTCTGGGTTGATGTTCTCTTGGAATGCGTAACTACCATCGGGCAATATTTCTTTCACGATGGATTCTAAACTCCATTCGCCTAGTCGTCCCGTCGTAACATTTCCACCTAAGAACCGATTTAATTCGTTAATTGGTGTTGTAACAGATGCAAGTTGGTTTTCAATATCGTTGAGATCTTTTGAAACCGAATCAATTTTATTTTCGAGTATTTCAGTTTGTCCTGAATCTTTTTGATCTTGATCTCTTAGACGAAGAAAAATAAAAATCACCACTCCAAGCGTAAATAAAGATAAAACAAGAGTTAGTATAGAAAAGTCCATTAATTTTTTACTTTAAAGACTAAAGACGACATCAATAAAATCTGTATGCAAGCTATCAAAACCCAACCAGGTATTGAGATTCCTAAAAGACTCCAAACCACTTCGGCACAATTTCCATCGCCAATGAAGAGCATTCGCAAAGCGTCTTCAAAATATGAAAATTTTATTAAGTAGGCCAAGTCAGGCCCACAAGTGGGAATTTGATCGGCGGGGAGCGATTGTAAGTATAGATGTCGCGTGGCTGAGGCCGCTCCTCCTAGTGTGATAAAAGTTATGAAACCAAAATACCAGTTCAAACCTTGGTTATGAACTATTGCAATTAATGCCAAAAGAGCCACTAACGCGATGGCTATTCTTTGAACGATACACATTGGACAAGGTTCTAAACCTAATTGGTATTCCATGAAGAAAGCAAAAGCGATCAGATATACACAGGCTGAAAATATTGAACCAAGAATTCTTCTGCGCGTACCAAAGAAAAAAAATGCAATCTGGGTTAGAACTTTTGGCATAGGTCTAATAAACTTAATTAAATTATAACGAATCACCTCTTAAATGTATTGATGGCAAAACCCGAAAGCATTACTGACAACGACTCAGTTATTTTAGTGGATGGTTCATCTTATATTTATCGCGCTTATCATGCGTTGCCGCCATTAACCACCTCGTCTGGCCAACCAACTGGCGCAGTGCGCGGAGTGACCACCATGGTGATGCGAATTTTAGAAGATCATCCTAATAGTCCAGTCGGAATGATCTTTGACGCCAAGGGCGAGACTTTCCGAAATGAAATGTACAGTGAATATAAGGCCAATAGACCGCCGATGCCAGATGATTTAAGACCTCAAATTCAACCGATTCATGACATTTGCCGCGCTTTAGGATTGAAGCTTTTTATAGTCGATGGGGTAGAGGCAGATGACGTAATTGGCACCCTGGCAACTGAAGCTGAAAGCAAAGGCATCAAAACTGTTGTTTCAACAGGCGATAAAGACTTAGCCCAACTGGTGACTAAAAACATCACCTTGGTGAATACAATGACCAATGAATTGCTTGATGAAGATCGAGTGATGAAAAAGTTTGGTGTTAGACCTGATCAAATTATCGATTACTTAGCTTTGGTTGGCGACACTTCGGATAACATCCCAGGCGTTAATAAAGTGGGCCCAAAAACTGCTGTGAATTGGTTAAGCAAATATGACTCAGTAGAAAAGATTATTGAATCCGCAGATGAAATTACAGGCAAGGTCGGCGAATATCTAAGAGAAGGCATTGAGCAACTTAAATTATCCAAGCAATTAACTACCATTAAAAAAGACGTCGCATTGGACTTTGGTATTGAAGATCTTCAAGTTGAGCCAAGAGACGAGGCTAAAATTTTTGAATTATTTACCGAATTAGAATTTAAAACACTCATTAAAAGTAAAGTTGATAAATCGACCCCAAAGGCAAAACCAACAGAGCTTCCAGAAGCTTTAAAAAAAGAAACTCCCAAACTAAAAGACATCAATGCGAGCTATCAATGCATCTTAAAAGAATCAGAACTTGATGCTTTGATTGAAAAGTTGGGTAAAGCTAAATTGATTGCGCTCGACACAGAAACCGATGGCCTAGATTTCACGACTGCAGAATTAGTTGGTATTTCACTTTCTGCTAAAGAAGGCGAAGGAGCCTATATTCCCATCAGTCACGATTATGCTGAGGCACCTAAACAATTAAAAAAAGAATTGGTATTAAAAAAACTAAAGCCGTTGTTAGAGAAAGTACCGATTGTCGGGCAACACATAAAATTCGACCGAAACGTTCTCGCTCAACATGGCTTGGAACTCAATAATATTGGGAGCGATAGCATGCTGATGTCTTATGTTTTGGATTCAACTGCAACGCGTCACAACTTGGACGCCATGGCTAAATTTTATTTGAATTACGAAGCCACTAGCTACGAAGAAGTTGCTGGCAAGGGAGTGAAGCAAATCACTTTTAATAACGTTGATTTAGAAACCGCTACTCATTACGCTGCGGAAGATGCAGACATAACTTTGAGATGCCACAACGTTTTGCAAGAAAAATTGAGTAAAACCAAGTCTCTTGAAAAAGTTTTAGCGGATATTGACCTGCCTTTGATTCCGGTGTTATCAGACGTTGAACAAAACGGAGCTTTAGTCAACGCAGATGAGTTGAAAATCCAGTCCAATAATCTTGGTCAGCGCATTAGTGGCCTTGAAGAAAAAGCTTTTAAAGAAGCGGGAAAAGAATTTAATTTAGCTTCCACCAAGGATTTAAGGGCCATCTTTTTTGACGAAATGGATCTGCCGGTCATCAAGAAAACTCCTGGCGGGCAGCCATCGACTGATGAATCGGTCTTACAAGACTTGGCAAGAGATTATGAACTGCCAAAAATATTATTGGAGCACAGAACTCTGGCTAAACTCAAAAGTACTTATACAGACTCGCTGCCAGAACAAATTTCACCGGTGACTGGTAGAGTGCATACCTCTTATCACCAAGCGGTCACAACTACTGGAAGATTATCTTCCGCAGATCCAAATTTACAAAATATCCCAATTAAAACAGAAGAAGGCCGCATGATTCGTACAGCCTTTGTGGCACCCAAAGGATATAAATTGCTAGCAATTGATTATTCCCAAATTGAATTAAGAATCATGGCACATCTCTCAGGCGACAAAAATATGATTTCAGCTTTTGAAAATGGGGAAGACATTCACTCTGCCACTGCGGCTGAAGTTTTTGCTGCACCTGGAAAAGAAGCCAGTGATGAGGATAGACGAAGCGCTAAGGCTATCAATTTTGGGCTGATCTATGGCATGTCAGCTTTTGGCTTAGGCAAAGCGCTTGGATTGCCTAGAACGGTAGCGCAAGATTACATTGACTCGTATTTTGCTAAATATCCTGGAGTCAAACTTTACATGGAACAAACCAAAGAACGGGCGCGTGAGAAAGGCTTTGTAGAAACAATTTTTGGCAGACGTTTGTATTTGCCAGGAATATATAGTGGACGCACACGTCAAGGTGCGGAGAGGGCAGCGATTAATGCGCCAATGCAAGGCACGGCAGCCGATATCATGAAACTCGCAATGATTTCCATACATGAGTGGGTACAAAAGGAAAAAGTTGATGCCAAAATGATCCTGCAAGTGCATGACGAGGTAATTTTAGAAGTCCCAGAAAAGGAAGTGGCTTCGGTGGAAGGCGAAGTTTCAAAACTGATGCAAAATGCAGCTTCTTTAAAAGTGCCACTAGAAGTGGAAAGCGGAATTGCCAATAATTGGGGCGAAGCTCATTAACTTTTGAACTTTTTTAAAACTCTCTAGTCTAAAAAGCATTCTCCTAAGAAATAAGGAAACTCTCTCCTTAAGCCCATTGATCTCCCCTTTTTAAATCAATGGGCGCTTAGAAGAATCTTTATCTAACAATCTAAGTTCCAGGACTAACTCCACATATTCATCCCATCTTGTGTCTAGTGCTCGACAAGTATGTTTGGCGAACACAAACTCTCTGGCTTCTTTTAGGGTTTTAATTTCTTTCATATATTTTATTAGTCATAGGGATTGATAATTTGAGGGCATTCATTGGTTTCAATCTTTGTTTTTGAAATATTCATTGTACTATTTGGGAAAATCAAAGGAGTGTTCTTAGTTGTTATTTTTGTTTTAGGTGTGCATGGTTCATTCAGAGCTTTAATGACAGCGCCTTGAATAAAACCTTGAACAATAGCCCCAAAAATATCGGTAATAAATGAGTCATCTTGCTTCTTTTTCGAAATAACTTTTGAACTTAGTTTATTCGATGGATTATCATCTCTAAGGGGAAACCCGTATTGCCATTGTCCGGAATATTTATCCCCATCCTTATACCACCTCGTGCCATACCCATCAGGTAAATTATTTTTCCACTCCCCGTCATAAGTTCCCCAATGGTCAGTTAAAATACCCTCCCCATGTTTCTTGTCATTCTGCCAATCGCCAATATATTTTTCTTTGGATGAAGTTGTTTCATAAATTCCTTTGCCGTGTCTTTTATTATTTTTCCAATCACCAATGTAAGAATGCCCAGCTGAGACAAAATGCCCTCTTCCATGAAAAGTTTTATTATCTTTCCATTCTCCTACATAAAACCCTTCTTTATCTAAGCTAACATATTTTTCACCATAACAATTTTTCCAAATTTTAATGTCTTCACATTTAGGCAGTAATGAAAATATACCTTCTTCAACTCCTTTGACCTTCAACATATTTTTTGGTTTAGGAGAGAATGCATAAGAATAAGATTCAGCAAAAGAGCTCCCAACAAACAAAGCCAGAATTAGGAGTAGGTTTTTCACTCTTCTACCTTATCAAATTCAGAATCGGGTTCAAGGATTGCTAGCTTTTGGAAGAATTGTTCTTTTAATTCTTTAACGCTTGTCGGATTCCCATAATCAATAAATGCAATCTTACTAAGGATTTCTATTAACTCATTTTTTGTCTCACCAATTACGCATGGGAATTGATAATTTTTGTCTTGAATGTTTTTTGGGAGTTCATTGCGGTGTAGTACTTTTACATCGTAATGATTCTTTAGTTCTTTGATAAATGTTAACCATTCAAATCTCACAAAGAATTTATTATGAGAAATGTCACATAGCTCGCACGCACTAGTTTTATTTAATAGATTTTTATTAATCCAATATTTAATTTCGTTCCATAGACCGCCGTCAGCATCGTAAATAAAATAAATTTTTTTAAGTTGTGTCATTCAGTGATTTAATTTTATTTCCATCCAATCCAGAATTTTTTTCGAAAGCTCTTTAGCCCCAGAAGCTGTTTTTGCGGACAACAACATAGGGCTATCTAACAATAAATTATGAGTAGTTTTTTCTACACATTTCATAAGCTCTTGAGACGCTTTATTCTTTGAGAGCTTATCTGATTTATTCAAAAGAATTTGCATAGGTAAATTGTATTGTTCGCACCAAGCAATGAAATTTAGGTCACTTTCTTGCAGCGGATGTCTGACGTCCATAATTAAAATAATACCTCTGAGGCTTTTACGGGAGGCCATGTATTTAGTGATTTGTTGACCCCATTCTTTTTGCATTTTTTTTGAGGCTTTGGCATAGCCATAACCCGGAAGGTCCACTAATTTTTTTGAAGAATCTTCATTGACGTAAAAAAAGTTGATGGATTGAGTTCGACCGGGTGTGTTGGAAGTTTTTGCTAATTTTTTTTGATTCGCAAGCATGTTTAAAACGCTCGATTTGCCTGAATTGGAGCGACCACAAATAGCTAGCTCAACGCCCTCATCGTCAGGAAAAAATTGCTCTGTAGGACAGGACCTATCAAAGTTAATCTTTAAGAACATGGTTTTTCAGACATATTGTTATAAAGGAAAATTTACCTTCAATAGTATATAATTCTGCTCACTTAGCCCACAAAAGAATAAATAATGTATAAAAATTTCTTTTTAATAAGCCTTATATTGTTGTCATCTAGCTTTGTTCACTCAGCTAGTGATGAAGTAGAGGTTAAAGCCGTCAAACGGGGCGATCCTATGGCAGGTTCTGAGCTGGTTGCTACTTGCACTGGTTGTCACGGTGCGGATGGAAATAGTGTTGTGGGTCAGTGGCCAACACTTGCTGGGCAAAGAGAAAGTTATACTTTAGCTCAGTTAATTCATGTGCAAAAAGGTGAACGCATGATCGAATCCATGATGGGCTTGCTTGATAATTATTCTGAAGAACAATTAAGAGATATTGCAGCATACTATGCCGCGCAAGACACCAAAGTTGGTCAAGCCGATAGTACTAACTTTGAATTGGGTCAAAGAATTTATCGAGCAGGAAATTTGTCAGGAGGAGTACCTGCATGCACAGGTTGTCATGGACCACAAGGAAAAGGAGTGGAGTCAGCTGGTTATCCTAAATTGAGCGGTCAGAAAGCTGAATACGTGGTCACTAGCTTAGTGGCATATAAAAATGGGGAGCGAGTGCATAGTAGCAATGCAAAGATTATGCAAGGAATTGCTGTCCGGTTAACGACCGAAGAGATCAGAGCGGTGGCAAACTATGTTTCAGGATTGTATTAAAACTCTTCTTTTAACTTTATTTTTAGGTTTTTTTAGTACTTTTACTTTTTCAAAAGACTATCAAGAAGGCAGACATTATCAGTTAATTGAGCCAATCCCCACAAGAAATCCGAAAAAAATAGAAGTTATTGAATTTTTTTGGTTTGGTTGTGGTCATTGTTTTAGCCTCGAGCAATTGATTGCAGACTGGAAAGGCGACATTGATGAGAAAGTAGATTTTTTCAGATTGCCGGTAGTTTGGAATGCGCAAACCAAAACTCATGCTAAATTATTTTTTGCTACCGAAACTTTAAACGTGCCAGAAGCCATCGAAGGAATTTTTGGCGCGATTCACTTTAACCGCAAAATGATGCTCTCAGATAAAGAAGTAGTGCCTTTTTTTCAAGGCTACGGAGTGGAAGAAGATCAATATCTTGCGGCTGTAAATTCTTTTGGTTTGAAAAATAATTTACGAAAAGCTGAGTTATTTGCCTTTAAATACGGTATAAAGGGCGTCCCTGCATTTATTGTGAATGGAAAATACAAGGTTTCAGCCACAAGAGAACTTGGTACTGATGAACTTTTAAATGTTGTGGATTTTTTAATTAAAAAAGAACAAAGTTGAAATGACTAATTACAGATCCAACTTATTTATACCAGGCCACACTCTAGATCGTCTTGAGCGTGCTCAAAACAGTAATGCCGATGCAATCATTGTTGATCTCGAAGACGGTTGTCCAGAAGCCGAAAAATTAGTGGCAAGAGAGACTCTGATCAGCTTGCTTAAAGAAAAAGCATTCACAAAACCACTATTCGTCCGAGTAAATGATGCGATGGAAGCTCTTGGCAGAGCAGACATTGATTCTATCTCTCCTTATCAAGATCAAATAGAAGCAATTATTCTCCCTAAAACTCAAAGCTTTGATTTTCTGGCAACGCTCGCCCCGATGATAGACTTTAAAAACAAATTAGTTCCCCTAATAGAAACATCAAGAGCCATTGAAACCGTTACTCAAATTGCTGCTTTTAAAGATGTTGTGGGTTTGTTTTTTGGTGCCGCAGATGCTTCAGCGAGTTTAGGATGCAAGTTAGCTTGGGAGCCATTATTGTATGCAAGACATAGAGTTGTTTTAGCCGCTTCAATGTTTAACCTTTTTACAATCGACGCACCATATTTTTACATAGATAAAATGGCTGGTTTGAAAGAAGAAGCCGAAGCGGTAAAAAATTTAGGGTTTACCGGTAAGGCCGCTATTCACCCCGACCAAATAGATTACATAAACGAGGCTTTTTCACCATCTCCTGAAGAAAAAGCCGAAGCGAAAAAAGTATTAGAGGAGTATCAAAAATCAGGCGGCGGGGCTATAAAAGTTGATGGGCAAATGATTGATGAGCCAATTGCAGAAGCTATGAGATTAAAAATTACTCTTGGAGAAGAAGAGAAGGGTTAAAAATGACTGGCTCAAAAGATCTTGGAGAGGGAAGATTCAGGGAATCTTACGGTCGATATTTTGAAGATTTTGAAGTTGGCCATATTTACGAACACAGACCTGGTCGAACCATAACTCAAGCCGACAATACTTGGTTCACTTTGCTGACAATGAATACCCACCCTTTGCATTTCGACGAAGAGTATGGAAAAGCAACTGAGTTTGGCAAAACTTTAGTTAACAGCACATTTACTGTAGCCACCATGGTCGGTATGAGCGTTAGTGACGTTAGTCAGAAAGCAATCGCAAATCTAGGTTGGACAGATATCGTGCTGCCAAAACCTTTATTTGTTGGGGACACCCTGTATGCGGAATCAGAGGTTGTAGAGAAAAGACTGTCCGAATCTAGAGAAAACTGCGGAATTGTTACGGTTAAAACAATTGGTAAAAACCAAAACGATGAAGTAGTAGCATCTTATTTAAGATCAGCCTTAATCCCCACTCGCGGACATGCTGTTGACGATAAGATAAATTATTAATTTATGTCGGCACCACTAGAAAACATCAAAGTTCTAGATTTAACTCACATGTTGGCTGGACCTTATGCCAGCATGCTAATTGCAGATCTTGGCGCTGAGGTTGTAAAAGTTGAACCACCAGGCAAAGGCGAAATCACTAGAGCCCTCTATAAAGATCACCCTGATTATTCCCTTGATGGTGTAAGTCCTTATCATATTACTTTGGCGAGAAATAAAAAAAGCCTTACTTTGGATTTGAAACAAGAAAAGGGCAAACAATTATTTTATGAGCTCGTAAAAAAATTTGATGTCGTTTTGGATAACTTCAGTTCTGGAGTCACAGAAAGATTAGGAATAGATTTTCCTACTTTGAAAAAATACAATCCAAAAATTATTACTTGTTCTATTAGTGGTTTTGGGAAAGGTGAGGCAGATAGACCTGCTTATGATCAAATCCTTCAGGCTTATGGCGGCGGGATGTCTATTACCGGAGAGGACGAAAATCATCCAGTTCGAGCTGGTATTCCCATCGCCGATTTATCATCGGGCATGTTCAGTATTATTGGAATCCTTAGTGCTTTGCAAAAAAGAGATAAAGACGGTGTTGGCGATCATGTTGATATTTCAATGTTAGATTGCCAAGTGAGCCTTCTAACCTATATGGCCACAATGAATACAATTTCAGGAATAGAACCTAAACCGATAGGAAACCAACATTTCCTTCACGTTCCCTATAATTCCTATAAAACTGCTGATGGATTTATTATTATTTCGGTGGTGCATGAAGATTTTTGGCCTAATTTATTAGAGGCCCTAGATCTAGAGGAATTTCGCGGCGAGGAATATAAAACTGTTCAAGGACGTCTTGCTGATAGAAAAAATATAGACAAAGTTATCTCTGAAAAATTAGAACATAAACCAAGCTCTCACTGGCTCGACTTACTAGCAAAACATCGTGTTCCTTCTGGACCTATTAATTCAGTGAGGGATGCTTTAGAAGATCCGCTTGTAAAGAAAAGAAATATGATTGTCGACTTGGAACAACCATCTGGCTCAACAGCGAAAATGCCTGGTAACCCAATTAAACTTGAGAGTTATGAAGAGAATTATTCTCCGGCGCCTGAGTTGGGCGAACATACAGCGGAAGTATTAGAAAAATATCTTAAAATTAGCTCTGAGGAACTTGATTCTTTAAAATCAGATAAGATTATTTAATTTCTTAAGAATCCAAAAAAACTCCCTTTAAATTTTATCCAATTTGTTTTACTGTAAATCAGTAAGAAACACTAAATGAGGAGAGTTTTATGAGTGAACAAATGAATGTAGATCACGAAAAGGTTATGGCGCTTTTTGGAAACGTCTTTAATGATGTTGCAGGCGCAGTTGCCATAATGATGTCTTATATTGGTGATCAGACTGGGGTATACCAAGCAATGGATAAGCTTGGCCCCGCAAAAGCTTCGGCTATTGCCAAAGAAGCTAAAGTAGATGAGCGCTATCTTCAAGAATGGCTAGCTTCAAATGCTGCGAGAGGTTACGTAACTTTTGATCCAGAAACCGAAGAATTCAGTTTAACTCCTGAGCAGGCATGTGTTTTTGCCCGTGAAAGCGAACCTACTTGTATTCAAGGTTTAATCCAAGGAGTTGTAGGACAATTCGCTAAAGAAGACGTCGCACTTGATGTATTTAAAACGGGTCGGGGTCGTCCATGGGGTGAACATCATGATTGTTGCTTTTGTGGAACTGAGAGATTTTTCAGACCAGCATATGCTGGACATTTATTAGACGAATGGATTCCTGCGTTAGAAGGTGTTGAAGAAAAATTAAAAATGGGAGCAAAAATTGCTGATATTGGTTGCGGCCTTGGAACCTCTTCTATATTGATGGCAGAACAATATCCTAATTCAACAATTCATGCGTTTGATTTTCATGGCCCATCGATAGAAGAAGCAAAAAAAAGAGCTGAAGAAAAAGGATTATCAAACTTGGAGTTTTTTGTTTCCGATGCTGCGGCCATACCAAAAAATGATTACGACTTGGCATGTATTTTTGATGCTTGGCATGACATGGGTGATCCAGTAGGAATTGCTTCCAGCATCAAGAACACCCTAGCAAAGGACGGAACATTTATGGTGGTCGAACCTATGGCACTAGATGGGTTAGCGAATAATATTGCTAATAATCCAGCTTCAGGAATGATGTATGGATTTGGAACATTAGTCTGTGTGCCAGCTTCGAAAGCACAACCTGTAGGTTTAGGTTTAGGACCTCAAGCGGGACCAAATAAACTTATGGAACTTCTTGGCGAAGCAGGTTTTGGAAGGGTAGGTTTAGCTGCAAGTACGACCAATAACTTAGTTTTACAAGCTCGCGCTTGAAATTAAAAATAGTTTTGCATAACTAAATATCCTTTGTATCTAAGCCATCCGAAAAGTTTTTATTTCAGATGGTTTTAGATATACTCGTTTCACAATTTATGACGTACTTTAAATATTTTTCGATTTTATTTTTCTTTAGTTTGGGAATTTTTTCCAATAATATCGATATGAGAGACGAAGCCATTGAAGCGAGAATAACGCCATTAGGCAATGCTTGCATGCAAGGCGATGATTGTGGAATTTCGACCTCAGGTCCTGGATATAAAGTTTCTCTAATTAAGACATCTTCCCCTTCAGAGCCCGCCGCTAGTGGATCTGAAAATGAGCACATTGTTAAAATGTTAAATGCCGGAGCCGATGGAGTCATGGTCTTTGAACCAGCGGCACTTAAAATCAAAAAAGGCGATACTGTCGTCTTTAAATCAGTTGATCCTGGTCATAATACAGTCTCAGCGCCAAACCTGATTCCTTCTGGTGCGACACCTTGGGAAAGTATTCAAGGTCAAGACTTTTCTATTACCTTTGATACCGAAGGTGTGTACGTTTACCAATGCACTCCGCATTTAGTAATGGCAATGATCGGCTTAATTCAAGTGGGCGAGGCGACGAATCTTTCGGAAATCAAGTCTAACTTAGGCCCTTTTCAAGGTTTAATAGCCTTAAATCAAGATAGATTAGATAAATACTTTTCGCAATTAGAGAGTTTATAATTCTATAAATTCAGATTCTAATTCCTTCCAACTTTTAAGTTCAGGTACCTTCAACCGATCCTTGTGTTCCCAATCTTTCTTTAACGCATTCATCCACATGGCTTGAAAGCCAGCGCTTAACGCACCTTCAACATCATTTACAGGATGATCACCGATATGACAAATTTCTTCTGGAGCTACTCCAGCTAATTTAGCGGCTTCGTCAAAAATTTTCTTACCTGGCTTACTTTCATTCACCATCTCCGCATTTACATAAAAATCAAATAAGTGATCTATCTTTAAGGTTTTGATGTCAGCATTACCGTTTGTAATAACACCTAAGATATATTTATTTTTTAAAGCCTCTAAAGTTTCAAGAACATCATCAAAGTAAACAACCTTATGTCTTTCATCTAGAAAGATTTTGAAAGATTCTTTTGATAAAGATTTAGCTTCTTCAGAGGCAACTCTATTTTCAACTAGCAATTCGTAGATAACTTTTTGCCTCAATTCGGAAAGACGGTTTGCAAGTCCAGGTTCTTGGCTTACTAACTCTTTCCATTTTTTTCTTTCTTCCGAAGAAAATAAAATTCCCTGCATCTGTGGATGTTTTTCAATCAAATAATCATTTGAGCTCTTATGAGCATGCATGATCACGTCAAAAAGTGGCCATAGAGTATCATCCAAATCAAAGGTTATAGCTTTTACTTTCATTTTTTTAATCTCCTTTAGCGTGAGGATGGCTATTATCGTATACCTTGGCCAAGTGTTGAAAATCTAATTTAGTGTAAATTTGAGTTGTCGATAAATTAGCGTGTCCAAGCAACTCTTGAACGGCGCGTAAATCTCCACTCGATTCCAATATGTGTGACGCAAAAGAGTGTCTCAACATATGAGGATTCACAAATGGCAAACCCATTTTAGAGCTCATCTTCTTCAGAATATTTTGTACTGATCTTGCGCTAATTCTGCTTCCTGACTTATTTATAAAAACAGCCTGTTCAGAGTTTTCTAATTTTTTTTCTCTATGGTCATACCAATCCTTTAAAGCTTTGATAGCAAGCGCACCTATAGGAACTTCTCTTTCTTTTTTTCCTTTTCCTAAAACTCTGCAGATTCTATTTTCTAAAGAAATGTCTGAGGTATTTAATTGGCACAATTCAGACAGTCTTAGGCCTGATGAGTATAAGAGTTCTGCAATGGCTTTGTCTCTGAAATCACCCCAGGAACTGGGTTTAAAATCTAAAAGTCTATTAACCATGTCAGTGTCCATTGCCTTAGGTAGAAGCGAATTAAGTTTGGGAGCATTTATTCCAGAAGTTGGATTGTTGCTAGCATAACCTTCATTATTTAAAAATTTATAAAAACTTCTTAGCGATGAAAGTAGCCTAGCAAGGCTTCTTGGACTCACATCAGCTCTCCTGATGCCGCTGATAAAATCCCTAATGTCATGTTGACTAAGGTTGGACCAATTTTCAAAATCTTTTTGTTGTTTAAATTTTTCAAATTTTTTTAAATCTGCAGAATAATTTTTAACGGTATGCTCGGAATAGTTTCTTACTTGCTCTAAATAATTTAAGAAAAGTTTGATCTCTTTATTCATCAGTTGATGGCAGAATTTTGTCTATTTGATTACTAAAAACTGAGATTACGAATTCTAAAAAAAGCGTTTCACTATCTTTTGGAAACTTTCCTGTCTGGCTGCTGCCTAAGGCTAAAGTTCCTGCTAGTTTATTCGACTTTAATTTACAAATTGCACCTTCAACCACATTAGCTTTTGCTCCAAATATCAATGCTGAGTTCTCTTCAGTCAAGCCACCAAGAGCGATCTCATTTGCTTTGAAAAGTTCAGCAAAGACCGATGTTGCAATCTCAGGTGTAATTATTTTTTCAGAGCCTAAATTGAAAGAATTTTCAGGTGCAAAAAAATAAATTTTACAAATTTCTGTTTTTAATTCTTCATGGAAAAAAGACTCAATCATATTAGCTAAATCATTAAGGTTCGTTTGTGAAATAATTTTTAAAACCAGTTTTTGTATTTTTAAAAAAAGGTTTTGATTGTGCTCAGCATTTTCAAGAAACTCGCTCAATTTATTACTAACAACAAGATTTTTTTCTTTGATGATTTCTACTTGTTTCTCAATCAACGAGGTTGCATCACCTGAGGCGTGTTTAATCTCTAAAATTTCTAATATGTCAGGGTGGTTAATAAAGAAATCTGGATTTGCTTCTAAATACTCTAGAACTTCTGAATCGGATATTTTTTTTTTGAAGATACTCACGGATTTATTTTAATACCTTTTTCTATGTATTTGGCTTCACCGATTAAGTTAAACCATTCTTCATCAAGGTTAACCTCAACTTTTAGCTTTCCTTTTTTGAAGTTTACTAAAACGGATGATTGCAAAAGATTATTTTTTACGCCGCTTAGAACCGCCGCGCAGGCTCCACTTCCACAAGCCAAAGTCTCGCCAACTCCGCGTTCCACAACTCTTAAATTAATTTCTTTTTCGTTGAGAATCTTTACAAAGCCTACATTTACACCATTTTTATAGATATTACTTTCTTGCAAAGTTAAACCCATTTCAGGTATTTGATCGGATAAGCTGTCTTGAAAAATTACGGCATGTGGATTGCCCACGGAAACGGGATAAAATTTTATATCTGTGCCTTCAAAATTAAATTGTAATTCTTGACTGTCAGCAATAGCACAACTTGATTTAGTGAATTTAAAACTACTCATTTTTACAGCAAATTCATTTTCCTGCAGTCGTGTAATCTGGGCAAGATTGTCTTCAATTTGCAAAATAAAAGTATTTGAAAATACTAAACTTTCATCAAAAGCATATAGTGCTAATGCGCGGATACCGTTCACACAATTTTCAGCCAGGCTTCCATCTACATTGTAAATTTTAAGTTTTAGGTGAGCATGTTTCTGAGTCGGTGGTTCGAGAAATAATAATTGATCAAAAGAGAATTCTTCTGCACAGGTTTTTAAAAGTTTTAATTCTTCCTCGGAGTCAATTTTTTGTGAGATTGCATCAATTAAAATAAACTCGTTTCCCAGAGCTTCCATGGCCTGAACAACTACCACTCAAACTTCCTCTAGTCTTATTAAGTCTTCAAATGATTCTGCTTTTCTAATTACTTTAAATTTATCCTTAGAAACTAGAATTTCAGCTGGTTTTGGTCTCGAATTATAATTTGAGCCCATGCTTGAGCCGTATGCTCCAGTTGAATAAATGATGAGTTGATCTCCTGTTTTAGCATTTAATGAGTGGCCAACTCCAAAACTATCAGCAGTTTCGCAAACTGGGCCAACTACCTCATATTCTTTCACTTCGACATCGTTGACTTGAACAGTTTCAATTGCGTGTCTTGCGCCATAAAGGGCCGGTCGCATCAAATCATTCATGCCTACGTCGACCACTAGGAAATCTCTTTGACCATTTGTTTTTTCCGTAATGACGCTAGTTATTACTGCTCCTGATTGCGCAACGATTGAGCGCCCTGGCTCCATTAACAAATCGTATTCAGTGATCGATGATTTTAAGTCTTTGACCAATTGAGCAGGATCATATTGTTGCTCTAATTGATAATCTATTGCTAAGCCTCCACCAACGTCTAGGTGATCTATCTTATGACCCAAGTCCTTTAATTGTGCTGCTAACGCTTTTAGTTTTTCTGCTAACTCAATAAATAAATTTGCATCGGTAATTTGGGAGCCAATATGTGCAGAAATTCCAACAAGATTAATTTCTTCAGCTGAGTAAGTTTTAGCTATCTCCAAGGCTTCCAATTCGGAGATACCAAATTTACAGTCTGATTTTCCTGTTTCAATATATGGGTGCGTGTTGGCAGCCATATCTGGATTAATTCTTAAGGAGATTCTTGGCTTGTTTGGTAAATCTTTCAATAACTCAATTTCATGATGAGACTCAATATTGATCGAATAAATTTCTTGCTCAGCAGCGTACGTTAAATCTGCCTTAGATTTCCCTACACCGGAAAATACAATCTTATTTGCTGTAGCTCCTGCCTTAAGAGCTCTTTTTAATTCTCCAACTGACACTACATCAAAACCCATACCCATTTGAGCAAGAATTTTTAATAGGTTGATATTGCTATTTGCTTTAACTGAGTAACAAATGAGGTCAGAATCACTAGCATTTTTAAGATAAGAAGTTGCAGCTGCTTCTATACTAGCCTGAGAATAAATATAGAAAGGGGTCTGAACTTCTTTACAAATTTCCGTTAGCGCAAGATCTTCAATGCACAAGCTTTCTGAATTATTAGAAAAGAAATCAGGACGCATATTCAGTTTCGTTATCGGTTGGCAAGGTCAAAGGTCCTTTGATACCACATGCAGTAAAATTTATGGCTAATAAACACATTAAGACTAAAAAAACCTTTTTCATTTCCTCATTATACTGCACTAATGTTAAAGAATTTTAGACAGAAAAAACTGAGATCGGTTTTCGAGTAAATAAAAAAATTAATAATACACTTCTGATGCGTATTTTTTTTCGAAAGGAATTATCGCTTCAAAATCTCCAGTTTTAACTTTCTTCACCCATTCTGGATCGGAAAGTAAGGCTCTACCGATGGCAACCATGTCAAACTCATCGCTTTCCATTCTTTCGATTAAGTCATCTATTGATTGCGATTCCACGGCGTCATCACCAGCATACATTCCAATGAAATCTGATTTCAAACCAACACTGCCCACAGTAATAGTCGGTAGACCCGATAATTTTTTTGTCCAGCCGGCTAGGTTGAGATTTGAGCCTTCGAATTCTGGCTCCCAATATCTTCTGTTACTCGCGTGAAACATATCGATGCCAGCATCTACTAAAGGCATTAAAAAGGTCTTTAGGTCGTCTTCGGTGTAAGCCAGCTTGGCCTCAAAGTCTTGTTGCTTCCACTGAGAAAATCTTATGGCTATGGGGAAATCTGCGCCAACTTTAGCTCTAGCTCGTTTCACAATTTCACAAGCAAATGCAGTACGTTTATCAATCGAACCTCCAAAGCCATCTGCTCTCTGATTAGTACCTTCCCAAAAGAAGTTATCAATCAAATAACCATGCGCTCCATGCAATTCCACTCCGTCAAAACCAAGATCTTTAATTTTTAAAATATCGCCGACAAAACATTCGATCAACATCTCTACGTCTTCAGCAGTCATTTCATGCGCTGCTTTCTTATCTGCATTGACTAACCCCGATGGAGTATATCCAGGCACTTCTGGGTCTGGTGCCATGCCTGGTTTACGAAATGCGCCGACGTGCCAAAGCTGAGGAAAGATTTTCGAGCCCTCGCTGTGAACGGCGTCAACCACCTGCTTCCAACCTTCATCTGCTTTGTCTCTAAAACCTGGGACATCTGGATAACCGCTGGAAGAAGGATGACTTACTTCAACTCCTTCTGTAATTATTAGACCAACTTCACCCGCTGCTCGACGTTGATAATAATCTCTTACATTTTCTCCTGGAACACCGTCTGGTGATCGGCTTCGTGTCATTGGTGCCATCGCAAAACGATTCGGGATAGTGAGTTTGTTGACTGTGATGGGTTTGAAGAATACGTCCATAATTTTATATTTTTAAATCCATTTTAGCTTTAATGATTTGTTTTTTCACCTGTGAAGGAGCTGTGCCACCTACACTCGTCTTAGCTGAAATTGATGTCATTGGATCTAAGTATTTATAGACATCTTTTTCAATTTTTTTAGATAGTTTTTTTAATTCCGTTAATGATAACTCTGCTAATAAGGCATCTTTTTTTTCAGCCAACTGTACTGCTTTTCCTGTTATCGCATGGGCTTCTCTAAACGGTAAACCTTTAAGTACTAAATACTCAGCAAAATCAGTTGCACAAATATGACCATCAAAAACATCATTCAACATTTCGTCGATGTTAAATTTTGCTCCAGCCACCATGGCAGAAGTTATATCGATCGCACTTAAAACATAATCAATCGAAGCAAAGAGCGGGGCCTTATCTTCTTGATTGTCTCGGTTATAGGCCAGCGGTTGATTTTTTAATAAGCTCAAAAGTGAAACTAAGTTGCCAATAGTCTTGGCAGCTCCGCCGCGGACAAGTTCCGCCATGTCCGGATTTCTTTTCTGCGGCATGATTGAAGATCCGGTACAAAGTTCCTCTGGCAATTCCAAATAATTAAATTGTGATGAGGACCAAATAATAAATTCCTCTGAAATTCTGGACAAATGAATTGATGCGAGGCTGATGTTAAACATCATTTCCGCAATGAAATCCCTGTCACTCACTGCGTCGATTGAGTTTTGAGTCACCTCTTTGAAACCAAGATTTTTGGCCATTTTTTTTCGATTGAGTTTGAATCGATTGCCCGCAAGCGCTCCAGAACCCAAAGGCAAAACGCTTAGGTTGTTATCTGAGTTTTCAAAACGATTGAGATCTCTTTTGAACATTTCATAGTAAGCCATTAAATGGTGACCTAAAGAAATCGGCTGAGCTATCTGTAGATGAGTGAAACCAGGCATTAAAGTTTCAGTTTCAGGCTCAGCTTTTTGGACCAACGATTTAAGTAGCTCCTTAAGAGAGATTTTAATCTCCTCAGATTTTTTTAACATGTACAGTTTTAAATCAGTGACAACTTGATCGTTTCTAGACCTTCCGGTGTGTAGTTTTTTTGCTACCTCTCCAATATTTTTTTCTAGAGCAGCTTCGATGTTCATGTGTACATCTTCTAAAGCCTTGTTCCAGTTAAATTTTTTTGAGTCAATTTGCTTTTGAATCTGGTTGAGTCCAATTTTTATTTTTTTAAATTCAGATGGCTTTAAAACTTTTGCTTTTGCTAGAGCTTCAGCATAAGCAATTGAACCTGCAATATCCTCGCGGTAAAAAGTCTTATCGATTTCAATTGAATGCGAAAATTCTAAAGCATTTTTAGCTGTTTCTTGTTTGAATCGGCCGCCCCAACTACGATTTTTCTTTACCATTAATACTTATAGGATTTTGGTTTATAGGGCCCCTCGACTTCTACATTTATATAATCGGCCTGATCTTTAGTCAATTTAGTAACAACGCCGCCAAAACCTTCTACCATGTATTGAGCAACTTCTTCATCCAATTCCATTGGCAGAACTTCAACTGTTAGTAGTTCTTTCTTTTTCTCTTCGTCGTTAAGCGTTGCAAAAGCTTGTTTGTAAAGAAACATTTGAGCCAAGACTTGATTCGCAAACGAACCATCCATGATCCGAGACGGATGACCTGTAGCATTACCCAGATTGACTAAACGTCCTTCAGCTAACAAAACAATATAATTATGAGGATCGGTTTTAGTTTTTGAGACTTTGTGCACTTGTGGTTTGATTTCTTCCCAATGCCAATTGTCGCGCAGGTGTTGAGTATCAATTTCGTTATCGAAGTGACCTATATTACACACCATCGTTCCTGACTTAAGATTTTCTAAAATAAATCGATCACAGACATTCACATTGCCTGTTGCAGTAACTATGACATCAGTATCTGCAAGAAGATTTTTGTTAATACATTCATCTTTATTGGTGTTAACTCCATCTATATAAGGAGAGACTACTTCATATCCGTCCATGCAAGCTTGCATTGCACAGATAGGGTCCACTTCTGAGATTCTTACAACCATGCCTTCTTGTCTTAAACTCATTGCAGAGCCTTTGCCAACGTCTCCGTAACCAAAGACTAACGCTTTTCTTCCAGCCAGGAGCATATCTGTTCCTCGTTTTATGGCGTCATTGAGACTATGACGGCAGCCGTACTTATTGTCATTTTTTGATTTTGTAACTGAGTCGTTAACGTTAATTGCTGGAACTTTCAATTCTCCTTTTTCTAACATTTCCCAAAGTCGATGGACTCCGGTGGTGGTTTCTTCAGAAATTCCATGAATGTTATTGAGCATGTCGGGATACTTTTCGTGAACCATTGCTGTCAGATCACCTCCATCATCTAGAATCATATTCGCGTCCCAGGGAGCACCGTCTTTCAGAATTGTTTGCTCAATACACCAATCGAATTCTTCCTCGTTCATTCCTTTCCAGGCAAAGACAGGAATTTCAGCGGCCGCCATAGCAGCTGCAGCATGATCTTGAGTCGAAAAAATATTGCAAGAGGACCATCGGACTAAAGCTCCTAATTTAACGAGCGTTTCAATCAACACTGCCGTTTGAATAGTCATATGTATGCAGCCCATTATCTTGGCGCCTGCTAAAGGCTTGCTGTCACCGTATTTTTCTCTCAGCTTCATTAACGCTGGCATTTCTGCTTCAGCTAACGCAATTTCTTTTCTTCCGAAATCAGCTAAGCTAATATCTGCTACTTTGTAATCTTCAAATTTCATTTTTTATCTTTTTATTTTGTCAGCTTTGTTAGTATTTTCCCAAGAAAATTCTTTATCTTCTCTTCCAAAATGACCATATGCTGCAGTTTTCTGATAAATAGGTTTTTTTAAATCTAGCATTTGGATTAATTCTTTCGGTTTAAGTTCAAAGTTATCAGCTACGATTTTAGCTATCTCAGTCTCAGGTATAGAATTGGTACCAAAGGTATTAATGCTAATTGAGGTTGGTTCAGCAATTCCAATTGCGTAAGAAACTTGAATTTCACATTTTTCAGCTAAGCCAGCTGAGACAATATTTTTTGCTACATATCTTCCTGCGTAGGCGGCAGATCGATCAACTTTTGATGGATCTTTTCCAGAGAAGGCGCCCCCGCCATGTCTCGCCATGCCTCCATAAGTATCAACAATAATCTTACGTCCAGTCAGTCCACAATCTCCCACAGGCCCACCGATTACAAACCTACCAGTCGGATTGATATAAATTTTGGTTTCAGGCGATAGCCAATTGGCTGGAATTACTTTGTTGATAATTTCCTCTCTTACTCCCTCTTCGAGGTCCGAAAAACTTACATCTTCGTCATGTTGAGTTGATAGAACAATTGCAGAAAGGTGTGAAGGTTTTCCAAAGTCATCGTAAACAAAACTCAATTGGCTTTTTGCATCGGGCCTTAACCAAGGCAAAATTTTATTTTTTCTAACCTCTGCTTGTTTTTTTACTAACAAGTGTGAATAAGTGATGGGAGCTGGCATGAGTACGTCGGTTTCGCTGGTAGCGTAACCAAACATTAAGCCCTGATCTCCAGCGCCTTGATCGGTATCGGTTCCGGTACCCTCATTAACTCCTTGAGCGATGTCATTTGATTGTACGCCAATCGCATTGACAATCTCTACACTGGATCCGTTGAAGCCTACGTCGTCATTATCGTACCCAACTTCGTTTATTACTGAACGTACAACTTTTTCCAGATCAGGAGTTGCATTTGAAGAAATTTCTCCAGCAATAACTACCAAATCCGTTTTCACTAAAGTCTCACAAGCCACTCTAGATTCAGGATCGTCCATTAAAAAAGCGTCAAGAATAGCATCGGATATTTGGTCTGCAAGTTTGTCGGGATGACCCTCAGACACTGATTCAGATGTGAAAGTTTTGTACTCGGACATAAAATTAAAAACGAGAAAGAATTCTACTATGATATTCTCTTTTTTTAATAGAAAATATCATTTTGATTCATGTCCAATAAAGTAAATTTAGCAGATGCCGTAAGGGCACTTTCGATGGATGCCGTTCAGGCTGCTAAGTGTGGTCATCCTGGCATGCCTATGGGAATGGCAGAAATTGCTCTCGTTCTATGGACAAAACATTTAAAACATAATCCAAAAAACCCAGAATGGTTTAATCGAGATCGATTTGTACTCTCTAATGGTCATGGATCTATGTTGCTTTACTCATTGTTACATCTAACCGGCTATGATTTACCATTAGAAGAACTTAAAAATTTTCGAAAACTTGGATCTAAAACACCAGGACATCCGGAATGTGACGTCACGCCTGGAGTTGAAACAACTACCGGCCCGTTAGGTCAGGGTCTTGCTAATGCAGTTGGTATGGCTTTGGCAGAAAAAATTCTTGCGCATAAATTCAATAAGCCAAATTTAGAGTTAATAAATCATTACACGTATGTCTTTTGTGGAGACGGCGATTTAATGGAAGGAATTTCACATGAAGCCTGTTCTTATGCGGGCACGCATAAACTCGAAAAATTAATAGTTCTTTATGACGACAACGATATAAGTATCGACGGAGAAGTTGCTGGATGGTTTACCGACGACACTGCGAAAAGATTTGAAAGCTACGGCTGGCATGTAATTCCTAAGGTCGACGGCCACAATGAACAAGAAATTGATAAAGCCATCACTGCAGCAAAAAAATCAAATCAACCAACATTGATTTGCTGTAAAACAGTTATTGGAAAAGGCTCTCCAAATAAAGCAGGTACGTCCGGTGTTCATGGATCTGCATTAGGTGACGAAGAAGTACTTTTGACAAGAAAAAATATTAATTGGAATTTTGAGGCATTTGAAATTCCTGAAGAAGCTTACGCTGGATGGAATCAAGAAGCTGCTGGGAAGGAGAGAGAAAGTTCCTGGGAAGAAATACTCAAGGATTATCAAGAAAAGTGTCCTGAAGAATTTCTTGTGTTTGATCGTATGGTAAAAGGTGAATTGCCTGCAGAATTTGATTTAGTAATAGAAAAATTAATAAAAAGCTTCGAAGAAGATGAAACAAACTATGCAAGTAGGAAATGCTCAGGTTTGTGTTTAGATGCTTTAGGCCCTGTTTTGCCAGAATTAATAGGAGGGTCGGCAGATCTGTCTCCTTCAAATAATACTGAGTGGAAAGGTTCTACTGTATTAACTCCAGAAACAGGTGGAAATTATTTGAATTATGGAGTGAGAGAATTCGGAATGTCGGCAATTATGAATGGCATGTATCTGCATGGCGGTATAAGACCCTATGGAGGAACTTTTTTAACCTTTTTGGATTATGCAAGAAATGCTTTGAGAATGTCAGCATTGATGAAACTTCCAGTAATCTACATCTACACACACGACTCGATAGGGGTTGGAGAAGATGGGCCGACTCATCAACCGGTGGAACATATAAGCATGCTTCGAGCAACTCCTGGAGTATTTACTTGGAGACCGTGCGATGGTGTTGAAACCGCTTTTGCTTGGCAACACGCTTTGAAATCAAAAGAAAAGCCTCATGCTTTAGTTTTGTCGCGTCAAAATCTTCCCCCTCAAACAAGAAATGACTTAGGCGATATTTCTAAAGGTGGTTACGTGCTAAAAGAAGCTGAACAAGAGGATTTAACTATTATTGCCAGTGGATCTGAAGTAGGTTTAGCTATAGATGCAGCGGAAATTTTAAAAGAAGATAGTCTATCTATAAAAGTCGTATCAATCCCTTGTACAGAATTATTTGACTTACAAAGTGATGATTACAAATATAAAGTTTTGGGAGATGGTGCCAAATTAGTTATTGAAGCAGCTCAGCCAGATTTTTGGCATAAATATTTAAATCAAGGCGACAAAGTCTTAGGAATGAATTCTTATGGCGAATCAGCACCTTTAGAAGATTTGTTAGAACACTTTGGTTTTACAGTACCAAACGTGGTGACTTTATCTAAACAACTTATTGGCAAATGAGCTTTGAAAGCAGTTTTATTGCATCAAAAAGTTTTGAAGACAAAGCAGTTGTATTGAGAGTTGATTACAACGTTCCTATAGAAAAAGGTGTGTTGTTAGATGATGAGCGATTGTTGAGATCCATCCCCACGATTGAATATATATTAAAACAAACTGATAATTTAAAAATTCTTACTCACTTAGGAAGGCCTTCCGAGCAAGATTCCATTACAGAAGAATTTTCACTTGCTCCAGTAGCTAAAAGGTTGGGGGAACTTTTACAAAAAGAAGTAAAGTTAGTTGATTCTATCGATGAGTTAAAATCCAGTAACTCTTTAGCTATGTTGGAAAATGTTAGAGCTTTTATTGGAGAAAAAAATAATGACGACGAACTTTCAGAAAAATTAGGCGAGTTAGGAGATATTTTTGTAATGGATGCTTTTGGAACGGCGCATCGAAAGCAAGCTTCAACATATGGAATCGTTAATTTTGTTGAAGAAGCGTGTTTTGGATTGTTGATAGAACAAGAAATGAAAGCACTTGAAAAAATTGTTCTTTCGCCTGATAAGCCGTTATTGGGAATCATTGGCGGCTCTAAAATATCAACAAAAATTAATGTAATAGAATCGTTAACAAATCATTGCGATTGGTTGATAGTCGGAGGCGCATTAGCAAATACTTGTTATGCAGCTCAGGGTAAAAACATTGGGAAATCTTTATTCGAACCAAGTTACCTTGATGTTGCGAAAAAAATTATTGAACACCCACAAATTGTTATCCCTACTTTTGTTGTCGTGAGTAACGGCTCCAATGTTTCCGAGAAAAGTATCAACGACCTATCAAGTGAAGATGTAATTTTTGATGTCGGCCAACAATCCGTAGAGGCTTTTAGCCAATATATAGAAGATGCAAACACAATTGTTTGGAATGGTCCGCTTGGAAAATTTGAAGACGACAGATTTTCTAAAGGCACAGAAGGTATAGCCAAAAAAATTGCCGAAGCTAATGCAATGTCAATCATTGGAGGAGGGGAAACTTTGGCAGCTTTTTCTAAGATTCAGATGATGGACTCAGTAGATTATGCCTCCACGGGAGGGGGTGCTTTTCTAGAGTATATTGAACTAGGCTCATTACCGAGTTTAGAATTAATTAATAAGAAAAATTTAGGGGGATAGAGATGACATTTTCAAATATCGAAGACATTGCAAATTACCTCGTAGCTGATGGTAAAGGATTTTTAGCTGCAGACGAAAGTACGCCGACCATTGGTAAAAGGTTTGACGCAATCAATACTGAATCAACCGAAACTTCTAGACGTGATTATCGGGAACTATTATTTCGTGCCTCAGGTATGAATGAAAATATTAGTGGTGTGATTTTATTCGATGAGACTTTGAGACAAGCGTCTGCAGACAGCACTGCATTGAAAGATATAATTTTGAAAACCGGAGCACTTCCAGGAATTAAAGTTGATAAAGGCGTCTCACCAATAAATGAATCTGAGGAGGTTCTAACTGGAGGCCTAGATGGCCTCGAAGAACGTTGCGCAGAATATGAGAGTCTAGGAGCCAAGTTTACTAAGTGGCGCGCTGTTATCAAAATTGGTGAAAATATGCCAACTGATGAATGCATTGAGGCCAATACACAAGCACTCGCCGATTACGCAAAAATAGTTCAGAACAACAAGATGGTACCGATCGTTGAACCTGAGGTTTTGATGGACGGCGAGCACTCAGCAAATACTTGCTATGACGCAACTTCAAGATGTTTAAATTCTTTATTTTCTAACTTAGAGAATAAAGGAGTAAATATTAAAGGAACTATCCTAAAACCTAACATGGTACTGGCAGGACAAGATGCGCCTTCTCAACTGAGTCCTGAAGAAGTAGCTGAACTTACAATGAAATGTTTATTAGAAAATGTTCCAGCAGAGTTGCCTGGAATTGCTTTTTTATCTGGTGGTCAGTCCGATATAGATGCCACTGCAAATTTAGACGCATTAAATAAAAAAGGCGGGAATCCTTGGAAGCTTACTTTTTCATATGGCAGAGCTTTACAACAAGCTGCTTTAAAATCCTGGCTTGGGCAAAGCGAAAATACATTAAGCGCGCAGGAGGCTTTTTCACATCGCGCAAAAATGAATAGACTTGCTGCTTTGGGACAGTGGACCAAAGATCTAGAAAGGTAAAAAACCTCTTATAGTATTTATTAAAGGTAAAATTCTCTGTAGAAATCCAGAAACATTGATTCCTAATCTTGGAAGCAACCAAATGCTAAACCCTATGATTGCGGCAACAATAATAATCGCAATTAAATAACTAAAAATTTTTGGTCTGTTCTGATTTTTATTGGTAAGAAGTTTTCCAATAATTAAGAAGGTAATTAAAACAAAAGCAGCAATTAATATGATTCTTAACATTGTTAAAATGTGGTCAAAAGGCTAAGTAAAAAACATCCCGATACTGCAGATGTAAGATTTCTTCTAAGTTTTAGGTAAGTTTCATCACTCATAAATTTATTCGCCCGTTTTTCAAAAATATAGAATAAAGGAAAACTTATTGCAAAAATTATCAAAGCTATTTTTAAAAAAAAATAGCCAATAATTATTGTAAAAAACCCAACTAATGAAAATAAGATTCCTACAGCTAAATTTTTTCTACTTGAAATATTCCAACCCCAGCTCATGCCTGCAAGAAAAGACATAATTATTGCGCCGTAAACAATCAATAAAAAGTAAGCTTGTTTTGTATAGACTTCGCCAAAGACCCAAGGAAAAATAGAAAGGATTCCAAAAGGAATGAATCCCAGATACCCTAGCAACATTCTTAAATTGTTGTTCATTTTTTTATGAACCTTGATAAAAATAAGCCTAATTCGAATAGAAGCCAGGTTGGAATGGCTAGTAAAGTTTGGCTAATCACATCGGGTGGAGTGAGTAACATCCCAATTACAAAACAACCCACAATTACATATGGTCTAGCTTTCGATAAGCTTTCTCGAGAAGATAATCCTCCCCAAATCAATGCCAAAATCAAAATTGGCATTTCAAAAGCAAATCCAAAAGCTAATAAAAGCGTGATAATAAAATCCAGATATTGTGCGATATCTGTCATCACAGCCACTTCTGAAGGAGCAGATTGAATAAAGAAAGAAAAAATTAAGGGGAAAACTAAAAAGAAGGCAAATGCCATGCCAGAGTAAAATAAAATAATACTAAAAGCGCTTAGTGAAACTGATAATAGTCTTTCGTTTCGATATAGTCCTGGCGAAATAAAGTTCCAAAGTTCTACAATGAGATAGGGAATTGCTAAAAACAACGCTGCGTAAAAACTTAATTTTAAAGGGGTTAAAAAAGGAGAGGCCACCCCTGTAGCGATCATCGACGAATTTTCAGGAAGAAATTTCATCAAGGGCTCTGCAACAAAAAGATAGATAGTTTCTTGAAAGAAGGTCAGAGCGATAAAGCAAAGCGCTAAGACACACATAGCTCTCAATAGCATATTTCTTAGTAAGCCTAGCTGGAAGATGATTGAGCTTTTGCCTTCAGTCATCTTCTTTTTTTTGGTTTTCAAATCCTTCAGAATAAAGTTCTTGCTTTAGTTTTCTAAAGCCGCTTTTAAGCTTAAGAAAAATTTCTTCGACTGAAGTTATGAATGCAGGAAGTCTTGATGGTCCTAAAATGACTAGGGAAATAAAGCAGATTATTAAAATCTCAAAGAAACCGATATCAAACATTTATTGAGGATCGTCTTCTTTTTTTTCCTCTACAGGCTCTTCTTTGACAGCTTTTCTAAAATTTTTAAAAGCAGAGCCTAAATCACCACCCATATTTCTAAATCTTCTTGTTCCAAAAATAAGGATTATTATTGCTAGTATGATTAAAAGTTGCCAAATACTTATTCCACCAAAACCCATTTTTACCTCTTAGATTTTTCTTCTAAACCTGAAACACCTTCTCTTTTCTCTAATTCCTCCAAAATTTTAGAGGGATCAATATCTTTGTATGCTAATAATACCATGACGTGAAACAACAGGTCTGCAGCTTCGTGAATAATTGAATCCTTATTCACAACATCTGTCTCTGCAGACTCAATCAATTCTTCAGATTCCTCTCTTATTTTTGCAATTATTTTTTCTACTCCTTCAGTAAAAAGTTGTGATGTATAAGAATTAGAATTTGGAGAACTTTTTCTTTCTTTTAAAAGTAAGGACAGCCTATTTATTATGCTAGTTGAATCACTCATAGTGTTAATGATATCGATATTACCGAAATAATTATTACTGCAGAAGTTATTAATAAATAATTCATAGAGGTTTTTTGGGTATTTATTTCCTTTCTTAGACTTTTAACTTCATCATTAAATTCATCTAAATTAGAAATATTTTCAAATATAGCTTCCAATTTTTCAGGAAGTTCATATGCTTTTTCAAACAAATTAGGCACGTCATCTTTAATTTTTTTAAATAAATTTGCCGGATTGTATTTTTTATTAATCCACTGCTGAATGAATGGTTTCGCTGTACTCCATAAATCTAAATCAGGGTAAATCTGTCGGCCTAGGCCTTCTATGTTTAGAAGAGTTTTGTGAAGCAAAAGTAATGAGGCTGGAAGCGACAAATTATAAATTCTAGTCTCTTCAAAAAGATACAAAAGCATTTCCCCAAATTTTATTTCGCTGAAAGGCTTTTCAAAAATTGGATCTAGAGCAGTTCTGATGGTTACTTCAAGCTCAATGGGTCTTGTTGTTTGGTCTACCCAACCAGCAGAAATCATAGTTTTTGCTACTCCTGAATAATTTTTACTGAACATGTCTGCAAGCATTTTTCCTATTAGCAACTGCTCTTTCTCACTCAAGCTACCGCAAATTGCGTAATCCACGGCAACGTAGGATGGAGATTTAGGATCGGAAGCATTTACAAAAATATTTCCTGGATGCATATCCGCATGAAAAAAATTGTCTTCAAATAATTGCTTAAAAAAAATACTAACTCCACGCTCTGCAAGCAACTTTAAATCTACTTCTTTTTTTATTAATGTTTCTATGTCAGTTACAGGAATGCCTTCAATTTTTTCTAAAGTAAGAGTTTTAAGACCCGAAAATTCTGTGTATGTTTTTGGTACGTACAACAGCTCATTATTTTCGAAAAAATTAGCAGTTTGGATAGTATTGCCAGCCTCTTTTTTTAGATCTACTTCTGAATTTATAACCAATTCATACTCATCGATCATTTCTTTTAATTTCAATCTCTTTGCGTCAGATTTAAATTTGTTGGCAAAATAGCCAATAGCTTTTAACAATGCTAGATCTTTTTTTATCTTTTTTTCTAGGTCTGGACGCACCACTTTTACTACGACTTTTTCTCCAGTCTTGAGTTTCGCTTCATGAACTTGAGCAATTGAGGCCGCAGCAAGAGGTTTCTCATTGAATTCAACGAAAATTTCGTTTATTGGCTTTCCCAGGTCCAGCTCAATTATTTCTTTAGCAACTTTTGTTTCAAAAGGTTCTAAATCGTTTTGAAATTTTTTTAAAGCGCTTACTATTTCTTCATCTAAAAGATCAGGTCTCGTCGATAATATTTGTCCGAATTTTATAAACACTGGACCAGCTTTCTCTAAAGCATCTGCAAGCCTTTCTCCAGAAGATCTATTTTTTTTAGAAAACTTAAAAGGATTTAATAAAAATAAGAAAAAAAGCCATTTAGGTAGTGCCTCTTTAGGAAAAATTTCATTTAAGCGATAGCTAAAAAATAAGTAAGTAATTTTTAAAAAACGAAAGAGTGCTGTCATATGATTTTTTCACCAAAGTGTAATGCAACAATTCCACCAGTCATATTTTGGTATTCAGCATTTTTAAATCCTGCTTTATTCATCATTTTTAAAAATTCATCTTGTTTTGGATGCATTCTTATAGATTCGGCCAAATATTCGTAACTTTTGCTATCTCCAGCAATCCATTGCCCAAGTTTCGGTAATAGATTAAAAGAGTAAAGGTCATATAATTCTGAAAGCCAATTGTATTCAGGATTAGAAAATTCTAAAACCAATAATCTTCCACCAGGCTTCAAACATCTATAAAACTCATTTAAAGCTTGATCTTTATTAGTAACATTTCTTATCCCAAAGGCTATAGAAATACAATCAAATTTCTCATCTTCGAAAGGTAACGTTTCTGCATCTGCCACAAGATTTAAAACGTTGTTACATCCTGAATCTATAATTCTGTCTCTACCAACCTTGAGCATCTTCTCGTTTATATCTGAGAGAAATACAGTGCCTGATTCACCTACTAGATCTGAAAACAAGATGGCAAGATCTCCAGTTCCACCAGCGACATCTAAAACGGAATTTCCTGATTTTAAGTTACTCATCTGAATAGTAGCCTTTTTCCATAATCTATGAACTCCTAACGACATAAGATCGTTCATAAGATCATATTTATTTGATACCGAATCAAAAACTTCTTTAACCAAATCGGGTTTTTCTTTAGAGTTAACTTTTTTGTAACCAAAATGAGTTTCGTTTTTATTCTCTTTCGTCATAAATTCTCTTATTTTGTTACTATTGTAGAGTAATCGTATGGAAAAAAAATTAATCTGGTTAGATTTAGAAATGACAGGGTTGGACCCTAGCGCTGAACGGATTATTGAGATCTTTACAGCAGTTACTAATGAAGATCTTACTGAAATTATTGATGGACCAAATTTAGTAGTTTCTCAACCTCAAGAGTATATAGACGCTATGGATGATTGGAATCAAACTCATCACGGAGACTCTGGGTTAATTGAAGACGTGCTTAACAGTAATATTTCTCAAGAAGAAGCGGAGCAAGAAACTTTGAGATTTTTAAGGGAACATGTGAAAAAAAATTCATCTCCACTTTGTGGTAATACAGTATGGCACGATAGAAAGTTTTTAACTTTATATATGCCAGAATTGGAGGATTATTTTCATTATAGATGTATAGATGTTAGTTCAGTTAAAGAGCTGACGAAGAGGTGGAGACCAGAGATCTCAATTCAGCATACTAATAAAACTGCTGCGCATAGAGCACAGGCGGATGTTTACGAATCTATAAATGAATTGAGATTTTATAGAGACACTATTTTTGCTAAATCAGGTTAAATGAAATGAGAAAAGTCTTTATTAAAACTCATGGCTGCCAGATGAATGAGTATGATTCTGAAAAAATGCTAGACCTTTTGTCAGCGGAGGAGCAATTCATGTCAACTGATAATCCTGAAGACGCTGATTTACTTGTACTCAATACTTGTTCTATTAGAGAAAAGGCCCAAGAAAAGGTTTTTCATCAAATTGGTAGGTGGAAAAAACTTAAAGATAAAAATCCTCAACTAAAAATTGCAATTGGCGGTTGCGTAGCAAGCCAAGAGGGGAAAAAGATTACGCAAAGAGCACCAGCAGTTGACATTGTCTTTGGGCCTCAGACTCTTCATAGGCTTCCAAATATGTATAAAGATGCAAGCCAAACCTCAAATAGACAACTTGATGTAAGTTTCCCAAAAATAGAAAAATTTGATTATCTGCCTCAATCTAATACTGATGAAGTCACAGCTTTTGTATCGATCGCAGAGGGCTGCAATAAATATTGTTCTTTTTGCGTAGTGCCGCATACAAGGGGACATGAAGTCAGTCGTCCAGTAGAAGATATTTTATTGGAAATCAATTCACTAGCGAATAGAGGAGTAAGGGAAATAAATCTTCTTGGACAAAATGTAAATAATTTTAAGGGTACATATCGGGATAAAAAAACTTCTTTGGCTTTTTTAATTGAAAAAACTTCGGAAATTGATGGAATTGATAGAATCAGATATACCACTAGTCATCCTTATGAATTTAAGGACGATTTAGTCGAGCTTTACAAACACATTCCAGAATTAGTAAGTCATGTTCATTTACCTGTTCAAAGTGGATCAGATAGAATTTTAAAATTAATGAGACGAAGATACACTGCATCGGATTATTTAGACCTGATTGCTCGAATTAAAGCTAACAGACCAAACATAAGTTTTTCGTCAGATTTTATTGTTGGATTTCCTGGAGAAACAGATAAAGATTTTCAAGATACAATGGATTTGGTTGAAAAAGTTGGGTTTGATGAGTCTTTTAGCTTTGTTTATAGTCCAAGGCCCAATACTCCGGCTGCTGAAATGGAAGATAACATTACTCTGGAAATTAAAAAAGAAAGATTGACTATTCTTCAACACAAGTTGAATGAACTTTCATCTAAAATATCTAGAAAAATGGTAGGTACAATAGAAAATTGCTTAGTACTCGGAGTTTCTAAAAAAAATCCTGGGGAGCTTCAGGCGAGAACAGAAAACAACAGAGTTGTTAATTTTGCTTCAAGTCATGACAAAATAGGTAAATTCGTAAATATAAAGATTGTTGATCAGTTGACTAATTCATTAAGAGGTAAGTTAGAAAGATTCTAATATATGCCAAAGCTTAAATTTAAATTACCTGAAATCGAGACTCAAAATCTCTCTCTAATTTGCGGGCCTGTGAACGCAAATATTGAACAAATAGAAAGCTCTCTATCAATTAAAATTAAGAGTAGGGGAAATAGTTTTTCAATTTCTGGTGAAAAAAATAATGTTGTAAAAGCAAGAATGATTCTGGAAGACCTCGCCGCTCTTGCCCAAACTAGTGAATCAGTTTCACCTGACGAAGTCCATTTTTCAATTTGTAGAGCGCTAAATGGGACCACATCAGATGTCGATGGAACAATTTTTGAACTTGAAAAAGAAAAAGATTTAACGATTCAAACTCCTAAGTTATATGTCACTCCAAGAAATAAATCACAAAAAAACTTTGTTCAAGCAATTATGGACCATGATATATCTTTCGGGATTGGCCCTGCTGGGACGGGTAAGACTTACATCGCAGTTGCAGCAGCAGTTAATATGTTTGTTGAAGAAAAGGTTAATAAAATTATCCTGACTAGACCGGCTGTGGAAGCTGGAGAACATTTAGGTTTTTTACCGGGCGATCTTTCTCAAAAAGTAGATCCTTATCTTCGTCCCCTTTATGATGCTTTGTTTGACATGATGGGCCCAGAAAAAGTTGGTAGATTGATAGAAAATGGAAAAATAGAGGTCGCACCTCTCGCGTATATGAGAGGAAGAACTTTAAATGATGCCTTTTTAATTTTAGACGAAGCTCAAAATTGTACTCCCGCTCAAATGAAAATGTTTCTTACAAGAATTGGCTTTGGTTCAACGGCAGTCGTTACCGGGGATATTACTCAAACAGACCTTCCTAAAGGCACGCCTTCAGGTTTATCTGATGCTGTTAAAATCTTAGACGGTCAAAAGGATATTGCCTTCCATTATTTTCACGCGGACGACGTTGTAAGACATAATTTAGTACAAAAAATTATTGAAGCATACGAACGAAAAAAGGATTGATGCATCTTAGTCTAAATAATTTTAAATCATCAAAATTTATCAAATTATCAAAATCAGAAATCTTGGATGTTGTTATAGAAGTATTGAAAACTGTTGAATATAAATTTACAAAAAATCATCAATTAAACTTAAGTTTTGTTAGTTCTGAGGAGATGCAATTATTAAATAAAACTTATAGAAATAAAGATAAACCCACTAATGTTTTATCTTTTGAATTGCCTGAAAATTTTCCAGTAGGTGATGAAAAAACTTTAATCGGTGAAATTGCTTTATGCGAAGAGATAATTTATGAGGAATCAAAAAAATATAAAAAAATCTTTGAAAATAGATTAAAACATATGATAATCCACGGCCTTCTTCACTTAATAGGATTTGATCACATTAAAAAAGAAGAAGAAAATAAGATGGAAAGTATTGAAAAGAAAATTATGAAAAGTATATCCGCAGGAGATCCTTATTAGGATGAAAGAAGAACCTCCAAGTACTGAGGCTCAGTTGCATCAAAAACTGGGCATCTTCAAAAGAATTAGAAACAATTTAAGAGAGATTTATAGAAAAATTTCCTTTAAGCCTGTGAATCAGAACGAGTTAGCATCTGTTTTAAAAGAGGCTGAAGAAAATAACATCATTGACAAAGATGTGCTTGAGATGATGGAGGAAACCATTGAGTTTGCATCGATACCAGTAAGAGATGTAATGGTTCCAAGATCACAGATGATTTCTTTAAATGAATCCGATAGTACTGATCAATTAATTAATAAGGTTGTTAAATCCTCCCACTCTAGGTTTCCAGTTTTTAATGAGGACGAGTCCAAAATTATTGGAATATTACTTGCTAAAGATTTATTGAAATTTGCCCCAGGGCTCATAAATGAAGGTTTCAATATTGACGAGTTTGAAATACAGGAAATAGTAAGGCCTGTTAACCACATACCTGAAAGTAAAAAAATAAATGTCTTATTAGATGAATTTAAATCTAATAGAAGTCACATGGCGCTTGTTGTAGATGAATTTGGAGAAGTCAGTGGATTGGTTACTATTGAAGACGTATTAGAAGAGATAGTCGGAGAAATAGAAGATGAGACAGATATTGGAGAAAAAACAAAAATTATTCAAAAATCTGAATCAGAATATTCTGTTCAAGCAATTACAGAAATTGAAGAATTTAATAAAAGTTTTTCTACTAATTTTTCCGATGAGGATTTTGATACTATTGGAGGCATTGTCACGAACAAATTTGGAAGATTTCCTAAAACTGGAGAGTCAATAAAAATCGACAATATAAAATTCAGCATTCTTTCTTCAAACAAAAGACAAATTAAAA
Source organism: uncultured SAR86 cluster bacterium (assembly GCA_902616715.1). GTDB lineage: Bacteria > Pseudomonadota > Gammaproteobacteria > Magnimaribacterales > AG-339-G14 > AG-339-G14. The sequence continues at coordinate 119,535 of CACMTR010000002.1, forward strand.
AACTTAAAGTAGAAATTAAAAACTAATTAATTTGAATATTTTTGTGTTTTATTAACTCTTCTGAAAATAATTTCACCAAGCCTTTAAGTTCTCTTTCTCCAGCATAATTTTGTCTAGATATTAAAGCAATCTCTCTATGAGGACCTTTTTCATCTAGTCTTATTTTTGATAACTCTGGATTGTCAGCAATAAGCTTAGTTACTGCCATTTCTGGAACAAGCGTGGTTCCTATTCCTCCTTTTACCAACTCAATCGAAGTGCTTAAAGTAGATGCGTTGAAAGTAATTTTTGAAGTATTCTTTATTTTGCAAGCATTCAAAATATGGTCTTTTAAACAATTTCCTTCTTCGAGCATTATTAATTCCGATAAATCTAGGTCTTTCGCCTTAATTGAATGTTTATCTGATCTAGGATCTTCTTTTTTCGTAATCCAAAAAAAATTTTCGTTCCAAAACTTATTTACTCTGTAACCAGAGGTTTCAAATGGTAATGCCATAATTGCCATTTCTATTTCTCCAGAAGATATCTTTTTTAAAAGTACATCGGTTTGAGCCTCAACAATATTTAAATTTAAGTTTGGATAATCCTTCTTTATTCTTGGCAAAAGTATCGGAAGAAGGAAGGGTCCAATGGTCGGTATAATTCCTAAAGATATTGAATTTGAAAAAGGCTCTGAATTAAGTTCACTTAACTTACTTATGTTCTCAATTTCATTTTTAATATTTTTAGCTTTCTCTATTATTGATTGGCCTAGGTTTGTAACAATAACTTTTTTATTATCACGTTCAAAAATTTTAAGTCCAAGCTGACTTTCCATTTCTGTTATTGCATTACTTAACGTGGAAGGGGAGACAAAACATTTTTCTGCCGCTTTTTTGAAATGCAGAGTTTCAGCTACAGCAATTGCGTAATTAATCTGTTTTATTGAAATCATTTATGTTCGATTTTATCGAATTATAAGTTAGAAAAATATATATTTAACAATATATGAAATAAAGGTAAATTAAAAGAAGTTTTAATAATAAATTAGAGGGTATTATGGATAAAACAGAGTCAAACGTTGAAAAATGTCCAGTTATGCATGGCTCAATGACTAAAAACACAACAAGCGGAACTTCAAATAAAGATTGGTGGCCTGACCAGCTCAACTTAAGCATTCTTCACCAACACGATACAAAATCAAATCCAATGGGAGAAGACTTTGACTATAAGTCTGAATTTGAAAAATTAGACTATTTTGCATTGAAGCAAGATCTACTAGACCTCATGACAGATTCTCAAGATTGGTGGCCAGCTGATTATGGTCACTATGGACCATTTTTTATCAGACTAACTTGGCATGCCGCTGGAACCTATCGTTCAACTGATGGCCGAGGCGGCGGAGGTACAGGCGCTCAACGTTTTGCTCCACTAAATAGCTGGCCTGATAATGGAAATCTTGATAAAGCTAGACGTCTTTTGTGGCCAATAAAAGAAAAGTACGGAAACAAGATAAGTTGGGCAGATTTACTGATACTTTCTGGCAACGTAGCCATCGAATCGATGGGCGGAAAAACCTATGGATTCAGTGGGGGTAGACCAGATATTTGGGCTCCTGAGGAAGATATTTTATGGGGCGTCGAAGAACAATGGTTAGAAAATACACGTTACAAAGGAGAAAGAGAATTAGACAACCCTCTTGCTGCAGTTCAAATGGGTTTAATCTATGTCAATCCACAAGGACCAGATGCAAATCCAGATCCGATGGCTAGTGCACATGATATAAGAACAACTTTTGGTCGAATGGCAATGAACGACTATGAAACCGTTGCACTTGTTGCAGGTGGACATACCTTCGGAAAATGTCATGGCGCTGGAGATGCTGATTTGGTTCAATCAGAACCTGAAGGAGCGCCGATTGAACAAATGGGTTTAGGGTGGACCAATGCCCACGGAAGTGGAATGGGTCAAGATACCATTACAAGTGGACTAGAAGGAGCTTGGACCACAAATCCAATAAAATGGGACAACGGGTATTTTGAACTACTTTTTAAATACGATTGGGAGTTAGGCAAAAGTCCTGCTGGTGCGCACCAATGGTATGCGAAAGATCAAAAAGAAGAGGATATGGCTCCTAGCGCACATGATCCTAGTAAAAAAGAGCCAACAATTATGGCAACTACCGATATCGCCCTAAAGACTGATCCTAGTTATAAAAAAATATCAGAGCATTTTCTAAATAATCCTGATGAATTTGCAGATGCTTTTGCTGAAGCTTGGTTTAAGTTGTTGCACAGAGATATGGGTCCTAAGTCTAATTACATGGGACCTGAAGTTCCTGAAGAGGATTTAATATGGCAGGATCCAATCCCAGCAGGAACCTCTGATTACGATATAGATGCTGTCAGAGAAAAACTCCAGTCATGTGGTTTGTCTATTCAAGAAATGGTGGAAACAGCCTGGGCTAGTGCTTCTACATATAGAGGTTCTGATATGCGTGGAGGAGCTAATGGAGCAAGAATACGTTTAGCCCCTCAAAAAGATTGGGAAGCAAATAAACCTGAGCAGCTTTCAAAAGTTCTTGATATCTATTCATCTATCTCTGAAGAATTTGGCGCATCTATTGCTGATGTCATAATTCTTGGCGGAAATGTCGGTATTGAAAAAGCTACTGGCGCAGAAGTTCCTTTCACCCCAGGAAGAGCTGATGCTTCACAAGAGCAAACCGATGCGGATTCATTTGAATATTTAGAGCCTTTGTCTTGTGCTTTTAGAAATTATCATAGATCTGGACTAAGTGTTAGCGCTGAAGAAATAATGTTGGACAAATCTCAACTGTTAGGTCTTACAGCTCCAGAGATGACCGTACTTCTCGGAGGAATGAGATCTCTCGGAATTACTGCAAGTGACTATGGATTGCTTTCAGCAACCCCTGACGAACTCTCAAATGATTATTTCAAAACTCTTTTAGATATGAGAGTTCAGTGGAAACCAAATGGTACGGGCAACTCATATGAAGCCTTTGACAGAGTGACTGGTGAAAAAGCTAGAACAGCGTCAAGAGCTGATTTGGTTTTTGGATCGAATTCTCAATTGAGAGCCTTGGTTGAAGTTTACGCCACCGAGGACAATAAAGATAAATTTATCAATGACTTTATAAGAGCATGGAATAAAGTCATGAATGCAGATCTGTTTTAAGCTTTCATAACTCGGAGGTATTATTTCTAAATTACTTAGGTAAATAGAATATAATACCTCAATGAGTCAAAAAGCTATTTATCCTGGTACTTTTGATCCAATCACCAAAGGACATGTCGATTTAATTGAAAGGGCTTGCGAATTATTTGATTCAGTTGTTATAGCCATTGCAGCTAGCGAAGCTAAAAATCCTTTATTTACTCTTGAAGAGAGAATTGAAATTGCAAAGAAAATATTTTCTGATAACAAAAAAATTGAAGTAATTGGCTTTTCAGGTCTATTGGTTGATTTAGCAAAAAACAATGATGCAAAAATTTTGATCAGAGGGTTAAGGGTTGTCGCCGATTTTGAATATGAATTTCAATTAGCCAATATGAATCGCGCAATGATGCCTGAATTAGAAAGTGTGTTTTTAACGCCTAAAGAAAAGTATTCCTATATTTCATCTACTCTTGTAAAAGAAATCTGCAAAATGGGCGGGGATGTTTCTGAATTTGTTCACCCAATTTCATTAGAAGCGTTAAAAAGTAAACTTTCTTAATTTTGACAAACAGGGCAGTACACAGTTTGCCTGTTTGCTTGTTTGATTAATTTCAACTTGGCTCCGCAAGTTAAACAGGGAAGATTGCCACGATCATAAACTCTTAGCTCTTTCTTAAAGTAACCAGGCGCTTCAGATGCGTTGGTGTAGTCTTTGAGTGTGGTTCCACCAGCTTCTATTGCCTCAGTCAAAGTCTGCCTTATGGCTCGAGACAGATCTTCGCAGTTGGTTTTTGAGAGTCTTCGTGATTGTTTCCTTGGGCGTATTCCAGCTAAAAAAAGCGCTTCATTAGCATAAATATTCCCTACGCCAGTGACAACATTTGCATCCATGATTAAATTTTTTATCGGACGTGTTTTTTTTCTTGTGACTGAAAATAGGTATTCTCCGTTAAAGCTGTTACCAAGTGGTTCGGGTCCTAAATTTTTAAGTAATTTATGTTGATCAGGTTTAGTATCAATTTTTATTAAGGCACCAAACTTTCTAATGTCTGTATATCTTAAGGTCCAACCATCAGTAAAATTGATATCCCAATGTTCATGTTTTTTTGGCTCAGTAGGTTTATTGAAAACTCTAAGTTTTCCTGACATACCTAAATGAATTAATAGATGCCCTTTTGAAAGATTTAAAATAATGTATTTTCCTCTGCGTTCTGCAGAACATACCTTTTTGTTTTTAAGAAATTTTTTAAGGTTTTTATTTATTGGCCACCTTAGTTTCTCAGTTCGAGGCTCAAAAGAATTTATTTGCTTATTTAGAATTTTTTTTGAAATTCCACGCAGAGTCGTTTCTACTTCGGGAAGTTCAGGCATATTAATCTGTCATAAAATTACTGATGTCATAAATATCAGCAGGAGATAAGATGCCAGCAGATAATTTGAGATTAAGTTCCGCAATAATAAAATCATATTTAGAAGAATTAAAATCTCTCTGAGCTGAGAAAAAATTTCTTTCTGCATTAAGCAAATCTACGATATTTCTTGTATCAGATTCATACCCAAATTGAGTAGCTCGCAAAGCTGATTGGGAAGATTTTAATGCTTGTTCACGAGCTTTAACATTCGCTAGGTTTGTGAGTACAGATGAATAAGAAGATTTGATTTGTTGTTTAATTTTTCTTTCCATTAATATTTCTTCTTGTTGGGCTTTTTCAAAATTTGCATAAGCTTCCCTTCTTTCTGAACTTATAAGCCCACCAGCCATTAAAGGCCAGGAAAATTGAAGGCTGTATTTTCTATCTTCAATATAATTTTCTTCAAAACTAAAATTCCCACCAGCGAAGGAAGGTTGTCTACTATTGTTTCTAGTCACATTAGCGACAAGGTCAACATCTGGGAAATGATCAGAAAGCTTACTTTGCGCATTTCTCTTAGAGGCTCTGGTAGCAAGTTTTGCAGCTTTCAAAGAAAAATTATTAGTTAAGCCCATACCTACCCATTGTTCTTGAGACTTAGGGTTAGGCGAGCTAACTGGATACGTTTCATTTAAATCAGCTAAATCTGGCGCTTCTCCAATAATTGCAATTAATGCTTCACGAGCAAACTCCAATTGACCTTGACTAGCAATCCTTGAAACTTGGGATAGGTCATAAAATGCTTGTGCCTCTTGAAAATTTGTAACAGAGGAAACTCCCTCTTCAAAAAGTCTTTTTGCTATGTCTCTTTGCCTCTTGATTGCACTTTCTTCTGCTTGAGCTACTTCCAAATTTTTTATCGCTTTTAATAAGTTGAAATATGTTATCGAAACCCTAGTTATTGTTTCTTGTTGAGCAAAAGCAAATTTGGCTTTAGCAATTTCGCTCATCGCTTTTCCTTGGCTGAATTGGAACCATCTATCAACCCTAAAGATGGGTTGAATTAAATCCGCAGAATATCCATAAGTATTATTTCCAGTACCATCAAAAAAGGTGGATTGAGAACCTCGAAGAACTTCTGATTCATTCCAACTAGTAATGCCTCTAGTGGTCAGGCTTGGCAAGAGACCTGCTATTCCCTTAGCTTTAGCTTCTTTTTCAGCACGATAAGTTGCTTCTGCTATTTTTAATTCGGGATCTTTATCTAATGCTAATTCATAAATCTCGGCAAGAGATAATGATTGCCCACTTACAAAAATCGAAAGGAAGAATGAAAAAATAAGAAAATTTAATTTGAACACATAAGAATTATATATCATTTAAAGTTGACACTGTAAACATTATACAAATGATTATAATTTTATATAAAAATTAGTTTTTTTTTAAAAAAACAATTTTGTTCAGACGTAAATAGTTTTAAAATATCAGAAGTGAAGAAATTATCATCTAGAACTCTAGACACCTCTCCAGAATCAACTCAAATTCTTCACACCGCTACCAAACTTTTTAATGGATCCAAAAAGATTTATGTCAATGGATCTAATAAAAATATTAAGGTTCCAATGAGAAAAGTTTTGCAGACTCAATCAATAAGTTCCGAAGGAAAACAAGATAATCCTCCCATTTATTTATATGATACATCGGGGCCTTATTCTGATCCTGAAGTTTCTATAGACATTGAGAAAGGACTGCCAAAGTTAAGAGATAATTGGTTAAAATACAGAAAAGCTTCTCTTCCAAATTCAACTCAAATGTCGCTAGCTAAGCAAGGCAAAATAACTGAAGAGATGGAATACATTGCAATTCGTGAGAATCAATGCAATGAAGAAAATGAAAATTTAAGACATGGAACATACCATACAGGTGAAAATTTAGGAGCTAATCTTCCAAAGATAATAACCCCAGAGTTTGTTCGCGATGAAGTTGCTTCAGGAAGAGCCGTAATTCCAGCAAATATTAATCATCCCGAAATAGAGCCGATGATAATAGGTAGGAACTTCAAGATTAAAGTAAATGCAAATATTGGAAATTCTGCCTTGTCGTCTTCAATTCATGACGAAGTAGAAAAACTTACATGGTCTACAAGATGGGGCGCAGATACAGTCATGGATTTGTCTACTGGAAAGAATATCCATGAAACGAGAGAGTGGATTGTAAGAAATTCTCCTGTCCCTATTGGCACGGTTCCAATTTATCAAGCTCTTGAGAAAGTAAACGGCGTTGCTGAAGATTTAAATTGGGAGGTTTTCAAAGAAACTTTGATAGAGCAAGCTGAACAAGGCGTTGATTACTTTACGATTCATGCTGGGGTGTTACTTAGGTATGTTCCAATGACGGCTGAAAGAGTAACTGGTATTGTTTCTAGAGGAGGTTCTATTTTGGCTAAGTGGTGTTTAGCTCATCATAAAGAAAATTTTCTCTACACCCATTTTGAAGATATTTGCAAAATAATGAGAGAGTATGATGTTACTTTTTCTCTAGGAGATGGTCTAAGGCCAGGATCTATAGCTGATGCAAATGACGAGGCACAATTTTCAGAGTTAAAAACTTTGGGAGAGTTGACAAAAATAGCTTGGAAATATGATGTACAAACAATGATTGAAGGTCCTGGGCATGTACCCATGCAGCTAATTAAAGAAAATATGGATTTACAGCTAGAAGAATGTCACGAAGCTCCATTTTATACTTTAGGTCCTTTAACCACAGATATTGCTCCAGGATACGACCATATCACCTCGGCAATTGGAGCAGCGATGATAGGATGGTATGGATGTGCAATGTTATGTTATGTCACTCCTAAAGAACATTTAGGGTTGCCTAATAAAGAAGATGTAAAAGAAGGATTGATGGCTTATAGAATTGCAGCACATGCTGGAGATCTAGCTAAAGGACTACCTTCAGCACAGCTGAGAGACAATGCGCTTTCATTGGCAAGATTTGATTTTCGTTGGGAGGATCAATTTAATTTAGGCTTGGATCCAGAAAGGGCAAAATCTTATCACGACGAAACTCTACCCAAAGATTCTGCCAAAGTAGCACATTTTTGTTCTATGTGTGGACCAAAATTTTGTTCGATGAAAATTTCTCAAGATGTCAGAGATTATGCGAAAAAAAGAAATTGAAGCTCAGGAAAAAGCCATGGAACAAAAAGCACAGGAATTCAGAGATTCCGGAAGCAAAATTTATAATGAAATTTAGGAGAGAACATGATTAAAGTGGGAGAGCAATTACCCTCAGCAAAGCTATTTAAGCTTGGAGAAAAAGGAGTAGATACCATTGACAGTACTGAGTATCTCGCTGATAAAAAGGTAGCCATAGTTTCTGTACCGAGTGCATTTTCGTCAACATGTTCAATTCAACTCCCTGGTTATATTGAAAAAGCTGAAGAAATTATTTCAAAAGGTATAGATGAAATTGTTTGCTTAGCAGTGAATAATGCTTTTGTAATGAAAGCGTGGGAAAAGCACCTTGAGGCATCCGACAAAGTAACTTTTCTATCTGATGGAAATGGTGAGTTTTCCAAAGCTATGGGCCTTTTGGCAGACGCTTCAATGATTGGTTTTGGAGAAATTTCAGCAAGGTACGCTGCTGTTGCGAATAATAATGTCTTAGAGGCAGTTTTTGTGGAATCGGGAACCGCTCTTGAAGTAAGTACAGCAGAAAATTTACTAAATAATCTTTAATTTTGGCCAACTCAAAATATACCGCTGAGTCAATTGAGGTCTTATCGGGATTAGAGCCCGTAAGGAAAAGACCTGGTATGTATACCGATACCTCAAGTCCAAATCACCTTGTCATGGAAGTTGTAGACAACAGTGTTGATGAAGCAATTGCAGGATACGCAAAAGAAATTTCTGTTTCTCTGCATAAGGATAATTCCATCTCTGTCGAAGATGATGGAAGGGGAATGCCAGTTGATTTGCATCCAGAGGAAAAAGTACCGGGCGTTGAATTAATATTTTCTAGATTACACGCAGGAGCCAAGTTCTCTAATAAGGAGTATGTTTTTTCAGGAGGTTTGCATGGAGTGGGAGTCTCAGTAGTAAATGCTCTTTCAAGTTATCTAAAAGCAGAAATCAAGAGAGATGGCTCTAAGTTTGCTATTGAATTTACTGACAGCTTGAAAAAAAAAGATCTAAAAAAAGTTGATTCGGTAGGGCAAAGAAATACGGGAACAAAAGTTGTCTTTAAACCAGATTCAAGTTTTTTTGATACTGAAAAAATTTCATCAAAAAACCTTTCTAACGCTTTAAGAGCTAAAGCAGTCCTTTGTCCTGGACTCACCATAAAATATAAAGACGAAATTTCTAAAACTAGAGAAGAATGGTGTTACGTAGACGGCTTGGGAGATTATCTGGTAAATGAACTAGGCGAAGGTCTTTATATTCCTGAAAAACCAATTGTTGGGGAGCACATTGATAAAGATTCAGCTCTTTCATGGGCACTAGTATGGGAGCGAGGTGAAAAAGAAAAAATTTCAGAAAGTTATGTAAATCTTATTCCAACTCCTCAAGGTGGGACCCATGTAAATGGAATGAAAAGCGGAATGACCGAGGCGCTAAAAGAATTTTGTGACTATAGAAAACTAATACCAAGAGGGGTCAAATTATCATCCGATGATGTATGGAAAAATTGTAATTTTGTTTTATCGGCTAAACTTACAGATCCTCAGTTTAGTGGCCAAACAAAGGAAAAATTGTCTTCAAAAGATTTTCAAAATGTAGCATCGTCAATTTCTAAAGATAGTCTTGCAATATGGTTGAATCAACATACTGAAGCGGCTGAAGAAATAGCTTTTATAGCTATTGAAAATGCTCAGGCAAGAGTGAAAGCTAGTCAAAAAGTTGAAAGAAAGAAGATCACAAAAGGAATAACGTTACCTGGAAAGTTATCAGATTGTGTTTCAGGAGAAATCTCAGAGACAGAATTATTTTTGGTTGAAGGAGAATCAGCAGGAGGATCAGCTAAACAGGCAAGAAATAGACAATTTCAAGCTGTAATGTCGCTTAAAGGAAAAATTTTAAATACTTGGGAAGTTGACACAGATGCTGTTACACAATCACAAGAAGTGAAAGACATCGCTATGGCTTTAGGCTTGGAACCAGGTTGCAGGACTTTGGAAAATTTAAGGTACGGAAAAATATGTATTTTGGCCGATGCTGATACTGATGGCGCACATATTGCTACACTTATTTGCGCACTATTCTTAAAACATTTCAGGCCTCTGGTTGAAGCTGGGCATGTGTTTATAGCTCAACCTCCTTTATTTAGGATAGATCAAGGAAAAGAAGTGTTTTATGCCCTAGATGAAGATGAAAAAGAAAAGATAGTAAAGCAACTAAATTCAAAAAATAAGCAAAAGAAAATTGAGATTCAAAGATTTAAAGGTTTAGGAGAAATGAATCCAAGTCAGTTAAGAGAGACGACAATGGAGTTAGATGGAAGAAGGCTTCTAAAACTAACTTTAGAAAAAGGCAACACCTCTACTTCGTTAATGGATATGTTGTTGTCTAAAAAACGTGCAGGCGATAGAAAAAACTGGTTAGAAACAAAAGGAGACCTTGCTAGCTTAAATGAGTAAAGAAGAAAGCTTGCCAATTGGCGGTTATGCTGAAAAAGCATACTTAGAATATTCTATGTATGTAATATTGGACAGAGCCTTACCTTTTGTCGGAGACGGCCTTAAACCAGTTCAAAGAAGAATTGTATATGCAATGTCCGAGCTAGGTTTAAAGTCTTCAGCTAAATTTAAAAAAAGCGCAAGAACGGTAGGAGATGTAATTGGAAAATTCCATCCTCATGGTGACGGCGCCGCATATGAGGCGATGGTGTTGATGGCTCAAGAATTCTCAACAAGATATCCACTTATTGAGGGTCAAGGAAATTTTGGATCTTTGGATGATCCAAAAAGTTTTGCAGCCATGCGATACACCGAATGCAGACTTTCATCTTATTCACAAAATCTTTTAACTGAAATTTCTCAAGGCACGGTAGATTGGATGCCCAACTTTGATGGCACCCTGATTGAGCCAAAATTTTTACCATCTAGATTGCCTAATGTTTTACTTAATGGAGCTTCTGGAATAGCTGTGGGAATGGCTACAGATATTCCTCCTCACAACTTAAAAGAAGTTGTCCAAGCAACTATCGGCCTTTTAGATTCCCCTAAACTTTCAATCAAAGATTTGATGAGTTTTATACCAAGCCCTGATTTTCCTACAAAGGCTGAAATCATTTCCTCAAAAGAAGAGCTTGAAGAAATTTATACATCAGGAAGAGGCTCTATTAAATTAAGAGCTACTTATGAGATTGAAAATGGCGAAATAGTTATAAATTCGCTTCCTTACCAAATTTCTTCATCAAAAATACTTGAGCAAATAGCTTCACAAATTGATTCAAAAAAAATTACTATGATTGAAGATTTAAGAGACGAAAGTGATGAAACAAACCCAGTAAGAATTATCATTTCACCACGTTCTAATAGAATCGATAAAAATGCCTTAATGAGCCATTTGTTTGCGACGACAGAGTTGCAAAAAAATGTTCGTGTCAATCTTAATGCCATTGGTCTTAATGGAAAACCAAGAGTTTTTGACCTCAAGGGAATTTTAAAAGAATGGATAAAGTTTAGAACCGAGACGGTTAAAAGAAGACTTCAACATCGACTAGATTGGGTAAATGACCGATTACATATTTTAGATGGTCTATTAAAAGCGTATTTAAATCTTGACGAAGTGATAAAAATTATCAGAACACATGACGAGCCAAAAAAGGCCTTAATGAAAAAATTTAAGCTTTCTGAGATACAGGCAAATGCAATTTTAGATATACGTCTAAGACAGTTAGCAAAGCTAGAAGAGGAAGCGATATTGTCAGAAAAAAAAGATCTATCTTCAGAGGCAAAAGAAATTGAAAAAATTCTAGGCTCTTCAAGTAGATTAAAAACATTGTTAAAAAAAGAGCTTAAAGAGGATTTAGAAGAATACGGTGACGCTAGAAATAGTGATCTAGTAGAAGCGGAAGAAGCTAAGGCTTTCGATGAGAAAGATTTAATTTCAAATGACCCTATGACTGTAGTGTTATCCAAGAGAGGGTGGATTAGAGCTGCCAAAGGCCATGAGATAGATCCTGAAAGCCTGCAATATCGAGAGGGAGATGACTTTCTTTCTTCAGTTACCGCACGTAATAGTCAAAATGCGGTAATAATCGATAGTTTTGGAAAAGCTTTTACTTTGCCTATTCATAAACTTCCTTCGGCTCGAGGACAAGGAGATCCGGTTTCTAGTAGCATTAACTCCCAATCTGGTTCTACATTCGCGGGGGTTGTTGCAGGAACAGAAGAAGAATATTGTTTATTGGCTGCAAATAGTGGATATGGTTTTATTGCAAAAATAACAGACCTTCAAACAAAAAATAAATCTGGAAAAGCGGCTTTGAATACAAAAGGAGCAATTCCTCTTGGGCCTGAAAAATTTACTTCATTAGAAAATTCTTATATCGCTTCTATCACTCAAGAAGGAAAAATGCTTTTAATTGATTCCAAAGATTTACCAATTCTTTCAAAAGGAAAGGGAAATAAAATTATCAATATTGATAAAAAGAAATTTGAATCGAGAGAAAATAAACTGGTCTTTATTAAAACACTTCAAAAAGGATCTGATCTTAAAATATATAGTGGCAAGCAAAGCTATACTGTCAAAGCTAAAGATTTAGAAAATTTTGTTGGAACAAGAGGTAGAAAGGGAAACTTTTTGCCAAAGGGATATAGAAGAGTAGAAAAATTGGAAGTCATTACCGAGTAAAAAATTTATTCATTACTAACATTAGGTATTAATTGTTGGTTCAGTCTTTTCTTCTCCTTTATTTCTTCGATTGCTGCGTTAATTTCAAGGAATCTCTCTGGAGTAGCTGGATGAGTCGATGTATGACTCTGATTTATACTTCCAGGATGTTCTACAGCCATGTCACGCCAAAAATCAGCAACATTGTCTATTGAATATCCGGCTCTTTCCATATAATAGATTCCAACATAATCTGCTTCAGCCTCAAACTCTTGAGAATACATTCTCGCTCCTGCTTGACCAAATACACCTTGAGTATTTACACCATAATATGCAGCAGCTAAGTCAACTATTGTGCCAAGAAGGGAATTTGTTCTTAATTTTGAAATATGATCCATAATATTATGGCCAAGCTCATGCGCTATCACGAGTCCTAACTGTTCATCTTCTTCAGCAAATCTAATCATACCTGTTGTTATGCCAATTTGACTTCCATTTGCAAAAGCATTCACTGAATCATTTTGAACAAGTAAGATTGGATAATTGCAAATTAGATCAGGATCAAACGTAGCAACTCTTTCTTCGCCTTGTCTTTTATAAACTACTTTTAAAGAATCTGATTTAACCCTAAGCTTTTCAAGCTCTTTATGAAATTTTTCTTTATCTTCAGTAGCTTTAATATTATTGATCGATACAATTTCATCATTACTTCTAAGTCCGCTCTTAAAAGCCGAAGAGCTTGGGATAACATAAGTTAATAAAAGCCTATCATCGATTTCGTAAACTTCTTTCTCAACCTCTGAATATTTATCTGAAGCTACGTAAGCATTAAACATCACCCCAAGTGAGTTAATTGTGTTTTCACATAACTCTGAAGAATTTTTTAAGAATTGGATAACCCACTTTTTGAAGTCTTTCATACCTAGCTTTAATTTTTTGAAGCGATAATTTTTTCTGAAGTCTTGTTTCTGCATCAAGTGCTTCGCTATCAATACTTATTCTTTGTGTTGAAGGGCCAGCACAAGAGCTTATCAAAGCAAAAATAAGAAGGAGTGTTATAAATCTAAAATTCGACACAATAATATGTTAAGAAATTTTTTTCTTTTAACAAGAATTTGATGAGAAATTTTCTAAACGATATTTTTATATGCTTTTTCAAACCTTTTAAAACCCTCATTGATCTCTTTATCTGAAATTATAAGAGATGGAGCTAATCGAATGGTTTTATCTCCGGCAGCTTGAACAACGATTAAGCCTTCTTTGTAAGCAGATTGAATGAAGTTTGATGATTTAATAGTTTTAAAATCACATCCAATCCAAAGACCAGCAGTTCTTATATCTGAAAACATATTATATTTTTCTGACAAAGCGTTTAATTTTTTTGAAAAAGAAATTGTTTTCTTGACGACTCCAGATAAAACTTTTTGCGAGGATATAATTTCAACCACTTTTTTCGCAACAATACACGCCAATGGGTTTCCGCCGAAAGTACTGCCATGGGTTCCAGGTTGAAAAGCTTCGGCTATGTTTTTTTTAGCCAGAGTAGCTCCGATGGGCATTCCTCCACCTAACCCTTTTGCTAGCGTCGAAATATCAGGCGTAACTCCATATCCCATATACGCCATTAAAGTACCAGTTCTTCCAATCCCACTTTGAACCTCATCAAAAATCAATAGCGCTTTATGTTTGTCAGCAATTTTTCTTAGGCCTTTTAAAAATGGATTAGTTGCTCTAATAATTCCTGATTCTCCTAAAATTGGTTCTATAAAAATTGCGGCCGTTTTTTTTGAGACAATTTTTTCTACTGACGCAAGATCATTAAATTTTGCTCTTTTGAAGCCTTTTAATAATGGTCCAAAACCAGTTTTTTGCATTTTCGAATCTCCGGCACTTATATTCAACATAGAGCGCCCATGAAAAGCATCAGTGAATACAATTATTTCATTCTTTTCTAACTTGCCTTGATCATAAAAGTATCTTCTTGCTAGTTTTATAGCAGCTTCATTAGCTTCATTACCAGAATTCGAGAAGAAAACTTTATCAGCAAAAGTTTTTTTTGCTAATAATTCGCTTAGTTCTAATGCAGGTTCGTTGTAGAGATAGTTACTTACATGCCAAAGCTTAGTCGATTGAGCTTTTAAAACTTTAATAAGTTCAGGATGAGAATGACCAAGGCAGGTAACAGCAATTCCGCCGCCGAAATCAACGTAATTATTTCCATTTGAATCCCATAAAATTGATTTTTTCCCTTTGATAGGGGTAAACCATGCGGGAGCGTAATTAGGAGTTAACGCTGTTCTATCAATAGAATTTATTATTTTCTTAGCCATCAAAAAAATTAATTAAAATGATTTGGTTTAATATAGCAATTTAATATGGTTACTGCAGATCGCCTCGAAACAAATCATACATTTAGATTGACTTTAACGCCAAATCGTTCGATTTCGTGGAGAGGTAATATGCTTTTTTTAATGTTAATTTCAACTCCCATTTTAATAATTGCTTTTGGGTTTTTATACATTGGCGCTCCAATAATTCTTCCATTTGCAGGACTAGAAATTCTAATAGTTTTATACGCTTCGTATTGCGTTTATCAAAAAACCAATAAACAAGAAATAATAACCATTTCTCCAGAAAAATTAATTATCGAAAAAGGAAGATTTAGACCTGAAACTTCAATTGAATTCATTAGGGAGTGGGCGTATGTTTTTGTAGAAAAAGCGAAACACCCTTGGTATCCAATTCATATTGTTATTTCCTCTAAGGGTGAAAGAGTTCCTGTGGGAGACTTTTTAACTGAAGATGATAAGAAAATCTTGATAGAAAAAATGGACGAAATAATTAGAGAAATAAGAGTTATTTAGCTCTTTGATTGAAACGTCTGCCGATCATTGCAGATGCTATATTTACTTTTTGGACATCAATAGTTCCCCCCGCAATTCCCCAACCAAATGCATCTCGGACTTTTCTTTCCATGCCATATTCTTTGTTAAATCCGTATCCTCCCATAAGTTGCATTGCTGAAGTTGTTACTTCTCTAGCAATTTCATTTGCAAAACATTTTGCGCTGCTTGATTCTAGGATGTCTGGCAAACCGTTAGCTGCGTTAAAAACAGCACGATGAATTAATAGTCTAGAAGCTTCAACTTTCATCAACATGTCTGCTAACTTAATTTGTACTGCTTGAAAATCTACTATTGGCTTGCCAAATTGTTCACGTTCCTGAACATATTCTTTAACATAATCTAATGCGGAAGAAGCTTGAGCTAGAGCCATAGTCGCATTACCACATCTTTCTAAGTCAAAAGTTTCCATGAGTTTTTTAAAACCATCTTCAGGCTCAACCAATAAATTTTCTAAAGGTACCTCTACATTATCAAAGTAAATATCTGCTGAGGGAATCCCTCTCCAACCCATTAAACGCTCGCTATTTCCAAATGTTAGACCAGGGGTATCTAAATCTACAAAAACCGCACCAATTCCTTTAGCAGCAGGAGCATCTGACATTTTTGCATACACAACATATCCATCGGAGTGACCAGCTCCAGAGCACCATCTTTTGTTACCATTGATAACAATTTTGTCGCCTTTGATCTCTGCTTTAGTTTTAAGGTCTGTTAATCCAGTGCCTGCTCCTGGTTCCGACATACTTACAGCAACTACTTTTTCTCCTTTACAAACTTCAGGAATAATTCTTTTCTTTAGAGCTTCGGTACCGAAATGTTCAATTACCTTAACTGGACCCGCATTGGCTTCAAAAACTGGCCATCCCACAGCGGAAGAGATTTTTCCGAATTCTTCTAAAATTATTATTGCATCAAGGTTTGATAATCCTTGACCACCATATTCTGTTGGCGCGTTGACACCGAGAAATCCCAATTCTCCAATTTTTTTTAATACGTCTTTTGGTACTGGACTTGCAGACTCTTCCATCTCATTAGCAAGAGATGTAAGTTCATTGACAGCGAATTCACGTGCTACTTTTTGTAATTCTTGCTGATCTGAAGTAAGTTTAAAGTCCATAATTAGGAAGTTAATTATACACATTGAGTTAAAATCATCATCATGAATGAAGATAAATTTCCATTACCGAATGGATATAAAAAGATAGAACAGACAGAAAGTCATATATCTCATATTGGACAAGGTTTTTATAAAAGAAATGACAGCGGTAATTTAGTTATGGCTTTTTGGATAAGACCTGAAAATGGAAACTCTGGAGGCGTAGCCCATGGTGGAATGTTAATGAGCATTGCAGATTATTGTCTGTGTTCTGCAGCAATGGAATCTCGGGAAAATTATGCAGCCACTGTAAGTTTTAGATGTGAATTTATTGCTCCAGCAAAAGTCGGACGTCTTTTAGAAATTTTCCCAAAAATTGATAAAGAAACAAAAAGTCTTGTTTTTGGACAAGGTAAAATTATATGTGACGGCGAAGTGGTTCTTAATTTTTCTGGAGCAGTAAAAAAAATCTTAAAAAGTACTTAATTTTTTTTGAACTAAAATTCCCTTTAATCTAGCTATATCTGGAATTCCTTTTAAATATTTTATTGATGCTTCCCCTTGAATTAAAGGCCTTAAATATCTTCTACCTGCATTTGTAATTCTAAATCCGTCATTTGAAATAAATGCAGCAGGTAATTTTTTTTCCACATTAGCTATATTTTTTAAAGAGGCTTCAGAAACTGTCCATTTATAAGGCTGGTCACTGACTCGTCTAATAGTCGGCATCACTCCTGTTTTACCGCTCAAAGCGAGTTGAACGGCATATTTTCCAACCGCATATGCCTGATCTAGATCTGTTTTGGATGCAATATGTCTTGCTGATCTTTGGAGATAATCAGCTACCGCCCAATGATTCTTTAAACCTATTTTGGTTACCATCGATGCAAGAACTGGTGCGACTCCACCTAGCTGCTTATGGCCAAAAGCATCAACTGATCCTGAATCTGCTAAAAATTTTCCAGTTTTGTATTTAACTCCCTCAGAAGCTACAACAACACAGTATCCAAATCTTTGAGTTTTTTCTTTCACAGTCTTTAAAAACTTAGCTTTTTCAAAAGGTATTTCAGGAAGCAAAATAATATGTGGTGGATCTTCAAATTCGTTCCCCGCTAGACATGACGCTGCGGCAATCCATCCAGCATTTCTGCCCATAACTTCTAAAATAAAAACTTTGGTTGAAGTTTCCGCCATGCTTTTAACGTCAAGTCCAGCTTCTAGAGTTGAAGTCGCTACATATTTAGCTACTGATCCAAAACCAGGAGAACAATCAGTGAAAGGAAGATCGTTATCAACAGTCTTAGGAATACCAATACACTGAAGAGGAAACTTTAACTTCTTGGCCATCTCAGAAACTTTGAAAGTTGTGTCTTGACTATCCCCACCTCCGTTATAAAAAAAATAACCTATGTCGTGAGCAGAAAATACTTCGAATAACCTTCCATACTCTTTTCTTTGTTTGACCGGGTCTTGCAATTTGAAACGACAAGATCCAAAAGCTCCTCCAGGAGTTTGTCTTAATTTTGCAATGGTAGATTTGGACTCTTTGGAAGTATCAATGAGCTCTTCATTTAAAGCTCCTAAAATTCCATTTTTACCAGCTAGAACCTTATTTATTTTCGAAGATTTATTAACTGTTTCAATTACCCCACATGCCGAGGCATTTATCACAGAAGTAACTCCCCCGGATTGAGCGTAGAAAGCATTTTGTTTTAGAGCCATCAAACAAATATAACTGAAAAAAGTATTTCTGTGAAAAGGATATAATTTACAAATGAAAATTTATATTCTTGGCATCTGTGGAACCTTTATGAGCGGGGTAGCTCAATTGGCAATCCAAAAAGGATTTCAGGTCTCTGGGTGCGATGAAAATATCTATCCTCCAATTAGTGACGTCTTAAAAGATCTTGGAGTAAAAATTGATAAGGGTTATTCAGAAAAATACTATTCTGAAAATACAGATTTATTCATTATTGGCAACGTGGTGAGTAGAGGAAACCCTTTGATGGAAAAAATTCTCAACGAAGATAAATCTTTTTCTTCGGGTCCAGAATTTTTATTTAATTATGTTTTAAAAGATAGACACGTCGTTTCAATTGCTGGAACTCATGGAAAAACTACCACCTCTGCAATGATCACAAAAATCTTATTAGATTTCGGTATTGATGCCGGATATTTAATTGCAGGAAAAGTTAAAGATTTTTCAAATTCAGCTGAATTAGGTAACGATAAGCTTTTTGTTATCGAATCGGATGAATACGACACTGCATTTTTTGATAAAAGATCAAAATTTATCCATTACAAACCATCTACTTTGTTAATTAATAATTTGGAATTTGATCATGCTGATATTTTTAACAATTTGGATGATATACAAAAACAGTTTCATCATTTAATTAGATCATTACCTCAGAACGTAAAAGTTTTATTTCCTTTTGGAGATGACAATATACAAACTCTCTTAAAAAATGGTTTCTACTCAATAAAAGAGCCTTTTAATTTTGAATTTTCTGAAAAAGGGTGGTCCATGATAGTCAATGAAAATAAAACCTCTGATTTTAAGGTTTGTTTCAATGGAGAACTTGTAAACGAAATTTCATTAAAACTGATTGGTGAGCATAACTTGCGAAACGCTTTTGCTGCCTTTCTTACAGCCTTATCGTTAGGAGTAACACCTAATTCTATTAAAAATTCACTTTTAAATTTTAAAGGTGTTGCGAAGAGAATGGACCTTTTAGGAGAAAAAAACACAGTTTCAGTTTATGATGATTTTGCTCATCATCCGACAGCAATTAAACTTTCCTTAGAGGCATTAAAGAAAGCTGATAGTTCAAGAAAAATTATTTGTCTCCTAGAGATGCGTTCAAACACTATGCTGTCAGGGTTTCATGATGAAAAAATTCCAGAAGCTGTATCGAATGCAGATGAGGTATACCTTTTTTCAAAAAATGAAACCCAAGCCAAAAAGATAATAAGCCAAGATCCTAAAATTAATTTTTGCGAATCTAAAGAGGAATTTTTAAAAATTTTGAGGAAAAAAAATTATCAGGAAACGAATATTATCTGTTTTTCTAATGGTTCTTTTGGTGGAATTCAATCAGAGATTTTTAAGAATTTATGAAATTTCGACTATTTTTTTTATTCTTGTTCAGAAGTATTTTCGGTATCAGAAGAGCTTGAATCAGAACTTTCAGGAGATTCAGTTTCAACTTCAGTTGCTTGAGCTTTCTTAGTAGAAGCACCTTTTTTTGCAAATCTTTTCTTAAATCTATCGACTCTTCCTCCAGTATCAATAATTTTTTGTTTACCAGTATAAAAAGGGTGGGAAGCAGATGAAACGTCAAGGGGGCAATATGGATAAGTTTTTCCATCTTCCCATTCTTTGGTTTGATCGGTTTTTAACGTTGATGGAATCAAAAAGTACTCATCAACACTAGTGTCGTGAAAGAGAACCTCTCTGTATTCTGGATGAATTTCTTTTTTCATATTCTAAAGTTTAGGCGCGAATAATATCAGAACTTTTATTCTTGAAGAAACAAAATTTTTAAGAATTTTTAGATTGGTTTTTTTGTTTTTTTTCAGAAATGCTTACAACTTTCTTACTACCATAGACCTCGGTATATTTTTTCCCATCAAGATAATAAAATCCTTTTGAAGATATATACCATTTAGATATTTCCCTTTTTTCAGAATCTGAAACCCAAGAAATATCATTCAAAGACTCTTCTATATCGGTATGACTTCTTTCAGCATTAAAGATAGGAGGGCTTCCCTTCAATTTATGCGCTTTAGATAACCAAGCGTTCAGAAAACGCCTTATGCCTCTTTTAGTTTTTCTTCTTGATGGGTTCGATTCACACCACTCAGCAGCAGCTCTGATTTCATGAATTACATTGCAATCTTTATATGTTCGGCTCCAAGCAATCACATCATTTTCTTCAATTTCAAAATAACTGCCATCTTTTAAAATAATTTCCATCGAACAAAGACTATCTATTATTTCTGGTAACATCAAATTTAAGTTAATAACTTTATGGAGGAATGATGTCTTATCAAAATGATGTAGAAGTTTTTATGAAAATAGGAAGTCAGCCAATTCAAAAAGAATTGACCTTAGATACTGACGAAGCCAAGCTTTACATGAAATTAATTAGCGAAGAATATAAAGAAACTCTAGATGCTTTTAAAAACAATGATTTGATTGAATTAGCAGATGGACTTACCGATATGGTTTGGGTAATTATGGGGATGTGTAATAGTTGCGGCATTCAATTTGATAATGTTTGGAAAGAAGTCAGAGCATCAAACATGAGTAAATTTGTAGATGGAAAAGTAATAAAAAATGATTATGGAAAAATTATGAAGCCTAAGTCGTATTTCAAGCCAAATATAAAAAATGCTCTAGGCTTGGTCAAAACTTAGAAAAAATTGATAGAATAATTCGAATTAAATAATTCAAAGTAAAATTTATAAGTTTTAGGAGAAAAAAATGGGTAATGCATATATCGTAGGTGCGGTCAGAACACCAGGCGGGAAAAAAGACGGAAAATTAAAAAATTGGCATCCTTCAGATTTAGGGGCATTGGTCCTTGATGAGCTAGTTGAAAGAACAGGTGCAAAAGGAGAAATGATTGATGACGTTATCTTTGGATGTGTAAGTCAGTCAGGCGCGCAAGCCGGAAACGTAGCTAGAAATGCTGTCTTAAGCTCAAAGCTTCCAGAATCTGTGCCAGGAACTTCAGTTGATAGACAATGCGGTTCGTCACAGCAAGCGATACATTTTGCAGCTCAAGCCGTTATGTCTGAAACTCAAGATATTGTAATTGCAGGTGGTGTAGAGGTCATGAGTCAAGTGCCCATTGGATCTAATATAATTGATAGCTTTAAAGAAGGACATGGTCAGCCATTCAATGGCAAGGGTATGACAGCTAGATATCCAGGTGTTCAATTCAGTCAATTTGCTGGCGCTGAGATGATGGCTGAAAGATGGAATTTTTCTAGGGAAGATTTAGATGCATTTGCATATTCAAGTCATCAAAAAGCTATTACTGCAACTGAGTCGGGATACTTTGATAAAGAGATTGTTCCTGTTGAAGGAGATTTACCATCTGGAGAAAAAGAAATTGTTTCTATTGATGAAGGCATTCGTTTCGATGCTTCTTTAGAGAGCTTATCCGGCTTAAAAACTCTATCTGAAAATGGAGTTCTGACAGCAGGTAGCTCTAGTCAAATTTGTGATGGAGCGGCAGCGATTATGATCGTTAATGATGCTGGCTTAGAAAAGTTAGGCATAAAACCAAGGGCAAAAATTGTTTCTTTAGCTTTGGCAGGGGATGACCCAGTGATTATGTTGACTGGACCTATTCCTGCTTCTAAAACTGTATTGGATAAAGCCGATTTATCAATTGACGATATAGATATTTACGAAGTGAACGAGGCTTTTGCTCCAGTTCCATTAGCATGGGCGCATGAGTTAAAAGCAAATAAAGAAAAACTTAATGTGAATGGAGGGGCTATGGCTCTCGGTCATCCTCTCGGAGGAACTGGTGCAAAGCTGATGACAACTTTATTACATGAATTAGAAAGGAGACAAGGGAAATACGGTTTACAGGCAATTTGCGAAGGAGGAGGAACAGCTAACGCAATGATTATCGAAAGATTAAGTTAAAGCTCAAGATTTTATGAAAGTTTTATCTGAGTCAAAAGTTTTCAATTGCTCAGCAAAAACTCTTTGGGACATTTTATCTGATATTTCAAGGTGCGATTGGGTTCCAAGTGTAGATGAAATTACTCTTGAAGGAGTTTCTAGAGTTTTTGAAATGGAAGGCATTGGAAAAGTCCGTGAAAATATATTGTCGCTGGATAATGAAAACATGAAATTGCAATATTCTGCAGTAGAGACGCCTAATCCAATCGAACATCACCTAGCAACAATGCAGGTAGTTGAATTAGATTCTGAAAATTGTGAGCTGAATTGGACAACAGAAATTGATCCGGAGATTTTTTCTGAAGCTGTTCATCACGGAATGCTAATCTCCATTAAGGGTTTAGAAGAAGTTATTTCTGATTAAAGAATTTCTTAATTAGCTAAAGTAGTCTCTTAAAACCAATTCTCTTGAATTTTCATTTAAATGATTTAAGCAAATCTCCATATCGCATTCCTTAAAAAATCCATCTCCTCTCTCTGGCCATTCAATAAATATAATACTGTCAGATTCATTTGAATATTCTTCAATACCCAAAACTTCTAATTCCTTTCTACTCTCAATTCTATACAAATCCATGTGATATATTTTTTTTTTACCAATCAAGTAAGGCTCCACAATAGTAAAGGTTGGGCTCGTAACTGATTCTGATAAGCCATAAACCTTAAGGATTTCTTTAACAAGAGTAGTTTTACCTGTTCCAAGGTCCCCCTTTAAAAAAATTATTTTGGCTGTATTCTTAGAAATTAAATTTATCTTATGAGCAATTTCTGAAGCAATTTTTTTAGTTTCCTCGAGGGAATTAAGTATTAATTTTTTGTCATTACTCATTAATAACTCTCGCAAAAAGATCAATAATATCTGTTGGTAAAAGTGATTGTTGATTATTTTTTTTTGAATAAATATCTCCCGCACGAGCATGTAAATCCACTCCAAGACAAGCTGCCTCAAATAAACTAAGTTTTTGAGCGATTAAACCACTTATCATTCCGCTCAATACGTCTCCCATTCCTGCTGTGGCCATGCCAGGATTTCCCTTATCACAGATATATATTTTATCTTCCTTGCAAATTAGGGTTTCGTGACTTTTTAATACAACTACCGAGTTATATTTATTTGATATTCTTTTAGCTGTAGATACCTTATTTTTCTTAACTTTTTCTACAGATGTATTCAATAGTCTGGCTGCCTCACCTAAATGAGGAGTTAAAACAATTTTTTTTGGGAGTGGTAGTTTTTTTGAAAATTCTGGAAGTAAATTTAATCCATCTGCATCGATTAATATTGGGGTTTTATTTTTATGAGAGTTCTCTAGAGACTTGTAAATCATCTGTTCGCTCCAGTAATCTCTTCCTAATCCCGGACCTAAACAAATTACAGTGGGAAAATCTAAATAATTTTCCAAAGATTGACCACTATCGACTGGTTTTGTCATAACTTCTGGAGCAAAACTAAGCGCCGCTTGTAAATGTTCAGATCGTGTTGCCAGAGAGACAAGACCTGCACCAATTTTTATCGCAGCTTTCGACGAAAGCAAAGCTGCTCCTCCAAATCCAATATTCCCGGCAACTACTAACACGTGACCAAAGTCACCCTTATGGGATTCGGAATTTCTTAATAATTTTCTTAATAATTTTTTAGTTTCTATGGTAATTGGGTTCATAAAAATTTTTCTCTTAAAATTAAAATTTCTTCTATCTTCTCATTGCTAAAAGCCCTAGGAAAGATATAGAGTATGTAGATTAAATTATTTTTAAAGGAGAAGAAAATGATCAAAACAAAAATAACGGAAATGTTTGGAATTGAACATCCAATAATTCAGGGAGGAATGCATTATGTTGGATTTGCTGAAATGGCTTCTGCTGTAGCTAATGCAGGAGGATTAGGAATAATTACAGGTTTAACTCAAAAAACTCCAGACGATTTAGCTAATGAAATTGCTAAATGTCACGATATGACTGATAAACCCTTTGGAGTTAACTTAACTTTCCTTCCAGGATTTCAAGAGCCAGATTATCCAGGATATATCGAAGCAATAATTAAAGGAGGAGTGAGAATAGTTGAAACTGCTGGAAGAAGTCCTGAAGCCTACATGCCTGATCTGAAAGGCGCAGGAATTAAAGTGATTCATAAATGCACTTCAGTTAGGCATTCTCTAAAAGCCGAAAAAATTGGTTGCGATGCTGTGAGCGTTGATGGATTTGAGTGTGGCGGACATCCGGGAGAAGACGATATACCAAATATGATTCTTCTTCCAAGAGCTGCAGAAGAGTTGTCTATTCCTTTTGTAGCGTCTGGCGGTATGGGAAATGGTCAACAACTTGCCGCTGCTTTATCTATGGGAGCAGATGGCATCAACATGGGAACTAGATTTATTGCAACTAAGGAAGCACCTGTGCATGATAATGTTAAAGAAGCTTTAGTGGCTGCATCTGAACTTGATACCGAACTAATTATGAGACCATTAAGAAATACCGAAAGGGTTTTATCAAATGGCGCTGTATCTAAAATCCTTGAAAAAGAAAAAGCTCTTGGCGATGACATTCAAATTACAGACATCATAGATGAAGTAGCAGGTGTGTATCCTAAGATAATGCAAGAAGGTACCATGGATGCTGGAGCATGGAGTTGTGGGATGGTTGCTGGATTAATTCATGATGTCCCTACTTGTAAAGAGTTGGTCGAAAGAATAGTTTCTGATGCAGAAGAAATTATTAAAAGCAGACTTTCTCAATTTGTTGCTTAAAAGGAATGACCGATAAACCAGGTTCAAAGCCTCCTTTTCCAGAGAATTTAGAAAATTCTATAAATTTTAAGAAAGGAGGTCCTGGAGATGAGCCATCTTCTCCTAGACCTGCTGCTACGGTACTTTTAGTTCGTGCACCAAAAGAACAAGTTGAAGTTTTTATGATTCAAAGAAATGCTAAAACAAATTTTGGTAATGCATGGGTTTTTCCTGGAGGTAAATTGGACGAAGTCGATGGAATCGATGAAGCCAATGATTTTTGCTTTGGGTTAACAGACGAAATGGCTTCTCAAATACTAGGTTTAGAAAAAGGTGGTTTAAATTATTGGGTTGCTTGCATTAGAGAATGTTTCGAAGAGTGTGGAGTACTACTAGCTTATAGGGAAAATGGAGATTTATTCGATAATCCAAACGAAGACGAATCAGAAACTTTAAGTAAATATAGAGATTTACTAAACCAAGGAGAGCCGGTTTTATATGAGCTTTGTAAAGAGATGAATTTGAGATTGGCAGTAGACAGACTTGCTTACATATCCCATTGGGTAACGCCGAAGTTTGAAATGAAGCGCTATAGTACAAGGTTTTTTATCGCTTTAGCACCCGAACATCAGACAGCTGAGCATGATGGAGGTGAAGGAGTTAAAAGCACTTGGATTTCTCCCGAAAGTGCCTTAGAAAAAGGCAAAACAGGAGATTTCCCTATTATTTTACCTACGATAAAAAATTTGGAATCCATTGAGGGTTTTACAAATACCCAAGAATTAATGGAAACAAAAGTAAAGTTTCAAAACGAAGTTTCATGTATCGAGCCAAAATTTTTTATGCAAGATGGAAAAATGATTGGATTGCTTCCTGGAGATAAGGGCTATGAAGATCACTGAGTTATCTCCTCTAGTGAGAAGAATTACTGCAGATAATTCTGGAGTTTTTACTGGCCCAGGAACAAATACTTATTTAATTGGGCATGATGAAATAACTGTAATTGATCCAGGCCCAGCTTCAAAAGAGCATATAGAAAACATAGCTAAAATTTGTGGGGAGGATATTGTACAAATTTTGGTAACCCATACTCATAACGATCATTCGCCTGGAGCAAAATTACTTCATCAAAGGACCGCTGCACCAGTGAGGGGCATGAAAGCATTGCACAGTGAAATGCAGGATCCAACCTTTAAGCCACAAACTATTCTTAAAGACGGAGATGTAATAGAACAGGTGGATTACAATTTAAGAGTTATCCATACCCCAGGTCACGCATCAAATCACTTGTGTTATTTTCTTGAAGAGGAGAAAACGATCTTTACTGGTGATCATATAATGGACGGCTCAACTGTAGTAATAGCTCCACCTGATGGAAGCATGAGTCAATATCTTCAATCATTGAAAATTCTTAAGGACGAAGATATCAAATATATTGCTCCGGGACATGGCGATTTGATGGAAAATCCTCATGCAGTAGTGGATTGGATCATAAGTCATAGGATGTTTCGAGAAAAAAAAGTAATCGATGCAATTACAGAGTTGAATAGGGCTTCTTTAGAAGCTTTACTTGAAAAAGTTTACGATGACGTTGATCCTAAACTTCTCAGCATAGCTAAATATTCTCTTCAAGCGCATTTAATCAAACTAGTTGAAGAAAAAAGAGTTGTGCAAGATGAATCAGAATTTGTTTGGAAACATTAGCCTAAATCAAGCTTGATCCCACATCCACCATGCCCGCAGTAGCCTCCTGGATTTTTTGCCAAATATTGCTGATGATATTCTTCAGCGAAAAAGAAGTTTTTTATTTCTTTTATTTCAGTAGTAATTGGCTTGAAGCCATTCTCAGCTAAAATTATTTCATAGGCTTTTTTTGTTTCTTGGGCTAGTTTCAGTTGTTTTTCATTGGTTACATATAAACCAGATCTGTATTGTGTTCCAATATCATACCCTTGTCGCATTCCCTGAGTTGGATCATGATTCTCCCAAAAAGCTTTAAGTAGAATAGAAAAATCTATTTCATTTGGATCAAAAATAACTTCTACAATTTCATTATGAGCTGTTCGCCCAGAGCAGACCTCTTCGTATGTTGGATTTTTTGTGAAACCATCCCCATAACCAACCGAAGTAAATAAAACTCCTTTGATCTCCCACATATATTTTTCAGCTCCCCAAAAACAACCCATGCCAAAATAAACTTTTTCAAAAATTGAACTATTTATTGGATATATGTTTTTGTTTACAAAATGAGATGATGGTTCAAAGATTTTTTCTTCTCTTCCAACAAGCGCATCATGTTCTTTTGGTAATTCTGTTTTAGTAAGAAAAGATAAAAGTGACATTATTTATTCAACCTATTTTTAATTAATTCATCAACGATACTTGGATCCGCCAAAGTAGAAGTGTCGCCAAGATTTTCTAAATCATTAGAAGCAATTTTTCTAAGAATTCTTCTCATTATTTTACCAGATCTAGTTTTAGGCAAGTCATTAGTAAAATGAATTAGATCTGGCTTTGCAATTGCTCCTATTTCTTTTTTGATTAATTCGATCAGTTCAATTTTAAGCTCATCACTAGGAGCGGTAGCTTTCATCATATTTACATAACAGTAAATACCTTGACCCTTAATTGAGTGATCAAAACCTACCACTGCAGCTTCAGCAACTCCTGCGTGTAAAACAAGTGCGCTTTCAATTTCTGCTGTCCCAAGTCTATGCCCGGAAACATTCAAGACATCATCAACTCTCCCTGTAATCCAGTAATATCCGTCTTCATCTCTTCTAGCTCCATCGCCAGTAAAATAATAATTTGGGTAAGTAGAATAATAGGTGTCTATACACCTTTGATGATCTCCAAAGACCGTTCTAATTTGTGAAGGCCAGGATTTTTTTATTGCTAAATTACCAGAACCTGGCCCTTTGATTTCGTTTCCATTTTCATCTAACAGCACTGGGCTAACTCCAAAAAAAGGCTTACAGGCACTGCCAGGTTTTTGATCAGAAAATCCAGCTAAACCAGAAATCAAAATACTACCTGTTTCAGTTTGCCACCAAGTATCTACAATGGGACATTTTTTATTACCAACCTTTTCGTAATACCACTCCCAAGCCTCTGGATTAATTGGTTCTCCTACAGTACCTAAAACCTTTAACGATTCTCTAGAAGAAGACTTTAGGGGTTCATCGCCGAATGCCATAAGAGCTCTTATTGCGGTTGGAGCTGTATAAAAAATATTTACGTCATGTTTGTCTATTACCTCCCAAAATCTTGATGCATCAGGATAAGTTGGAATTCCTTCAAACATAAGAGTAGTGGCTCCATTACATAGCGGTCCATAAACTATATAAGAATGGCCTGTCACCCATCCGACATCTGCAGTACACCAATAAATATCTCCATCTGAGTAATTAAAAATATATTTATGAGTAAGGGCTGCACCTAAAAGATAGCCGCCGGTAGTATGTAAAACTCCTTTTGGTTTTCCGGTAGAGCCAGAAGTATATAAGATGAATAAAGGATCCTCTGCAGACATGGGCTCGCAATCACAGATGGGGTCAAATTTTTCTTTTTCAGATAAATAATCAACGTCAATATTGTTATTTAAGGTTAATTCTAATTTTGTTCTCTTAACTATTATTACTGAATGAACATTTGGACAGGACTTAGTAGCTTCGTCTACGTTTTGCTTTAAAGGAATTTTTTTTCCACCTCTAATACCTTCGTCGGCAGTAATCACAGTTTCGCAATTTGAATCTAAGATCCTATCTTTTAAGGATTCCACTGAGAACCCTCCAAACACAACTGAGTGTACTGCCCCAATTCTTGCACAAGCTAACATAGCGTAGGCAGCCTCAGGAATCATGGGCATGTATATACATACTCTATCTCCTTTTTTAATACCTCTATTTTTAAGTAAGTTAGAAAATTTACACACTTCATCATGAAGTTCTTGATATGAGATTTTTTTGGACAAAGATGGATCGTCGCTTTCCCAAATAATTGCCACCGAATCGGGTTTGTCTAAATGTCTGTCAACACAGTTAAAAGAGGCATTAAGTTGTCCATCATTAAACCATTCAACTTTTCCCTTACGCATATCATATGAAATTATCTCAGTTGGTTGTTTAATCCAATCCACTTGAAGCGAAGCTTGCTTAGCCCAAAAAGATTCTGGATCATTTATAGAATCTTCATACATTTTATTAAAGGTTTTCTCATCTAGATTAGCGTTAGCTTTGATAGATTGTGAAACAGGATAGGTTTTACTCATAGGGTTTTAGGTTTTGAGAAATTTTACTATTAATTTCCGATATCCTATTTTTGACCTGTATGCAATTAATTTCAAGTAATGGTTTAATGAAAAAATCTCTGTTTTGCCAATCATAGTGAGGAATCGTTAATTTAGGTTTGTTGATCTTTAAATTATCAAAAAAAACAATATCAATATCTATTATTCTAGGCTTCATATGAGAATTTTTTTTTCTTTTAAGTTTTTGTTCAATTGCTTGTAGCTGATCGAGCAATGCAAATGCGGATAGCTCAGTTTTAATCTCTAGAGCAAGATTAAAGAAAAATGGCTGTTTTATTGGGCCATAAGCAGACGATTTAAAAATTTTGCTTTTCTGTAAAATTTTAGTTTTTGGGAGATCATTTATTTCAGACCTGGCAGTTTGTAGATTTTTAGATCTGTTGCCTAGATTAGTTCCTAAAACCAAATAAGCAATATGTGAAGACATTAACCAAATTGTTGCTTTTCTTTTATTTCATCGACGGTCTTACAATCTATGCATTGTGTCGCTGTAGGTCTGGCCTCTAATCTTTTAATACCAATTTCAATTCCACAAGTTTCACAAAAACCATATAAATCATCATCTATATCCTTCAAAGACATTTCGATTTTTGAAATTAACTTTCTTTCTCGCTCTCTTTTTCTAAGCTCTAACATGAACTCTTCTTCTTTAGCAGCTCTATCAAGAGAATCGGGAAAATTACTTTGATCTTTTTGAATTAATTGTTCTGTTTTTTCCTGTTCAGTCTCTAAGGCCAATTTCCAAGCACTCAGGATCGAAATGAAATGTTTCTTCTGAGACTTATTCATGTATTTTTCCGTTTTATTAGGACTGTAAGGAGTAAAAGTTTTTGCAAAAGACTCAAAGTCAGAAGGATTAGAAATTGTCTGCCTTTTATTGGGTTTCTTTTTTGTAGTTGTTTTTTTTACAGATGTTTTTCTTAAGGCTGATTTTTTAGGTTTAGCTTTAAGATTAGCTTTAGTCTTTGTTTGGACTTTTTTAGGCGTCGATTTCGGTTTCTTTTTAGTGACCATTAGAAAAAAAATAAGGTGATGAAATTTACCAAAACCTAAGATAACTTTCTAGTTAATTTTTAAAAATTTTTCATATAATTTTAAATAGTCTTCTTGCTTCAATCTTGGGCCTATTGTTTCTACACCTTTGGATGCAAGAAAACAGCCAAACTTAGCAGCTTCTTCTAATGTTTTTTCTTTAGCAATAAGATTCAATACACCTCCAGCAAACATATCTCCTGCTCCATTAGTGTCAATGGCTTTAGCGGGAAAGCCATCAATTTTTTTTGTAAAATTTTTGGTAATTACAAAAGCTCCATTTGAACCATCAGTAATAAAAATATTTTTAGCTACACTTAATAAGGAATCTTTAATACTTTCTATTTCTTCAGATTCGCAAAATGATTTTGCTTCCTCAAAATTACAGAATAAAAAATCTATTGGTACAGTCATCCAGCTTTCAAGTCTACTTTTAAAAGCTTTTACGATGTTAGGATCAGACAGACTAATTGAAATTTTTACATTTCTCGTTCTTCCAATTTTAATAATTTTTTTGCTCGTTTCGAAACAAGGATCACTGCTAACCAAGTAACCTTCTAAGTAAATAATTTCAGAATTATTTATTAAGTTTTCATCAATATCAGAAAAATTTAAGTCCGCACTAATTCCCAAACATGTACTCATTGTCCTTTCGGCATCAGGAGAGATCATGATTAAGCAGGTTCCCGTATTTTCTTTTCCCTGAGAAATTATATTATTTTGTATTCCAATCTTTTCAAGATCTTCTTTATAGAAATGTCCATTAGTATCATTGGCTACTTTACCAATAAAACCACAACTGCTCCCCAAAGAAGATGCAGCAAAAATAGTATTTGTTGCTGAACCTCCGCAGGCATCCTCGCTTTTTTTATAATGCTTAGATAATTTTTTATAGAGCTCTTCCTGATAGTTTGATTCACACAAACCCATAGTTCCTTTATCTATTGAGATATCTTCAAGGAACGAATCTTCTATCAAAAATTGTTTATCTACTAAGGCATTACCAACTCCAAGAACGTTAATTTTTTTCATTATTGATGGTTAAAATATTTTTAATATTATTTGTTTCTTCGGAAAAAAGGCCTTTAGAGATAGCAAACCTTTCATATCCTAGCATTTTTAGCTCTATTATATTTTCATTACTAATACCTCCAATTGCATATATAGGTTTGTTAGTGCAGAGTAACGCTTCTTTCATCACTTCTTGGTTAGGAGGGAGGACTATATCCTGTTTTGTAGCACTTTTAAAAAAAGAACCGACAGCCAAATAATTCCAATCGATTAATTTTTCAGGAGGATTTTTTAATAACTCAAGATTCCATTTACAAGAAAAACCTGTAATGTAATTATCATTAATCATATGAGAGTATTTCTTTAAAAAAACTTGATTTTTTTGGTTATAGTAATCTTCTTCTCCCAAATGAAATCCATCAGCGCCGATTTCTAATGCAATTTCAGGATAATCATTAATAATTAATTTTCCATTTTGACTCTTTATAGTATCTAGTAAAGATGCAGCGTTTTTACTAATACTTTCTAAGTTTTCACTTTTCGATCGATATTGGAAAGTATTAATACCAATTTCTAGTAAATCATTAACTTTTATTTTTAACTCTTCTAGATTTTTATTGGATGGAGTTATTGCATAAATGGTATTCATTGATTCAAATTAATAAAATCTTGTTCGCCTGTATGAAGAGAATTTTTTAAATATTTCTCCATAAAATTATTTGCTTCTTTACAACTTTTAGATAAATCCTTTGATTTTATTAAATTGCAAAGTATTGATGTTGATAAGGCGCAACCTGTTCCATGTATTTTTTTATCTAATTTAGAAGTTTTTACTTCAAGCTTTTTTTCTCCATCAACATAAAGCGTATTTACTATATTTTTATTAATTTCATTTCCAGTAACGTAAATTTTGTTAATTCCTAGGTCTTGAAGTTTTTTTATAGAATCTGTTGGTTTTGTTAAGCCAGTTAAATAAAAGAGCTCTTCTTTATTAGGCGTTAAAAGCGAAGCAAGTGGATATAATTTTTTTAGAGCTAAATTCAAATTTTCTTTTTTTAAAAATAAACCTCCTCCTCCAGCTTTTATTATTGGATCAATAATTATGGGAATTTTTTGTTTTGATTTTAAAAAGTTTATGGTTTCTTCAATAATTTTATGTGATGAAATCGCACCGATTTTAATTCCAGAAACTTCAAAATTTTTTTCTAAGTTTCTCAAACTTTTATTAAAGAATTTTTCGTTTACATTAACTACTTTGTACAACTTTTTTGCATCTTGAATAGTCAAATTATTAATTACAGAAAGACAGTGAAAATTTAATTTACTAGCAACCATTACGTCCATTGTCATTCCTGCAGCACTTGTTGGATCATGCCCTGATATTGTTAAAATAAATTTTTTCTGACTCATGTTAATTAAACTCATTATAATGCTGCTCTTAGGCAAGCCAAACAAATTAAAAAAATGGGAAAAAGTAAAGTTGGTATCATTGGCGCTACAGGATATGTAGGCGTCGAATTACTTAATCTTTTAGACCTAAAAACCGATCTAGAAGTTTCCTTTCTCTCTTCCTCTAATAGCATTGGAGAGAATCTTTATGAAAAGATTAAGCCATTCAATAACATTAAAGATCAAAAGTTTTTTCCAGCTGAAGCGGCTATTGAAGAAAATCTCGATTATGTTTTCTTTACAACGCAACATAATTTTTCTATGGATATTGTTCCCTCACTTCTAAGAAAAAAAATTAGAGTAATTGATCTATCTGCAGATTTTAGATTTTCCGACCCTAACTTATGGCAGCAAGCATATGAAGACAAGCACCGAGCCGCCGACTTATTAAAAAAGGCAGTTTATGGGTTACCTGAGTTAGAAAGAGAAAAAATTAAAGATGCTGACTTAGTTGCTGTTCCTGGTTGTTATCCCACAGCTTCACTTTTGGGAATAATTCCAGTTGTTGATTATTTAGAAAAAGAGCCCCAAATAATTTTAGACGTAAAATCTGGGATAAGCGGGGCAGGCAGACAAAAGGTTGAGAATGAGTTAGCAGATAAAATTGAAAATAATTTTACAGCTTATTCGCCAGAGTTTCATAGACATCAATCTGAAATTTCTCATTTTCTTGAAAAACAATTAGGGTCGAATCCCTTTATTATATTCACACCTCATTTGATACCTACATTTAGAGGAGAATATGTCACTTGTTATTTAAAAATAGAAAAGCAAGAAAAAGATTTCCAAGAAATTTACGAAAACTTCTATAAAAAAGAAAAATTTGTTAGAGTATTACCCAAAGGTACGATTCCAGAGTTAAAAAAGGTACAAAACACAAACTTTTGCGATATTTCAATTTTTAAAAAGAAAAATATTTTGACAGTACACATTGCTATAGATAATCTATTGAAGGGCGCTGCAAGTCAAGCAGTCCAGTGTTTAAACTTAATGTCTGGAGTTAAAGAGGATTCAGGATTAAATTTATTATGATTGACAAATATGTACCACAAGAACTTAATATTTCTGAAGCGGCAGTTTCTAGGATCGATAAGCTGGTTTCAGAAGAGGCGGGTAATGAAATTTCTTTGAGAATCTTCGTTACCGGCGGTGGGTGTTCTGGATTTCAATATGGTTTTAGATTAGAAGATGAATTAGACGAGGAGGACACTGTCTTAAAAAAAGATAAAGCATCTATTGTTATTGACCCACTAAGCATGCAGTATATTTATGGTTCTACTCTAGATTATAAAGAAGATCTGGAAGGCTCTCGATTTGTTATTGACAATCCTAATGCTGTAACTACTTGTGGATGCGGTTCTTCTTTTTCAATTTAAGCTTGAAACACCTCTCCAGTTAAAGATGGAATAGCTCCTGTAGAAGATTTGAGGTCAATTTTTTTATTTTCTAATCTTTGCTTCGCTAGCCATCCAAATGTAGAGGTCTCCACAAACATAGGGTCAATTCCAAGAGTTTTAGTATTACCAATAGACCAATTTCTGGGTAATTTTGTTTTTATTCTTTTTATTAAATAAGAATTCTTTGAACCACCGCCACAAATATAGATGTTTAATTTTTTCGAAGAACAGTTTTTTACAAGTGAATTAACCAAAGTTAAAGCAGTAATTTCAGTCATTGCAGAAATCCAATCAAACTTGCTTAGATTCGAATTTTTAAAAAATAGTTTGGAAAAGTCATAATTTTCAGTTGAGTCACTTTTAGGTATCTCTAAATTAAAAAAGGGTTTTTTAATCACTAGATCGACAGTTTTTCTAACTTTTTTAAAATCACCCTTTCTTGCAAAATCTCCATTTTTATCAAATAAAAATTTTCCACCTATTAGCTTCTTTACACTTTGATCAATTAGACAATTTCCTGGACCAGTATCCCATCCAATTGTCTTTTTATTCTTTAGCAACAGTGTAATATTAGTGATTCCTCCTATATTTATAATAGCTCGATTCTTTGCCTTATCTCTTAAAAAAAAATTATGAAAAGACGGAGTAAGAGGAGCACCACTGCCTCCATTCGTAATATTTGTTTGACGGAAATTACCAATCGTTGTGATGCCAGTTAGGTTCGAAATTATTTTTGGATTTCCTATTTGAAGAGAATAAGGTTTTTTTGAAAAAGGACGGTGTTGAATGGTCTGACCATGAGAACCGAGTGCATGGATATCAGAATTTCTCAATTTGGATTTTTTTAGTAATTTCCTCACCACGTTAACCGTTTCAAAGGTAAATTCCTCATCTGCTTCTCTTAGCTCTTTAGTTGGGTAAAGAAAAAGATTTTTTTTCATTTTAGATAACTCCATCATTTTATTTGACAGTGTTTTTGGCATTTTCACTGAATAAGAGTTTATGACTTTTATTTTATTAGTTATCTTTAAAAGAGTCGCATCTATCGAATCCATACTTGTACCCGATAGGGTGCCAATATATAAATTATTTTTTTTACTAATTGGCTGCATAGATTTGTAAATATAAATTATCTATTCTATTAATCATTCGAACAGCTAAATTTTGAAAACCTTCTTTTTCTGAATCGCCTATTGGCTCTGCATCAGGAAGCTTTACCGTTAGAGGATCTGTATGCATGCCATTTACTCTGAATTCATAATGCAGGTGATATCCAGTAGCTAATCCGGATTTACCAACATAACCAATTACCTCGCCCTGAGAGACTTTGTCACCTAGCTTTAAGCCTTTTTTATATTTAAATAGATGTGCATATCTGGTTGAATAATCCTCTGAGTGCTTAATTTCAATTAATTTTCCATACCCTCCTTTATTGCCGATATAGGAGACAGACCCTGAGCTAGTGGAAATAATTGGAGTTCCTTTAGGAGCAGCATAATCTACTCCAGTATGGGCACGAATTTTATTTAAAACCGGATGCTTCCTATTTAAATTGTATTTTGAGCTAATGTAACTGAATTCGACAGGAGTTCTTAAAAAAGCTTTTTTCACGTTTTTTCCTCGCAAGGAGAAATATTCTTTTGTCCCGTCTTTATAGAAATATCTAATAGCCGTATAGACTTTATTGCCTCTTAAAAACCTTGCAGCTTTTATATCAGGATTTTTTACTTGTTTTCCTTTCCAATAAAAATCTTCGTATAAAACGTCAAATTTATCACCGGGCCTGATATCAAATATAAAGTCTATATCCCATCCAAACAAATAGACTAAATCCATGATAAGACTATCAGACAATCCTTCTCTTACAGCAGACTCATATAAAGAATTATCAATTGTAACTGAAGCAAATCTCTCGAGTTTTTCTAAAGGTCTTGAAAAGTTTTGTATTTTGAAGAGTCCATTTTTATATGTGGCCAAGATGCCATCTAACTCATTAGTGGTTAAAAAGATTTCATCAGGTTCTCCTGAAATTGTCTTTTTAACTTCAAGGGTATCGCCAACTTTTATTTGAGCTAATTTTTCAGACCCACTTGTTTTGATAAGAGTCCTTATATAGACATCTTTGATATTAGATTTTTTGAGCAAATTCAATAAAGTGTCATTTTTCTTAATTTCAAAGATTTGAACTACATCATTTGTATCATCTTCGAGAGAAAGACGATCATCAGAAAATAAAACTTTTTCTCTCACCACTTCCTTTTGAATAAATTCCTGATTATCTGATGAAATAGAAATTTTTGGCGAAAAAATGATTCCGATAAATAACACAACAAAAATTATTAAAAAAAGTAAATAGTATTTGAGTTCAAAAAAAAGATTTTTCATTTTTAATCTTCAATTATTTAATCTGTTAAAGTTATAAAAGTTATTTTTTGATATTCTATTTAAATGCGTACAGTTCAAGAAAAAATCGAAATACTTCTAAGAGGCATCGAAGAAGTAATCCCTAAAAAAGATTTTATCTCTTTGATCGAAAAGAAACAAAAGTTAACTGTAAAAGCTGGGTTTGATCCGACTTCACCCGATTTGCATTTGGGTCATACGGTTTTAATAAATAAGTTAAAACAATTTCAAGATTTAGGTCATAAAGTTATTTTTTTGATTGGTGATTTTACGGGCTCCATTGGCGATCCTTCAGGAGTTAGCGAAACAAGACCTGTCTTATCAAAAAAGGAGCTAAAAAAAAATGCAGCCACATATAAAAACCAAATATTCAAAATTTTAGATCCAAAAAAAACCGAAATACAATTTAATTCAAGCTGGTTTGATAAAATGAAGCCACAAGATTTTATTAAATTAGCCTCTTCAATGACTGTTGCTAGGATGCTTGAAAGGGAAGATTTTAGTAAAAGATATAAATCAAACCAGCCAATTTCAATTCATGAATTTTTATACCCCTTAGTTCAAGGATACGATTCCTTTTTTTTAAAAGCTGATGTTGAACTAGGAGGAACAGATCAAAAGTTTAATTTACTAGTCGGAAGAGATATTCAAAAGATCAATGGGATGAAAGAACAAATCATTATTACCCTTCCTATTCTTGAAGGTTTGGATGGGGTGAAGAAAATGTCTAAGTCTTTAAATAATTATGTAGGGTTAGCAGATAATCATGATGAGATGTTCGGAAAGTTAATGTCTATTTCGGATGAAATGATGTGGCGTTATTATGATCTTCTTAGTTTTAAAACCAATAAAGAAATTGAAAAACTAAAAAAAATGTCATCTTCTGGGAGTGATTTAATGGAGGCAAAGTTTAAGTTGAGCTTGGAAATTGTAGAAAGATTTCATGGAAAAAAGAAATCAGAAATGGCAATGGAGGAATTTAAAAATAGATTTGGCAAAAAACTAAACCCCTCAAATATTTTAAACCTAGATCTAGAAATTAAAGAGAATTCTCTAAAATTAATTGATCTCTTAGCTCATTCTGGGCTCGGAGAAAATATACTTTGTCAAAGTAAATCTGAAGCTAAAAGAATGTTAGCCCAATCTGCAGTAAAGGTTGATGGAAAAAAGGTAACAAGGGAGGATTTCTCAATCAAAATTAACAAAAAAACCTTAATTCAGGTAGGGAAAAGAAGACATTTAAAAATTACTTTAAAAAGCTCAAATTAAACCTTTAATTAAGTCAATTCATATGTATAATCGCCAATTCCTGCGCTAAATTTGGCGTAGGGTGTTTTTTAAAAGATTAGTTCATGTAATTCGTGCGGACACTTGCCTTGTAAGTAAAGGTACGTGTCACTTTTTGAATATTTATATTCAAAACCCTTTTTTGATATTTTTTTTAGAAAAAAGTATCCGTTTAATTTAATTGAAGAGTTTGATCATGGCTCAGATTGAACGCTGGCGGCAGCTTTAATACATGCAAGTCGAGCGAGAAAGTTTCTTCGGAAGCGAGTAAAGCGGCGAACGGGTGAGTAACGCGTAGGAATCTACCATTCAGCGGGGGATAGCTCGGGGAAACTCGAATTAATACCGCATATACCCTACGGGGGAAAGAAGGCCTCTCCTTGGAAGCTTTCACTGTTTGATGAGCCTGCGTGAGATTAGTTTGTTGGTGAGGTAATGGCTCACCAAGGCTACGATCTCTAGCTGGTCTGAGAGGACGATCAGCCACACTGGGACTGAGACACGGCCCAGACTCCTACGGGAGGCAGCAGTAGAGAATATTGGACAATGGGGGCAACCCTGATCCAGGCATGCCGCGTGTGTGAAGAAGGCCTTAGGGTTGTAAAGCACTTTAGGTAAGGAAGAAAAGTTAATTGTTAATACCTTTTAACCCTGACATTACTTACAGAATAAGGACCGGCTAACTCCGTGCCAGCAGCCGCGGTAATACGGAGGGTCCAAGCGTTAATCGGAATTACTGGGCGTAAAGCGCGCGTAGGCGGTATGCTAAGTTGGGTGTGAAATCCCCGGGCTTAACCTGGGAACTGCATTCAAAACTTGCATACTGGAGTACGGAAGAGGCGAGTAGAATTCATGGTGTAGCGGTGAAATGCGTAGATATCATGAGGAATACCAATGGCGAAGGCAACTCGCTGGTCCGTAACTGACGCTGAGGTGCGAAAGCGTGGGTAGCAAACAGGATTAGATACCCTGGTAGTCCACGCCGTAAACGATGAGAACTAGCCGTTGGATCCTTGAGGTTCAGTGGCACAGCTAACGCATTAAGTTCTCCGCCTGGGGAGTACGGCCGCAAGGCTAAAACTCAAATGAATTGACGGGGGCCCGCACAAGCGGTGGAGCATGTGGTTTAATTCGATGCAACGCGAAAAACCTTACCAACCCTTGACATCCAGAGAATTTTCTAGAGATAGATTTGTGCCTTCGGGAACTCTGTGACAGGTGTTGCATGGCTGTCGTCAGCTCGTGTCGTGAGATGTATGGTTAAGTCCAGTAACGAGCGCAACCCTTATCCTTATTTGCCAGCACTTCGGGTGGGAACTATAAGGAGACTGCCGTGAATAACACGGAGGAAGGCGGGGACGACGTCAAGTCATCATGGCCCTTACGGGTTGGGC
Organism: uncultured SAR86 cluster bacterium; assembly: GCA_902616715.1. Classification (GTDB taxonomy): domain Bacteria; phylum Pseudomonadota; class Gammaproteobacteria; order Magnimaribacterales; family AG-339-G14; genus AG-339-G14. Next base: position 158,601 of record CACMTR010000002.1, read on the forward strand.
TACACACGTGCTACAATGGGAGATACAGATGGTTGCGAAAGCGCGAGCTGAAGCCAATCCCACAAAGTCTTCCTTAGTCCGGATTGGAGTCTGCAACTCGACTCCATGAAGCAGGAATCGCTAGTAATCGCGAATCAGAATGTCGCGGTGAATACGTTCTCGGGCCTTGTACACACCGCCCGTCACGTCATGGGAGTGTGTTGCACCAGAAGTGGTTTGCCTAACCTTTGGAGGGCGGCCCCCACGGTGTGATACGCGACTGGGACGAAGTCGTAACAAGGTAGCCCTAGGGGAACCTGGGGCTGGATCACCTCCTAACTATAAAACACGATTTTTACTGTGAGTGTCCGCTCGAATTGCATGAATTAATTTTCTAATCTTTAAGGTTAAGAGTGTTTTTTAAAAGTATTGTGATCCAAATATTAATAATTATTGTTATCAATTATTAATAGAATTTTTAAAAGTTTTTAAAACTTTTAAACATCAAGTTCAAGAATTAATTTAATTTAATTCTGAATGCTAATGGCAAATAAAATTAGGCGCTTATTATTCAAATTGTCTTAACTATTAAACTTTTTTGTTTAGAAACATTTGTTAAGTAAATAAGTGCATACGACGGATGCCTTGGCAGCTAGAGGCGATGAAGGACGTGGTAATCTGCGATAAGCTTCGGTAAGTTGATAAACAAACTACAACCCGGAGATCTCCGAATGGGAAAACCCACCTAGGATAACCTAGGTATCATTATCTGAATATATAGGATAATGAAGCTAACGTAGGGAACTGAAACATCTAAGTACCTATAGGAAAAGAAATCAACCGAGATTCTGTTAGTAGCGGCGAGCGAAAGCGGAACAGCCCTTAAGCATTTTAAGAAAAAAAGTAACAAGTTGGGAAGCTTGACCATAGAAGGTGATAGTCCTGTAATTTAATTTTCTTATTTTGTGAAATCGAGTAGGTCGGAGCACGAGAAACTTTGACTGAACATGGGGGGACCATCCTCCAAGGCTAAATACTCCTAGCTGACCGATAGTGAACCAGTACCGTGAGGGAAAGGCGAAAAGAACCCCGGAGAGGGGAGTGAAATAGAACCTGAAATCGTATGCATACAAGCTGTAGGAGCTCTAAGTTTATCTTCGGATAAACGGAGTGACTGCGTACCTTTTGTATAATGGGTCAGCGAGTTACTGTCTGTGGCAAGCTTAACTTTTTAAGGTAGGCATAGGGAAACCGAGTCTTAATAGGGCGTTGAGTCGCAGGGAGTAGACCCGAAACCGGGCGATCTATCCATGGCCAGGGTGAAGGTAAGGTAATACTTACTGGAGGCCCGAACCCACTTATGTTGAAAAATGAGGGGATGAGCTGTGGATTGGAGTGAAAGGCTAATCAAGCTCGGAGATATCTGGTTCTCCTCGAAAGCTATTTAGGTAGCGCCTCGTGTATTACTCTTGGGGGTAGAGCACTGTCTCGGCTAGGGGGTCATCCCGACTTACCAAACCGACGCAAACTCCGAATACCAAGAAGTATTAGCACGGGAGACACACTGCGGGTGCTAACGTCCGTAGTGGAAAGGGAAACAACCCAGATCGCCAGCTAAGGTCCCAAAGTATGATTAAGTGGGAAACGATGTGGGAAGGCTTAAACAGCTAGGAGGTTGGCTTAGAAGCAGCCATCCTTTAAAGATAGCGTAACAGCTCACTAGTCGAGTCGGCCTGCGCGGAAGATATAACGGGGCTAAATCATACACCGAAGCTGCGAATAGATTTTTAATCTATGGTAGAGGAGCGTTCTGTAAGCCAGTGAAGGAGGATTGGGAAATTCTCTGGAGGTATCAGAAGTGAGAATGCTGACATGAGTAACGAGAGAGAGGTGAAAAACCTCTCCGCCGAATGACTAAGGTTTCCTGTCCAACGCTAATCGGGACAGGGTTAGTCGGTACCTAAGGCGAGGGCGAAAGCCGTAGTCGATGGAAAACAGGTTAATATTCCTGTACTTGCTATTACTGCGATGGAGTGACGGAGCAGGCTAGATCATCAGAGCGATGGTTGTCTCTGTTTAAGGTTGTAGGTCGATACTTTAGGTAAATCCGGAGTATCTTTGACTGAGAGCTGATGACGATTGACTTTTTAAGTCGAGAAGTGATTGATGCCATACTTCCAGGAAAAACTTCTAAGCTTCAGGTAATAGGAAGCCGTACTATAAACCGACACAGGTAGTCAGGTAGAGAATACTAAGGCGTTTGAGAGAACTTGGGTTAAGGAACTAGGCAAAATGGTACCGTAACTTCGGGAGAAGGTACGCCTCTATTACGTGAAAGAACTTGCTTCTGGAGCGGAAAGAGGTCGAAGATACCAGATGGCTGCGACTGTTTACTAAAAACATAGCACTCTGCAAACATTAATGTGGAAGTATAGGGTGTGACGCCTGCCCGGTGCCGGAAGGTTAATTGATGGGGTTAGTCCTCGGACGAAGCTCTTGATCGAAGCCCCGGTGAACGGCGGCCGTAACTATAACGGTCCTAAGGTAGCGAAATTCCTTGTCGGGTAAGTTCCGACCTGCACGAATGGCGTAACGATGGCCATACTGTCTCGACCCAGGACTCAGTGAAATTGAATTTGCGGTGAAGATGCCGTATACGCGCGGCAAGACGGAAAGACCCCGTGCACCTTTACTATAGCTTCACACTGGACTTTGAATTTATATGTGTAGGATAGGTGGGAGACTTTGAAGCATTAGCGCTAGCTTTTGTGGAGTCGTCCTTGAAATACCACCCTTGTAACTTTGAGGTTCTAACTTAGGCTCATTATCTGGGCTGAGGACAGTGTGTGGTGGGTAGTTTGACTGGGGCGGTCTCCTCCCAAAGAGTAACGGAGGAGTACGAAGGTTACCTCAGCACGGTCAGACATCGTGCAATGAGTGCAATGGCAAAAGGTAGCTTAACTGCGAGACCGACGGGTCGAGCAGGTACGAAAGTAGGTCATAGTGATCCGGTGGTTCTGCATGGAAGGGCCATCGCTCAACGGATAAAAGGTACGCCGGGGATAACAGGCTTATACCCCCCAAGAGTTCACATCGACGGGGGTGTTTGGCACCTCGATGTCGGCTCATCACATCCTGGGGCTGGAGCAGGTCCCAAGGGTATGGCTGTTCGCCATTTAAAGTGGTACGCGAGCTGGGTTTAGAACGTCGTGAGACAGTTCGGTCCCTATCTGCCGTGCGCGTTGGAGATTTGAGAGGAGTTGTTCCTAGTACGAGAGGACCGGAATGAACGAACCTCTGGTGTTCGGGTTGTCACGCCAGTGGCATTGCCCGGTAGCTATGTTCGGAAAGGATAACCGCTGAAAGCATCTAAGTGGGAAGCCTACCTCAAGACAAGATCTCCCTGATCCCTCGGGATCCTAAAGAACCGTTCAAGACTAGGACGTTGATAGGCAGGGTGTGTAAGTGCTGTAAGGCATTGAGCTAACCTGTACTAATTGTTCGTGAGGCTTAACTAATGTTTCTAAATTTGAATGTAATCGCCTGATTTCAAAATTTAATTGGATCACAGTATGTAATGAGAATTTTGTCCGATGACAATAGCGAGTGTGACCCACCTGATACCATATCGAACTCAGAAGTGAAACCACTTAGCGCCGATGGTAGTGTAGTCTTTTCTATGCGAGAGTAGGACATCGTCGGACTTCTCATTAAATTTAAATTGTTCCCATACAAATTGCATATTCACCTTTTTCATTAAAGGCGACTTCGATTCCTGCCAACTTAAATCCATCGACTAAAATTTCCTTCATCAAAGTATATTTTTGTGTTCGCCCTATTACATATACTTTTTTAATATCATAAAAAAAGGCAGATGTGATTGCAGTTTTTAAAATGGTTTGACCAACCATACTAATTATTCCAGCGGCAAGATCTTCTTTTGAGCAATCAGAAAATTCACTCCTTCCAAAATTAACGGCACTAGCTGTTTCTGGCAGGTTGCCTATTGGCCCTGTTACAACATCTTTCAAAAGTAAATCAACTTTTTCTTTTTCACCTTTAGCTGCTAGGGAATTTATTACTTCAGGCGAATCTTCTTTAATAATTAAACTACTAAGACCTTTGATGGTTCCTCCCCCAAGTCCTGTTCCACCAGCATGAAAAATTTCATTATTTTTTTTTATTGCGCAGGCCGAGCCGGAACCTAAGCTAATCACCATGAAAGAGGTTTCTTCAGGTTTATAGAGAAGACTTGCTCCATTAACAATGGCATCGATCTCATTATAGTGATCAATTTTAATATCCTTGTAACATGATGGAAGGTCTAAATGTTTTCCTCCGGTTACTCCTATTTTTATTAAGTCATCAAGCTCAGAGACACAAGAATCTACAATCTCCTTCAAAAAACCGAAAGAGGCTCCTTTCGAATCAAAAGTTCTAAAATCGAGTTTTGAGTTCTTTGAAATGACAACATCGGTATTAGTAATACCGAAGTCTATTCCTAATTTTATAGATTTAGCCATATTGCTGTTATCAACAGCCAATATAGACTAAAAACTAAGCGTTTGCTTGAGCTTCTTGAATTGCTGCAAGCATCTCATCAGAATCTTTTTTAACTTCTTCTGACGTTTCAAGAGGTTTTGAAATTTCAGCCCAGTCGATTTCATAATCGCTAGCTGCATTTTCGTATTCTAAGATACCCAGCTCTTCGTATTTTGGTCTTATTGATTCAGTTAACAATCCAATTCTTTTAAGATTAGGCATTACCCTAGAAAATAAGAAACTCCTAAATTGGTCAAGTCCACCGTTATTTAATTGGAAAACTCTTGCCTCTTCTTCGGACATCTTTAAAAATTTGGACATGGCTTTAGTGTTGATTAATCTTTCTTTAGAAACCACACAAGCTTCAAAAGCGAATTCCGCTCTTTCCTCTATTTCTTCGGGAGATAAAGTTTTTACAAAATCTTCCAAGTAATTTATTCCAAAAGTAACGTGTCTAGCTTCGTCTCTGATAATGTAATGAAGTAACGTTTGCAACAATGGATCTCTTGCAGATAATTTCATGTTTGTGAAAGCTGCAAGAGCCAATCCTTCAATAATAATCTGCATTCCAATGAATTTAAGATCCCATCTCTCATCAGTAAGAATCTTATCAAGAAGAGCTTTTAAATTAGGGTTAATAGGGTAATGAAAACCTATTTTTTCTTGCAAATATCTATTAAAAACTTCAACGTGCCTAGCTTCATCAAAAGTTTGTGAAGCTGCGTACATTTTTGCATTGAAAGTAGGAGCACAGCTGGCGATTTGAGAAGCAACTAAAAGCGCTCCTTGTTCGCCATGCAAAAATTGACATAAAACTTCAGCAGTTTCGTGTCTATCAAATTCAATTTTTTCTTCATCAGAAAGAGCTTTGTATGCGTCTAGTTGTTCGTGAGGGAATTCGACACCATCTACTCCCAAAAGCTTCTCATCTTTTGGATGATTGTAGCTCCAGTCAAGATCTATTGATCCATTCCAATTAAGTTCTTTTCCTAATTCATAAAGTTTTTTTATTCTGTTTTCAGCAACTGTGTAGTCCCAATTGTAGGAACCTGTAAGAGGAGTGTTGAAAATCTCAACTACATCTTCAACGTCCTTTTCCTTAAGGTCCAATTCGTCGTCAAAGTAGACTAAATCTTCAGGTGGTCCAGCTCTTTTAGTTATTTTCATACTTATAAATTATTCCTTTGAAGCAATAAAGTCAATAGATATAAAAGCTATGCTTATGCTTTGTTTTCAGCAAATAATTCAGTTAGCTGCTCTAACATTACTCCGCCTAACTCTTCTGCTCTGTGTATAGTTACAGCTTTCGAATAATATCTCGTGACATCATGTCCTATGCCTATCGCTATGAGATCGATATCTGTTTTATTTTCTATATCTTTAATGACTAATTTCAAGTGATTATCTAAATAACTAGTTGAATTGGTCGATAAAGTACTATCATCCACGGGAGCACCGTCAGATATAACCATTAAAATTTGTCTCTGTTCTGGTCTTTTGAAAAGTCTGCTACAGGCCCAAAGCAAAGCTTCGCCATCAACGTTTTCTTTTAAAAGTCCCTCTCGAAGCATTAAGCCTAAATTCTTTTTTGCCCTTCGCCAAGCAAGATCAGCAGGTTTGAAAATTATGTGACTTAAATCATTTAATCTACCTGGATTATTTGGTTTGCCGCATTCGACCCAAAGCTTTCTGCTGTCACCACCCTTCCAATGCTTCGTTGTAAAACCAAGTATCTCTGTCTTTATATTACATCTATCAAGAGTGGCTCCAATAATGTCTGCGGAAATAGCAGCTGTTGTCATGGATCGTCCTCTCATAGAACCTGAGCTATCTACTAAGATTGTTACAATCGTGTCTTTAAACTTAGTATCTTTTTCTTGTTTAAAACTTAATGGGGTAAGAGGGTCGGTAATAATTTTTGTTAATTTTGAAGTATCTAAAATACCTTCGTCTTTATCGTACTCCCAAGACCTATTCTGTTGTGCCAATAAAAGTCTTTGCAGTCTATTTGCTAGTTTTGCTATTACATTCTTACTAGGATCAATTAATTGATCTAATCTTAGCCTAAGCCTTTTCAATTCTTCTTGAGCGCATAAATCTTCGGCATCTACAACTTCATCGAAATCTCTACAAAAAACTTTATATTCATGACTATTTTCAATATTGAATAATTCTTCAAGCTTTGATCTATTCTCGATCCAGTTTTCATCATTTTCTTCTACTTCTTCCTCTTCAAATTCCATTTCTTCAGAAGTTTCTGATTCCGTTGGCGTTTCTTCTGAAGAACCTTGTTCCTCTTGGGAGTCATCCTCCTGATTATCATCTTCTGAATCATCCTCATCGTTTTCATCCTCGGAAGAACTTTCTTCTTTTTGTTCTTCTTCTTCTTCAAATTTAATATTAAGTTCATTAAATAAGTTTTTAATGGTTTCTAAGTAAAGTTCTTTATCTTCAAGATTTGCTTCGAGAAGAGGAATGAATCGTTTTTCAAGTTTTTTTAAATCATCTTCTAGAGGTTTAAGGATATCTTCTTCTAGAGGGACAAGTTTGTTTTTCAAAATTTTATGTTTTAACCATATGTCGAGAGATTTATTAATGTTTTCTAATGCTGATTGAGGCTGAAATAGTGGAAGTTCATCAACAAAATTTTTGCGGAGATTACCTTTTAATCCTTTAAATTGAAGTGAGCCTAAAATTTCAATTCGAATGTTGTTTTGTTCATTCAGGCTTTGGTCTAATTCAAGAACTCCAGTAGAACTATTTTTACGTTCATATGAAAATTTTTCTTTTAGAGCAACTTTGTCAGCTTTAGCTCTACTAAGTGCTAAATTCTCTGGCGATAAGTCTTTTAAAGGAACTGAATTTGATTGAATCGAGTCACTACCGAAACTAATTTCGAGTTCTTGTTTTGAAGAAATTGCTCTCGTAGAAGACGAAAGCGCCTCTTTTATAACCTGTTCTTTTGATCTGTCACTCAATCTTGATCTATTAAATTACTAATTGAGTCAGAAGTTTCTTGATCAAAGCATCTTTGGAAATACTCAGCAATAATTGGTTTTTCCGTCTCGTCGCATTTATTTAAAAAACTTAATTCAAAAGAAGAAACTAGGTCAGAGAAAATTTGATAATTTTCCGCCCAACTTATTACTGTCCTTGGAGACATGAGATTCGAAATATCTCCATTTTTAAATCCTTCTCTAGTCAGATTTGCAAGCTCAATCATATTTTTCACTATTTCAGAACCTTTTTTATTGTCTAAATCTTTGACCTTAGACAGTACCACCTTGGTCTCGAGTTCGACGCTAAGATAATTTAAACACGACACAATCTGCCATCTGTCCATTTGACCTTGGTTGATTTGTTGCGTGCCATGATAAAGCCCAGTACTATCGCCAAGACCTACTGTGTTAGCTGTTGCAAAAAGTCTAAAAAAGGGATTTGGAGTTAGAACTCTATTTTGGTCTAAAAGCGTAAGTCTTCCGTCAACTTCCAAGACCCTTTGAATAACAAACATTACGTCAGGTCTTCCAGCATCATATTCGTCAAAAACAAGAGCCGTGGGATTTTGAATTGCCCAGGGTAGGATTCCTTCTTGGAATTTTGTGACTTGCTTATCTTTTTCTAATGTAATTGCATCCTTGCCAAGAAGATCCAATCTGCTGATATGAGAGTCGAGATTGATTCGAACGCAAGGCCAGTTTAATCTGGCTGCTACTTGTTCTATGTGAGTGGATTTACCAGAGCCGTGAAGGCCTTGAACCATTACTCTTCGGTTGTCTGAAAATCCTGCAAGGATTGCTAGCGTAGTATTTTTATCGAAACAATAAGTGCTATCGATTTCAGGAACGTATTCGTTTGGTTCAGCGAAAGCTGGAACTTCAAAGTCCGCATCAATGCCAAAGGTATTTCCTACATTTAAAACAATGTCTGGAGTATTTTCGGAAAAATTACTGTAAGTTGTTGCCATAATTTAAAAGAGTACTTATTATCCTTTTTTCATTTAAAACAGCAAGAAAATATACTTTCGATCTAGTAAACTATTTGGTTTCAAACCTATCTAAACTAAGCTTATGACGGAAAAAGAAATCTGGTCCAAAATTATTGATGAAGCCAATTCAATTCTAGAAAGTGAAAGATTGTCTGGATCTTACATAAAAAAATTTGTAACAGATTTTGAGAAATTATCAGAGGTTATTGCTTTTAAAATATCTAATGATTTAGCTGATAAAGACGCGAACGGAATTTTTTCAATAGACTTTATTTTTTCTGAACTAAAAGAGGTTTTCGAGAACGAAAAAATAATTAATGGCCTAGTCTTAGATTTGCATGCAGTTAAACAGAGAGACCCCGCAGCTTCTGGATATCTGCCTACGCTTTTGTTTTCTAAAGGATTTTTAGCTTTGCAAACTCACAGGGCGAGCAATTATTTTCTCAATTCAAAAGAGTCTTTAATGGCTAGTTTTTTACATAGTCAATCTTCAAAACTTTATGGAGTTGATATTCATCCCGCTGCATCAATTGGAGTAGGCGTCATGTTAGACCATGCTACGGGCATTGTTATAGGAGAGACTAGTGTAATTGAGGACGATGTTTCTATTTTCCAAGGAGTAACCTTAGGTGGGACAGGTAAAGTTACAGGAGATAGGCACCCCAAAGTTAGGCAGGGAGTTTTGATTAGTGCTGGAGCAAAAATACTCGGCAATGTAGAAATTGGCCAAGGCGCCAAGGTTGCTGCTGGAAGTGTAGTACTGGATAACGTGGAAATGAACACAACAGTAGCTGGTGTTCCAGCAGTTGCAGTCGGCAAACCGAGTTCAGATTCACCAGCAATCACTGTAGACCATACAATAGAGGAATAAGATGTCCGATCAAAAGTTACTTGACGAATTGATTCAAACTTTAAATTTAGAAAAGTTGGAAGAAAACCTTTTTAGAGGTCAAAGTGAACAAACTGCTTGGGGCAGAGTTTTTGGCGGACAAGTAATAGGTCAAGCTTTGAGTGCAACTCAGGAAACTGTTGATAACTCAAGAAAAGCGCATTCCTTACACGCTTATTTTTTAAGACCTGGCAGAATCGATATGCCAATACTTTACGATGTTCAAAGAATAAGAGATGGAAAAAGCTTTACTACAAGAACCGTCAATGCCATCCAAAATGGAGAATATATTTTTAACATGTCGGTTTCTTTTAAAATATCTGAAGAGGGTTTTGAACATCAATTTGAGATGCCTGATGTCCCGGGTCCAGAAAATTTAAAAAGCGACAGGGAATTTAGAGAAGAGATGAAAGACTCTATCCCAAAGGAAATGCTCGAAGGCTTTCTTAGGGACAAGCCTATTGAAATCAGAAACGTAGAGAATTTAAATCCATTTGCTAACGAGAAAGGTGAACCTTTCAAAAATATGTGGATCAAAGCATCAGGAAAATTACCAGACAATCATTTAATTCATCAGGGGGTGTTAGCCTATGCTTCTGACATGGGTTTGCTTGGCACTTCGCAAAGACCTCATGGGGTTAGCTTCGGTGCATACCATAAACTGCAAGTAGCAAGTTTGGATCACGCAATGTGGTTTCATCGAGAGTTTAGAGCTGATGAATGGCTTTTGTATTCGTTAGACAGTCCCTCGGCAAGTAATGCCAACGGCTTCAATAGAGGCAATGTGTTCACTCAAGATGGAAAACTGGTGGCTTCTGCAGTTCAAGAAGGTTTGATTAGGCAAAAGTAAATTGTTTCGATCTGTTTTTTTAATTTGTATTATTACTGCCTCCTTCTATTTAGTAGCTGAAAAATTTGTGAATACTAACGGTGTGGCTAATGAAAAAACCTTTTCTGATTTTTTAAAATGGAGCTTTTCTAATGAATCTCCTGAGAGGGTTGCTATTGAAATTTCTGACGCTTGGAAAGCCCTGGATCTTGAGAAGGGAAATTACATTCTATGGATAGGACATGCTAGCTTTTTAATAAATTTGGATGGCACAATAATTTTAACTGACCCAATTTTTTCTAAGAGGGCATCACCAATTGGTATCTTTGGTCCGAAAAGGTTAATACCACCTGCGTTGAACATAACAGATTTACCTAAAATCGATTTAGTTACGATTAGTCATAACCACTATGACCATTTAGATATTAATTCTTTGGTCAAAATTTCAAAAAATAATCCTGATGCACAATTTCTAGTTCCTAAAGGGGATAAAAAGATTTTGACAAAAAGGGGAATAGAAAATGTTTCGGAGTTTCTTTGGTGGGAAAATTTAATTGTTAAAAATTTAAAAATGACTTTTACTCCGGTACAACATTGGTCTGCAAGAGGCCTTGGCGACAGAAATAAAAGTTTATGGGGAGGTTGGTTTTTTGAAACATCAGAGTTTAATTTATTTCATGCCGGTGATACTGGATACTCAAATGACTTTCTCATGACCAGAGAAAAATTAGGTGCTCCTGAATACGCATTAATACCAATCGGAGCTTACTCTCCTGAGTGGTTCATGGCTGAAAATCATGTTAATCCAAAAGACGCACTTCAGATTGCTATTGACTTGGAAGCAAAAAAATCAATTGGTATGCACTGGGGTACTTTTATACTTACTGACGAAGCCGTAACTGAGCCTCCTCAACTTTTACAATCTGCACTCAAAGAAAGAGATTTACCGAAAGATTATTTCATTACACTCAAGCCAGGAGATTATGAGTTGATTGGAAATTAGGAAGTTTAACTTTTTATAATTATTATTAGATTTTAGAAAATTATGAACTTAGGAATCTTTATTGTCGGCGCTGCAACTTTTTTAGTAAGTTTTGTCTTGTTTAAAATAAGTGCGTTTAACAAAACTAAAAACGATGAGAATTCGTGGCAAAAACTTTTTTTTGTATTTTTAGTAGATTATTTTATTCTGATGGCTGGAGTATTAATCACGGGAATAATTTTTGTTTCATTATTTAATGCTTTTCATGGTTAAAAAATGGTCATAGCACACATAGAAACCAAAAAACGGGAAGATTTTCCTGAATTCAAAGATTTATTCGATTTAGTTGAATCTTTTATGGGTTATTTGCCTAATGCTTACTTACTTATGGCAGATAAGCCTGATTTAATGCAGGCCTTTGCGAAGATGTCAGCAAGCGTCTTTAGTGCCGACGTTCTTGATATTCCTTCAAAACAATTAATAGCTCTAGCGTCAAGTTTGAGTGCAGGCTGCAAATACTGTCAGTCGCACACCTCACATGGCGCAGAGAGAGCGGGCGTAGCGAATGAGAAAATTGCTGAGATTTTAAATTACCAAACTAGTGAATATTATGAGGCAAAAGAAGTCGCATTACTTGATTTAGCTTTTGCTTCAGGCGAGGTGCCAAATAAAGCAACTAAAGCTCATTTTGAAAAACTTAAGGAATTTTATTCAAAAGAACAAATATTAGAAGCCGTTGCGGTGATCTCTTTTTTTGGTTTCCTCAATCGCTGGAATGATACATTCGGAACCGAAATAGAAGAAATTCCGGCAAATTATTTATCAGAGAAACTCAAACCTAAAAATTGGTAATAAAAAAATAATTTTTATTATCATTTAAATCTAACAAAAAAGGCCGAAAGACTGTCGTTTTAGTAAAAAATAATGGTATAAATGTCTCTACATACATACATATGGGGGAGATATGTTTAAAAAACTTACACTTTTTGTAATATTTATTTCTTCGTCTTTAGTTTTTGCCCAGACGGAAGAAGTAATTGTTACCGGTTCCTATATTAAAGGGAGCCCAACTGACGGCGCATCTCCAGTAGAGATCTATGATAGAAACGTTATAGAGAGTATTGGAGCCATAAATGTTGCCGACATTACAGCTAACACAGCAGTAAATTCAGGTTCAGAAAACAACGCTGACTCATTTACCTCTGGAGCAACTCAAGGAAGAACTAACGTTAACTTAAGAGGTTTGGGTCTTTCTTCTACTTTAGTTTTGATAGATGGCAGAAGAGTTACCTTTTCAGGTGCAGTGGCAAACGATGGTAGTGTCTTTGTTGATACTTCACAAATTCCTACAATAGCTTTAGAAAGAGTTGAAATCTTAAAAGAAGGTGCAGCTGCAGTATATGGTTCAGATGCTATTGCTGGAGTTGTAAACTATATTTTTAGAAGAGATTTCACAGGTTTTGAAGTCGATATTACAAGGCAGCAGATTGATGCGACTAGTTCAGCACGAGATGACAGAGCTAGTTTTATATATGGTGGTCAATTCGGCGATGCAAACGTAGTATTTGCATATAGCACTCTAGACAGATCGCCTATGCCTGGATCAGCAAAAAATTTATCGCCAATGGGAGTTAGTGGACTTGGAACAAGTTTCAGGAATGTAACTAATGGTGTTACTGTCGCAGATACTACGCATCCTTGGTACGGTACAGATGGAACATATAGTTCTGTTTTCATTGGTGACCCAAATTGTGTCGCGAATGGCGGAACAATTTTACCTGATGGAAGATGTGGTTTTGCATTTGGACCTAGATTTAACATTGTAAATACTGAAAATCATTCTCAGGCTTATGCATCGGTAGAATTACCGTTGGATAACGGCGTTGATTTAAATTTCGATGCGTTAATCTCAAAAACTGATGTTTGGGATAACCCTCAGTCTCCTTCTTATCCTGCCTTGTCTTTTTTAAGCACAGCTAAATTAATACTACCAGGCACTGGAGGAAGTCCTTTTGGTGAACCAGTAATGTGGTTTGGTAGACCATTTGGGTCTGCTTATCCTTCGCCAGATGCGCCTAGAGACATCTACCGTCAAAGACTCTCGCTTGGAGCGACTGGATCTTTTGACAACGGATTTGATTGGGACTTTCGTGTCACTAGAACAGGTGAAGATGGGTATGGTAGACAGCCAGATGTTGGTACTACGCAATTAGACGCTGCAATAGCTGGAACTGGTGGCCCTACAGGCGACCAAACTTTCGATTTATTCATTCCTTCCAATAACTCAGCTGAATTAGTAGCTTGGTTAAGATCCGATCAGGAAACTTGGGGAGAAGTTGAATTGGATGTGGTTGATTTTGTTATTACCGGAGAAGTAGGTAATTACTCGGTTGCATCAGGAATTCAATTGAGAGAAGAGTCAATTGACATCGATCGATCAGCTAACTCACTTGTTGTCTTGGACGCAAATGGAAACCTTGTAACACCAGCAAATATGATTTTCTTAGGCGGTGGTATTGAAGCAGATGAATCAAAATCAGCTCAAGCGATTTTTGTTGAAGCAGCAACCAATATTACCGATTCTTTAGAATTAAGAGGAGCTATAAGGTATGAAAGTCTTGAAGAAGACTCAACTGTTGATCCTAAGCTTTCTCTAAGATATCAAGCTTCTGATGATCTTGTCATTAGAGCATCTTTAAGTTCTTCTTTTAGAGAAGCAACACTTGCTCAATTATATGCAAGTACTGTTGGTTTAGAAGGTATTCAAGATTTTGATACTAATGGTAATCCTGTGGGAAGTGCGACATTTATTCGTATCGCTTCTAAGGCTAACCCTAATTTACAACCAGAAGAAGCAGATAACTTAAACGTTGGTTTGATTTGGTCTCCAACAGATAATTTTGACGCAAAATTAGATTATTGGGCAATTGATTACACTAACGTAATTACCAAAGAACAAGCACAAGGAATCGTTCAAAGAACTCCTAATTCATCTCAGGTTTTAAGAACCGAAGGAATTTTAACTGGAGTAACAACTAACTACTTCAATGCGGGTTATGTTGAAACTGATGGTATCGATCTTGAGCTTGGTTATGATACTGACTTAAGTGACGGCATATTAAACCTTGGTCTAAATTTAACTCACATGTTAAGTTATGAAATTCCAATTGCTGGAGTAAGGACCGATGTTGTTGGATTATTCAACCAAGACAATTTTGCTAGATCACTTCCTGAAACTAAAGCAGTGATTTCTGCTAATTATCTACAAGGCGCTCATTCAGCAGCCGCATATTTACGATATGTTTCAGATTATAGATCTACTGCACCTCTTAATGCAGCTGCAACTGCAACTGGATTATTCAATGCAGACAATTCAGTAGATGAATTTGTCACTGTTGACCTTCAATACAGTTATGCAATGTCTACAGAGGATATAACCTTAACTCTTGGAGTAAAGAACGCGTTTGATGAAGACGTTCCTTATGTTTATGACACTACTAACTGGAGTTATGATCCAAAACATCATGACCCAAGAGGAAGAATGTTTACATTAGGTGTAAAACTAAGCATGTAATTGTGCGAAGTTAAAAAAAAAGGCTCCTTCGGGAGCCTTTTTTTATGAAAGTTTCTTTATTCTAAGGTTGTTGTCCCCATTAATTCTAGATCTATTTCTCTTGCGGCAGCTCGACCTTCATTGATGGCCCAAACCACAAGCGATTGACCGCGACGACAGTCACCCGCAGCAAAAACTTTAGGGTTAGAGGTTTTGTGGACGTTATGCTCGGCTTTGAAATTAGATCTTTCATCTAACTCGAGATCTAGACTGTCATTTAAATAATGCTCGGGTCCAAGAAAACCCATAGCTAAAAGAATTAAATCAGCTTTCCAAGTTTTTTCAGTTCCAGGAATTTCTTTAAAGTCTTTGTCAACTTTGACTGTCTTGATTCCAGTTAAATTTCCATCTTCATCTCGAATAAATTCTTTTCCAGAAACTGAGTATTCTCTTGGATCCTTGCCAAAAACTTCTCTGGATTCTTCATGGCCATAATCCACTTTATAAATTCTTGGAAATAAAGGCCAAGGATTGTTTTCCAATCGATCTTTTGGCAGTTCCGGCATGATCTCAAAGTTAGTTAAAGACTTGCAACCGTGTCTTAGAGATGTGCCTAAGCAATCATTACCTGTGTCACCACCTCCAATAACAATTACATCCTTATCTTTTGCATTGATAAATTTTTCATCAGCTAAGTCGCTGTCTAGAAGACTTTTTGTATTTTCTCCTAAGAATTCCATAGCGAAATGAACACCCGAACCATCTCTGTTTGCTATTGGAAGATCACGAGGTTTGGTGGCTCCTGTTGTCAATAATACAATGTCGTTGTCCTCAATAAGATCGTCCATGCTGATAGCATTAGCATCTTTGCCGCCAATATTAGTATTAGTGTGAAATTTGATGCCCTCTTGTTCCATGATTTCAATTCGCATATCAATGATTGATTTATCAAGTTTCATGTTGGGGATCCCGTACATCATCAAGCCGCCAATTCGATCAGCTCTTTCATAAACTTCGACATTGTGTCCTACGCTGTTGAGTTGTTGTGCAGCCGATAATCCAGCAGGACCTGAACCAACAATAGCAATCTTTCTATTGGTTCGAACCGAAGGGACAACTGGTTTAATCCAACCTGACTCGATACCTTTATCAGCAATTGCGAACTCTAAATTTTTTATAGTCACAGGAGATTCTGTGATTCCTAAAACGCAAGCGCCTTCACAGACCGCTGGACAAACTCTTCCGGTGACTTCTGGGAAATTGTTTGTTTTAAGTAGTCTTTTGAAAGCTTCTTCCCATTTTTCGTTATAAACCAAGTCATTCCACTCTGGAATTAAATTGTAAACAGGACAACCTTCTCCTGATTGGCAAAAGGGCACTCCACAGTTCATGCACCTTGAAGCCTGCGTATTCAAAAGAGATTCATCATGATCGGTATAAATTTCTTTGAAGTCTATGACTCGATCTTTAGCGGGTCTGTAGGGCTCTACAACTCTTTCGTGCTCTTTAAAACCAGTAACTTTTCCCATATCTTAACTAACCTTTAATTTTTTTTGATCCATTTCTTGTAAAACTCTTTTGTAATCAGTAGGCATAACTTTACTAAAATTATGAAGTTCCTTTTTCCAATTATCCAGAATTTTCTTTGCAACTGTTGATTTTGTATATTTAAAGTGGTTTTCAATTAATTCTTTTAGCTCAGCAATATCTTCTTTGACCTTAATTTTTTCTAGTTCAAATGTGCTCAGATTACATTTTTTTTCAAAAGTTTTGTCTTGGTCGTATATATAAGCTATACCTCCACTCATTCCAGCACCAAAATTTCTTCCGGTTTTGCCCAAAATTACTGCTCTCCCGCCAGTCATATACTCACAACCATGATCACCAATTCCTTCTACTACAACTCTAGCTCCACTGTTTCTAACACAGAATCTCTCTGCAGCTATACCTCTAAAGTAAGCTTCTCCACCTGTTGCGCCATAAAGCGCAACGTTTCCTAATAAGATATTGTCTTCGGGTACAAACTTACTTTCTTTTGGTGGGTAAATTATTATTTTTCCTCCTGACAAACCCTTCCCAACGTAATCATTAGCATCGCCTTCTAAATTTATTGTAATACCTTTAGTAATCCAAGCTCCAAGACTTTGTCCAGCTGATCCTTTAAGATTTATTTTTATCGTATCTTGGGGCAATCCATTAGCACCCCAAATTTTAGAAACTTCGTTTGATAATATTGTGCCAAATACTCTGTTGGTGTTGCCAATCTTTAAGTTCACATTGATCTTTTGTTTAGTTTTAATATTATTTTTAATAGCCCTTACTAAAGCCATGTCCATAGATTTCTTGAGGTTATGATTTTGTTTTTGAGTATTGAAAACTTCAGTGTCTTTAAAAACTTTTTGCGCTGGTGTAAGAATATTTGATAAATCCAGTCCATCTCTTTTCCAATGATTCAGAGCAGCCTCCATTTCAAGTAAATCCACTCTACCAATTAATTCGTTCAAGGTTTTTACTCCAAGTTTTGCCATGATCATTCTTAGTTCTTTGGCTACCATGAAGAGGTAATTAACAACGTTTTCCGGACTACCATGGAATTTTTTTCGCAGCTCTTTATCTTGTGTCGCGATACCTACTGGACAAGTATTTAAGTGACATTTACGCATCATAATACAACCTAAGGTAACGAGCGGGGCAGTGGAAAAACCAAATTCTTCGGCGCCTAAAATTGCCGCAATCGCAACGTCACGGCCAGTTTTAAGTTGACCATCGGTTTGGAGAACTACTCTTGATCTCAAATTATTCATAACCAAAGTTTGATGCGTTTCTGCTATTCCAAGTTCCCATGGAAGTCCAGCATGTTTAATGGATGTAAGCGGTGAGGCTCCAGTGCCGCCGTCATGACCTGCGATAACTAAGTGATCGGTTTTAGCTTTTACTACTCCAGCAGCGATAGTTCCAACGCCAATTTCTGAAACCAATTTGACACTAATTCTAGAGCTACGATTAGCATTCTTAAGATCATGAATTAACTGTGCTATGTCTTCAATTGAATAAATATCGTGATGAGGTGGAGGACTTATTAAACCGACACCTGGGGTCGAGTGTCTTATTTTTGCAATGTAATCGTCAACTTTAGTCCCTGGTAGTTCACCGCCTTCTCCGGGTTTAGCTCCTTGGGCTATTTTAATTTGAAGTTCATCAGAATTAGTCAGGTACCACATTGTTACTCCAAATCTTCCCGAAGCAACTTGTTTGATAGCTGATCTTTTTGAACTTCCATCATCTAGAGGTTTGAATCTAATTGGATCTTCTCCTCCCTCTCCAGTATTTGATTTCCCTCCAAGTTTATTCATGGCTAATGCCAAAGACTCATGAGCCTCGGTTGAGATAGAACCAAGAGACATAGCGCCAGTAGCAAATCTTTTAACTATTTCCTTTTCGGGCTCTACTTCTTCCAAAGGAAGAGGATCAGCAGCATATTTAAATTTCATCAAACCTCTCAAAGTACTGTTCTTTGTGGTTTGTTCATTGGCATGATTGGCAAACTTCCAATAAGCTGACTCGTCGTTATTTTTTGATGCTAATTGTAATGCCGAAATGGATTTAGGGTCCCACATATGACTGTCTCCACCATTTCTCCAATGAAAATCTCCTGGGTTTGGAAGAGTTGCAACCTTATTTTGTTCAATTTCGGGAAAACCTAATTCATGACGCCTCTCAATCTCTTTTGTGAGGACTTTAAAATTAATTCCCTGAACTCTACTAGGAGTTCCCGGGAAAGAAAGTTCTATGATTTCATCTGCTAATCCTACAGCTTCAAATATCTGAGCACCTTTGTAAGACTGAAGGGTTGAAATACCCATTTTTGCCATCACCTTTAACATTCCCTTGGCAACTCCTTTTTTGTATGCTTTAACGAGATCCTGAGAAGACTTGAGAGCTTGATCTTTGAGCAAACCGTCTTTTAGAGATTTTTCTAAAACGTTAAAGGCCAGGTAAGGGTTAATAGCGTCTGCTCCATAACCAATTAGGAGACAATGATGATGAACTTCACGCGCTTCACCACTTTCTAAAATTATTCCTATTTGAGTTCTTTTTTCATTTTTTACTAAATGGTGGTGAACAGAAGAGCAAGCTAGAAGAGAGCTAAGGGCGATGTTGTCCCGACCTATTTTTTTATCTGAAAGGACTACAAATGAAAAGCCTTTTTCAATCGCTTCTTCTGATTCTTTACAAATTCTCTTTAAGGCGGCTTTTAATCCTTTTTCACCTTTACCTCTAGGATAAGTAATGTCAATAGTCTTAGTTTTCCAGCCAAATTTCTTAATCTCTTTAATTTTTGCCAGTTCATCATTAGAAAGGATAGGGTGTTCAAGATTAAGTCTGTGAACATTTCTTTCTTTAGTTGCTAGCAAATTTCCCTCAGGACCTATTAAACACTTCAAGGACATGATTACTTCTTCTCTAATTGAATCGATTGGCGGATTAGTAATTTGTGCAAAAAGCTGCTTAAAATAGTCGTAGATCATCCTTGGCTTATCAGACAAGCACGCAAGCGCAGCATCATTTCCCATCGAACCAAGAGGGTCTCTAAGTTCGGTAACAAGTGGCAACAACATGAATTCTAAAGTCTCTGTGGTATATCCAAAAGCTTGCATTTTAGAAATTAAAATTTCTTCCTTTTGTTCTTTTTTAGTTGAGGTTAAATCTCTGAGATTAACTATTTGTTTTTTATTCCAATCCTTATAAGGGTTTTGAGAAGCAACATCTTTTTTAATTTCTTCATCGGAGATTAGTTTTCCTTGTTCAAAATCTATTAAAAACATTTTTCCTGGTTGTAATCTTCCTTTAGAAACTACACTTCTAGGGTTTACTGGAAGGACCCCAACTTCTGAGGCCATAATTACTTTGTCATCGTCGGTAACGTAAAATCTGCTGGGACGAAGTCCGTTTCTGTCAAGAACAGCGCCGACCATTTTTCCGTCGGTGAAGACAATTGAAGCTGGGCCATCCCAGGGTTCCATAAACGAGGAGGAGTATTCGTAGAAAGCTTTCTTTTTAACTGACATCTCCTTGTCGTTTTGCCAAGCTTCTGGAATCATCATCATGATGGCCTCAGGAATTTTCCTCCCCGACATGATCAAAAACTCAAGGACGTTATCAAAGCTTCCTGAATCTGAACAGTCGGGTTCTGCAATGGGGAAGAGTTTCTTTAATTTTTTTCCGAATAATGGACTTTCAGCCATACCCTGTCTAGCCCGCATTAAATTTATATTACCTTTGAGAGTGTTTATTTCACCGTTGTGACACATATAACGACATGGCTGCGCTCGATCCCATGACGGGAAAGTATTTGTACTAAAACGAGAATGCACCATCGCAAGATGGGTCTTAAGTTTTTTATTTTCTAAATCAGGGAAAAAAGGAAACAATTGCGCTGGCGTCAACATTCCTTTGTAGATAATTAATCTTGATGAGAGCGAACAAGTGTAAAACATCAAGCCCTGAGTTAAGTCTTCTTCAAACCTTAATCTTTTGCTAAAAATTTTCCTGCTTAAATAAAGCTTTCTTTCAAAATCATCTTGAGAAATATTTCCTTTGGCTCCAACAAATAATTGTTCTATTTTTGGTTGGCAGTCTAATGCAGCAGGACCAACATTTGCTTTTTGTTGATTAGTTGGAACTTTTCTCCACCCAAGGAACTCAAGGCCTTCCTGAGATACTATTTTCTCGACAATTTCCTTGCAAAAACTACTTTCTGAGTTTTTTTGAGGTAAAAATATATTCCCTACAGCGTATTTACCTTTTTTAGGCAACTTAAACCCTAAGTTTTTAGCTTCGGTTTGGAAAAATGAATCAGGCAGGGCGAGCAATATTCCAGCTCCATCACCTGTATTTTCCTCGAATCCACATCCACCTCGATGATCCATTCTAGAGTTAATCAGATAGGCATTATCCATTATCTCTCTAGAGGGCAAACCTTTAACATTTGCTACCAATCCAACTCCACAGGAATCTCTTTCGAAGTCTGGATCGTAAAGACCTTTTTTATTTGGCCTGCTTATAAAATGTTCATCTTTTGGCACAAAATACACCTAAATTAAATAAATTGGAGTCCTTATCGCTTGGACTGGACGTCACTTTTCGAGCATGTGATATGCAGTTTCATTAAATCTTATTAAAAAAACGGCTAAAAGTGAATTATTTGCTTATATCTTTAAGCTTTCGATGAGTGAATTTTCGTCAATATCTTCTGAAATTTGAGCTCTACCTATCGAATTTAGCGTAATAAATCTAAGTTTATCGGAGAGAATTTTCTTATCACGACTCATTGCCTCTTTAAACTCATCGTAATCAAAATTTGTGGGCAATTCTGTAGGTAAACCTGCTAATTTTACGATTTTCTTAATTCTTTTGTATTCTTCATCTCCAATTTTGCCCAAAACCAAGGAAAGTTTAGATGCGCATATCATTCCAAGGCCAACTGCCTGACCATGAGTAAAGCCTTTTAAGGCCATAGATGACTCAAAAGCATGTCCAAAAGTATGACCAAAATTAAGTAAAGCTCTGTCACCCTTTTCCCTTTCATCGCTTGAAACAATCGAAGATTTAATAAGGGATGAATCATATATGATGTTAATAAGGTCATTGTCGTCTGCGATAGAACCATTAGTAATTTTATGTTCTAACTCTTCAAAGAGAGATTTATCAGCAATCAAAGAGTGCTTGATGATCTCAGCTAAACCTTCAGAAATTTCAGATCTTCCTAAGCTTGATAGTAAATCAATGTCAATTAAGACTAAATTTGGCTGGTAGAAAGCACCGATATTATTTTTTGCACCTTGAAAATTAATTCCAGTTTTGCCTCCAATAGCTGCATCTACTTGCGATAAAAGGGTTGAAGGCACTTGAATAAGATCAACCCCTCTCAAATAAGTTGAAGCCACAAAGCCTGTCATGTCAGTTGTAATTCCGCCGCCCAAGGAAATGATTACACAATCTCTATTAAATTTATTTTGATTAAGAACTTCATATATTGGCTGAATTCCCTCAATACTTTTATTCTCTTCGCTGGTTTCAATTTCAAATGAAATTAAACTCTTAGGGTCATATTGAGCTAAATTCTTTTTTAAGACGTCTAAAAATTTTTTAGGAACTTTCGAATCTTTTACAATCAAAATCTGTTTATTTTCTATTAGCCATTGAAAGTTATAACTATTTAATAAAGATTTATCTATCAACACTTCATAGCTTGAAGAGGCGGTTCTAACCAATATAGATTTAGACATTAAAATAATTAATTATTTTGTTAGCAATTTCATCATTAGACATTGAATCGGATAAAAGTTCCAATTTAGATACTTTTTTGTAACTATCAAATCTTTTCTCGTAGAGAGTTTGAAGGGTCAATTTAGGATCGTTTGTAAGTAAAAGAGGTCTCTTTGCTGAATTTTTTGTGTTCTCATATTGACTTTCAACACTACAGTTTAAGAAAACTACGTTTGCTTCTTTTTTTAAAAATTCTAGATTTTTAATTTCTTCAATTACTCCACCTCCAGTAGAGACAATACAATCCCTGAGTCCTTTCGTTTTTATTAAATAATCCGTTTCAGTATTCCTAAAGAAAATTTCACCTTTTGATGCAAAGATTTCAGTTATAGACATATTTAAATCTTTTTCTATTTCTTTATCGATATCAAACAAAGAAATACTTAATTTTTCGCTTAAGATTCTACCAATTTTTGATTTACCAGAGCCCATAGGACCAATCAGAAAAATTTTCATTAACAGTAACTAATCATTAGAGTATATTTTACCTTATCGAAGTATTAGACAATGTTTTTCAATAAATATTTTTTTATATTACTAATTATTTTCCTACTCCCAATTCATTTCGGTCTTGGTATATACATTTATCTTTCACATGACTTGCCCTCGACAGAAGATGTAAGAAATGTGGAACTACAAGTGCCTCTTAAAATATTTACTTCTGATGGGAAGTTAATTGGGGAATATGGAGAAATTCATCGCACCAAACTTGAATTTGCTGAGATTCCAGAAAATTTAATCAATGCTTTTTTAGCCGCAGAAGACAGTGATTTTTTTACTCATACTGGTGTAGATTTTTTGAGTCTAATAAGAGCCACTTATCAATATATTAGAGCAGGGGAAATCATTAGCGGAGGTGGAACAATTACTATGCAAGTGGCGAGAAATTATGTGTTAACTAAGGAGCAAACTTTTGAGAGAAAACTAAAAGAAATATTTATGGCTTTTAAGCTAGATTTATCTTTTTCAAAAGAAGAAATATTTGAACTTTACGTAAATCAAATTTTTCTTGGGAATAGAGCCTATGGCATTGCGGCGGCATCAGAAATTTATTATGGAAAGGGGTTATCAGAATTGAGTGTTGCGCAATCAGCCATGATTGCCAGTTTGCCAAAAGCACCTTCTCGAATTAATCCAATTGCCAATCCAAAAAGAGCTCTAACAAGAAGAAATTGGGTTTTAAGTCGAATGGAATCTTTGGGTTATATCGATCAAGATAATTTTTTAAAAGCATTTAAAGAGCCAATATCTGCTTCGTTCAATGGCATCGGATCTGAAGTTGAGGCAGATTATCTTGCTGAGCAAATTCGAAGATATATGATCCAAAATTACGGTTTATCTGCTTATAAGGAAGGATATAAGGTTTATTCCACTCTGAATTCGTCTTACCAAACAGCAGCTGTGAATTCTGTTAGGAGCGGAATAGAGTCATATGAATCAAGACACGGATTTAGAAAACCCGAAAATTATCGCGATTTAATTCCAAGCGATTTTAATCAGAGAACAGATTTATTCTATAAAGTTGCTTATGATCCAAATAATTTTAAAGACGAGTTTGGTATTAAAAAAGATTTAACCAATCCACTAGATAAATTATTAGATTTTCTCGCTGACCAAGCTGCTTTCAACTCTTTTCAACCTGTTCTGATCTTATCGTCTAAAAACAAAAAGATGACAATTTTAAACAAAGACTCAGAAATTATTACTGTGGATATAAGTAATTTAGCTACCAAAATAAAACCAAAAATTGACGAAAATAAAAAAGGAAAAAATATAGAAAGCTTTTCCAGTTTTTTTGAAGTAGGGGACTTAATTTGGTTTAGATCTGATGAAAATAAGAAATTCGAAATAGCAATGCACCCAGAAGTACAAAGCGCTCTGGTTAGTATCGATCCAAGATCTGGAAAAATTCTTGCATTGGTGGGTGGTTATAGTTTTAGTTCAAGTAAATTTAATAGAGCCATGCAAGCTAAACCTCAGCTTGGATCAAACTTTAAACCTTTTTTGTACGCCGCAGCATTTGAAAATGGCTTCAATCCAGCGACTATTATTAACGATGCTCCAGTAGTATTTGAAGATCAAAATTTAGAGGAATTTTGGAGACCTAAAAATGCTAGTGGGAAGTTTTATGGACCTACGAGACTAAGAGAGGCTTTGTTGCAATCTAGAAATGTTGTCACCGTGAGATTGCTAAATGATTTGGGAATCTCTAAAACAAAAAACTACCTAACAAGATTCGGATTCGAGAGAGATAGTTTGCCTGAGGATTTATCAATTGCATTAGGATCATATGGAATAAGTCCCTATAAAAATGCAGAATTTTTTTCTGTCTTTGCTAATGGAGGAAAAAAAATTAACCCAACTTACATTGAAAAAATTGTGGACCCGGATGGTAATGAGATATTTTTTGATCAAAAAGATCTTTCAAAAACAACTTTGGAACAATGGATAGGAAAACCTCTGACAGTAGAAGAAACTTTCGCTATTGATCCAAGAGTTTCATTTGTTGTAACCGATATTCTAAGAGAAGCTACGCGCAGAGGTACAGGAAGAGCTATAAAAAAACTTCAAAGAGATGATTTTGCGGGAAAAACTGGTACTACAAACAATTCCGAAAGTACCTGGTTTACAGGTTATAACAACAAGATTCTAACGACAGTTTGGTTTGGCTACGATCAACCAAGGTCTTTGGGGCAAAAAGAATATGGAAGTACTACGGCCTTGCCAATTTGGTTAGGTTATATGGAAGATATAGTTGATTCAATTGAATACTCTCCCCCAGTAATTCCAGCAAATTTAATAGCTAAAAAAATTAATTTGGCCAATGGACTAGATGCAAGCCCTTCGGATCAAAATACAGGGTTTGAATATTTTTTTGATTAAATAAATATAGTTTTTTTGATTAATCCCCAATGTTCTTGCCAAGATAAAACTGGGTTATTTTTAAAATTACTTCTGATAAAAGTTTGAATTTGACCCTCCATACAGGCCATCAAAAGATCAGAACAGCTTGAGGAGTTAATGGCCAACTTTTTTTTAGTTTCTCTTTCATAGGCCTGAAAAGACTGTTTTATTTCTACACTTAGTTTCTCCAAAATTAAAGATATCTTATCGTCAATCTTTGCTTCTGCGGCAGTCAGAGCTTGTTTATTGATGATTTTTGCAAATCCTTTATTAGTTTCCAGAAAAGTTAAAATCAGAGTAACTATAAGTCCAGGAATCTCGTCTGATGATTGATTTTGTTTCATGGTTTCTATTCTTGGGAAAATATTTGATTCAAAAAAAACTACCATTTCTTCATAAATCTTTCTTTTACTTGGGAAATGTCTATATATTGCAGCTTCAGTTATGTTAGTTCTTCTGGCTAATTCTGCAGTTGTAATTTTTACAGGAGTTTTTTCTT
Organism: uncultured SAR86 cluster bacterium; assembly: GCA_902616715.1. Lineage (GTDB taxonomy): Bacteria > Pseudomonadota > Gammaproteobacteria > Magnimaribacterales > AG-339-G14 > AG-339-G14. Next base: position 184,095 of record CACMTR010000002.1, read on the forward strand.
CAAGCATCTCTGCAAGAGTCTGCATAATTTGAATTTTTCTTGATACTTTACTCTCTACCATCTATCTATTAATCAAAGTACCTACGCCTTTTTGAGTAAGAATCTCTAACAATACAGCATGAGGAACTCTTCCATCAACTATGTGAGCATAATTTACTCCTTTGCTTAGAGCCTCAATTGCGGCTGTTAGTTTAGGCACCATTCCACCTTTGATTATCTCTTTGTTTTTTAGGAGTTTTTTTGAATCCTTAAAATTCATTTCAGATATTTTCTTTCCACTTTCGTTCTTAATTCCTAACACATCTGTCAAAAGAATTATTTTTTCTGCTTTTATCGATCCTGCAATAAAACATGCAACGTCGTCAGCATTTATATTCAAAGGTGATCTGCTTGCGCTCCATCCAATAGGAGATATGATAGGAATCTGTTGAGATTTTAAAGCTTTTAAAAGTTTTGATTTATTTATTTTTGTTATTTCACCGACTTCTCCTAGAGATCTATTTTTGGATTTTATTGCTTTTATAAGACTCATTTTTTTTCCAGCATATGATTTTCCTTGCCCACCCCATGAGTTAATTAAGTTTTTAATCTCAGGATTAATTTGCAGATCAAGAACTTTTTGAATAACTTTTATTGTTTCAGGAGTAGTTACTCTTATTCCATTTTTGAATTTGAAAGTAAGCTTGTGTCGATCCAATTCTTTTCCAATTTGGGGCCCTCCTCCATGAACTATGACAGGATTTATTCCGACCGTTTTCATTAGAACCACATCTCGAGCAAAACTTTTTCTAAGAAAACTGTCTTGCATTGCGCTACCTCCATACTTAATAACAATAGTTTTTCCTGAAAATTTTTGTATGAAAGGTAATGCTTCAGATAGAACTTTAGAAATATTTATAGCTGATTTTTTTGAGATGCTCATTATGTCTAATTTAAGAAATTTAATTGGTTGTCTATTTCGAGCAATGCATTTTGAAAAAGTTCTTTTATTTGCATTAGTTTTTTTTCACTTTTTGCTTCAAATCTTAGAACTAAAGCGGGAGTTGTATTTGAGGCTCTAACCAATCCCCAAGATTCTTCGTTTTCTAGCCTCAAACCATCTAATAAAATACTATCATAACCTTCAGGTTTGAAATTATTTTTTAATTCCTCAACAATTTTAAATTTTTTAGTATCTTTGACTGAAATTTTTATTTCAGGAGTACTGAACATTTTAGGAATTTTTTTAAAAACTTCATGAGTTGAAATTTCATATGACGATAATATTTCTGTTAGCCTTAAGCTCGCAAATATTGCGTCGTCAAAACCATACCAATTGTCGTTATAAAAAATATGACCGCTCATTTCGCCTCCTAAAACTGCATCAGTTCTCGCAATTTCAGATTTTATGAAAGAATGACCAGTCTTGGTCATGATTGGCACACCATCATTTTCTCTGATAACTTTATCTAGCTGATTAGAGCATTTAACATCAAAAACAATTTTTCCTGACTTATTTTTCTTTAATGTATCTTCTGCCATTAGAGCTAAATATCTATCAGGAAAAATTATTTCTCCTTCACTATCTACAACTCCTAGTCTGTCTCCATCTCCATCAAAAGCAATACCAAGATCGGCACCTTCAATTTTGACGGTTTCAATTAAGTTTAATAAGTTTTTTGGCTCGCTTGGGTCGGGGTGATGATTTGGAAAATTACCATCGACTTGGCAAAATAACTCTATTAGCTCTGAGGAGTATTTTTTTAAAATTTCTGGTCCTAGTACTCCTCCTGATCCGTTGCCACAATCCAGAACAATTTTTAATTTTTTCTTGATTTCAATTTTTTTGGAAATTTCTTTAATGTAAGACTCGTTAAAGCTTTCTTTGAGTAATTTTCCAGATCCAATTTTAAAATCACTTTGTTCAATTTTAAATTTTAGATTTTGTATATCCTCCTCTTTAAAAGAGGAATTATTTATAACAATTTTAAATCCATTGTATTCTTTAGGGTTATGGCTGCCTGTAATCATTACACCATTTTTGGTTATGCCTTCAAATGTTGCGAAATATAGTAGCGGTGTATGCACTAGACCAATAAAGATCACATCACAACCTGTTGCTAAAACTCCATCTATAAAATACTTTGAAACATCTTCGCCCGAAATTCTTCCATCTCTTCCTACATATACATGTTTTGACTTTTCCTCTAATACTACTGAACCAACAGCTTGACCAATTTTATATATCAAATCTTGAGTTAACTCTCTTTCAAAAATACCTCTGATATCGTAAGCCCTAAAAATTTCAGAATTAACTTTCATAAAAGATTCTCCCGCTTATAATGATTCTCTTTAAATTAAAAATATGACTGATTTTGAAAAAAAGGATGGATTCATCTGGATGGACGGTGAATTTGTTGACTGGTCACAAGCTAAAGTACATGTTTTGACTCATACTTTACATTATGGGCTTGGTGTATTTGAAGGGGTAAGAGCTTATTTAACTGATCAAGGTACTAAAATATTCAGGCTAGAGGATCACACTAATCGTTTATTTGAGTCTGCTGATGCCGTTAATATGGAAATCCCATTTTCAAGAGAAAAGTTCAACGAAGTTCAAAAAGAGATTTTTAAGGTAAATAATCTCAAAGAGGGCTACATACGTCCTATGTGTTTTTATGGCGCTCAGGGGATGGGCTTAAGAGCAGACAACTTGAAGACACATTGTATTGTTGCAGCTTGGGAATGGCCAAGTTATATGTCACCAGAAGCTTTTGACAAAGGAATAAAAATAAAAATTTCTTCTTATAAAAGGCAAACGAATAACTTAGTTTCTAGATCAAAAGTAAATGGAAATTATGTGACTTCCATTATGGCCCTTCAAGAAGCTATGCAAGAAGGTTTTGATGAAGCTCTTTTACTTGATGATGAGACAAATATTTCAGAGGGATCTGGAGAAAATTTATTTTTAGTTAAAGATGGAAAGCTTTTTACCCCTGATTTGGCAGCATCTTTAAATGGCATTACTCGCAAAAGCATAATTAGTCTGGCAAAAGAGGATGGAATTGAAGTAAAAGTTAAAAAAATAAGCCTGAATGAAATTTTAGATGCTGATGAACTTTTTTTTACAGGTACCGCTGCCGAAGTAGTTCCTATCAGGATGGTGGATCAGAATTTAATCGCCAATGGGAAAAGAGGGCCTATTACTACAATTCTTCAAAAAAAGTATTTTGATCAAGTTAGAGGAAAACGAGATTCCTTTGTTGAGTGGTTGACACCGATTGAATAAATTTTAATAAATTAAGATGCCAAAATTAAACGTAGCTTTGTTGAGTTACAGAAGTAATCCTTATTCTGGCGGACAAGGTATTTACATTACTCATTTAAGCAAGGCTTTAATTGATTTAGGTCATCAAGTAACAGTTTTTTCTGGACCTCCTTACCCAAATCTTGATCCAAGAGTAGGTTTGGTTGAAGTTCCAAGTTTAGATTTATATAGTAGATCAAATAAATTTTCTGATGTTTCAATATCAGAATTAATAGACCCTTTAAATTTTTTCGAGTGGCTTAGCATAAATTCTGGAGGGTTTGCTGAGCCTTATACTTTTGGAAAAAGATTAAAAAAAATTCTAAAAAAAAGATTAAAAGAATTTGACGTAGTCCATGATAATCAGAGCCTTTGTTATGAGTTATTAGATTTTCAAAAAAAAATCCCTTTAGTAACAACAATTCATCATCCAATTTCTAAAGATTTAAAATATGAATTACAAAGCATTAATTCAATATTTCTTAAACTGTTAAAAATTAGATGGCACTCATTTTTAAAAATGCAAATGCAAGTTGCAAAACGATTGAAAAAAATTATCGTCCCTTCTTTATCCTCTAAAAAAAATATTGAGAAAGATTTTAAAGTTAAAAGTAAAAATATGTCAGTTATTTTAAATGGCATTGATTCAAGTATTTTTTTCCCTGATCAAAATAAAACTATTGCAAGAAGATTAGTTTCTATTGCCAGTGCAGATGTACCTTTAAAGGGGTTAGACTTTCTTCTTGAAGCTTTTGCAAACTTATTGAATCGCTATCCTGATTTAGAGCTTTATGTCGTAGGTTCATTCTCTAAAGGCGGGCATACGGATAGAAAAATAAAAAATTTAAAAATTGAAAAAAAAGTTTTTTTTAAAAATAATTTAGGGTTCGAAGAAGTAAGAGAAATCTATTGTTCAGCTGATATAGTAGTAATTCCGTCACTATACGAAGGATTTGGGTTTGCAGTTGGTGAGGCAATGGCATGTAAAAAAGCTGTGGTGACCACAAATGGTGGGGCAATTCCAGAAGTGATTGGCGATTGTGGAATTATCGTAGATTCTGGAAGCTCAGAACAACTTGAGAAGGGTATTTTGCGATTATTAGAAGACGAAAATTTAAAAAATGATTTGGCCCATAAAGGTTACCACAGAGCCTTGGACGTATTAAGTTGGAAGAAAGTGGCTTTGTCAGTAACTGATGTTTATGAAGATGCGATAGATACATTTAAAAGTTAATGCAAACAATTAGATTTAGCAATTTTGAATTTCATCCTAGTCAAAAGATTTTAGATATAGGGTGCGGGCAAGGACGACATTGTTTTGGAGCCTATATGCAAGCAAATTTAGATGTTTTTGGATTAGATATGGGAAAGGAAGACGTAAGAAAAGCAAAACAAAATTTCGCTCAATTTGATGAAGGCTCAAGCAAAAAAAGCTGTAATTTTCTAGTCGGTAATGCGAAAAAATTACCTTTTGCCGATAATTCTTTTGACCACGTGGTATGTTCTGAAGTCTTGGAACACATAATAGATTTTGAATCAGCGTTAAAAGAAATTAAGAGAGTTTTAAAATCTGATGGAACTCTTGCTTTGAGTGTTCCAAAATTTTTTCCTGAATGGATTTGTTGGAAATTAAGTAAAGATTATCAAAATGAGCCAGGAGGCCATGTCAGGATTTTCAAATACAAAGAGTTAAAAAATTCAGTGAAATCTTTAGGTTTTGTTTTTAAAAAAAGACATTGGGCACATGCTTTGCACTCACCTTATTGGTGGATGCAATGTTTGTTTTGGAAAACAAAAGAAAAATCTTATTTAATTAAGCTTTATCATTCTTTTTTGGTTTGGGATATGACCAAAAAACCCCTCCTAACCAAAGTTCTAGAATTTTTACTTCAACCATTCATTGGAAAAAGTGTAGTTATGTATTTTGAAAACAAAGAGAACTAGATTGAAAGACAAAAATTCTCTAAAACCTTTAGGCAAGTATATTTCTGAATGTCAAAACTCTGATGGTTCTATAGCCTGGGAGCCAAATGGAAAAATAGATCCTTGGGATCATATTGAGTCATTGATGGGATTAAACGTGCTTGATATGAATACTGAGTCTAAGGCTGGATTTGAATGGCTAAAATTGACACAACAACCAGATGGTTCATGGTATTCGGAGTACAAAGGAAATAAAGTAATTAACTACAACAAAGAAACTAATTTTACCGCTTATATTTCCTCTGGAGCTTTGCATTTTTATCGTCATTTTAATGACGATGAATTCTTGGAAGATATTTGGCCTTTCTTAAAAAAATCCGTTGATTTTGTTTTATCTGGTCAAACTTTAGAGGGAGATGTTCTATGGGCTAAAGATAAAAACGATAAGTGGATGGACGATTCGTTAGTTACTGGATGTTCATCAATTTATAAAAGTTTAAGAGATTTCGAACAAATTTCTAAAATTTTAGGAAAAAAAAATATTTCTATTGCAAAAGAATTAGAAGCGCTTCAAAAAGCACTTAGATCTAAACCCGAACGATTTGATAGGACTTGGAATAGCAAATCGAGATATAGCATGGACTGGTATTACCCAATTCTTTGCGGCGTTTATGATGCTGATGAATCAAAGAAAATTATAAAAGATAAGTGGGAGAATTTTGTTGTGCCCGGCCTTGGGTGTAAATGCGTCGAAGAAGAGCCTTGGGTAACTATCGCTGAAACATGTGAGCTAATTTTGGCTTTAAATAAAATTGGAGAAAGGAAACTCGCAACGAGCTTATATGACGACATTTTGAATCTTAAGGATAAAAAAGATAATCTATTTTGGACAGGATTTGTCTATAAAGATCATAAGCATTGGCCAGTTGAAAAACCAAGTTGGACTGCCGCCGCGGTAATTTTGGCAGCAAACTCATTGTTTGAATTGAATTCAAATTTTGATTTTTTTTAATATTGCTAGACTTTTAATAAGGGATATCTCCTTAAACTTTTTTGATTTTTTTGCCTTACAAAAGATTTCATAAGGCGGTCTTCCTCCATCTTTTGGATTGGGGAAGACATCATGTATCAATAAGTATCCATTTTTAACAATATGTGGGTGCCAATATTCATAATCAGCGAGTGCAGCTTCCATGCTATGACCGCCATCAATAAATACCATCCCTAAAGGTAATTTCCATTCTTTAGCTAATTCTTTTGAAGCACCAATCAATGGCAAAATATAATTTTTAAGATTTGAATTTTTTAAATTTTTAAGGAATTCAGGCAAGGTATTAAAACTTGAAATATTTTCATCATAGAGTTCGCTATCATGATATTCTTCTCCCAATTGATGTTCCTCGGATCCAGTATGATGATCAACGGTAAACAAGAGATTATTAGATTTTCTGCACGCTTCACCTATAATCAAAGCTGATTTACCACAGTATGTTCCTATTTCTAAACAAGGCCCTAAGTCAGAACATTTACGTGCAATTTTTGCCAATTCATTGCCTTCAATATTGTCAAGAAAACCTTTAACAGTGTTTAATGTCATTTTTTAAATATTAAATCATTCAAAATGTTTTCAAAAGTTATTAGAAAAAAAGTTTTTGCTGAGTCAGAGGAAGGTTACTTTTCTTATCTTGAATTGGAAGGAGTTGACAAAAGTGAGCCGTTAGTTTTTTTTCATGCGACTGGTCTTAACTGCGAAACTTATTTAGATTTTTTAGAAAAAGTTTATTTAATGTTGGACTCAAAAAAAACCATCATTGCCCTTGATCAGAGAGGTCATGGTAAAACAACTTTAACCGCCGACCCAGATAGACTTAAATCGTGGAGTCAATACGCATTAGATGCAGATATATTTTTAAGAAAAATGAATATTACGTCCGCAATTTTTATGGGACACTCAATGGGTTCTATAGTTGCATCAGAAGTAATTAAGCGTGGCGATTTTAAAGTTTCACACTTAATTATGCTCGATCCTGTTCTTTTTTATGATCCATACACGGCTATTTTTTCTGAAATTAAAAACAAATTTATTCTTTTAAGATCAAACGACAAAGTAGTCGGCGCCGCCAAAAGACGAGATAAGTTTGAAAGTTTTGAACAAGCTACTATGCATTACGAAGGAAGAAGTATGTTTAAAACCTGGCCTTTGGAATCTCTTAAAAATTATTTATCAGGCGGTTTAATTGAGGAAGGTTCAGGATTAAAACTGAGTTGTTCGCCAACATGGGAGTCTAAGACTTTTGAAACCGTTTCTTTTAACACTTATCGAACTTTAAATTGTTTAAACTTGCCTACTCTAATTTTGAGAGCTGAGCACTTTTCTACTTTTTCTAGTAAAGGTATGAAATATTTATCAAAAAAAAATAATTTTGAAGTCATTGAGGTTGAAGGTTCTCATTTTTTCCCAATAGAAAATAGCAAAAAAACTTCAAACTTGATTCAAGAATTTATTTCCCAAAATAATGGCTGATACGGTAAATATAATTTGTATGAAGTGGGGAGAGAAATATGACTCATCTTATGTAAATAAACTTTTTAACATGGTTTCAAGAAATTTAGATCGTAATTTTAGATTTATCTGTTTAACAGACGACAACTCGGGTTTTTTAAGTTCTATAGAGTCCTTTGATTTACCAAAGTTGAATTTACCTGATGGAATTCCAGAACGTGGATGGACGAAATTGGTAACTTTTTCAGAAAATTTATTTGATATTCAAGGTCAGTGTTTATTTTTAGATTTAGACTTAATAATTGTAAACAGGATAGACGAGTTATTTGAACTTGAAGGAGATTTTTTTATCATTAAAGACTTTATAAGAAAAGATTCTACAGGAAATAGTTCAGTTTACAGATTTGAGATGGGAAAATTTTTTGACGTTTTAGAATACTTTCAGCAAAATTTCACGGAAATACAGTCAAAGTATAGAAACGAACAAGAATATTTATCAGATTATATGAAAAACAATCACTCTTTAAATTATTGGCCCATCGAATGGTGTCAAAGTTTCAAAAAAAATTGCGTTCAAAAAGGCTTCAAACAATTTTTTTATCCTCCACTTTTACCTCAAGAGGCTAAAATAATTATTTTCCACGGCAAGCCAAACCCACCCGACGCCCTAAAAGGGAAAAGTGGAAAATGGTATAGAAAGGTTTTACCAACGGATTGGGTTGCAGATCACTGGAGATAAATTTATGTCAACAGAATCTAAAAAACCTATTTCATTACAAACATTAAGGGATTTAAAAAAAGCTGGTAAAAAATTTGCTGCTCTAACATCATACGAATCGACAATGACTTCGATGATGTGTGATGCAGGGGTCGAATTGATTTTGGTGGGGGATAGTTTAGGAATGGTTATTCAAGGGCATGACTCAACTGTTCCAGTGTCAATGGAAGATATTCTTTACCATTTGAGATGTGTTAAAAATGGTAATTCTAACGCTCATGTAATGGCAGATATGCCTTTCATGAGTTACGCAACAGAACAACTGGCTTATACAAATGCTACAAGATTAATGCAAGGTGGAGCTAATAGCATTAAGGTAGAAGGAGGAGAAGTCATACTTAAAATCACAGAGCTTTTGGCAAATAAAGGTATTCCAGTTTGTGCCCATCTGGGATTGACTCCCCAATCAATAAATAGAATTGGAGGTTATTTTGTTCAGGGAAGAGACCCTTCTTCTCATGAAAAGTTTATAGCTGAAGCAAAAGATTTGGAAAACGCAGGAGCAGAGCTTTTACTTTTAGAGTGTATTCCCATTGGATTAACCGAAAAAATAGTTGACGCATTATCGATTCCGACAATTGGAATTGGTGCTGGTCCAGCTACAGATGGACAAATAATGGTTATTCATGACCTATTAGGAATTACTTGTTTAGATAAACCTCCCAAATTCATCAAGAATTTTTTGGAAAATGGAGAAACTATTCAAAGTGCTTTAAGCAATTATGTCATTGATGTAAAAACAGGTGCTTACCCACTGCCAGAACATTGTTTTGAATAGTGATTATTGTCAAATCGATAGAACAGCTCTCTCACAATCCTTTTAAACCTCCTTTTGCGTTAATTCCAACTATGGGAAATTTACATTCAGGGCATATAAATTTGCTGAGGTTGGCAATTAATAAAAATTTCAATCCAGTAGTTTCGATTTTTGTAAATCCTTTGCAGTTCGGCCCTAATGAAGATCTAAAAAGTTACCCAAGATCTCTAGAAAGGGATTTAGATGTTTTGAAAGAAAACAATTGTCATGGGGTTTTTATTCCTGAGCAAGAGGAAATTTTAAAAAATATCGAAAACCTTAATGCTCCAATATCTGACAAGTTATGTGGTAAATCTAGACCGGGACATTTCGACGGAGTCGTAACTATCGTGAATAGGTTGTTTGAAGTAATCAAGCCAGAAGCTTGCGTTTTTGGTGCGAAAGATTTTCAACAGCAATTGATCATTAAACATCTGATAAAAGAAAAACATCGTCATATAAAGTTTTTATCAGCTCCTACGCAGAGAGATGAAAATGGATTGGCGCTTTCTTCAAGAAATAATTATTTAAATGAAAGCGAAAAAATTGAAGCTTCTTTAATTTTTAAATTTCTTTCTGGAATGAGCTCTGAACTTAAATTACTCTCGCGAGTAAATCAGAAAAACTTTTTATCTGAATTGAAATCGATCCAAGAAAAATATCAAAGAAAAATTGAAGAAAAAGGATTTGAAGTAGATTACTTAGAGCTTTTAGATCCGGCAACTTTAGAAAGATTTGAATATAATTCGAATAAAATGCTAATAGCTATTGCTGTATTTTTTAAGGAAGTAAGATTAATAGATAATCTAGTTATAGATTTAGCTTCTTCTTCGCAATAAATTCTGGGGATAAAAAGACTTTTCGCCTTCAGGTCTGTTTTTGAATCTTCGATGCGACCACAAATAGTTTTCTGGACGTTTAGATATAATTTTTTCAATTTTATAGTTTATTTGTCTTAAATCTTTTTCCATATCAGCGCCATCTAGTAATATTTTTTCTAAATTAGCTTCATATTTAAATCCTTTTTTTTCAAGAGAAAATATGTAAACATCACACTTTGCTCTTCTTTTAGCAATGTACGGAAATTTCACAGTTAAAGCTTTATGCCCAAAAAAATTAACAAAAATAGAGTTTTTGTATCCGTAATCCTGATCTGGTGCATATAGGCAAGTTTTTCCAATTTTTAAATAATTTAGGAGCTCAAGAATTTCTTTAGGATTAAAAATTCTTTCAGTAAATTTTTTTCGGCTCGCTTTAAATAAATTATCAACAATCTTATTGCTTTGCGGTCTAGCCATTCCTGAAACTGGCATAAATAGAGAGGCAGCCCTAACGACAAAATCTAAATTTGGAGTATGCATAAAAAGAAGTAATTTTCCTTTTGAGGGGTCTAAATTGTTTGTAGTTTCTTTTAAATCATTAAAATTTATAATTAATTTTTCCAACTTTTTGTTAGATGCCCAGAAAGCATTTAAAAATTCAAAAAGAGATTCTCCTAACCTTATAAAACTTTGTTTTAAAATTAAGTTTATTTCGGTTTCACTTTTTTCAGGAAAGCATTTTTTTAAATTCCATCTCGATATTTCTCTTCTCTCCTTAAAAGACATGTAAAAAACGATACCTAAAAACCTTCCAAGGAAATATTGGATTCTTTGTGGCAAGATACTCAAAATTTTTAATATTAAATATATAAAATATTCCAGTAATCGCATTTCTTTTATTTTAACTTACTCAAATGTTCTAAATTAATTATTTTGTACATATCCGTCTGATAAAATAAATTAGAAATGATTTTTTATAATCTTTTTTTATATCTCCTCTTTCCAATAGCAATTTTACGTTTGTTTTCAAAAAAAGAATTTAATGTTGCACAGATCAAAAGAATCAAAGAAAGGCTAGGTCTAAAGCAACATTTAAATTGTGAAGATCCAATATGGATTCATGCAGTTTCAGTAGGAGAGGTAAAAGTAGCTGTTTTATTGGTTAAAGAATTAAAAAAAATATTTTCTGATTCAAATTTTCTAATTACTACCTCTACAGTCACGGGATCAAATGAAGTAACTAAAAGTTTCGGTTCTGAAGTAGCGCATCAGTATCTTCCTTATGATTTGAATGGCGTCATAAAAAAATTTTTAATTAATTTAAATCCTAAATGTTTAATCTTAGTTGAAACAGAAGTATGGCCGAATTTAATAAGCAATTGTAAGAAAGCTGAAATTCCTTTAATTCTTCTTAATGGTCGAATGTCTGAAAAGTCATTAAGTAATTATCAAAAATTTCCAAAATTTTTTAACAAAATTTTTTCAAAATTAGATTTAGTAGTAGCGCAAAGTGCAAGCGATCTGGAGAATTTTAAAAAACTTGGTGTTGGTTCTAAAATTATTAGTGAAGATTATTCTTTAAAATTTTCTAAATTATCTAGTGAAGAAAGTCTTAAGACTATAAAAAAGATTCCAAGTGAATCTTCAAAAAGAATCATAGTTTGTGCAAGCACCCATCCAGGCGAGGAAGTTTTTTTAATAAATACTTTTTTAAGACTAGATCGTTCTAAATTTCACTTAGTTTTGATTCCTAGGCATCCGCATAGAGCTTCTGATGTAATAGAAATTCTCGATGAAAAAAAACTCAGCTATAAAATTTTTTCAGATTCTTTAAATTTAAATTCAGATATAACGCTTGTTGATAAAATGGGTTATGTTGAATCTTTTTTTAAGATTGCTGAACTAGCTTTTATAGGCGGGACCATTGTTCCACATGGAGGTCAAAATTTTCTTGAAGCTGTTCAATTTGGGTTGCCCATATTTTCTGGACCAAACACTTATAATTTCAAAGAAATATCTGAAGATTTGCAAAGCCTGCAAATTTTAAATATCATAGATTCTATAGATGATTTAGCGTCGAAATGGGGAGATTTTTCAGATGATTCTCAAATCAAAAAGCTAAGTCAAAACTATCTTTTATCTAGACAGGGTGCCGTCCAAAGATCAGTTGAGAAACTCGTCGTTCTATTGAAAGATTAGTTGTTTTTATTTGAGGGAGGAATTTTGTGAAGTTTGTTACTGCGGTCATTAAACCATTAAAGTTGGATGAGATCAGGTGCGCTTTGGATAAACTTAATATTAACGGCTTAACTGTTTCAGATGTTAAAGGATTTGGAAGGCAAAAAGGAACTACCGAACTTTACAGAGGCCATGAGTACAAAACAGACTTTTTACCTAAATTAAAAATAGAAGTTGCTCTTAAAGATTCTCAGGTTAATGAGGTAATTGATGCGATATCTAAAGTTGCAAATACTGGAAAGATAGGTGACGGTAAAATATTCGTTTACGATTTAGAAAAAGTTACAAGAATAAGAACCGGAGAAATCGACGAAGAAGCGATTTGAATGTTCTCTCAGTACCTTATTTAAAAATATAAGTGAAACCTTTAGTTGCTATTTATGGACCTACCCATACTGGCAAAACTGACTTAGCAAAAGATTTGTATTCAAGATTTCCTTCTGAATTAATAAGTGTCGATTCAGTGCAAATATACAAAGGTTTTGATATTGGTAGTAATAAGCCTGATAAAAAAGAATTACAAGAATATCCTCATCATCTAATAGATATTTTAGAGCCTAACGAAATATTTTCTGTAGGAGATTTTAAAAAAAGAAGTATAAAAATCCTTCAAGATGCAGATAAGCAATCTAAGTTGCCTATTTTCGTGGGTGGAACAATGATGTATTTTTATAGTTTATTGGAAGGTTTAGCAGATTTACCAGAAAGGGATGATTTGATCAGAACAGAATTAGAATGTGACCTAGAAACTTTTGGTTTGGATTATTTATTTAAGAGGTTAAAAGACTTAGATCCTGAAGCAGCCCTTGTAATTCATCAAAATGATAGTCAAAGAATATTAAGAGCTATAGAAGTATGTTTAATAACTAACGAAAAATTTAGCACAATCCAAAAACATACAATTAAAGAAGAAATTTTAAAGAGAAAGATTCTTACCTTTGCAATAGTTCCTCAAGATAGACATCAATACAAAATAGAACTTCGTGAAAGGTTTAAGTTGATGATAAACAGAGGTTTGATAGATGAGGTTAGAGGAATAAGGGACAGATTTTCTAAAAACTTGTCTGCTTTGAAAGCAGTTGGATACAAACAATGCTTAGATTTTCTGGATGGAAAAATAGCTGAGGAAGAGTTTTTAAATAATGCTGTAAATGCAACTTATCAACTTTCAAAAAGGCAAATCACTTGGTTGAATAAATTGGCAACTACAAAAATTTTTCAGAAAAACGAATCGAATAAAGTTATAAAGATTGAATCTTTTTTGTAAATCTAGTGTTTCTTTATTGTTAATCAACACATAAAATACGCACCTATGTCTTGGAACGATCAAAATAATAACAATGGCTCAAGAGATCCTTGGGGTAACAAAAACGATGCCCCTGATATTGACGAGGCCATTAAAAGGTTTAAAGCAATCTTCGGCCCAATTTTTGGTGGAAGCTCTGGTGGCGGCGGTGGAAAAAAAATAGGAACTTCTAAATATATTTCTTATTTTTTTGTTGCTTTAATAGTCCTTTATGGTGCAGCTGGCATTTACACTGTAGACGCTCAAGAAGAGGCAGTAATTTTAAGATTTGGTGAATACACAGACACGAAAGGTCCAGGTATTCATTGGAATCCACCACTCATAGATACAAGATCAATAGTTAATACTGAAAAGCTTTTTACACATACGACTAATTCTTCAATGCTTACTAAAGATGAAAATATTGTGAACGTTGAGGTTGCTGTCCAATACAAAAGATCCAATCCTGTTTTCTTTCTTTTAGAAGCTTCAGCCCCAGAAGATAGTTTATCTCAAGCAGCTGAATCAGCTTTGAGACACGTTGTTGGAAGCAATACCATGGACAGTGTCTTAACAACCGGAAGAGAACAAATTGCCATTGATGTCAGAGGCAGGCTTCAAGAACGTCTTAACACTTATTTGACTGGAATCGAAGTCGTCACAGTCACAATAAGAGAATCAAGACCACCTGAAGCAGTAAGGGCAGCTTTTGATGACGTGGTTAAGGCACGAGAGGACGAGGTTACTCTTAAAAACCAAGCCGAGACTTATGCTAACGAAATTGTTCCTATAGCAAGAGGAGCTGCGAAAAGGGCGATCCAAGATGCGGAAGGTTATAAAGCTAGGGTTATATCTGAGGCTACAGGAGAGGCAACAAGATTTGATCAATTACTTGCAGAGTATAAAAAATCACCTGACGTTACTAGAGAGAGACTTTACTTAGATGCAGTTCAATCAGTAATGTCCAACAGCACAAAGGTCATGATCGACGTAAAAAACGGAAATAACATTATGTACTTGCCTTTGGATCAAATTGCTGCAGCATCTTCACTACGACCTTCTGAAGATCAAAATAATTCTGCATCTAGTACCTTAAATCCAAACGCAATAGAAGATCTAACCGATAGAGTTATTGAAGAAATAAGAAAAAGACAGGAGCGAAGATAAAATGGGCGCAATGAGATTGGGTTTAATAGGTTTAATATTATTATTAATAATAATAATCGCTAATAGTGTTTATATAGTTACAGATAAACAAACCGCAATTTTATTGAGATTTGGTGAAATAGTTGATCCAAAAATTGAGTCTGGCTTGCATTTTAAAGTACCAATTCTTCACACTGTCAGAAAGTTCGATTCGCGCGTCCTCACACTAGACGCTATCCCTCAGCCATATTTTACTGCTGAAAAAAAACGTTTAATTGTGGATGCTTTCGTAAAATGGCGAATTACTGATAACGAGCAATTTTACATTACTTCGTCCGGTGGTCAGTTGGGAGCAATGAGAACCTTGCTTACCCAAAGGGTGGATGAAGGTTTAAGGAACCAATTCGGTGTTCGTACAGTCCAAGATGTGATTTCAGGTGAAAGAGATCAATTAATGAGTGCTTTAACTACAGATTTAAATGTTGTGGCTAATCAAGAATTAGGAATTGAAGTCATTGATGTGCGAGTAAAGAAAATTGAACTTCCCAATGAAGTAAATGATTCGGTTTACAATAGAATGAGAACTGAAAGAGAAAGACTTGCTCAAGAATTAAGAGCTGAAGGTAATGAGCTAGCAGAAGAAATTAGAGCAAACGCTGATAAAGAGAGAACAGTCATCTTGGCTGAAGCATATAAATTGGCAGAGATTTTGAAGGGTGAAGGCGATGCTCAGGCTACAGGAATTTACGCAAAAGCTTTTGACAAAGATCCCGAATTTTATGAATTCACAAGAAGCTTAAATGCTTATCAATCAACTTTTCAAAATAAATCAGATGTATTATTGATTGACCCTGAAAGTGACTTTTTTAAATATTTAGACAGTTCAACTGGCTCGCAAGATCAAGAATAACAATGCCCTCCAATTCTTCTAATCTTCCTGATGGAGTAGAAGATTTAACAGCTCCTGATTCGTTAGAATTAGAAACGTTAAGAAGATCTTTAATAGATTTCTATCAATCAAAAAGTTTTCAATTGACTTATCCTTCTCTAATTGAATTTGCTGATGCAATTGGCGGTGAACAAAATACTTCTTTGAGAGATTCCGCTTTTACATTTTTTGACGATTTATCTTCAAATGAATTAGCAATTCGCCCAGATATTTCTCAGCAAATAGCAAGAATAGATCAAGCAGAAGAATCAGATAAGGAACAAAGATACTGTTACGTAGGCGAAGTTCTTAAAAAGAGAAAAGACTCCTTTAGTCAATCTAGAATTACGATCAAAGCCGGTATTGAAATTTTTGGTGGCGAAGATAATAAATTTGAAACAATAAGTTTGCTGTCAGATAGTATGAAAATCGGAAATCTAACTGAGCTGACGTTATCTTTTGGAAAAACTGAAATTTTAGCCGAGATAATAGAACCTTTAAATCTCAATTATAATGACGGCATTGTTCTGAATAAAATAATTTCGTCTAAGTCTGAATCCGATTTGTTTTCATGGGTTAAGGATAGGAAAGTTCAAAAAGATCTCGTAAATAAGTTACTAACTCTAATTGATTGCAATGGAGATTTATCAATAATTTCTAAACTTAAAAACATTCAAACAAGTGATGTCCACCTTTCTGAAATCGAAAACATATGGGACTTTATTGAAAAAGAAACCTGTTTCAGCCCCCACATAGATTTAACTGACTTTCCTGGTTTTAATTACCATGATGGATTAGTTTTTTCAGCGCACTCAGATAAATACGGATTTTCAATTGCCAATGGCGGAGAGTATTTTTCCCAAACAATGTCTGGAAAACAAAAGTCTGCAATTGGTTTTGATCAAGACATTATTGCAATGATAAAATTGAAGGCTTAGATTGTGAAAAATAATTTTGCTGTACTGGGACTTCAATGGGGAGATGAAGGAAAGGGCAAAATTGTTAATTTTTTATCAGATCGAGCAGACGCCGCTTGCCGTTACCAGGGAGGCCACAATGCCGGACATACTCTTATAATTGATGGAGAGAAAATAGTTCTTCATCTCTTGCCTTCATCTATTTGCCATAAAAATGCTTTATCTTTGATAGGTAGAGGTGTCGTAATATCTTGCGAAGCTTTATTTGAAGAAATAGAAAAAATTGAACCAATTGCAAAAAATATTCACGAACGTTTAAAAATTAGTCCCGCTTGCTCTCTAATTCAGCCGTATCATATTTTAGTTGATCAATTAAAAGAAAAATCTAACAGCTTTAATACTATAGGCACGACCTTAAGAGGGATTGGGCCTGCTTATGAAGATAAAGTTGCAAGAAGAGCTATCAGAATAATCGATACTTTGTCAGAAGCAAAGTTAGCGGAAAAACTAGAAGAAAATGTGTCCTTTTATAATTTTTGGCTAGAAAACTATTTTGGCCATCAAAAATTAGATTTTGAAAAAATTAAAGATCAGAATTTAAAATATGGGGATAAACTAAAACCACTATTAGCAGATGTCTCCTCTGTAATTCAATCACTTAATGACTCCGGAAAGAGAGTTCTATTTGAAGGAGCCCAAGGAGCTTTATTGGACGTTGATCAGGGAACCTATCCTTTTGTTACTTCAAGTAATTGCTCTCCAGCAGGTATAGCTTCAGGAGCAGGTGTCGGCCCTTTAGACGTAAATTACATTCTTGGAGTAGTAAAGGCATATGTGACACGAGTTGGCGAGGGCCCTATGCCCACCGAAATATATGATCCTATAGGTGAAGAGATTGCTAAAAATGGAGGAGAAGTTGGCGCAACTACTGGTAGGCCAAGGAGATGTGGTTGGTTTGATGCAGTTACGGTAAAAAGAATAATAAAATCAAATAATGTCTCTGCTTTGTGTTTAACCAAAATAGATGTTTTAGATTTTTTAGATACGATTAAAATTTGCGTTGATTATGATTATAGAGATGGCTCGAATGATTATGCAGAATGTATGGATCTAGAGGCAGTTGAACCTAAATATATCGAGTGCAAAGGGTGGAAGACCCCATTGAAAGGTATAAATCGATATGAAGACTTACCTTTGGAGGCAATTGAATTCATAAAAAAAGTCGAGGAAGTTTGTGAGCTTCCTGTTGATATTGTTTCTACAGGACCTGAAGATGAAGGGACGATTGTAGTCAATGAAGATATCTAGTCTTTAACCTTATCCAAGACAGCATTAATAAATTTATAGCTCGAATCCTGACCATATTTTTTTGCCAACCTGATGGCTTCGCTAAGCGAAATGGAACGATCTATAGAATTTTTTTTCATTTCGTGAATCATAGATCTTAATATTGAGATCTCAATTTCTCCAATGTCATCTAATTTAATCTTTGAATTTTTAATGATTAATTCGTCGATAGTTTTTTGATCTTTTTTAATCCCTTTTAAGATTTCATTGAGTTCAGTCAAATCAAACTTTTTGTGTCTTTCCTTTAGCTGTTTTAGAACTTCGGTATTGGAGTCACCGCTGATCTCTTTTTGATATAAAGCTTGAAGCAATAACTCTCTTTTTTTTGCTGGCGAAGGAAGTATTTTTTGCTTAGCCATCCAATTCATCAAGCAAAGCAAGGGCGCTTAACGCTAATTCTTTGCCTTTAGTTTTTGCTCTTTCTAAGGCTTGTTCAGTATTATTTGTCGTGAGAACCCCGAAAATAATAGGTTTGTTTAATTCAATCCCAAGGGCCATTATTTGATCACTTACAGATTGAGCAATGATATCGAAGTGAGGCGTTTCACCTTTGATGATTGCTCCTAGAGTCACAACTGCATCATAAGAATTTGCTTTATTTTTTACCATAAACGGAATTTCAAAAGCTCCTGGTACAGTGATTGTCGAAAAATTTGCATTAACTTTATTGAAGACTTCTGAACAATCATCAACCATTCTTTTAATTACCTCTTCATTCCACTTAGTTTTTACGACTAAAATGTTTACGTTTGAGTAATCGCTTTTTTTTACACTTAAATCTAAAACTTTTTTCATTTTTGGATATATTTAACTACTTCTAAACCAAATCCTGAGATCGATGGATATCTGGTCTTAGATCCAAGCAGAGCTATTTTCTGAACGCCTAAATCTCTTAAAATTTGTGAACCAGCACCGATTCGTCTCACATCAATTCCGCCTGGAATAGACTGTTTATAAGATTTTTTTAGATCCTGAATTTCCTCCTCTTTATTTTTACCACCATCGATTAAAATTATTAAACCTGATCCATTTTTATTTATTTTTTTCATAGCTGCGTCAAGCGACCATCTACTTCCAAATTCTTCAATTTGTAGAGTATCGTGTAAAAAGTTAGTTTGTTGGACTCTCACATAAGTAGGTTTTGATTTCGTAATCTTTCCTTTTTTCAGAGCCAAATGAGTTTCGCCCGTAATACCATCCTTGTAGGAAATAATTGTAAATTTTCCATGCTTAGTATTGACCGACTTCTGACTAATTTTTTCAACGGTTTTTTCATTGATGATTCGATAGTTGATTAAATCGGCTATGGTGCCAATTTTTAAATCGTATTTTTGACTGAAAGCAATCAGATCTTTTTTTCTAGCCATGGTGCCGTCTTCATTCATAACTTCAACTATTACTGCGGCTGGGTTTAGACCAGCTAATCTGCACAAATCAGTACTACCCTCAGTATGACCTGCTCTTGATAAAACTCCTCCATTGATGGCTTTAACTGGAAAAACATGCCCTGGAGACACTATTTCGTTTGCCTTAGCGTTAGCTTTAGAAGCTACTTTAATAGTTCTTGCTCGGTCGGCAGCAGAGATACCAGTACTGATACCTGAAGCCGCTTCAATAGAAACAGTAAATCCAGTTCCGTGACCACTTTTGTTGTCAGTTACCATTTGATTTAGATTGAGTTTTTTGCATTTTTCTTCACTCAACGCTAAACAAATTAAGCCGCGAGCATTTTTGGCCATAAAATTAATTTTGTCTGGAGTTACTTTTTCTCCAGCTAAAATGATATCGCCTTCGTTTTCACGATCTTCGTCATCCATTAAAAGAACCATTTTACCTTTCTTAATGTCCGAGATAAGTTCTTCTATTTTATTTAATCCCATTTTTGTTTTTTTCTTAGAATAATTTTTTTATCGACACCAATTTTCTTCGACTCAATTTTTTCATATTTTTTTGAAAGTATTGGGTTTAAAGAGTTTTTACCATTAAAAAAATAATTTGCGGTATTTGATAGTATCTTAGGAGAGATGTAAATAATAAACTCATCTATTAAATTCGCATTGATAAAGGAGGTAAGCAAATTCGGACCGGCTTCAATTAATACATCCTTGTAATTCATCTTTGTTAAACAAGATACCAAATCATTTAAGTCGGTATTTGAGCCATTGGTTTGGATAGTCTTTATTTCGGTATTTGAGAGTTTTAAACTAGCAATATTATTTCTTTTGGAGGTAAAAATAAGTTTTTTTGATTTATCTTGAAAGAATTTAAACGTTTTAAAATCTAAACTTGCATTAGTGATTACGGCTTTATCAGGCTGACTAAACCCCTTGTACTTAATTATTCTTTTGTTTCTAACGTTTAGACTAGGATTGTCGTTCACTAACGTCCCCCCACCGGTGATGACCAGATCTGAGATGGCTCGATAATGTTGGGCATCATTTCTTGAGGCCAAAGATGTTATCCACTTATTTTTTTTATTTTTGAAAGAGGTTTTTCCATCTTTTGACATCGCAATTTTCGCTCTGATGTAAGGCTTATTGGTATGGATCGCCTTGAAAAATCCTTGATTTATCTCTAAGCTTTTTTGCTTCATTTGACTTATCTTGAACCCTGCCTTGCTCAATTCTTGAATTCCGTTTTGAGACGTATCTTCGTGTCCAATTATAATTTCCTTGAAGTCATATTTTTTTAATTCGTCTACGCAAGGTGGGGTTTTACCGGTTTTGCTGCAAGGTTCTAAAGAGACATAAATTGAACTTTGACTCAAAATCGATTCAAATGACTTGGGGTATTTTTTTTTCAAGCCGTTGATGGCATTTATCTCGGCATGCGCTCCGCCATATTTTTCGTACCAGCCTCTGCTAAGAATTTTATTGTTTTTAACAATCACGCAACCAACGTTTACCCCGTTTTTTGTTGAATATTGGCCAAGTTTAGCTAATTCATAAGCCTCGGCCATGAATTTTCTTTTAGTCATCAGATAGGCGTTTTACTTCTTCACTAAATTCTAAGGGGTCTTGAAAACTTCTATAGACCGAAGCGAATCTTACAAAAGCAACTTCGTCGATCTTTCTCAAAAACTTCATAACGGTCTCGCCTATTTGTTTGGAAGGAATCTCTCTTTCACCCAGAGATCTAATCTCTTTCTTTATGTCTTCAATTAGTTTTAAAAAGTCTTCTTGACTGACGGGTCTTTTTTCCAAAGATCTGGCGATACCTTCTTTGAGTTTGGTCTCATCAAAGGGAACTCTAGATTTATCTTGCTTGATTATTTTTGGCATTACCAGTTCTGCCAACTCGTAGGTTGTCCATCTTTCTTGACATCTTAAGCATTCTCTTCGGCGACGAATCTCATTACCATCTGCCACAAGGCGAGAGTCGATTACCTTACTTTCTTCGAAGGTACAAAATGGGCAATGCATGATTTATCTTGAGTATACTGGAAATTGCAAACAGAGATCTCTAACCTCATTTTTAGTAGTTTCTATTAGTTTTAAGTTGTCGACATCATGAATAATATCAGTGATCCAACTTGCAATCATATTCATTTCATTTTCTTTGAATCCTCTTCTGGTAACAGCTGGGGTTCCTATTCTAATGCCCGAAGTGACGAAAGGAGATTGAGGATCGTTTGGTACGGAATTTTTATTGACAGTAATATGAGCATCGCCAAGCGCAGCATCTAGAACCTTACCGGTTAAGTTATTTTTAACTAAATTTACTAAAAACATATGATTGGCAGTACCATTCGAAACTATATCAATATCTTTTTCCATTAATGAATTACTGAGTTCTTTAGCATTGGCTAAAATTTGCTTTTGATACTCAACAAATTCTGGCTCCATTGCCTCTTTAAAGCAAACCGCTTTAGCAGCAATGATATGCATTAAAGGTCCACCTTGCGATCCTGGAAATAAAGCCGAGTTTAATTTTTTATGTAGTTCTTCGTTTTCTTTAGCTAGGATTAAGCCACCTCGAGGACCAATAAGGGTTTTATGAGTTGTGGTAGTAACAACGTCAGCATAAGGAATAGGACTAGGATAAAGTCCAGCAGCAACTAGACCAGACACATGAGAGATATCAGCCAAAAGATAAGCACCAATTGAATCTGCAATTTCTCTAAACTTGGGAAAATCTAAAACTCCTGAGAAAGCTGAGAAGCCACAAATAATTAGTTTTGGTTTATGCTCGTTTGCTAATCTTTGAACTTCTTCATAATCAATGTCACCAGTTTCATCGATACCGTAACTATAGGATTCGTAAATTTTTCCTGAAAAGTTTACTTTAGAACCATGCGTCAAGTGGCCACCATGATCCAAACTCATTCCTAGGATTTTATCGCCAGCATTTAGTAGGGCTAAAAAAACCGCAGCATTTGCACTCGCGCCGGAATGCGGTTGAACATTGGCAAAATCTGCTTTAAATAATTCTTTGGCTCGGTCAATTGCAAGTTGTTCAGCTACATCAACAAATTCGCACCCACCGTAATACCTTTTGCCGGGATAGCCTTCGGCATATTTATTAGTCAAAATTGAACCTTGAGCTTCAAGGATTCTGGGCGAAGCGTAATTCTCAGACGCAATTAGTTCAATATGCTCTTCTTGTCTTTTTTTCTCGCCTTCAAAAGCTTCCCAAAGCTCTGAATCAAAACTCTCAATTGTAAAATTATTACCATACATATAGAAAATTATACCTCTAAGAAAGTGTATTTCTATGCTTTATTGGTTATAACCTTACTCCTTCTTTTGGGATAAAGCTTATTACAGATCTTACATTCCAAGCCATAGCATTCCCGAGCCGAGCAAAATTCACGACCGTAAAAAATGATTTGCAAATGTAATTTGCCCCAATCTTTTTCTGGGAAAAGCTTTTTTAGATCTTTTTCTGTTTCTTCGACGTTTCTTCCCTTACTTAGACCCCACCTTTGCGCCAATCGGTGAATATGAGTGTCTACAGCAAAACTAGGCTGACCAAAAGCTTGATTTACTACGACTGAAGCTGTTTTGTGGCCGACTCCAGCTAGGGTTTCTAAAGTCTTTATATCTCTGGGTATTCTGGAATTATATTTTTCTTTTAGTATCTTTGAAGTTTTTAAAATGGCTTTAGTTTTTTTTGGCGCGAGCCCACAGGATTTGATGATGGCATAGATTTTTTTCTCACCAAGTTGCAGCATAGCCTCAGGATTTTTAGCCAATTTAAATAAATCCTTTGTGACTATATTTACTCGTTCATCGGTACATTGCGCACTTAGCAACACGGCGATGAGTAAAGTGTAGCTATTAGAGAAATTTAGCGGAGGCTTTGGATTGGGATACATCCGATTTAGAGTTCTTTGAACATACCTGGCTCTTTCTTTTATGTTCATAAATACTTTATTTAAGCACAATTATATTTGCGATAACGATCAATTTATGTAGAATATTTCTGAGTTTAGGGAAAAACTATTCAGAAGTGATAAAGTTTAGGAGAAACTTGTTTCATTTTTTTATTCTTTACAAATTTATCCCTTTACTTTTTTTTACAACCAAGGAGGGAGAGTTTTGAAAAATCCAACCAAATATTTTTTTATAAGTTTAACTTTATTATTTCTTAATGCCACTGCTTTTGCTCAGACTGTAGAGGAAGTGACGGTTACTGCAGCTAGAAAAGAACAATCTGTACAAGACGTTGCAATTTCTGTGCAAGCGATTACAAATGAAGACCTGCGTTTAGGTCATATTGAAACTGCTGACGATCTTACTTCAGTTATTCCTGGTTTTGATTTCACAGAAGGCTTAGGCAGTGGAGTCGTTCTGAAAATTAGAGGACTTACGTTGGTTACTATCGGTTCCGCCATTGTAGAAGCTGGTATCACAGCACAAAACGGTCATCACATAAATAACCGACCGTTTTCTACTACAGGTTTTTATGATGCCGATAGAATTGAAATTTTAGAAGGCCCTCAAGGGACTTTGTATGGCAGAAACAGTACCACTGGATTGATTAATTTCATCACGGCAAAACCAGGCGCTGACCAATACCTTTCTTTAACAGCTGGCGCTGATGGTTTGTCTCAATTTAAGTTTGCAAGAGATTTTGAATTATCCGATACCGTTATGATGAGAGTAGCCGCTACAAAGTACGATAGCGATGGCGTTATTTACAATGCTGGTACAGGAAACGATATCGATGATAGAGATTCTTTTGGAGCAAGAGCTACGCTTGTAGCTGAAATGGATGATCAAAATACACTGACCGTACAATTTGAAAAAGTTGCAATTAATGACTCTCGTCAAAATTATGGACTTTCTGCTTGCGACAGAGATGCTTTTTTTGGTTGCAACCCTTTGACCACCGATTTCTCTCAGCACCTCAATGCGCCAACTTTAGAAAGTGGCGCGATTACCAGTACTTTCACCACTCTTACAGATATTAATGCTTCCGGAGCTGACTTATTTGCGGACACTGTTGCAAATAGAATCAATAGCATCGATTCAATTAATAAGGATTTAGATCCTTACAGAAAAGATAACATGAAAATTTTCTCACTCACTAACGTTTCCGAATTAGACGATCTGACAGTGACTGTCAAAGGAACTTTCGTAGATCAGGATTTAAGTCAATTTAATGACAACGATCACTCCAATGCTACTGGAGCCTTAAATAGTACTTTCATTCCAGCACCGTTATTTAGTATTGCCGAGTTAAGAACATATTGTCTCGGCACTTTGACTAATGTCACAACAAACCAAGCTTTTGAATGTTCTAACGTAGATACCACGACACAACAATATGAAGTTAATATCGTAAGTGACTTTGCAGGGCCTTTTAACTTTACTGCTGGAGCTTATGTTTACAAAGATACCACTTGGAATCAGTACAACATTCAATTGACTCCATACTTATTGTTAAACGATTTTGATCAGCATCCGTATTCAACTTCTGGTTTGTTTGGAACTTACACACCAACGATGAACACTTATGGTGGACAAGGGTTTTATGCAATGTTTGCCGGCCAATTACAAGCTAATTCTGGTGCTATTACTGCCGCTACGGATGCTGCAGGCGCTGCTGCTATTGCAGGCGGGGCAACTGCAGGTGATGCTACTTTTCTTGGTGCGAGAACTCTTGCGTTAGTAAACCAATTGCAAACTAATGTCGGACCAGATATTACAGCTGCTTGTGAAGCCTTAAACCCAGCTTTTTCAGTTGCAGGTCATCCTGCCGCTGGAATTAACCCATGTGTGAAAAGTTTACCTGCTCAAGCCGGTGGTTTGAATACCGATCAACATACGCAAAGAAATTCTCAAGCTCTTTACGGAGAGCTGTATTTTGACGTACTTGATAACTTAAAAATTACTTTAGGAGCGCGTTACATGGATGACCGATTTGGATCTCAAGTCATACAAGGTTTGTCAGATACTGCTGGCGCGTACGCTGGCACTGCAGCTTGTCTAACCACTAATTACGATGCTTGTTGGCAATCAGCAGCGCTTCCTTCAGATGATAAAAATGAAGTGGCAACCTATAAAGCCGCAGTTCAATACGACTATGCCGACGGTATGGTTTACGCATCTTATGTCACTGGAAACCGTCCACAAGGAGCTAACCCCGATAGCACTATCTTTGCAGAATCCGAGTCGAAGCAAATTGAAATTGGAACTAGAAATATTCTCTTTGGCGGAGCCTTAAGATTGAATGCGACTTACTTCACTACCGAAATTGAAGATGGACAGACAAGCACCATAAGGTTTTCGGCTGCTTACGTTGAGCCCCATGACATGACACATGAAGGATTCCAATTTAATGTCCAAGGTTTTGTAACGCCTACTACGATTATTTCAGTCAGCGCCTTGGCAACTGACAGTACTTACGACACGGTCGCAGCGACTGCAAATAACAGAACAGCTTCAACATCGTTAGGCTATATCTATGCTAATGGTTCACTGTCACTGGATCCGCATAATCCAACTAATTCTACAAGTTTTACTAACTACACTAGAGCTGAAGCAGGGGCTATTACAGTCGGAGCATCTAACGCTGATACGGTTTTGCAAGCGATTTGCGGTAACGTAGCCCCAATAGCTAATTTTTGCCCAACAGTAACTTATACTCAAGATAGCCATGGAAATTGGCTTATTAACCCACTAGGTGAAGTTTATGCAATAGCTAATTCTTCGTTTACGCCACTTGACTCAGTATTAGGATTCTCTACTTACAACCAATTGCAAGAGATTGGGGGGAATAAAGTCGTAGGTACTGTTGATCTTGAGACTACTGTAACTTTGACACAAATGTACCAATTTGCAGGCGGATCAGGAATGTTAAATCTTTCATATCATTACAAAGACGAATATTTTAATGATTTCTTTAACACTCCGAGATTTACCTCGCCTTCAACAGAGTATTTTAATTTCAATGCTACTTATGAGCCAGATAATGCCGATTGGTATTTAAACCTATGGGCAAGAAATCTTACAGATAAAAGGTACATCAACTCTATCGCTAAGAATAGTAACTTACAAGGTGGAAACCCTTTTTTAACTTTCGATCAAGGAAGAAAGGTTGGGTTAGACTTTGGATATAATTTCTAAATTCGAAACTTAAAAAAAGCCCTGCATTTGCGGGGCTTTTTTACTCTTCCAAAAATCCACATTCGCTTGTTATCTATATTTAGCTAAGGTATCATTTTCAAAAAGGGAGAAATCTTTTCGTCAAGGACTGACGAATCTTTCACATAAGCTCAAGGGAATGAGATACAACTAGTATTTCTTCTGTATTAATTATTGAGCTCAAGAGGGAGGAGTCAGTGAAAAATTTTATAAAATATTTAGCAATAAGCGCTGCCTTAATGTTACTTAACACTTTTGCGTTCGCGCAAACAGTTGAAGAAGTAACAGTAACAGCCGCCAGAAAAGAGCAGTCGATTCAAGACGTTGCGATTTCAGTACAAGCAATTACAGGCGATGATTTGGATCTCCAACACATCGACACTGCTGATGATTTAGCTTCAACTGTACCTGGATTTGACTTTAGTGAAGGTTTAGGTTCCGGAGTATTATTAAAGGTTAGAGGCCTGTCAATTGTAACCATTACTTCTGCTTCTACTGCAGCTGCAATAACGGCGCAGAATGGACACCAAATCGATAACCGACCTTTTTCCACCGTCGGTTTTTACGATGCTGATAGGATCGAAATCCTTGAAGGACCTCAGGGGACCTTATATGGAAGAAATAGTACGACCGGTTTAATAAACTTTATTACCGCAAAGCCAGGAGCAGATCAGTATTTATCTCTATCAGCTGGTGCCGATGGATTATCTCAACTTAAGTTTGCCAGGGATTTTGATTTATCAGATACAGTTTCAATGAGGATAGCTGGTGTAAAGTATGATCGAGATGCAGTAGTTTATAACGCTGGAACTGGAAATGACGTTGATGATCGTGATTCATTTGGAATTAGATCAACAATAGTTGCCGAATTGGATGACACGAACACTTTAACTTTTCAATTAGAAAAGACAGCAGTAAACGATAATCGTCAAAATTATGGTCTTTCAGCTTGTAATAGAGACCCGTTCTTTGGTTGTAGCCCTCTAACCGATGACCTCTCTTCGCATTTAAATAGACCTACGTTTGCAAGTGGTTCAATTACAAACACTTTTAACGCTCTGACGAACATTAACGCTTCTGGAGCTGACTTATTCGCTGCTACTGATGCTGCCAGAATTAATAGTATCGATGCAATCAACAAAGACACTGATCCATCTAGAAAAGATAATTTCGAAATGGCTTCACTGACCAATGTAACCGAATTAGACAACATGACGGTCACGTTGAAAGCAACTTTTATTGATTCGGACTACGACCACATAACTGATAACGATCACTCAAATGCGACTGGAGCTTTGAACAGTAGCTTTATTCCGGCTCCGGCATTTAGTATCCCTGCTCTAAGAACTTTCTGTCTTGGCGACATAACTAATGTCACAACAGACAGGGCTTTTGAGTGTAGTAAAGTTGACACTACAACTGAACAGTTCGAAATAAACTTAGTTTCTGATTTTGATGGGCCTTTTAACTTCACAGTTGGGGCATACAACTATATGGACAACACTTACAACCAATATAATATTCAGACTGTTGCTTACTTGTTGCTGAACGACTTTGATCAACACCCTTACTCAACAAGTGGACTGTTTGGGACATACACACCAACAATGAACACTTTTGGTGGACAAGCATTCTATAGTGTCTTCGCAGGCGCATTACAACAAAATGCTGCTGCATTAGGAGCAGCAGTTCAGCAAGGAGGAACAGCTGGATTAGTAGCTGCTCTTCAAAACCAAGTTGGTCCTGGAATCAATGCAGCTTGTCAGGCTTTAAACCCTGCTTTCGGAGTAGCTGGTCAAGCTTTAGCGGCATTTAATCCATGTGTTAAAAGTATGCCTAGGGAAGCTGGAGGACTTATTTCAGACCAAAGAACTCAAAGAGACTCTCAAGCAGTCTATGGAGAATTCTATTGGGATGCTACCGACGACTTTAGGTTAACTTTAGGAGCTCGTTATATGGATGACCGATTTGCAACAAGAACAATGCAAGGTTTGTCTGATACGGCTTATACTGGCGGTACGGCTTGTGTAACAACTGATTACCAAGCATGTTACAACCAAGGTTCAACTACCTCATCGTCTAAAAATGAAGTTGTTACCTATAAAGTAGCAGCTCAGTACAATTACGATCAAGGCATGGTCTATGCCTCATTCGTAACCGGTAACAGACCTTCAGGAGCTAACCCTGATGCAACTATTTTCCCTGAGTCTGACTCAGAGCAAATTGAAATTGGTACTAGAAACGTTTTATTTGGTGGGGCGCTGCGTTTGAATGCAACTTTCTTCTCACAAGAAGTTACCGATTCACAACAGAGTGTTATCAGGTTCTCTTCTTCGTATGTTGAACCTCATGACTTCACGCATGAAGGATTCCAGTTGAATGTTCAAGGATTTGTAACTCCTACAACTATCATATCTGTGAACGCCCTTACTACTGACAGTACCTATGACACAATTGCAGCAACTGCTGCTAACACTGTTGCGTCAGCGAATCTTGGCTATGCATATGCAGCAGGATCGATGTCTTTAGACCCACAAAATCCAACTGCAGCAACTAGTTTCACTAACATTAGTCGAACAGCTGCAGCTGCAATAACTGTTGCGCCATCAACAAGCTTGGATGATGGACTACAACAGATCTGTGCAGCTCTTCCAGCTGCTATTGCTAGAACTTGTACAACTGTGAGCTACGCACAAGACAGCTCTGGCAATTACTTAATCAACTCGTATGGAGATGTTTACGCAATAGCCAATTCTACTTTAACTCCAATCAATGCCACTCAAGGCTTAGGAACTTACCAAGTCATGCAAGAAATTGGTGGAAATAAAGTACCTGGGACAGCTGACTTAGAGGCCACAGTTACTTTAACTCAGCTTTACCAATTTGGCGGTGGTTCTGGAGCAATAAATCTTTCTTATCACTATAAAGATGAAGTTCATGGAGACTTATTTAACAATACTAGGTATCTTGCTCCTGACACTGAGTACTTCAATTTGAATGCTACTTATGAGCCAGATAATGCTGATTGGTATATCAACCTCTGGGCTAGGAATATATTTGATAAAAGACATATCAACTCCATATCTAAAAACAGTAACCTTCAAGGAGGTAACCCTTTCTTAACTTTTGACCAAGGTCGAAAACTAGGATTGGATTTTGGATATAATTTCTAATAGACCCCGTATATAAGAAAAGCCCTGCTCATGCAGGGCTTTTTTTAAAACAGAATAGAATAACTTTCATAAATTATTTATAATCATCTTTCGGTATAAAGATCGAATTAACGAATTTTAGGAGAAATTATGAGAAATGTAGTTATCGTAGACAGTGTGAGAACTGGTCTAGCAAAATCATTCAGAGGGGGATTTAACCAAACACGTGCTGACAATATGGCGGCCCATTTAGTTGACGCGCTCTTAGAAAGAAATCCAGGATTAGATCCTGCAGCCGTTGAAGATATGATTCTAGGTTGTGGAGCTCCTGAAGGAGCGCAAGGGCATAACATTGCAAGAAATGTAGCGGTATTATCTAAGCTTCCAATAGAAGTTGGAGGGACAACTGTGAACAGATACTGTTCTTCTGGCTTACAAACTGTAGCCATGGCAGCAACTCAAGTTCAAAGTGGTTTTAGTGACTGTATTATGGCTGGTGGAGTTGAATCAATTTCTACAACACAAGGCAACACCAACATGCACATGTATGTGAACGACAAGCTTGCCGCCGATGTTCCCGGCATTTACCACGCCATGGGTCAAACTGCCGAGTGTGTTGCTAAACGTTACAACGTCACTAGAGAAGCTCAAGACGAATATGCACTTTCTAGTCAAGAAAGAACCGCTGCTGCGCAAGAAGCAGGTCTTTATAGCGATGAAATTATTCCAATGGACACGGTCATGAAACTTGTCAATAAAGAAACTGGAGCGGAAAAAGATGTTGAAGTCACAGTAGATCGAGATGATTGCAATCGTCCAGATACTACTCTTGAAGGTCTTTCATCCTTGAAACCTGTTTTTGATCCTGAAGGTGGATCGGTGACAGCTGGGAATTCTTCACAATTATCAGACGGTGCATCAGTTACTTTAGTTATGAGTGAGGAGAAGGCTTTAGAGATGGGCCTAGAACCTAAACTATATTTTAGAGGCTTCACTGTTGTTGGTTGTCAGCCAGATGAGATGGGCATTGGACCAGTGTATTCAATTCCTAAATTACTTAAGTCAGCTGATTTGAAGATGGAAGATATTGACCTTTGGGAACTTAATGAAGCTTTTGCTTCTCAGGTTGTTTATATCAGGGACACTTTGGGTTTACCAACTGATAAATTAAATGTTAACGGTGGATCAATTTCTATTGGACATCCATTTGGTATGACTGGATCAAGACAGGTAGGTCATATGGCTCGTGAACTTAATCGCAGAGGCGGCAAGTACGGAATCGTTACCATGTGTGTTGGTGGCGGTATGGGAGCTACTGGTCTTTTTGAGGCTTATCAATCCTAACTTTAAATTTTCCGTGTCTTTAAATGAAAGATTCGGATGAATTTAGTTTTTTAAAAGAAACTTTCAAATCTTTGGGGAATCAATATTTTGATTCCTCAGAGATTATTATCGGACCGGGCGATGACGCGGGCTTAGTAAAGAACTCACAAGACACAATTTATTCAGTGGATGCTTCAGTAGCAGGGGTTCATTTTCCAGAAAATTTAGCAGCTGAGCATGTGGCCTTTAGATCGCTCAGTACCGCTGCAAGTGATGTGGTTGCCTGCGGAGGTGCTTTAAAATGGATTTTAGTATCTTTGACAGTAGACAACGTTGATTTACATTGGATGCAAGAATTTGTAAAAGGGTTAAAAAATTTTTCGGACGAATATTCCTGCCCAATCTTAGGTGGAGATTTGAGCAAAGGAAAACAGTGCAATATAGCTGTCACAGTTTGTGGAAAGTTGAACCAACAAAATTTTATGAAACGTAGTGGGGCAAAAATTGGCGATAAAATTTTTGTGACTAATGAGTTAGGTTTAGCTAAAAAGGGCTTAGAAGAGATTAACTTAAATCCAGAAGAGATAAACTTGTCTTCTAAAAATGTTATCAAATTTATACGTCCAAAATTGCATTTAAATTTCGGACAAGAAATCTCACATCTTGTTAATTCTTGCATTGATATTTCAGATGGCCTTATTTCAGATCTTGGGCACATATGCGAAGCAAGTGACGTTGGTGCTCAATTGAATGCTGATTCAATACCTTTTGAAGGTGTAATTGATGAGGCTTTATCTTGGGGAGACGACTACGAATTATGTTTTACAGCAGCAGCAGGAATGGAGTCGGAAGTCGAGGCTTTAGGAAAAAAATATGGACTCAGGATTACGCAAATTGGTGAAATTACGACAAATTTAGGAGTTGAAGTTTATAAAAATGGCCATTTAGTAACTTTTAAAAAAACGGGCTACAATCACTTCGATGAGTAATAAGTTCTCTGTTCTTTCATCACCCTATTCCTTAGTTGCAACTTTATTTGGAATTGGTTACTTGCCTTTTGCGCCAGGAACTTGGGGCTCGCTTGCGGCATTAAGTACTTTTTTATTTTCTGTTATTTATTTTGCTTTAAATTTTATAACGGTATTTTTTATAACAGTAATTATAATTATCTTTTCTATTTTGGTTTGTCACCAAGCTACTTCTAAATTAATTGAACCTGAAAGAGATCAAAAATCAATTGTTCTAGATGAATTTGCAGGCTTATGGGTTGCTTGTTTACCTTCTGCTAGTATTTTAATGGTTAAAGAACTCTTAATTTTTTCGGTATTAGCTTTTATTTTTTTTCGAGTATTTGATATTTGGAAACCTGCACCAATAGGCCTAATTGATAAGAAATTTAAAAACGGACTAGGTATAGTTGGAGATGATCTAATTGCTGGAATATATGCCGCAATAACTACAAGTTTAGTTTTTTATTTATTTGTTTAATAATTTTTGTTTTTTCTAGATTTGCCTCAGTTTTCTGATCTGACGGAGAACCAACTGATGGAAAATTATCAGGAATTCCAACATTTAAAATTTTAGTTGATGCGCTAGTATTATTTAAAAATTCATTCACAGCTGATCCTGCACCACCTGCAATCATGTTTTCTTCAAGAGTAACTAATAATTCATGTTTTCGAGCAAGTTTTGTAATCAAATCCTCATCTAGAGGTTTTACGAAGCGCATATCAATTAAACTGCAATCCATTTCATCAGCGATCTCATCAGCTAAATTTAAAAGCGAGCCAAACGATAGAATTGCTAGGTTGTTTTCTTTTTCTCTTAATATTTTTGCTTTTCCAACAGATAAAGTTTCTTGAGTATTTTCAATTTTTTCTCCAGGCCCCGAACCTCTCGGATATCTCACGGCAACCGGACCATCTATTATGTAACCAGTATTTAGCATTTTCCACAATTCGTCTTCATTGGAGGGAGTCATGATGGTTAGATTTGGGACACATCTCAGGTACGTTAAATCAAAAATACCTGCGTGAGTAGCACCGTCTTCTCCGACAAATCCAGCTCTGTCTATGGCTAATAAAACGTTTAAGTTTTGAATTGCCACATCATGGATCAATTGATCATAAGCTCTTTGTAAAAAAGTAGAATAAATAGCTAGTACTGGTTTTTTGCCTGCGCAAGCTAAACCAGCAGCAAAAGTCATGCTGTGTTGTTCAGCAATAGCCACGTCATAAAACTGATTTGGAAAAGTTTTTGAAAAATTAACTAACCCCGAGCCTTCAGTCATAGCTGGTGTGATGGCTATAAAATTTTTATCTTTACTGGCTTTTTCACAAGCCCATTCTCCAAAAATATCTGAGTATTTGGCTTTTTTATTTTGGTTGGCTTCTTCTGGAGACGGCATTTTAGAAATAGCATGATAGCCAATAGGATCTGCTTCAGCTGGAACAAAACCCTTGCCCTTGGTAGTAATCACGTGAAGAAATTTTGGGCCTTTTAAATTTTCGAGATTTTTTAAGGTCTCCACCAAAAAATTTAAATCATGTCCATCAATTGGGCCAATGTAATGAAAACCCAATTCTTCAAACATGGCCCCAGGAGTAAACATGCCTTTGAAATGAATTTCAGCTTTGCTAGCAAATCTTTTAGCGGAGGGTATAAATCTCATTGCTTTTTTCCCACCTTCACGAATTTGGGTATACCATTTGCTCGACCAAATTTTGTTTAAGTAATTAGAGATGCCTCCGATATTATTAGAAATGGACATGTTGTTATCGTTAAGCACAATGAGAAGATCTTCATCTTCCAAGGATCCCGCATGAGCCAAAGCTTCAAATGCCATGCCTCCTGTGATTGCACCATCGCCAATAACTGCTACATTTTTATTATTGGAATCTTCATCACCTCTTGCCATTCCAAGAGCTGCACTTATTGAAGTACTGGAATGACCTACGCCAAAGACATCATGTGGACTTTCATCTCTAGAAGGAAAGGGATGCAAACCATCTTTTTTTCTAATATTTTCTATACTATTTTTTCTTCCAGTAAGAATTTTATGCGGATAAGTTTGATGACCTACGTCCCAAACTATTTTATCTTCAGGAGAATTAAAAATATGATGCAGTGCGATCGTTAATTCAATTACGCCAAGGCCAGCACCAAAATGCCCTCCAGATCTTCCAACCGAATAGAGTAAATATCCTCTCAATTCATCAGCTAGCTGAATTAACTCTACTTTGGTAAGATTTTTAATACCCTCTGGTAAGTCTAATGAATCCATTAGATTGGTTATTGGTAGTTCTTTTGGAATTTCTTTAAAAGTCTTCATTTACGATTGTCTCTCAACAATTAATTTACATAAATCTTCTAATTTTTTTGTATCGTAAGGAAGGGACTTTAGAATTTTGATTCCAGTATCTGCAAGCTTTTGAGCTTTTTTTTGAGATTTCTCTAATCCCAAAATAGAAGGGTATGTTGATTTATTTTTATTTTGGTCGGAACCAACTGGTTTTCCAATATTTTTTTCATCACCAATTACGTCGAGAATATCGTCTCTAATTTGGAAAGCTAATCCAAATTTTTTTGAAAATTTAATCAATTTAGTTATTTCTTCTTTCTTAATTTCTTTCTTTAAAAGGCATACAGCTAAGACGCAAGCTTCAATAAGTTTGCCGGTTTTTAGATAGTGAACTTTATCTAATTGTTGTTCATTTAATTTTTTATTCTCTGCTTTTATATCTAAATTTTGACCTTCTACCATTCCCTTTGGCCCACAAGCTTTCGCAAAAATATTAATAATTTTGCATTTTGACTCGGCAGATAGATTTTCATCATTAATGGAAGTAAGGATTTCTAGTGACAGAGGTTGTATAGCATCTCCAGCTAGAATTGCGGTAGCTTCACTAAATTTCTTATGACAACTGAGTTTACCGCGCCTAAAATCATCATCGTCCATAGCTGGTAAATCATCATGAATTAATGAATAGCAATGAATAAGTTCGCCTGCAGCAGCCATCAAATCAATTGTTTTTTTATCAACGTCTACTTTAAGTGCTTCAGCCATTAATAACATTAGTTGGGGCCTCATTCTTTTACCCCCATTCATCACAGAATAGTGAATTGCTTTAGTTATCTCAGAATAGTTTTTTTCAGGAATAGAATTGAGTAAAGCCTTATTTATTCTAGAAAGATTTTTGTCTAGATAAGTTGCTTTATTATTCTTCATCGAAAGTTTCTAAGTCTACTGACCCATCTTTACTTTCGACAAGTTTTTGGATTTTTAATTCCGCTTTGGATAGAAGATTTTGGCAATGTTTAGTAAGCTTCACGCCTTCTTCAAACGTTTTAATAGATTCTTCTAAGGGAAGATCACCGTTTTCAAGATCAGAAACTATTTTTTCTAATTTCTTAAGAGAGGTTTCAAAATCTTTATTGTTTTCTTGTTTACTCATTTATCAAAGAATTTGATTTTACAGATTTAATATTCACAAAGAAATATTTAATTTTTTCAGGCAGCATCAACCAGCAAGGAGTCAAAATCAAAGTCAAAAAGGCAGAAAAGGTTAAGCCCCAAACCACTGCAAAAGACATTGGACTCCACCATTCCGCAACTCTTCCTCCAACCTCAACATCTCGGGCTAGTAAATCAACTCCAAATCCAGAAGCCAATGGTAACAATCCAATAACAGTTGTTGCCGTGGTTAAAATTATTGGGCGTAATCTTTGAGAAGCAGTTCTGATTATTATCTCTTTAAGAGAGGAGTCTTTTTTCTCACGTCTTAAAATATTGAAAGTATCTACTAGGACTATGTTGTTATTAACAACTATTCCAGCAAGAGCGATGATTCCTAGATTCGTAAAGAGGAAGCTCATCGGAGTTTGCGTCAGGGTAAGCCCTAAGTAAACTCCAGCAGTTGAGAGAAATATAGCTGAGATTACTATCCAAACTTGATAAAAACTATTGAGTTGAATGGTCAGAAGTATAGCCATTAAAAAAACTCCAACGGCTGCAGCACCTCTCATGAAAGAAGCATTTTTGTCAGTTTCTTCTTGCTCTCCTCCAAATACGAATTCTATATCATTGTATTCTTCAGCATCTTCGATCCATTGATTAAGAAGAGGGATTACGTCTTGCGTTAATGCCCCAGGAGCATAGTCAGCAGCTACAGTAAAAGCTCTTTCACCAGAAACTCTTCTAATATAAGGTGCTTCATATTCGGGCTCGTAAGAGACAAAACTACTAAGTGGCACTGAACCAAAATTGGTGAGAACATTTAAATTTTCAAACATGTCTAGTCTTCTCTCTTCTTGAGGGAACCTAATTCTTATATCTAGCTCTTCGTCAGCATCATTGGGCCTATATTCACCAACTTTTACACCACTGGTCATAAATTGAATTGCTGCACCAATGTCGGATGTTTCTACGCCATATTGCGAGGCTTTTTCCTTATCAATTTTTATCTTCCATTTTAATTGTTTTGTAGGAATAGTCGTGTAGGTATTCATAACCCCAGGAATATTCTCCTTCATGTAGTTGGAAAGTGCCTCAGTAGCTTCATAAACCATTTCAAAGTCGCTACCAAAAACTTCTATTTCAATCGGTGAACCAACAGGGGGGCCATTATTTCTTTCTCTTATAGTTACATTTAAACCAGGAGTATCTTGTAACTTACCTTGTAATTCTCTCATTACGTCTGACCCCGACTGAATATGAACATCTTTATCAAACGGCATTTCAATATAAATTGCTCCCAATCTATCTGAGTTGCCTCTATCTCTGGGGTCATCGTTTCCTGCTTGTTGCATACTGACTGTCTCAGGACCTGGAACAGTCATTACTACCTCTTGAATTTCCCTTAAAAAACTAAATTTTTCTTCAACGTTTAAATTTCCTCT
This sequence comes from uncultured SAR86 cluster bacterium, assembly GCA_902616715.1. Lineage (GTDB taxonomy): Bacteria > Pseudomonadota > Gammaproteobacteria > Magnimaribacterales > AG-339-G14 > AG-339-G14. The sequence continues at coordinate 221,027 of CACMTR010000002.1, forward strand.
TCCTTCCACCTCTACAATTATTGTGTCTGGATCCTCTTCAACGAAAAAATTTCCACCAGGACCATGTTGGAAAAATACAACGTAAATACTGACGACGAGTAAAAATATGAATGTTATTACCTTTGCTGGATAATCTAAGATTTTGTCTAAAAATCTTGCATATTTGCCAGTAAATCCATCTAAAGATTTTGGATCTCCAGTCTCTAGAACTAAAGAATTTTTAATCGATTTGTTATTTCTATTACCAAGATTACCAAATATAGACCCTATAGCTGGAGTAAAAATTAATGCATAAAGTATTGAACCAGATAAAACAGCTACTAAAGTAACTATCATGGGTCTCATGAATTCGCCTGACATTCCTTCCCAAAATATAAATGGAAAAAATATTGCCAGAGTGGTCAAAATTGATACAACTACAGGCCAAAACATTCTCGTTCCAGCAATCCTATAAGCTTCTTTTTTATCAAAACCTTCACTCATCTTTCTATCGGCATACTCCACGACGACTACTGCTCCATCAATTAACATACCTAAAGAGATTAAAATCCCAAAGCAAACCATAAAATTGAATGTGTAGCCTATTGGAGACAGGAAAAGGCAAGCGAATAAGATACAGGTAGGAATAGAAAGACCAACTAATATTGACGACCTAATACCCATCGCAGCTACAACTAAAGTCATAACTAAGACAAGAGCAGTCATTATATTACCCATGAGCTCTGAAACTAACTCAACAGACATATCAGTTCTATCTTCTGTGATTATTATCTCCATGCCGTCAGGTAAAATTTTCGTAGCTTCATTTACAATAGAATTTACTTGTTGAGCAACTACAACTTCTCTAGCATCGCTTTTTTTAAATATGGTTAGAGCTATAGCTCTTTCACCGTTAACATTTGCAATTGAATCTTTATCTTTAAAAGTTCTTTTAAGCTTAACTAAATCGTCCAAAGTAACAACGGCGTTGTTATTTTCTAAAACTGGAATATTTCCTACATCATCTAGAGTTTCAAAGACGGAAGGTACTGAAACATAAAACTCCCCTGTACTTGAAACTATTTTTCCTGCCGGAATGGCCTTATTATTTTGTGAAATTGCATTGTAAAGTGCAAAAGGCGAAACTTTGTAACTATCCAGTTTCGTTTTGTTAATCTCGGCTTCTAAAACTTCATCGGGCACACCATTTATGTTTGCTTCTAGAATCCCTGGTAGCTTCTCTATGTCGTCTTGCAGAGATTTAGCAATATTTAGCAGCTCTCGATCAGTAGCATTTTTAGAAGTTATGTTAATGTTCATAACTGGGAATTCATCAAGAGTAAATTCTTTAACTTGAGGTTGCTCAGCATCTTGAGGCAACTCAGGAATTACTTCATCCACGGCATCTTTTACATCTTGGACAGATTTTTCGACGGGGTAAGACGTAGGAAATTCTAAAATAATATAGGATAAACTTTCTCTACTGTAAGATTCTATTTTTACAAGCTCATCTACCGTCTTTAGTTTATTTTCAAGCGGCTTAGCTATTAATCTTTCAGCATCTTCAGGAGATACGCCATCATAAAAAGTGCTGACAAAAACGTATGGGATGTTGATGTCGGCATAGGCCGAGGCAGGTATTTGAGCCAAAGATGTAAACCCTGTAGCAATTATAAAAGAAAGGATAGTAAAGGTAGATCTGTACCTTTCTATAAAAAAATTAATTAAGCTTTTCATTAGGATTTAGTCTCTGATCTAAAGCAAAATTTACTTTTTCTCCATCGTTTACATAATCCTGACCGACAGTAATAATTTTTGATGAAGAAGGCAATCCTGAAACCCAAACCCCATTTTTAGTGTCTTGAATTAAATTTATTTTTTTAAATTCTACAGTCCCTTGATTGGAAACCAATCTAACTCCTAAATTACCGTCGTCATCTAACCTAAGAATTGAAAGCGGTACTATATTAGCCATTTGCTCTTTCCCGGAGACGAAAATTTTGGCCGAAGCTCCGTCCTTAATCAAACCTGCTTCATTGGATACTTTAACTTCAATCCGGAAAGTGTGGGTGTATGGATTTGCTGAAGATGCAATATATGAAATTGTTCCATTGAATTTATTTCCATCAATAGTTTCAATAAGTGCTGGCGATCCTGTTGAAATATTCATTAAATCAGATTCTGAAATTTCTCCTACTAGGATCATAGGATCTAGATCGAGCAATTTAGCACAGGTACTTCCTCTGCTTAAAAAATCTCCTTCGTCAATTGAAATTCTATCTACGATTCCATCGAAAGGCGCTTTGATTGAAGCATTATCTAATTCAAGTTTCGCTCTCTCAAAGTTAGATTTAATATTTTGAAATTGATTAGAAGAATAAAGTCCTTCTTCAAATAACTTTTCTGCAGATTTAAACTCTAATTCAGCTTTTTTAAAGAAAGATTCTTTTTCAGCTATGAAAAGCGAGCAAATTACGTCGCCTTTTTTTACAAAAGACCCTTGTTGAATCGGTAGACCAATTACTTTTCCTGAAGTTTCTGATTTTAATTCAACCTTTTTATCAGCTTCTGCAAAACCTTTTATTAAAATTTCCTCTTGATAAAGAATGGAATTTTGATTCATTACTCTAACCGTAATATCTTCTTTTACAATTTCGTCTGTTTTGATTTCAGGAGAATAAAAATATCCAGAAACCATCCATACCATGGCAAATGAAATGAACATAATAGACCACTCGATATTTGATCGAGAAGAGAGAAAATTTTTAGCAGCAATTAATCTGGTCATAGCAAAGCGTATAATATATTTCAAGTTTACACTGTCAACATATAAGTTAACAGTGAAAACATTACTATAGTTAGAATTTAATCTTTCTCAAGGAGTTCAAAATTTAATTAATAAGCTTATTCTTTAATTTCTGAATTTGAGATAGTTGAGATGATTTATCTGGAACAGACTCTACTTTTTTTGGTAGTTCAGGAAAATTTGGTTTTTGAAAAGCTTTTCCATCTATAAAATCATTTAATAAGTTATCGTAATTTGCCTGAAATTCTTTAAAGCTATCTTTTTCTGAATGAGTCCATAAAAAATCCCAGCCAGTTTCTGTTCCTATGTAAAAAACAATGGGGTGCGACCAAGAGAATTTTTCAAAATTACTTTTTGAATTACATGCTTCCTGATGCGCTTTTGAGACACTTGGTATACCACTTCGACTTGCTTTTAATTCTTTACAATTTATAACTAATTTAGAAAGACTTGGAAGAAATTCTGAGGAAGTCATTAGATTGCTGACGCTATCAAAGATAATTTTTTCTTCAAATTTTTGCAATTGTGATAACCAGAGTTGTTTAGCCAAATTTAAGCTATTTTTGTCAGGATATGCTTTATGAAATTGATTGTGATAAGTGACTTCCAATTGAGTAAAAATTAAGTTTACCAATTCAACTTTATTATTTGGAATTTTAATGCTCGACATCAACCGCCCACTCCTTGTCATTCAATCTAGATATAATACCAGAGGCTTGAGGATTCTTTTTATACCACTTGTACTTAACATGTTGAATAAATTTTGAATTCCATGAAGTCATAATTTCATTTGAATCGATCCAAAAAATTCTAAATTCTACCAATTGCTCCATAGCGAACTTTTTGCTTATTTTTGCAAGCTTCAAAACATCATAACAACTTGGATCTGGCTCCCAGTTAGCAATCATTTTCTTCGGTTTATTCTTATCATTGATTTTATTGGTGAACTTTGCCCATTCTTTTCTGACGTGATTTATAAATAAAGTGTTCCAAGAATCTGACTTAAAACCTTTCTCTCTCCAAAATAAAATAAATTCAGGAATTGAATTACTGATAAATTCTTCAGAGACCTCTGCTGATTTTAAAATACTCACCGCGTCCATATTAGGTAACCAAGTTTTTTCGATCGATCTTTTCTTGTTAGGTAAATAATTTTGTTTATTAGACTTCTTCTGCTCAGTAACCAAATATTTGAGAATTTCGTCTCTTATAATATTTTTTTGTCTGTTTGAGGATAATCTTTTTTTTAAATGCTTCAAATTACTTTGTATGGTCTTTTTTTTCACGCCTAGTTGTTTAGCCTGAAAAGTTATTTCCCTCAAAAAAGAACTAGAATTATCTTTTATTGTTTTTGTTTTAATGGGCCTTGTTTTAATAATTTTCAGAGAAGCAAAATCACTGTCTAATTCGATTAAATTTAATTTTTTTAATTTTTGAAGGCATTTAAGAATCTTTTTTTCAGAGATATATGAAAGAAATTTAATTATTTCTTTTGAAGAGATTCTTTTTGTTTCTTGCGATTTTATCGTTTCAAATATTATCGCTTCTTCAAGTCCTATAGTTTCAGCAATGTCTTTAGAAAATACTTGATGGTTTGGGAAGTCTCCCATCAAGCTGATTTATTGAGTTTTTTTCTTCTATTTTCGATGGCAGCTGAAAGCTGATTGATCATTATTTCAGTATCTTTCCAGCCAACACAGGCATCTGTAACGCTTTGCCCATATTTAATTTTATCTAGCGGCCCAATTTTTTGATTACCTTCTTCTAAGTGACTTTCTATCATCACTCCAAAAATTCTACTTTCACCGGAAGAAATCTGATCAGATATGTCTTTGTTAACTATTAGCTGCCTTTTGAATTGTTTCTTGCTATTTCCGTGGCTCATATCGATCATTACTTTAGAAGACTTTTTAGCTTTGACTAATTCTTTGGAAGTTGAGTCAACAAAAGAAGATTCATAATTAGTGTCAGATCCACCTCTCAAAATTACATGACAATCTTCATTTCCAGAAGAGTTAAAAATAGCAGATTTACCTTCCTTGGTGATGGATAGAAAAATATGTGAATTAGAAGCTGAGCCTATGGCATCTATCGCAACTTGGATAGATCCATTAGTAGAATTTTTGAAACCAACAGGACACGATAAGCCTGAAGCCAATTCTCTATGGATTTGACTTTCAGTTGTTCTAGCACCAATTGCTCCCCATGAAATCAGGTCAGCAATATATTGAGGAGTAATCATGTCTAAAAACTCAGTTCCAGCTGGTAATCCGAGATTGTTGATATCTAGAAGAACTTTTCTAGCTTTCCTCAAACCAAGGTTTACATCAAAGCTGTTATCAAGATTAGGATCATTTATTAAACCTTTCCAACCAACTGTGGTTCTAGGTTTTTCAAAATATACTCGCATTACAATTTTAAGCTGATCAGAAAATTTATTTTCTAAGTCTTTAAGTCTCTCGGCGTATTCAATTGCTGATTTTGGATCATGAATAGAACAAGGACCAACTACGACAACAAGTCTGTCATCATTACCATGCAAGATGTCAGAGATTTCTTTTCTAGACTTGAAGACAAGCTCTGAAGCTCCAGGTGAAATAGGCATTTCAGAAATTACATCATTAGGAGGGGAGACCTCCATAAGTCCAGATATTCTGGTATTATCAGTTAGGTATTGCATTGCTCAGAAGACTGATTGTAAACATTTTCGTTTTAAATTAAAGCTTTTTAATAATTAATGATCAAGATTAAGGCTGTTCAAGAAAATCCTAAAGTAGGCGATATAAAGGGCAATACTCTGCTTATTGAAAATCATCTTAATTTAGCTAAAAAGGAAGGAATAGATCTGCTTGTTTTTTCCGAAATGTTCTTGTCTGGATATCCTCCTGAAGATTTAGTCATGAGAGATGATTTCCTCAATGAGATAAAGAAATCGATTGAACAGATTATTCCTCAGACAGATGACATTTCTCTTATTTTTGGGGCCCCTGTTAAGGAAAATGAGCTCTTATTTAATGCTGCTATTCTTTTAAAAGACGGCAAATTAGAAGATACCTATTTCAAACAAATATTGCCTAACTACAAAGAATTTGATGAAAAAAGATATTTTGAAAGAGGTAATGAAAACAAAATTATTTCTATCAATGAAGTTTCGATTGGCCTGTCAATATGTGAGGATATTTGGTCTGAAATTTTCGTACGTAAGTTAATTGAAGACGGAGCGGAACTAATATTGAATTTGAGTGCTTCACCATTTACATCTTCAAAGAAGGAAACGCGTGAAGAAATGTTAAACGAATATTATAAAAAATATAAATGTCCCATAATTTACGTAAATCAAATAGGGGGTCAAGACGAGCTAGTATTCGATGGCTCATCGCTAGTTGTGGGCGTCGAAAAAGACTCTTTTAAAACTTTAAAAAGTTTCAAAACTGACTCTTTGTCCTTTAAATATGAGCATTCAAAATTTATTTTAGAAAATTCTGAGGACGCAAAAGAGACAAGTAAATTAAGTGATATTTATGATGCTTTGGTTTTGGGCACCAGAGATTATGTTGAAAAGAATGGTTTCAATGGAGTAATAATTGGATCTTCAGGAGGGATAGATTCTGCTTTAACAACAGTAATCGCTCATGATGCGTTAGGCAAAGAAAAAGTAAAAACTATTATGATGCCATTTGATTTTACGGCTGATATAAGTGTTGAAGACGCTAACGCGTTGGCCAAGAACTTGGGAATAAATCATTCTGAGATTTCAATAAAAGAAATGTTTGAATCTTTCAATAAAGGCTTAAGTAAGTCTTTTGAGGGATTAAAAACTGACAAAACTGAAGAAAACCTTCAATCAAGGTGTAGAGGAGTGACCCTGATGGCTTTGTCAAACAAGTTAGGTTACTTGGTACTTACTACCGGAAATAAAAGCGAAGCCGCAGTTGGCTACTCTACTTTATATGGAGACACAGCTGGAGGGTTTTCGGTTCTTAAAGATGTAAGTAAAACCTTAGTTTATGAACTCTCAAACTACAGAAATATAATTTCGAATGTTATCCCGCAGAGAATAATAGACAGACCTCCATCTGCAGAGCTAGCTCCAGATCAAAAAGATACTGATTCCTTACCCGATTATGATCGATTGGATCCAATAATTGAAATGTATGTAGAAGATGATAAAAGCATACAAGAAATTATCAATGAAGGCTTTGATGAAGTCGAAGTCAGAAGAATAGTATCTCTAATTGATTTTAATGAGTATAAAAGGCGCCAAGCTCCTCTAGGAATAAAAATTTCTGATAGAAATTTTGGTAAAGATCGTAGATACCCTATTACCAATGCGTGGAAACCCTAAATGTAGTATAAGATTTTTTTTTAAACACTATATGATGGGCAAATTAGCCTAAAAAGCATATAATTCAACGAATATGGATGATTCGATTGAATTGAAACCATTACAGCAACAATTTAATCTGGCTTTATTAAATGGCGAGGAAATATCTTTCTCTGCCGATGACCTTTATATCCCTCCAAATGCGCTAAAGATTTTTTTAGAATCTTTTGAAGGACCTTTAGATTTGCTTTTATATTTCATAAGAAAACAAAATTTGGATATTTTAGATATAAATGTGCTCGAAATTACTAATCAATACGTTAGATACATTGATTTAATGGAAAAAATTCAATTTGATCTAGCTGGAGAGTATCTAGTGATGGCAGCTTATCTTACTGAAATAAAGTCAAGAATGATGTTGCCTAAAGAAACAGACTCTGAAGAGGAAGAAAATGATCCTCGCTCAGAATTAATAAGAAGACTTCAGGAATACGAGAGGTATAAAAAAGTATCTAAAAGTTTAGATTTGATGCCTAGGGTTGGAAGAGATTTTTATGTTGCTTCTTCTGCTCTTCCAGAATTTGAATCTAGTAAAAATTTACCGGATGTAGATTTGGAGCAACTTTCGAACGTATTCGCAGAACTAATTCAAAGACAAAAACTCTCTGCAAGTCACGTTATAGAATTTGAAAAGCTTTCTACTAGAGAAAAAATGTCTCAAATATTAGATTTATTGATTAGAGAAAAGAATGTTGAGTTTCATAAGTTGTGTTCTACTAAGGAAGGAAAAATTGGAATCATTGTAAATTTTTTGGCTCTATTAGAATTAGTTAAAGACTCTTTAATAAAAATTATTCAATCGAAAGATTATGGGATTATTAATTTATCTGCAAAAGAAGAGGTGCATTAATTGGCCGAGCTAGAGAATATTCTTGAGTCACTTTATTTCTCTGCTTCTAGACCTATTAGCACGTCAGAAGTATTAAAAATACTAGACGATCCTAATTACGATTTTAAGGCTATTAAAGAGGCAATTTTAAATTTAGAAAAAAAATATCAAGACAGCAGCTTTGAATTAGTTAAGGTTGCCAGTGGCCACCGATTTCGTATAAAACAAAAATATTCTCCGTGGATTTCAAAACTTTGGTCGGAAAAACCCCAAAAATATTCTAGAGCTCTTTTAGAGACTTTATCTTTAATAGCTTATAAACAACCAGTAACAAGGGGTGAAATTGAAGAAGTAAGAGGGGTTTCAGTTAGCAGTCAAATCATAAGGACTTTATTAGATAGATCCTGGATAAAGGTAGTAGGGCATCGTGATGTACCGGGTCGACCAGCATTGTTAGCAACAACTAAAGAATTTTTAGATGATTTAAATATATCAAAATTGTCTCAATTACCCGAGTTACCTGAGATTGGAAACATACCGGCCGAAGCCCAGATGAACTTACTCGAAGAAACTCAGGACATTCTTTAAATCTCTAGAATGATTGTAAGGTTGCAGAAAGCAATAGCTGACGCAGGATATTCCTCAAGAAGAAAAGCTGAAGATTTGATCAGAGAAGGTCGGGTTTTTATAAACAATAAACAAGCTATTCTTGGCGATAAAGTTTCTAATGAGGATAAGGTTTTTATAGACGGAAAAAAAATTTTTTTAAATTCTAATGATTCCTTAAAGATTCTTTTGTATAACAAACCTCTAGGCGAAGAATGTACTGTATCTGATGGAAATAAAAAAACAGTATTTGATAATTTGCCTAAATTAAAAGTCGGAAGATGGATTGCTCTTGGAAGGCTTGATATCAATACAACTGGATTATTGTTATTTTGTAACAATGGAAAGATAGCCAACAAAATTATTCATCCTCGTAATAATCTCGATAGAGAGTATCTAGCTAGAATTAGAGGTAAGCCAGATGAAAAAGATTTAAAAGAATTGCTAAAGGGAGTAAAAATAGAGGGAGATTTTTTAAAATTTACAGATTTAGTCAAAGGCAGAGAAACTTCTTCCCATACTTGGTTCGCAATGGTCATCAAAGAGGGCAAAAATAGGGCGGTAAGAAAACTTTGGAAAAATCTTGGTTATGAAGTTTCTAGACTAAAAAGAGTTAGATTAGGGCCAATATTCCTTCCAGCAAATCTTAAACCAGGCGAGTTTAAATTTTTAGAAGGCAATGATTTAAAAAAATTAACTCAAGAATTCTAAAATTTCTAAAGGTTTTTGTATTACTCCCTTTAAATTTTCTTTCTTTATAGAAGATTCTTTTCCATATCCGTAATTGGCGAATAAAAAATCCATTTTGGCATTATTTGCTGCTTCAGAATCTCTCCAATTGTCTCCCACATAAATAGATTCCTCGGGAGAAAAACCTCCTATGGCAGCAGCTTTTAAAAGAGAACTAGGATCTGGTTTACGATTTCCAGAAACATCCTCAGGGCATATTAGAATTTTGGTGTATTCAGGCCATTGAAGAATTTTGAATATTTCTTTAGCTAAATATTTTGGTTTGTTTGTAACGACGCCCCATAGAATTTTTTTTCTTCTCAGATCAACTAATAATTCATTAACTCCATCAAATAATGAGCTATCTAAGTAATATCTTGAATATTCTTTTAGAAGTTCAGTTCTTAAACTTTCAAAATTTTCATGACTTTCTGAAATTTTAAAAGCTAAATTCACTAAAGCACCAACCCCATCAGAAACTAAATCTCGCACTTCATCAAAACTTACTTGTTCTTGTAGTTTTCTTTCGATTACATTTGATAAGGCCAAATAAAATTGAGGCGCTGTATCTAGTAGAGTTCCATCTAGGTCAAAAAATATCTGTTTTATTTCTTTATTTTTTCTTTGCATGAATCAGATAGTTCACATCTACATCTTTTCCAAGCCAATAATTTTTTGTAATTGGGTTATAGCTCATCCCTATAACTTCAACCACTTCTAAAGAATTATTTCTCATCATAGATGATAATTCTGAGGGTTTTATAAATTTTTTGTATTCATGAGTTCCTTTAGGCAGAAGATTTAAAATATATTCAGCGCCGACAATTGCAAACAGAAAAGACTTTGGGTTTCTATTGATTGTTGAAAATACAATTGTTCCGCCTGGCTTACAAAGATTCGAGCAGGTCTCTACTAGTTTAGCTGGGTCAGGAACATGTTCTATTGCCTCCAAACAAGTTACTAAGTCAAAAGATTCTTTTTCGTTAGGAAGAAGATCTTCTGCTTCACAATTTAAATATTCAATTTCTAGGCCTTGTTTCTCTGCATGTAACGTTGCTGTATGGATTGCAACATCAGATATGTCTACTCCAGTCATTTTAGCTCCTTTAAGATGCAGGGATTCAGCGAGTAATCCACCACCACAAGCAACATCTATTGCTTTAATTCCATTCACGTTAAGTTTTCCAGATATGTAATCAGAGCGAAGCGGATTTATAATATGAAGTGGAGCAAATTTTCCATTTGGATCCCACCACTCATCAGCTATTTTGTTAAATTTTTCTTTCTCTGCTGGGTCAATATTCATAATTATTTTTTATTAAGAGAATCTTTTTATTATGCCGTTTTTTATGAAATACTTATTATCTCATGAACATCTTTTTTCCCAAAGAACACAACAATGAAACAAGATTCTCTCTTACTGGAGAAACGGCAGAAAAATTTTTAAAAAAAGATATTAATCTTTACATTGAAAAAACTATTCAAGTCCAAGATACAAAACTAAAAAACCTTATCGAAAATAAATCTATTGAGGCGGTGGAAAGAGACCAGGGTTTGGATTCAGCAAATATTATCTGCAGTTTAAATAAACTAGAGTTAGAAGATATTGCAAAAATCAAACCAGAGACTCTCGTAATTAGTTTTTTAGATCCTTTTAACGAAAATCAATTAATTGAAGAATTAAAAAATAAATCTATTTCTTCTATCAGCATGGAATTGATTCCTAGAACGACAAGAGCTCAAAAAATGGACGCTCTTAGTTCTCAAGCAAATTTAGCTGGATATTCTGCTGTTATCATTGCCTCGAATTTATTAGAAAAAGCCTTACCAATGATGATGACAGCGGCAGGAACAATCTCGCCCTCTAAAGTTTTTGTTGTAGGCGTCGGCGTTGCAGGATTGCAAGCGATAGCAACCGCTAAAAGGTTAGGCGCAAGGGTAGAGGCTTTTGACACGCGCCCAGTTGTAGAAGATCAAGTGAAGTCTTTAGGCGCTAGATTCGTCAAAATAGATTTAGGAGATACTGAAGAAACAAATCAAGGATATGCAAAAGCTCTGACAGAGGAACAGATCCAAAAACAACAAGAAGGTATGAAAAAGATCTGTGCTAGTTCTGATATTGTAATAACAACTGCTCAGGTTTTCGGTAGACCTGCACCCAAGATAATTACTTCAGAAATGGTGGAGGCAATGCAACCTGGCAGTGTTATTGTGGACATGGCCGTATCTTCAGGAGGAAATGTGGAAGGTTCAAAAAATGGGGAGACAGTTGAAATCAATGGAGTAAAAATTATTGGAAACGAAAATTTGCCTGGAGAAGTTCCGACTCATTCTAGTCAAGTCTATGCAAATAATGTTTTCAACCTTATTGACGAATTTTGGAATGATGATGATGCTTCTTTTAATTTTGATTTAGAAGATGAGATACTTTCCAATTGTTTGGTTACTCACCAAGGAAATTTTATTAACTCTAGTGTAAAAGAGAGGAATAAATAATGGATAATCTTTTCGTTTTACTTATTTTTGTTTTAGTTTTAGCAATTTTTTTAGGCTTTGAGCTAATTAACAAAGTTCCATCGACTCTCCATACCCCTTTAATGTCTGGAGCAAACGCAATCTCTGGAATTACGATAGTTGGAGCGCTTATATCTTCTGGATCTGATGGGGGACTTTGGACCACAGTTTTGGGGACTGCAGCAGTTTTTTTTGCAACCATTAATGTAGTGGGTGGCTATCTAGTTACTAATAGAATGTTGGGAATGTTTAAGAAAAAATGATGGATCTTCTTCAATCAGAAATCTTTGCAAATTTAGCTTACATAATAGCTTCAATGTTATTTATTTTTGGACTGAAGCAATTAGGGTCACCTGAGACTGCCCAACGGGGAAATTTAATATCATCTTCTGGTATGTTGCTTGCTGTTTTAGTAACACTTATTAGTAATCAGATCATCTCATATGAATGGTTAGCTATTGGCTTGGTGTTAGGAACTTTAGTTGGGGCATCAGCAGCTTCCTTTGTAAAAATGACTTCTATGCCAGAATTAGTTGCCTTATTTAATGGTTTTGGTGGTATAGCCAGTCTCTTAGTTGGTTCTGCAGAGTACTTAGGCACTGGAAGCTTAGGCCTTATATCTTTGACCGCGATATTTTTGACTCTGATCATTGGAGGAATAACCTTTTCTGGTAGTCTTGTTGCTTATGGAAAGTTGTCTGAGATTCTTCCTGGCAGACAAATAATCTTCAAGGGTCAAAGAATAGTTTTGGTCGCGATATTTATTGCAGCTCTTCTTTTTGGAGCTCAGTTGATTTTTAACTTTCAGATGGTGGAAGGATGGAATCCCCTCTTTTCCTTCCTTTTATTAATATCTTTTGCTTTAGTCATTGGATTATTAATTACTCTTCCGATTGGCGGAGCCGATATGCCGGTTATCATAGCTCTGCTTAATAGTTATTCCGGATTGGCAGCATCAGCTGCTGGTTTTGTAATAAATAATAATGTGCTCATAGTTGCTGGAGCTTTAGTTGGCGCAAGCGGATTAATCCTAACTAATATTATGTGTAAAGCCATGAACAGGTCTTTGGCAAATGTAGTTTTTGGAAGTATTGCAAGTTCATCTTCTGGGGCTGTTAATCCTGAAGAGGTTGGAGAGATTAAACCAATTAATGTTTCAGATGCTTACTTAATTTTAGAAGCAGCCAATTCAGTTTTGGTAGTTCCTGGATATGGTATGGCAGTATCTCAAGCGCAACATGCCGTCAGAGAACTTGGAGAATTATTAGAAGAAAACGGTTGTGAGGTAAATTACGCTATTCATCCAGTAGCTGGAAGGATGCCAGGGCATATGAACGTGTTGCTTGCAGAAGCCAATGTCTCATATGATCAACTGCAAGAACCCGAAGACGTTAATCCTGTAATGGATACAGTAGATGTTTGTATAGTTATAGGAGCTAACGATGTAGTTAACCCAGATGCAAAAGAAAATGAGGGAAGCCCAATTTACGGTATGCCAATCATTGAAGCAGACCGAAGCAAGACGGTTTTTATATTAAAAAGATCAATGGCATCAGGTTTTGCAGGCATCGATAACCCTCTTTTTGGTAAAGAAAATTCGAGAATGTTATTCGGTGATGCAAAAGAATCTATATCCGGTTTAGTCGCCGAATTTAAGTCCTAAAATACTGAAAAATAAGCCTTTTTAGAGGCTGAAAATGTTATAATTTACCCCTTGATATTGGGTCTTTTTAAGACAAAATTTATCAAATTTTTAATGTCTTAAATTTTACGAAATGGACGATATAGCAAAGGAAATAATCCCTATAAATATTTCTGAGGAGATGAAATCCTCCTATATGGATTATGCCATGAGTGTCATAGTAGGGAGAGCCTTGCCTGACGCAAGAGATGGTTTAAAGCCGGTCCATAGAAGGACTTTATTCGCTATGGATGTGCTTAATAACGACTGGAATAGAGCTCATAAAAAGTCTGCTCGTATAGTTGGAGACGTCATTGGTAAATATCATCCTCATGGAGATTCAGCCGTTTACGAAACTATTGTAAGAATGGCTCAAGATTTTGCATTGAGATATCCCTTAATTGATGGACAAGGTAATTTTGGATCAATGGATGGAGACGGAGCAGCAGCAATGAGATATACCGAAATAAGGATGTCAAAAATCTCCAGTGAACTCATGGCCGATCTTAATAAAGAGACGGTAAATTTTGTAGAAAATTATGACGGTACTGAGTCGATACCAGAAGTACTGCCTACTAAAATTCCTAACTTATTGATTAACGGGTCATCAGGAATTGCAGTTGGTATGGCTACAAATATGTTGCCACATAATTTAACAGAGTCCATCAATGCTGCGATTGCAATTTTAGAATCTCCTGATCTCGAAGTTGAAGATTTATTAAAAATTATTCCTGCTCCTGACTTCCCTACCGGTGGAATCATTAATGGTACTCAAGGAATTAGAGAAGCAGCAAAAACCGGAAGAGGTAAAGTAATTCTAAGAGCCAAAACTGAAATTGAAACCGATAAAAAAGACAAGTCAAAAATAATAGTTACTGAAATTCCTTATCAGGTCAACAAAGCTCGTTTAGTCGAAAAAATTGCTCAATTAGCAAGAGATAAAAGAATTGATGGTTTATCAGAGATAAGAGACGAATCTGATAAAGACGGAGTTAGGATAGTAGTTGAGTTAAAAACAGGTACTAATCCAGAAGTAATTTTAAACAATTTATTTGCTCTTACTCCCCTGGAAAATTCATATGGTATAAACAATGTTGCTTTAGTAAATAATGTTCCCAAGGTTCTAAATCTAAAGGAAATTTTAGATATTTTCATATCACACAGAAGAGAGGTCGTTACAAGAAGAACTACTTTTGACTTAAACAAAGCAAAAGAAAGAGGACATATTCTAGAAGGATTAACGGTCGCTTTAGCCAACATAGATCAGATTATTAATTTAATAAAAAGTTCAAAAGATCCATCGATCGCTAAAAATAAACTCCTTGCAAAAAAATGGAAAGCTGGGTTGGTTGGTAAATTAATTAAAAACTCAGGTTCTATCTCTACAAAACCTTCAAGCCTAGGGAGAGAGTTTGGATTAACTGCATCAAATTACAAATTATCAGAATTTCAAGCACAAGCTATATTGGATTTAAGACTTCAAAGGCTAACTGGATTAGAGCAAGATAATTTAGTTAAGGAATACGAGGAAATATTAGAAGAAATTAAGGATTTGCAGGAAATTTTAGAAGATCCTGACAAATTAAAACAAGTCATAAAACAAGAACTTGAGTATATTCGTGAAGAATATGGGGATGACAGAAAATCTCCAATTGAAGAGAGATTAGATCTTACGACAGAAGACCTGATAAAACCCGAAGACATGGTTGTCACTATTTCACGACTAGGATATGCAAAAACTCAACCATTAGAAGTTTATCAATCTCAAAGAAGAGGCGGAGTTGGTAAGACAGCGGCGTCAGTAAAAGAGGAAGATTTTGTAGAACAATTAATTGTTGCTAATACTCACGATACACTTTTATGCTTTTCAAATTTAGGGAAAGTTTACTGGTTAAAGGTCTATGAAATACCTCAAGCATCAAGAGTTGCAAAAGGAAGGCCACTGGTTAATTTGATTCAGCTTGATTCTGAGGAAAGAATAACAAGTCTGTTAAATGTAGAATCTTTTGATGCCGCTGGTTTTGTCTTTATGGCGACTATGAAGGGAGTGGTTAAAAAAACACCTCTTGAAGATTTCCGCTTACCTAGAAAAAACGGTAAAAGAGCAATCAAACTAGATGCAAAAGACGAGCTTGTAGGCACTAAGATTACCGATGGCAAGCAACACATCATGTTAATTAGTGATGCTGGAAAGGCGGTATATTTTAATGAAAAAGATTCCAGACCTTTAGGAAGAGATACTCGAGGTGTAAAAGGCATAGAGTTAGAAGATGAGCAAAATGTAATTTCATTAATGGTCCCAGGTTCAGAAGACGAAATCCTTACAGTTTCTGAAAATGGATTTGGTAAAAAATCTAGAATTACTGACTTCAGAAAAACAAAAAGAGGAGCAAAAGGAGTTATCGCTATGCAGCTTTCTGAAAGGAATGGCAAATTAATTTCTGCAGTTCAAGTAATAGACGAAGACGAAGTTATTTTAATAACTGATAAAGGAACTTTAGTGAGAACGAAAGTGTCTGAAATAAGTACGTTTGGCAGAAATACTCAAGGCGTGAGAGTTATAAAATTAAAAGAAAATGAAAAATTGAATAAACTAGCCTTGGCATTAGAAAAGGACTGAATATGAGAAAATTTAATTTTTGTGCGGGACCCTCTGCACTGCCCACCGAAGTATTAGAGGAATTGAGAGAAGAAATATTAGACTGGAAAAGTCAAGGCTTATCCGTGATGGAGATGAGCCATAGAAGTAAAGAAGTTGTTGAGATAGCAGAAACTGCGAAACAAGATTTTATTGATTTAATGAATATTGGTTCTGATTATGATGTTTTATTTATCCAAGGAGGAGCTTCTCTTCAATTTTCCATGGTACCTATGAACCTACTGACTCCATCTAATGCTTTATGTAATTATTTAAATGTTGGTCAATGGTCAAAAAAGGCTATAAAAGAGGCAAAGAAATACGGAGACGTAAATATTTCAGCTTCATCAGAGGAAGATTCTTTTAAAAAATATCCATCCCCAAACGATTGGAAAGTTGATGAAAATGCTTCATATCTTCATCTGGTTATGAATGAAACTATTGATGGTGCCTGTATAAGAAACCATGAAAACCTTCCTGATGTTGACTTAGTTGCAGATTGCTCTTCGTGTATTTTATCTGAGCCTTTAGACGTTTCTAAATTTGCTTTAATTTATGCTGGAGCTCAAAAAAATATTGGACCTGCTGGATTAGCAATTGTGATTATTAGGAGAGACTTACTAACAGAAAAGAATGATATACCTGCAATGATGAACTATAAAACATATTCCGATTCAGATTCTATGTATAACACTCCCCCAACTTTTGCTTGGTATCTCTCTGGCAAAGTCTTTAAATGGTTAAAAAATAAAGGTGGTCTGGAGAACCAAAAAAAAGAAAATGAATCTAAAGCAAATAAGCTTTATGGTTTTATTGACTCTAGTGACTTTTACAAAAACGATGTTGACATAGAGTCTAGATCGATTATGAATGTCCCTTTTTTGATGAATGATGAGTCCTTAAATCAAAAGTTTTTAGCTGAATCTGAACAAGCAGGACTTTTAAATCTTGGCGGACACAGATCTGTCGGAGGTATGAGAGCTAGTATTTATAATGCTGTCCCACCTGCTGGAATTGATGCTTTAGTTGAATTTATGAAAGACTTTGAAAAAGAAAATGGCTGACAAAAAAAATCCTAAAACGTTAAAGGAAATAAGAAAAAAAATTGATCAACTTGACTTGGCCATACTTAGATCTTTAAGCGAAAGAGTTGATTTAGTAATTCAAGCAGGAGAAATTAAAAAGAAAAATAATGACAACTCTTTTTACAAACCTGAAAGAGAGTCTCAAATTATTCGAAGTTTAATTTCTAAAAACAAAAGTGTTATCTCTAAAGAAAGTTTGGAAACTATTTATAAAGAAATTATATCTGCATGTTTTGTAAAAGAGAAAGAAATTGACGTTTATTTTTTAGGTCCACGAGGCACATATTCAGAGTTAGCTTGTAAGAAAAATTTTGGAAATTCTGTCAATTCTTTAGCTTGTAAAACAATTCCTGAAATTTTTGAAACCATAAAAGATGAAAATTCTTTTGGGGTTGTTCCTCTTGAAAATTCAACGGAAGGAGCTGTAAATTTGACTCTTGATGCGTTACAAACAACCGAGCTAAAAATTTGTGGTGAATTAGAGATGCCTATCAAACATTCATTATTAGCTTCTCAATTGAATTTAGAGAAAATAAAAAGTGTTTATGGTCACCAACAATCGCTTGCTCAGTGCAAAAGCAAATTATCAAATCTGCTGCCCAAGGTAAAAATCATACCTGTCGAAAGTAGCGGTTTGGCTTTAAAAAAAGCTAAGCAAGCCAGCACTAATGCTTGCATAGCTCATGAATCTTTTGCATCTGAACACAACTTGAAAGTGTGCAGGAGAAATATGGAGGATGAAAAAAACAACACGACTAGATTTGTCATTCTTGGTACAAATTATCCTCTTAAAAGCGGCTTCGATAAGACTTCTATAATTATTTCATTAGAAAATAAACCTGGAGCATTGTCGAAAGTCTTAAAAATCTTTGAACTTTCCCGTGTTAATTTAAGTTACATTCAATCGAGACCGTCAAAAAAAGATAAATGGAGCTATTCTTTTTTTCTGGATTTTGAAGGTCACTCTGAAACAATTAAAATAAAAAAACTTTTGAGCCGATTAGAAAAAAATTCAATTTCTCTTAAATTATTAGGCTCTTACCCTAAGGCCATTTAATGTCAAATTTTTTAAAGGATAGAGTCAATAAAGGAGTTCTAGGGTTGAAGCCCTATGAGCCTGGTAAACCAATTGAAGAAACAGAAAAAGAAATTGGCTTGGAAAACGTAATTAAGCTTGCAAGCAATGAGAATCCTATTGGGATGAGCCCAAGGGCCTTAAAAGTTATTTCTTCTATGGATGATCTAAATAGATACCCTGATGGTAATGCATCAGCTTTCAAAAATAAGGTTGCTTCAGTTTTTAATGTTAAATCTTCAATGGTAACCGTAGGAAACGGTTCAAACGATATTATTGAATTTATTGCTAAATGTTTTTTATCTAATGGAGATACAGCTATATATTCTAAGCACGGATTCGCAATTTATCCTCTTGCAATAAAAGCTAGTGGCGCTGAACCAATAAAGGTTGATGCTTTAGATTGGGGGCATGATTTGAACGCAATGATAAGTTCAATCCAAGATACAACAAAGGTAATTTTCATTGCCTCTCCAAATAATCCCACAGGAACTATATTATCAGTCGAAAAAATTAAAGATTTTTTAACAAAAATTCCATCTAATATTGTCGTTTTGATTGATCAGGCTTACTTTGAGTATATTGAAGATGAAAGTTACAAAGTTCCTTTTAGTTTAATCGAAGAGTTTCCTAACTTAATTATCTCAAGAAGTTTCTCAAAAGCTCACGGACTGGCGGCTTTTAGACTAGGCTTTTCAGTAAGCTCAGAAGAGATTGCAGACTATCTTAATCGAGTTAGACAGCCATTTAATGCAAATAGTTTAGCTTTGGCAGCTGGGATAGAAGCAATAGATGATGAGGAGCACATATCTGCATCTGTTGAAATTAACAGAGAAGGTTTACAAAATATCAAAAAAAAATTTAGAGAGTTAGGTTTTGATTTCATAGAATCCTTTGGAAACTTCATTAGTTTTGATTCTAAAAGTGATTCAGATAAAAGTTTCGATTTTTTTCTTAAAAAAGGGATTATTTTAAGATCTTTGAAGGTTTACGAAATGCCTAATCACCTTAGAGTTTCAATAGGCACAAAAGAAGAAATGCAACAGTTCATCATAACTTTAGAAGAATATGCAAGATCAATTAAAGAGTGATGATTTTCAATTCGGCATCATAGGCCTTGGTTTAATTGGCGGCTCTATTGCTAAATCCTTGAGCGCCAATAAATTTGAAGTTTTTGCTGAAGACTCTAATAAATCTTATTTTGACGAAGCAATTAAAGACAAGGCATTAGTAGGCTCTTTAGATGAAATCAATGAATCTAAAGATCTGATATTGATTATTTGCGTTCCAGTATCTGCTCATGAAGATGTTTTTTTGAAACATTCAAATTTATTAAATAGTGCCAAACTCGTTACAGATTGTTCTAGTGTAAAAAACTCTGTATTAGATGATTTAGTCAAAAGTGGTCTTGATTCGAAAAACTACGTATTTTCACATCCTATGGCAGGTTCGGAAAAAAGTGGCTACCTCAACTCTAACGAAAAATTATTTGAAGACAAAACTTGTATATTAATGGCTGGAGAAGCAACTGAAGAAAGTTCTTTGCGTTTGTGCAAGAGTTTATGGCAACTTTTAGGATCTAAAATTAGTTTAATAGATTTGAAAGATCATGATGCTTTGTTGGCATTAACTAGTCACCTCCCGCATTTAATATCTTTCTCTTTGATATCAACTTTGGCAGAACTAAATCTTGATTCAAATAAGATTTTTTCTGGAGGCGGTCTCAAAGATTTTACGAGAATTGCATCAAGCGATGTGAAGATGTGGAAAGATATCTTTTCAAGTAACAATGAAAATATATCTAATGCAATTGATAAGTTTGTAAAAAAAATTACACTTTTTAAAAATTATATTGTTGATAATGATCTAGAAAATATCGAAAATTTCATCGAGGATGCTAAGAATTTTCGAGACAAAAATTTATAAATGACATCTTCTATACTATCAAAACCTAGTTCTCTATCAGGTGAAATTAAAATACCTGGAGATAAATCCGTTTCTCATAGAGCTATTCTTTGTGCGGCTTTAGCAAAATCAGTATCTACTGTTAATAATCTGCAGCATAGTGAAGATGTCTTGAATACTTTAAATGTTGTAAGGCAATTAGGAATAAGAATTGAAAGAGAGGAAACTGCATATAAAATTTTTGGCAAAGGCTTAAAAGGTTTATCTAATCCAAAAGAGGATTTATATTTTGGAAACTCTGGAACGGGCATCAGACTTACCGCAGGAGTTCTTGCTTGGCAAAGTTTTAACAGTGAATTGAAAGGTGATTTTTCACTAAGTAAGAGACCAATGCAAAGAATATCTGAGCCTTTGAGCATAATGGGAGCTAAATTATTGTTAACTTCAGAAAATACTCCGCCAATAAAAATAATTGGAACTACCAATCTTTCAGCAATCTCTTATGAGATGCCTATCGCAAGTGCCCAAGTAAAGTCGGCTATTCTTTTTGCCGCTTTGAATGCAAAAGGCGTAACTAAAATAACTGAACCACTTATCACAAGAAATCATACCGAATTAATGTTCAAACAAATCGGTATAGATATTCAAGTAAATCAAAACGAAATACTTCTTAGTGGTCAGAATGAGTTCGAAGGCGCTCAAATTGATGTTCCTGGAGATTTTTCCTCCGCAGCTTTTTTAATTGTTGGCGCCTTAATCTCTCCAAATTCCTCAATTTTAATTAGAGATGTGGGTTTAAACTCGTCAAGAACGGCATTGATTGATGTTCTTCTATCAATGAACGCGAGTATTGAAATTCTTAATCAACGAAAATTTGGAGAAGAAGAAGTGGGAGACTTGAAAGTAAATTCTTCAGAACTAGTAAGTTGTACTGTCGATTCCGAAATTATTCCAAATTTGATTGATGAGCTACCTATTTTATTTATAGCTTCTTTATTCGCTAAGGGAGAGTCTAAGTTTTTTGGTATTGAAGAACTCAAGCACAAAGAAAGTGATCGTCTTGCTGCAATGCAATCTGGATTTGAAAAATTAGGCATAGAAACCCAATATACTAACGATATTTTATCTATTGATGGGAAGGGGAGTGATTTTCTGTTACAAGAGGGACAGATAGATTCTTTTGAAGATCACCGTATTGCTATGTCTTTTGTAATTGCAGGTTTAAGAGCAAAAAAACAAATAAAAATTATGAATTCAGATTGCATAAATACCTCCTTTCCAGAGTTCATAAGTCAGCTTGACAGCTTGGGCGCTATTCTTAATGAAAGTAAATAACTTAATTACTATAGACGGAATCAGTGGTGCCGGAAAAGGCACTCTAGCGAAGAGTCTAGCGTTGGAACTCAATTATAGTCTTTTAGATAGCGGCAACCTTTATAGACTAGTTGGTTTAATTGCAAAAAGGTTAGAGACCAATAACTCTGAAGAAATTGCAAAAGAGCTCAATTCTAGAAAAATAACAATGGAATTTGATAATTTAAAAGACCTTACTGAGGTTTTTTTTGGATCAGAACGAGTCACCGAAGATCTTCGAAACGAAGAAGTAGCTATGGAGGCTTCAAATTTTGCAAAAGATAGCTTTATTAGAAATACTTTGATCAAACACCAAAGAGATTACTTTGATTCTAATAAAGGCCTTATTGCAGATGGAAGGGATATGGGAACTGTTATTTTTCCTGAGGCTAGGTGGAAATTCTTTCTTATAGCTTCAATTGAAGAAAGAGCGAAAAGACGCCTCAGACAGTTGAAAGAAGTCGGATTGGAAGTTAAGATGCCCATCCTTATTGATAACATTAAGGTTAGAGACGAGCAGGATACAAATAGAGATATTTCTCCAACCGTACCAGCTGAGGACGCGTTAACAATTGATACCAGCAATTTGAGTGCTGAGGGATTAAAAAATAAAGTTTTAGAGATAATAAAAGATTAATGGAAAAGAATTTTGCAAAGCTTCTAGACGAAAATTTAGATACCTTAAATTTTGAAATTGGTAAATTGATAACCGGTGTCGTCGTAGATCTTACTGATGACTGGGTTGTTATTCATGTAGGTTTAAAATCTGAGCCAATAATAGCTCGTAACGAATTTCTTGCCGATGAAGCTGAAAAAGCACTCGAAATTGGAGATGAGGTAAAAGTTACTCTTGAAGCGATAGAAGATGGTCATGGTTCAACTAGAGTATCAAGATTGAGAGCAATGCATGACGAGAGCTGGGGTAAATTGGAAGAATCTTTATCTTCTGGAACGATTATCAAAGGCTATATTACTGGAAAAGTTAGAGGCGGAATGACAGTTGATGTAGGAGGTGTTAGAGGTTTTCTTCCAGGGTCTTTGGTCGACACAAGACCTTTAGAAAATTTCGATCATTTAGAAAAATCATTTCAAGAATTTAAAGTTATAAAGCTCGACAAAGAAAAAAGTAATGTTGTGTTATCTAGAAAAGCCGTACAGGAGGATATAAATTCAGAAGAGCGCGAGAAGATTTTTGCGACAATTCAAGAAGGCTCTTTAGTCTCTGGAGTCGTTAAAAACCTGACAGATTATGGCGCGTTTATAGATTTAGGCGGTATCGACGGATTGCTTCACATTACTGATATTACATGGAAAAGAATTAATCATCCCTCAGAGATACTAACAATCGGAGAGGAAATCGAGCTTAAAGTAACTAAATTTGATAGAGAAAAATCAAGAATCTCTTTGGGTATGAAGCAACTCATGGAGGATCCTTGGGAAAATATAAAAGATACTTATCCTATAAACTCTGTTAACAAAGGTAAGGTTACTAGCATCACCGATTACGGTTTTTTTGCCGAACTTGATTCTAATACAGAGGGCCTCGTTCATGTTTCTGAAATTGATTGGACCAATAAAAATATCCATCCATCAAAAGTAGTTTCTGTTGGAGATCAAGTTGATTTGATGGTTCTCGAAATAGACGTCGAAAAAAGAAGGATTTCATTGGGAATGAAACAATGCGTAGAAAACCCTTGGTTAAAGTTTGCTGAGAATAATAGCTTGGGCGATAAAGTTAAAGGTGAAGTAAGTTCATTAACTGATTTTGGTATGTTTGTAAGTTTAGATGGTGGAATTGATGGTCTGATCCATTTATCTGACTTGTCATGGACTGAATCAGAGCAAGAAGCTGTAAAAAATTATTCGAAAGGACAATCCATAGAAGCTGTAATTTTGGCAATGGATGCCCACAAAGAAAGAATTTCAATGGGCATCAAACAACTTACTGAAGATTTTTTCGAGACTTTTGCCGCTGACAATCCTAAAGGTACGCAAGTGGAAGCATCAGTCGAATCAATTCAAGACGATGTTGTTTTACTTAAATTAAAAGAAGATATTCAGGGAAAGTTAAAGCTCAAAGAGTTTAAAGACAATGAACCTAAAGAGGGTGATGCAGTTTTAGCTCAGATTACTTCAATTGATAGAAAAGAAAGATTTATTAATCTCTCTATTCGTGCCTTGGAAAAATCAGAAGAGAAGAGTTTATTAAAAGAAAATGTAAAGAAAAATAAAGAAATTGAAGAATCCACCAAAACTTCCATTGGAGATTTAATTAAAGATGAATTAGATGAGTCGTCTTCAGACAAAGATGAAGAAGTCTGATCTAAAAAATAAAATCTGTTCAAACCTCCCCAATCATTCCCCTTTAGACATTAGCCTTGCTGTAGATTTTATTTCAAAATACATCTGCGATGGATTAAAGAAAAATGAGAGAATAGAAATAAGAGGTTTTGGCTCATTTTCTATCCGCAATAGAAGTCCTATACGTGGAAGAAATCCTAAAACAGGCTCTTCTGTGGAGTTGGGTAAAAGAAGAATCCCTTATTTTAGAGCAGCTAAAGCATTAAATTTTAAAATAAATCATTAAATCTCAATTCTTCACAACTGATATAATTTAACCTGTGAAGTACTTCTATTTAGTTTTATTTTTCCTAATCCTAGGATATTTTATTTTGTTTAGTATTTTAAACGATACTTTAGTTGCAATAGATCTGTATTTTTTTAACATTCAAGGAATCACTATCGGATACTCTCTTATAGGTGCATTGGTTATTGGAATGACCATTAGCTTTCTACTACAGATTCCACTTCTTTTTAGAAAAAAAAGAAAAAATTCAAAAAAAAATGACAATAAAGATAAATAAAAAACAAATTATAGTCGCTCTGGACATGGACTCAGAACATGAGGTAGAAGCTATTTTAGACTTATTAGACCCAAGCCTTTACCGTGTAAAGGTTGGCAAACAGCTATTCATGAATCTTGGACCCAAAATAATTAAAAAAATAAATAATTTAGGATTTGAAGTTTTCTTAGACTTAAAGTTGCATGATATTCCAAATACCGTAAGCAAGGCCTTGGGAAATATTTTAAGTTTGAATCTATGGATGACAAATATTCATTTGTCTGGTGGAAAGGAAATGGTAGAAGCTTCCGTGCAAAAAATTAAAGAATTCGGCAACGAAACTCTTTTAGTCGGTGTTACTGTTTTGACAAGTTTGAATGACAAGAATATGGAAGAGATTGGTTTTTATAAAAATGTTGAGGAGACAACACTCTCTTCAGCAAAGTTTGGGAAGGATATTGGAATTGATGGAGTAGTAGCTTCACTAGATAACGTAAGTGAAATCAAAAGTAATTTTGGTAACGATTTTCTTGTCGTAACTCCTGGAATTAGAATGCAACAAGATGATCAAGACCAAAAACGATCAGGATCTCTTTTTGATGCAATTCAGTTTGGATCAGACTTTGTAGTAATTGGAAGGGAACTCACTCAGGCAAAAGACAAAGATGAAGTAATCCATCAGTTTAATTCTTTGATCGTTTGATAATGCAACTGAGCTGGAAAGTTTTTTTTGTTTTTTTGCTGGTTTCTTCTTGTTCGAATGAAGTTAAACCTTACAATGCTGTAGTAGTGACTCGACATCACTTAGCTACTGATGTCGGTGCTAAAATTCTTGAGAATGGAGGAAATGCGGTTGACAGCGCTGTTGCAATAGCCTTTGCTCTAGCTGTTGTAAATCCATCTGCAGGGAACTTAGGAGGCGGAGGATTTTTGCTTTATTACAATGCCGATGAAAACAAAACGTATGCATTAGATTATAGAGAAAGGGCACCAATTGATGCCGACGAGAATATGTTTTTAGATGCCGACGGTAATGTGATTAAAAATTTAAGCCTTAATTCTTACTTAGCAGCTGGGATACCTGGTACGGTAAAAGGAATGTTCACAATTCATGAGTTATTTGGATCTAAATCTATGGACGATTTAATTTCTCCTTCGGTTAAATTGGCTAGTGAAGGGTTTCGACTGTCTGATTTTCAAGCAAATAATTTTAATAAATATCGGAAGAAGTTCTTAAATGGCTCTGACAGTGAATCTATATTTATTAATTCAGATGATAAAGATTTTTCAGCGGGCGATGTATTTACTCAAACCGACTTAGCAGAAAGCCTAAGACTGATAAAAGATAAAGGACAAAAAGTTTTTTACGAAGGAGAAATTGCTGAAAAGATTGTTTCAGATTTTTCAGACAACGGCGGATTAATAACTAGTCAAGATTTACGGGATTACGAGGTTTATTTTAAAGAACCTATTTGTGGAGATTATAAACAATACAATGTTTGCTCAATGCCTTTACCTAGCTCAGGAGGTATAGCGATTATTCAAATGTTGAATATCATCGAGAATTTTGATTTAAAAAATTACTCGCATAATTCTTTAGATTACATAAAACTTTTAACAAAAGTCATGAGTTTCGCTTACGCAGATCGATCGGAGTATTTAGGTGATGAAGATTTTTTTGATGTGCCAAAAGAAAAATTAATTTCAAAAAAATATGCTGCTGAAATCTCTAAAAAAATTAAATCGGGGGAAAAAATTACAGTTGAACCAGGTATTTATTTTTATGAAGGCGATCAAACCACACATTTCTCAGTAATCGATTTCGATGGAAATGTTGTGAGCAATACTTACACACTTAATACTGCTTATGGATCCGGAATAGTTGCAAAAGGCACAGGAATTTTAATGAATAACGAAATGGATGATTTTTCTATTAAACCCGGTACTCCTAATGCTTATGGATTAATTGGATCAGAAGCTAATAAAATTGAAGCTAAGAAATCGCCTTTGTCCTCTATGTCACCCACTATTATCTTTGAAAATTCCAAACCCGTTTTAATTACTGGCTCGCAAGGCGGTTCAATGATAATAAACACAGTCTTGCAAGAAATCTTAAATGTTTTGGAATTTGATTTAAAACTATCTGAATCGAATAAAAAGAATAGAATTCATTATCAATGGAAGCCAGATGTTCTTTTTTACGAAGACTTGGATGAAAAATTAATTGAAGCATTAAAAAAAGATTTGAGACTCTATCAAAGAAACATTGGCGAAACTCAATCAATAGCCCTTGAGAACGACGAATACAAAGGATGGCCAGATCATCGCAGACCAGATGGAAAAAAAATTGAATTACATTAAAGCAGTAGAAGTCTTTGAAAAAAGAATCGAACTGCCTGAAGACCCAGGAGTGTATAAATTCTTCAACGAAGATTTTGAATTGCTATACGTTGGCAAGGCAAAAAATTTAAAAAATAGAGTCTCGTCTTATTTTTCTAAAGGTGAGACTAAAAAACAAAAATCTCTTAGAGCTCAAATAAATTATGTCGATTTAATACTCACTAAGACCGAATCCGACGCTTTAATTTTAGAGCAAAGTTTAATTAGAAAACACAAACCTCCTTACAACGTTCAATTCAGAGACGACAAGTCTTACCCAATTATTCATATTGCTTCTGCTAAAGAATTTCCAAATATTTTTATTTCAAGACAAAAACAAAAAGAGGGCATCTCTTTTGGTCCGTACGCAAACGTGGGAGCGATGCGAAAGAATCTAGAGATGTGCAAAAAGATTTTTAAAATTAGAGATTGCAAAGACGTAGTTTTTAAAAATAGAACTAGACCTTGTATCGAATATCAAATCGGACGTTGCTCGGCTCCTTGCGTTGGCCTTATCTCTCAAAAGGATTACAAAAAAGATGTGGAAAGAGTTGAGCATTTTTTAAATGGAAAAAATGAGCGAGTGTTAAAGGATTTATATAAAAATATGGATAAATACTCGGAACAAAAAGATTATGAAAGAGCAATCCTCTTTCGAGACAAAATCAACGCCATTCGAGACATTCAAAAAAACCAAAGCATATTGACTTTGTATCAGGACATCGACGTTATTGCTTTCAAAAAAAATAAATTCAGTATTTGCATAAGTTTAGTTGAAGTAAGAGATGGCTGGATCAGTACGACCAAGAACTTTTTCTTAGAGGACCAAAAGCTTTTGGCTGATAAGGCCATGCTTTTAAAATTTATCGAAACTTATTATTTAGACTCTAATGACAAACACATAAACTTGATTGCGAACCTTGATCTATCTTCATATAAATCCGAATTAGAAGTAACTTTAAATAAAAACATAAAATTTATTAAAAGATCCAAAAAAAATGAGCCTTTGTTGGAGATTGCTGAGTCACAGGCAATGGATAGGATTAATAGAAGAAATACTTTTGAATGGGTCAAAGAATCATTTTCTTCTTTAAAAGAAAAATTAAATTTATCAAACTTGGAAAGAATTGAAGCTTTTGACATAAGTCACAATCAGGGCAATCAGGTCACAGCGTCTTGTGTATGTTTTAACGAAAACGGTCCAGATAAGAAAAATTATAGAAGCATGAACTTAACCTTGGAAAAAAATGACGACTATCTTGCTTTATCAGAAGCCGTGAGGAGAAGACTAAAAAATCTTAAAGACAACAATAAAGCTTTTCCTGATTTACTTGTTATTGATGGCGGTAAAGGGCAGTTAAATTCTGTAGTGAAGGAACTAGAAAAGAACGACTTAAAAAAAATAAATATCATTTCGATTTCCAAAGGCCCACAAAGAAATGAAAAATACGATGAAATTCATTTACTCAAATCTCCTTTTAAGCTGAACATCGCCGACTTAGAAGGGTCTTCAAAGTTAATCCAATTGATCAGAAACGAATCACATAGATTTGCCATCAAAAAACATAGACAAAGACGCAGCAATTCTTATTTAAAAACAGAAATAGATCAAATTCCATCCATTGGAAAAAAGTATGCCAATTTATTGATTAGACATTTCGGCGGCACCAAAAGGTTAAAAGAGGCTACCTACGACGATCTATTAAAGGTCAATGGCATCGGCGAGCAAAAAGCAAAACTTATCAAAAAATACTTAAACTAAGATAGACATGAAATCGATACCAAATTTTCTTTCTTTGCTAAGAATTATGTTGGTTTTCCCAATCATTTATTTGTTACAAGAAGAGTGGTATGCCCTGGCGGCCTCAGTATTCTTTATTTCTTCTCTGACCGATTATTTTGACGGATATATAGCTAGAAAATATGCAATTGAATCTGAATTGGGAGCGTTTTTAGATTTGATTGCCGATAAAATTTTAGTAATAGCTATCTTGGTTTGGTTAGTATTTATATTTGCTAATCAAGCGTTAACAATAATCTCAATTTTAATTATTTTACGAGAGATCATTATTACTTCTTTTAGATATTACTTAGTTTCTAATAACGCCGATCCAGAGCTAATCAAAGCCAATAAGTACGGTAAGCTTAAAACAGCGTTTCAGTTTTTTTCTATTTTGCTTTTGATCTTAAGCCCAGCACTAAGCAATTTTTACCTAAATATTTCGTTAGTTCTGCTTTCAGTATCGGTTTTCTTGTCTTACTTTTCTTTGGCAATTTATTTTACGAACTGGATGAAACAATAAGAAATGGATAAGTATGAGGTCGATTGTTTAATTATTGGCGGCGGCGTAGCAGGCTTAGCAGCAGCAAAATTTCTCTCTCAAGAATTTGATAAAACTTATCTCATCGAGAGAAATAATTTTCTAGGCATGGAAACTTCTAGTAGAAATTCAGAAGTAATTCATGCTGGCATCTATTATAAAAAGAACTCCCTCAAATCTAAGCTTTGCTTGAAAGGGAAACACATGCTCTATGAATATTTGACCGAAAAAAATATTGATTTCAATAATTGTGGGAAATATATCGTGGCCACTAACCAAGAAGAAAGCGATAGTCTCGAAGCAATCAGATTAAATGCGGTTGAATGTGGCTTAGAAGATTTAACCTATGAGCCAAATTTGAAGAGGCTCTATCCCTTTTTAAATGTGAAAAATTCTATCTTTTCTCCTTCTTCGGGAATTTTTGATAGTCATGAGTATTTTAAAGCCCTGGAAAAAGATTTTTGTGACAATAAAGGCACTGTGTTGCTTGGCAATGAATGTTTAGAAATAGAAGAAGCCAATGACCGTTTTGAAGTCAAAATAAAAGATTTAAATAACGATCTTATTTATATTTTGCAAACTAAATATCTTATCAACGCAGCTGGCATCTTTTCTGCTGAAATTGCTAAGTTCATTGATAAAACCAGACAATTTGACATTCAGTACATAAAAGGCGAGTACTACAGTTACTCTGGAAAAGAACAGATCAATCATTTAATTTATCCAGTGCCTGGAAAGCTAAGTTTAGGACTGCATGCAACACTGGATCTTGGTAGAGGAATTAAATTTGGTCCTTCAGCAGTGGAAACCAAAAAACTGGACTATAAAGTCGAAGAGGAAAATAAAAAAGATTTTTTAAAATCATTGCAACATTACTGGCCTTCGATTCAAGCAAATAATTTGTCTCCTGATTATTCAGGCATAAGAGCCAAAGTCAGAGGATCAGAAGACTTTAATATTGAAAAATTAGACTGCAAAAATAAAATTGCTATCAATATAATTGGGTATATCTCTCCAGGCCTAACTTCATCTTTAGCACTTGGAGAAAAAATAATTGATTTAGTTAAAAGTTAAAAGACACTAAATATGATCTATAATTCAGTCAGATACTAGGCTGAGTGGCAGAGTGGTCATGCAGCGGACTGCAAATCCGTCTACGCCGGTTCGATTCCGACCTCAGCCTCCAAATTTTGAAGGCTTAATTTAAAGTTTAAATTTTTTTATAAAGAGAATTATTCTTCTAAAAAATATAACCCAATATTTAAAAGAAGCTTTAGGAAGTTGATAATCATTACTTAAGTTGTTAAACGATCTTTTAAACCTAAGAAAAAGCTCTTTTATAGTTAATCTTTTATTCGAAAGCCCTAAAAGACTTATCTCTTCGTCTTTAGATGACCAATTAAATTCGTTAAGTAACTCTTTTATTGAGTCTTTAACTTCATTAGAGAAATTATTATCTCTTGCAGTATCTGAAATTATTTTTTTACATTTTTCAAACTCCAAAAGTAGTCCTAATTTATCTATTAATAATAAGTCTTCAGGCCATTTGTTTTTATTAAATTTATATATTGCTGACAAATCAAAAAGAAAAATTGGACCATGAGTAAATCTATGATGTTTTATTCCATGATAGAGGGTGTGAGCTATCAAACAATCGAGGCTAGGGATGAAAACACCTTTCATAAATTTTGATTCTTTCTTTTGTTTAAAAAAAGAATTAGTTAATGGACATTTTTTAAATAAATTAACATCTGTAATTCGATGATGAAGTTCAAGAATGATGCCAAATTCATTTCTCATTGGAGGAAGTTGATGCTTAAATAGGTATTTCGCATTGTCTGAAGTTTCAGGATTGCCATATTTAAATTTCAGCTCTCTAAGAATTTTGTAAGCTCTCCCGATATCTTCTTTCTTTACTAAAAGGTCTATGTCCCTATGTTGTCTGATCCCAGGTAAAAAAATTTTTTCTATATTCAACGCCATTCCCTTTAAGATAACAAAACAAATTTTTTCTCGATTGAACTCTTTAGTAATTTCAGCCAAACTTTTTTTCATTACTAGATAATTTATGAAAAAAGCTTTGTTGTGTCTTTTTAACTTATTAAATAACTCAAAATTCGGTTTATCAAAATTTAAAGAATTTATAAGAAAGCCTGAATATAAGAAATCTTGAGCTATGCGCCACATTTCTTCTTCTTCTTCTTTATCAAATTGCCTTAGACTAGTTTTCTCATTAAGCAGATATGAAAAAAAATTAGCATTGACTGAAAAAGTCATATCTCAAGAATAATTATTTTAGGAAAATAAGTTTGTTTTCTATGAGTTTCTCAAGAAATAGCTCAGAATCTTTAGAAATATTTTCACCAATATATTTTTGAGATATTGATTTTATAAGATCGTTGTAAGAGAGGTTTTTATCTTTTATTTCTTCCCAAATGACAGAACCTATTTCGTTCAGAGAATGATATAACCCAGACTCAAGATCTAAAATAATAAGTTCGTCGTCTAATTTTTCGCTTACACAGTTCTCAGAAATATGTAATTTCTTATCTTTCATAATTTCAGTATTTTATATAAATATTTTTTTATTAAAGCAAATAATTTTTTTTTAAAATCTTTTTACTTTATGGTAGAGAAAAATGTTTAATTAATTCTTCATTGTTACTAAATAAATTTTCTTTACTCCTATTTAGTTTATAAGTTTTTACAGACGACAAAAATTGTGACGCATATCTATGCAGGATTTCAGAAGAAACCTTACATGAATTAACTGGAATTGAACTATATGTTGAAAATAAAAAGTTAGCTAAGAAATTTTTTGGCTCTATTTTTTTTATATCAAATTTGTCTCCCCATTCCAAAATGTAACATTTATCGATCAAGACTTTTTCAGTTGAGAAATTCTTAATTGGATAATAAGAACGAGACAATCTGTCACCTGGTAATTGTATACTCTCAGACTTTTTATAATTTAAAGCCTTCGCAACTTCTGTAGTTAATTTTACTAAAGGGAAGCCAGTAGAAACATAACAATTTTTATTTTCAAAATTTGCGATAACACTGTCCTCAGCAATTACTTTAAAATCTTTTAAACTTGCAGAAAGCGATGATTTTCCGCTTCCAGAGGCTCCAATAAAAAGAACGCCTTTCCCATTTTTGGAAACACCACTACCATGAATCATTAACTTTTTATTTTGATACAAAGAGAATGGAATAACATGATTAAGAAATTTACTGATAAATAAAGCTCTAGAGTTTTTTTTAAAAAGCTCTTTTACTCTAATTTCTTTACCATTTTTGGAGATTTCAAAATATGCTAAACCTTTATAAAAAATCGAAACTTTTTTTAAGTTGGCTTCAATAGATACTGATTTAGAGTTGCAGGAATCTGGAATTTCGAGGTCTTGATCGTTATAGACAAATGTTAAATTGTCTTTTTCTTCG
Organism: uncultured SAR86 cluster bacterium; assembly: GCA_902616715.1. Lineage (GTDB taxonomy): Bacteria > Pseudomonadota > Gammaproteobacteria > Magnimaribacterales > AG-339-G14 > AG-339-G14. The sequence continues at coordinate 253,598 of CACMTR010000002.1, forward strand.
CAATATGTGGTAGGCGGTAAGAATGGAATCTCAAAATAAGTGTTGAAATAATTTAAATGAAAGAAATATTCGAAGCTCAATAGGAAACAATTTTGTTTATGAGAATTCTATATTTACATTAGCTAATTGATTATCAGAGGGTCCAGGCTCTTTTCCAGCTCCAAGACCATTTATCAAATCTTGGGCAAGACCTAAAGTTTCAATTTCAGGTTTTTTCCAAATTTTTTTACTACTCATTAAATTTAACTAAAATCCAAGTTTATTAAACTTTATGTATGTTTCTAAGTCAACCTTTTGTTGAGCCATGAGCCTAGATATATCAATTTATAAAAAAATGACGCTAAAGTTATATCCTCTCTTTCTATAAAGGCTTGATGCAGACTCACTAGCATCTTTTTTTCGAATAAATTAGCCAATAGAGAGTTTTTTTTAAAAATAATCTCTAAAATTGACTCTAATGGAAATTTTAAAATTTCTTCGACAAATACTGCACTAATGTCTGCTTTTGAAGTTCTGTACTCAATTTCTTTTGGAATTATGCCTTTCATAGCTTTTCTAAAATAATACCTATCTTCACCATTTTTAAATTTTTCTGACAGAGGCACTTCTAGACAAAACTCTATCAACCTTTTATCTAAAAAGGGCGAGAGTATTTCTATCTCATTTTTTTCACATAGTTCATAAGTTAATCTAGCTTCATAAGTGTTATAAATATCAGCAACACTTTTTTCATCAAAATAACTTATTGGGTATTTTCTTGAGTATAGTGCTCTTGGATGATGACCATAAACTTTTTCGATCCTTTCTAAAATGTTAATTTTTTTATCTTTTTTTAAAATCAAGTTAATATTAAAGTAATCTAATCGGTTTTTTTTTCTCGAATATATATACCTATGCAAGAAATCAGGTAATAACTGAAATAATACAAAGCGCTTAAGAACACTAAAAAAATAGAATTTGGTTTGTTTCTTCCTACAAAAAGCCTTGTATTCAAAATATAAATTGTAAAAATCAAAGTTCCTGCCCATTTGAAAAAGTCTGGAATAACCATGGGAAATGGTATTATCCCCTCCATTTCCATCAAAAAAAACATTATGTTTTTTTAGTTTAACTTTTTTTAAGATTTCATCATTTATATAAGCATTTGGCCCAATCATTGGTTCATTAAAATCAGTTAATTTATCTAAAATGCTTAAAGAAGCTTCATCAGAAAAATTATGATTATTATGATCTAAATTTTTTTTATCAAGGACATATTTAATGAAGCCTGTTTCATCAGCTTTCCGTTTTTCCTCCCCTTTTAAGGATGGAAAAATAGCAGAGTTGGTGGAAAGATTTTTATTTAATT
>CACMTR010000003.1 GCA_902616715.1 uncultured SAR86 cluster bacterium
ATGAACTTAGCCATATCTTCCCTTATAAGAGACGAATCAGATTCTTGATATTTCCTAAGTATCCTATTAAGAACTCCTTCAAATGGCCTTACTATTTCAATTCTTCTTCCTCTTTTAGAAGTGTAGCTAAAGTCCACGTCTTCAATACCACTTCCCTCTAATACAATTTTTTTAATATTTTCAGGCAAGTCTTCGAATGGTTCATCCAAGGAGAAATTGAAATGTTTGCTTACGCATCTAAGCAAGTAATGTCTGTACATGTGATTGATGTCCCAGCCTCTTATGGCTCCTTGGTTTAAACTAAATTCTGGTTTCGAAACAACTTTTAAAATATCAATTTCAGCCTTAGTTCCAAGACCATCACAGGACATGCACGCACCAGTTGGACTATTGAAAGAAAAGAGCCTTGGCTCCAACTCAGGAATACTAAAACCACAAATAGAACATGCCATTTGAGTTGAATAAGACATCTTTTTTTTATGATTTTCAGCTGCCATTATGTCTACCAAACCATTTGTTTCGGCCAAAGAAGTTTCGATTGACTGAACTAATCTAGTTTTGTTATCAATTTTTGCTGAGGTTCTGTCAACAACAATACTTATGTTATGTTTTTTATTTTTTTCAAGTTTTGGTAAATCAAGAATGTCATGAATTTGTCCGTTGATACTTAATCTCACATATCCTTTAATCTTTAGTTCTTCAAAAAGTCCAATATGCTCGCCTTTTTGTTCTTTTATTAGAGGGGCCAAAATTAGTATTCTTTCGTCTTTAAAGTTTTTTAACACATTTTTTAAAATTTGATCGATACTCTGACCTTCAAGGGAAATTCCATGATCTGGACATTTAGGAGTTCCAGTTCTTGCAAAGAGAAGTCTGAGATAATCATGAATTTCTGTAACTGTTCCAACAGTTGATCTAGGGTTGTGTGAGGTCGATTTTTGCTCTATTGAAATCGCAGGAGACAAACCTTCAACAGTATCAACGTCTGGTTTATCCATGACAGATAAAAATTGTCTTGCGTAAGCAGATAAAGATTCGACATAACGTCTTTGTCCTTCCGCATAAAGAGTATCGAAAGCCAAGGAAGATTTTCCTGAGCCAGAAAGACCAGTAATGACAGTTAGTTTATCTCTGGGTATTGAAATATCAATATTCTTTAAATTATGTTGTCTTGCTCCTTTTACATTTATGTATTTCATTTATTTGAATCTTCTTTAAACTTAGTATTTAATCAAACAATAATAATTATGACATCAATGTTGGGAAAATAATGGCAAGTATAAATAAGGTTATATTACTTGGTAATCTAGGAGCAGATCCTGAAATAAGATATACCGCTGGTGGAGATGCTGTCGCAACTGTCTCAGTGGCTACTTCAAGTTCTTGGAACGACAAACAATCTGGAGAAAAAAGGGAAAAAACTGAATGGCATAGAGTAGTATTTTTTAGAAGGTTAGCAGAAATTGTAGGGGAGTATTTAAAAAAGGGATCTTCGATTTATGTCGAGGGACAATTACAAACTAATTCATATGAAGATAAAAACACAGGAGAAAGAAAATTTTCTACTCAGATTGTTGCTAGAGAAATGCAAATGCTAGGATCTCGAAATAATATGGATGGTCAGCAAGATAGTCCTCAGGAAATGCAGTCTCAAGAGCCCCCAGCATTTGATGATGAAATTCCTTTTTAAGAGTATTTCTTTATAACTAAGCTTGCGTTTGTCCCACCGAAACCAAAACTATTAGACATGAATGTCTCAAAATCGTTTTTTTCTTTATAACTTTTTGAAAGATTTATTCCTTCAGATTCAGCAATAGCTGAATTTATATTTATTGATTCAGCTATATAACTTCCATTCAGCATTAGTAAGCTATAAATACATTCAAGTACACCTGCAGCTCCGAGAGCATGACCAGTTTGTGATTTTGTTGATCCAACTATAGGAGGGTTTTTAAAAACTTCCTTTATTGCTAGAAGTTCAGTTGGATCGCCAGCTGGAGTTGAAGTTCCATGAGCATTTAAATAATCAACTGTTTCTAAATTACTCATTTTTAAAGCATTATGCATACAATTAATTGCACCCTCGCCTGAGGGAGAAACCATATCTACTCCATCAGAAGTTGCGGAATAACCAATTATTTCTCCATATATTTTTGAATTTCTCTCAAGAGCATGATTTAGCTCTTCGACGACAACCATTCCGCCTCCAGCAGCAATAACGAAGCCATCTCTATTTTCATCAAAGGGCCTAGATCCCGTTTCGGGAGAATCATTAAAATTGCTAGACAATGCACCCATGGCATCAAACATCATAGACTGCGTCCAATGTTCGTCCTCTCCGCCTCCTGCTAGAACAATATCTTGATTATCAAGAACAATTTGCTCGTAGGCATTTCCAATACAGTGAGCGCTAGTAGAGCAAGCAGAGGATATAGAATAATTAATTCCTTTTATTCCCAGAAAAGTAGCTAAGCAGGCTGAAACTGTACTTCCCATGGTTTGTGTAACTCGGTAGGGACCTATTCGTTTTACTCCCCGTTCTCTAGAAATGTCAGCTGCTTCTACTTGACTGCGTGAAGATGCACCTCCCGAACCAGCAATAATTCCTAATCTATCATTGAAATTTTCTTTTTTTAAATTCGCATCCTTGATTGCTTCTTCGGCACTCAGAAAAGAATAAGCAGCAGTTTCTCCCATGAATCTCATTAATTTTCTGTCAATCATTTCTGATAAAGGAATATCAATTGAACCAGCAATATTTGATCGCATCCCAAGATCTTTGTATTCATTTTTAAAAGAAATTCCAGACTTTCCTTTGATTAGAGATTCATTTATATCACTAATATTTTTACCTATAGGTGAAATCGCACCAATGCCAGTTATAACAACTCTTTTTTTCTTCATTTTAAAAACTCGAGGGGTCTTTGAATAAACCTACCCTTAAATTTTTAGCAGTATATATTTCTCTATCATCAACAAACATTTTTCCATCTGCGAAACCTACCACCAATTTTTGTTTCCTTATTCTCTTTATACTAATTTCGTATCTTACTAACTTTGCTTTCGGTAATACCTGCCCAAAGAATTTTACTTCACCAGCTCCCAATGCTCTCCCGATTCCGGGGTTTCCATCCCACAATAAATAAAATCCTAATAACTGCCACATTGCATCTAATCCTAAACATCCGGGCATAACTGGGTCTCCTGTGAAATGGCAATCAAAAAACCACAATTCTGGATTGATATCTAGCTCTCCTACTAAAAAGCCATTTTCAAAATCACCTTCTCTTGAATTTATTTTTGTAATTCTATCGATCATCAACATTTCATTGTTTGGCAACTTTCCATTTTCATTGCCAAATAATCCCCCATTGGAGCAGAGTAATAATTTCTCTTTGTTATAGCTGTTTTCTTGTGTAAATTTCAAACTCACAAATATATCTTACAGTATTTGAAAAGATTGCGAGTATTGTATTAATTAGATAATATGCACTCCTTTTTATAAATAGAAATGAATTACGCAGTCATAAAATCAGGCGGAAAACAGCACAAAGTCGAGGAGGGTGAAATAATCTCTATTGAGAAATTAAATGCTGAAGAAGGCGACAAGGTTGAATTTGAAGAAGTATTGGCCATAAAATCGGAGGGGAAGCTCCAAGTTGGTTCGCCAGTAATAGACGGAGCAAAAGTAACTGGTACTGTTTTATCTCAAGAAAAAGATAAAAAAGTTGTAATTATCAAAATGAGAAGAAGACAAGACTATAGAAGCAAGCAAGGTCACCGACAAAAGTTAACAAAAGTAAAAATTGATTCAATTAAAATTTAACTATGGCACATAAAAAAGCTGGGGGCAGCACTAGAAATGGAAGAGACTCAAATCCTAAGTTTTTAGGAGTTAAAGCTTATGGAGGTCAAAAAGTAACTGCAGGATCTATTATTGTAAGACAGAGAGGTACCAAGTTTCATCCTGGGGAAAATGTTGGGATTGGAAAAGATCATACATTGTTTGCTAAACGTGCTGGCGAGGTTAAATTCATCAAAAAGGGAAAGAGTCTTAAGCAATTCGTAAATATTACCCCGACGGAGTAAACCAATGAGCTTCATCGATGAAGCATCTATTGAAATTATCGCCGGCAAAGGTGGTAATGGATGCTTAAGCTTCAGAAGAGAAAAATTTATACCAAAAGGCGGTCCGGATGGTGGTGACGGAGGTCGAGGCGGTAGCATTATTTTCGTGGCAGAAAAATCTTTAACTACTTTACAAGACTTTAAGTTACAAACTAGATATCAAGCTAAAAATGGTGGTAACGGCCTAGGCAGAGATAAACACGGTAAAGACGCGCCAAATACTTTTTTAAAGGTTCCAATTGGAACGCAAATTATCAACGAACAAACAGACGAAATTATATGTGACATAACCACGTATGAAGATGTTTTTGAAATTGCGTCAGGAGGTAAAGGAGGAATGGGGAATGCTCGATTTAAGTCATCTACCAATAGAGCTCCAAGAAAAACAACAAATGGATTTGAAGGAGAAAAATTATCGATTAAGTTGGAATTAAAGGTCTTAGCCGATGTTGGCCTATTGGGATTGCCTAATGCAGGAAAATCAACATTTATATCAGCTGTGTCGTCTGCTAAACCTAAAATAGCAGATTATCCATTCACTACTTTAAAACCAAATCTTGGAGTTGTAAAAAATGATTTTTCTTCTTTTGTTATTGCTGATATTCCTGGATTGATTTCTGGAGCATCTTCAGGAGCTGGCTTAGGATTTAAGTTTTTAAAACATTTATCAAGAGTAAAGCTATTATTACATTTAGTTGACCTTAGTTCTTTTGCTGAAAATGAATTAACTGACGACATTAGAAAAATAGAAAAAGAGCTTGAACTTTATGACTCTAAACTGTTCAAAACTGACAGATGGATTATATTGAATAAAAATGACTTAAATCCTGAAAAATCTGAAATTATTAAAAAATTTATAGAAAATAACTTTCCTAATTTTCCAGTTTATAACATATCATCTGTTTCCATGAATGGCGTCAAAAAATTAGTAGAAGATATATCAAAATGGTGTTTAGATAAATCATCAGAATGAAAATTGTAATTAAAATAGGTTCCAGTTTGGTAACCTCAGATTCTGAAATTGTTGATTTAACTTTTTTAAAAAAAATTTCTAATCAGATCAGCAAAATTATCAAACTAGGTCATGAAGTTATTCTTGTTTCATCAGGAGCAATTGCCTGTGGGATGAAAATTTGGAATTTAAAAGATAGGCCAAATGAGATAGAAAAATTGCAAGCTTTATCTGCTGTAGGCCAAATAGGACTCATAAATGCTTATCAAGATGAATTAAAAAAATATGAGCTTTTTGCAGCACAAATACTTTTAAGTCATGAAGATTTAAAAGATCCAAAAAGGTCAAGTAATTTAAAAGAGAGCATAAAAAACATTCTTAGCTTGGGAGCTATTCCAATAATTAATGAAAACGATTCTGTTTCAACAGAGGAAATTGAATTTGGAGACAATGACCAATTGAGCGGAAATGTTGCTAAATTGATAAGTAGTGAGCTACTTATAATCCTTACAGATCAAGATGGAGTTTTTGATAAAAATCCTACCATGAATAAAAATGCTAAATTATTAAATGAAATAAAATTTACTGATGTAGAAAAATTAGAAATTGAATTTGGTAAAGCTGGAGAATATGGAAGAGGGGGAATGAAAACAAAATTATTAGCTGCAGAAAATTATTTGAATCCGAATAACAAGATGCACATAGCCAATGGAAAATCTGAAAATATCTTATTAGATATTCTTTCAGAAAATAGGGTGGGAACAGTAATTAGATTAGCTAATTAATTTTATATTTTTATTTAATCTAGATTTCTGCCTTGAAGCACTATTTTTAGTAATAACTTTTTTGTTAGCCATTTTATCTATTAATTTTTGGGTTTTAATAAACAGACTAGCCGCTTTATCTTTATCCTTCTCTTCTATTGCTTGTTCCACAGATTTAATAGCAGTTCTAACGGAAGCTCTTTGAGAACTTTTTAGCTCATTTTTTACAATGGTTTGTCTAGCTCTTTTCTTTGCTGATTGAATATTTGCCATAGGGCGGCAATATTGAAGATTGAAGACACTTTTGTCAACTGTAAAAATAAATTTAAGCCAAGCCTCTTTTTTGTAGTAATCTTTTTGGATCAGGTTTCTTCCCATTAAATTTTATGAATTGATCCATAAGATTCTTTGAATTACCCGAGGCATAAACTAATTCTTTTAACTTTTTTCCTGAGGCCTTATGAAAGAGCCCTTTCTTTTCAAAAACTTCAAATGCTGAAGAATCTAAAACTTCAGACCACATGTAACTGTAATAGCTAGATGAATAACCGCCAGAAAAGATATGGTTAAAATACGAACTACCATATCTGCTATCAATTTCTTTTGGTTTATTCAAAGCTTTAAAGAGACTTTTTTCAAACTTATCGACATCTTTAATCTTTTTCTTTTCAGAATGCCATGCTAGATCAAGGTAGGATGCAGCAAGATACTCAGTAGTAGCAAAACCTTGATTGAATTTCTGACATTTTTCATATTTTTTAAGTAGGCTGGCAGGAACTTTTTCTTTAGTTCTATGATGCAGAGCAAATTCTTTGAGCACTTTGGGGGATCTTATCCAGTTTTCGAACATTTGTGACGGAAATTCAACGTAATCTCTAGGAACGGAAGTACCTGAAAGCGAAGGATAAGTGACATTAGAAAGTAATCCATGTAAACCATGGCCAAATTCATGAAAAAGTGTAATTGCTTGTTCAAAGCTCAGTAAAGATTTTTCTTTTTTAGAAGGCTTCGGAAAGTTGCAAACATTTATAACAATTGGATATTTAATACCATTATTCTTACTCTGATCTTGGTAACTTGTCATCCAAGCTCCTCCCTGCTTAGATGGTCTTGCGAAATAATCTGTGAGAAAAATTCCGATAATGTTATTTTTATTATCAAATACTTTATAGGCCTTAATATCCTCATGGTATTTAGGGAAACTTCTTAAGCTTTTAAATTTGATATCAAAAAGTCTTTCTGCTGTAGTAAAGGCAGCTTTCTGAATGTTTTCTAAAGATAAATATGGACGCATCTCTTCCTCCGAGTAGTTAAACTTAGCTTGTCTAACTTTTTCAGAATAAAACCACCAATCCCAAGGCTCTAATTTAAAATTTCTACCTTCTTGTTGAATAAGACCTTGAATTTCTTTTATTTCCTCTTGAGCCCTTTTTGTAGCTGGCCCCCAAACATTGTCTAGAAGTTCTAGAACGTTTTTTTTGCTTTCCGCCATGGTATTTTGTAAGGCTAACTCAGTGTGAGAATCAAAACCAAGAATCTTTGCTCTTTGCTCTCTTAAGTTCGTGATCTCTAGTAAAATTTTCTCATTATTATTTGAATTTTTATTTTTGCCTTTGTTTACATATCCTTTATAAATAGCCTCTCTAAGATGCCTATTTTCAGAAAAGGTTAAAAAAGGATACAAATTTTCTCTAGTGGCTTTGAATAACCAAGAATTTTCCTTATTTTCTTTTTCTGCTTGAGATTTAGCCTGCTTAATTAAATCATCAGGAAGTCCAATTAAATCTGACTTTTCTTTAATAATTAAATTGAAAGAATTAGTTTCCTTTAAGGTATTTTGTCCAAACTTAAGTGTCAAAGAAGAAAGCTTTTGATTTAACTTCTTCAATTTAGATTTATCCATCTTTCCTAAGTTGGAACCGTTGAGTTTAAAACTATCATAAGTTATTTTCACTAATCGCTTTTGCTCTTCATTCAAATTTTCTTGAGACTCATAGACTTTTTTTATTCTAAGAAATAATTCTTCGTTTAAAGAAATACTATCTCTATGTTTTGAAAGAAAAGGTGTAATTTGATTTGCGATGTCTTGCAGTTTTTCTGATGAATGCGCAGATAAAAGATTAAAAAACACTCTACTAACTCGGGCTAAGAATGAACCTGAATTCTCAAGGGCATTTATAGTATTTTCGAAATCCGGTATTTGTTTATTATTGATTATGGAATCAATCTCTTTTTTGTGTTCTTTTAAAGCAGCTTTGAAAGCAGGTAAGTAGTGCCTATCTTTAATTTCTTCGAAAGGCGGAATACCCAACGAAGACTTAAAATCTTTTAATAACGGATTTCTCATGAAACCAATATAGAAGCTTTCAACGCATGAATCTAATATTTTTTAAAAAAATTATTTGTATATCATTCAGAAACATAAATAATTTTCTGGTGGAGGCGGCGGGTATCGAACCCGCGTCCATCAATCCATCCCCTTAAGATCTACATGCTTAGGTTCATCTATTAGTTTCTTTTTTATTTCTCCGATGAGCAGGATAAATAAAATATATTCTGTATCTCTTTTTGAGAAAATCCCAGAATAATTTTCTCAAGCAACCTATTAAGTGACTTTCTTATACCGTAATAGGTGTAGGGTTAAGAAAGCTAGCTGAATTATGCAGCTAGTGCGTAGTTTGCTTTATTGCCAACTAAATGTTTTATAACTTTTATTTACGAGATTGTTATCATCTCGACATGCCTTATAGGTTCAAAAACAAATGTCTAATCCATTTCGCCCCCGAAGCGGACATTCTAATCTATTTATTTTAAGTTGGAAGAAAGATTCTTCATTTCAGATTTTTCTCTTTTCCATTCTTTTTCTTTTGTAGAGCGTCTTTTATCGAATTTTGATTTTCCTTTACCTAAAGAAATTTTTATTTTAATTAAGTTTTCTTTCCAGAATAATTTAGTTGGAATGCAAGTAAGCCCTTTTTCTTGAGTTGATTTAAAAATCTTAGAAAGTTCAGATTTAGTAAGCAATAGCTTTCTTGTTCTATTTGGGTCAACAATTTGAGTAACCTCATTCAAAGGTTGGATATTCATACCAATTAACCAAGCTTCACCTTTTTTCATCAGAACATAACTGTCTTTCATATCGGCTTGGCCAGCCCTGATTGCTTTTACCTCCCATCCGTTTAGAGATATTCCAGCTTCAAAATTTTCAGAAAGATCAAAATTAAATCTTGCTTTTCTATTTTCGATGACAGGTTTTACATTTTTAATTTTGTTTTTTGACATAAACTAAGTATAAATATTTAATATTTAAAAATCATAAGTTAAAGACATGGATCAAAGTAAAATCTGGAAGGGAAATTGGACATTCGTTCTTGCCGCAGCTGGAGCTGCAGTTGGTCTTGGAAATATCTGGAAATTCCCTTATTTAGCTGGAGAGAGCGGAGGTGGAGCTTTTGTAATAGTCTATTTACTATGTATTTTACTTTTAGGACTGCCGATCATGATAGCTGAAATATATATAGGTAGACATGGTAGGAAAAGTCCTATCAACTCTGTGAGAAAAATAATTAATGATTATGGCTTAAACAAATTCTGGTTAATTTTGGGATGGTTAGGCGCTTTGGCAGGGCTTTTAATTCTTTCTTATTACAGTGTCATCGCTGGCATAGCGGCTTCTTATATTTTTAGCTCAATACCATCTTCAGAATTAAATCCCGCTGAGTATTCGGTTGAATATTATTCTAATTTTAAAAATTCCCCATTGTTAATGATATTTTGGCATTCATTATTCATTGGAGTTACTTGTTATGTTGTGGGGAAGGGCGTAGTTGATGGAATAGGAAAAGCAATAAATATTCTTATGCCAATTTTATTTTTTTTAGTTATTGTTTTATGTATTTATTCTTCTTTAACCGGAGAATTTTTAAAAACTTTGAGTTTCCTATTTAACCCTGATTTTTCTAAGATTACTCCTGGAGTAGTAATAACAGCAATGGGACAGGCTTTCTTCACTTTAAGCATAGGAATGGGATCAATTATGGCTTACGGCGCTTACATGCCAGAGGAGCAAATGATTGGAAAAACAGTTTTGATTGTAATTTTTTTGGATACCTTAGTCGCCTTGCTGGCTGGATTCACAATTTTTCCAATCGTTTTTAGTAACCCCGAGTTGTCGGCTTTTGTTGGCAAAGGTTTATTATTTGAATCTTTACCCGTAGCTTTTCACTCCATGCCTTTAGGTAGTATCTTCCATTCTGTCTTTTTTATATTAGTTTCTATAGCGGCGCTAAGTTCTTCGGTTTCCTTAATTGAGCCTTTCACCGCATGGATTGAAGAAGAAAACATTTTCTCAAGACTTAAAGGTGTAATAATTTTAGGTTTGATTGCCTGGTTCATTGGCTTAGGTACTGTTTTTTCAGATAACATTTGGGCAGAGTATAAATTTTATGGAATGAATTTTTTTGAAGTAATAGCTGTTCTAACTGATCAATTTATGCTGCCTTTGGGGGGGCTTCTGATTTGCATATTGGTAGGGTTTTGTGTGCCAAAACTTGATTTCATTAAAGAAATAGATCTCTCAAATAATCTGTCCAATGTTTTTAATGTTTGCTTAAAATTCGTGGCACCAGTTTCGGTATTACTTATTTTTGGCTACGCCTTAAGCTAATGATTTTATATTACTTAATTTTTGCTTGGGCGCTGATCGGAGCAATAGCATTTTTATACTTAATTAAAGAACCTGCCCCATATGGAAAGCATGTAAAGAAAACCTATAAATACTTTATGGGGGCGAAAACTGGTTGGATTTTAATGGAGTCTCCAGCATTTTATTTAATGCTTATTTTTTTTGTCTTTTATGGGAATTATGAAAATAAAGTACACATAGTTTTAACACTTTTATTTTGTTTACATTATTTTAATAGAAGTTTTATATGGCCGTTGCGAGCTCAAACAAATTCTAAAAAGATGCCGCTAAATGTTGTTTTGTCTGCATTTGCATTCAATATAGTGAATGTTTTTTTTCAAGGAAGCTGGCTATTTTTTCTAATAGATTATTCTTCTAACTGGTTATTGAGCGTTTGGTTTCTTATTGGATTGATAGTTTTTTTTTCCGGCATGTTTATTAATATAATCTCGGATGAAATTATGATAAATCTCAAAAAATCCAATAATGGAAAATACGCTATTCCAAGAGGATTTTTATTTTCAAAAGTTAGTTGTCCAAATTATTTCGGGGAGTTTTTAGAATGGTTAGGATGGGCATTAATGACAATGAATCTAGCAGGTTTAGTTTTTTTCTTTTGGACTTTAGCAAATCTATTGCCAAGAGCTTTATCTAATCATGAATGGCTTAAGAGAGAATTCGAAAATTATCCAAAAAATAGAAAAGCAGTGATTCCAGGAATAATCTAATCTAATAAATTGATCCATTCTTTTAATTTGCCTTCCTCGAAGTACAAAACATAATGAACACTAGTGGTTTCATTTTCCCCAATACTAAGCATTCCAATATAGTCCCATCTATTAGAATCAAAAGAATTTTTTATGGCAGGGGAGCCCATAATGAATTGAACTTGTGCATTTGTTAAGCCTTCTTCAAGTTGCTTTATCATATCGTCAGTAACTATATTTCCTTGCGCAACAGGTACCTGATAAAAATTATTAGAACAGGCAGTAATGCAAATAAGAACTAAAGGATATAAAATAAATTTTTTAAACATCTTGAAAACCCATTAAATTATACTATCTAAAGATATATGGCTGAAGATAAAAACCTAAGAGAAGCGGGATTAAAAGTAACCCTGCCAAGGATAAGGATTCTTGAAATATTTGAAGAATCTGATACCAAACATTTAAGCGCAGACGAAGTTTATAAAAAATTGGTTGAAGCAGGTGATGAAGTTGGACTTGCAACCGTTTATAGAGTTTTGACTCAATTTGAGTCTGCGGGAATTCTTTTAAAGCAAAATTTTGAAAATGGTCATTCAGTGTATGAGCTGACGCCAAATGATCACCATGACCATATGGTATGTTTAAAAACAGGAAAGGTAATTGAATTCACAAACGAAATTATAGAAGAGCAACAAGAAAAACTTGCTTCCGAAAGAGGTTATAAGATTGTAGACCATAGATTAGTGCTTTACGTGGAGCCTTTAAACAATGAAGAGTAATGATAAAGACTTAAGCTCTAAGCAAGAAGACGAGCTAAAAGATAATGAATCTGAAATACAAAAAAATGGCCCTGAGATAGAGATAGAGAAAGATAAAGAAGAAAGTGTCGAATCTACTGAGCAAATCCCTGAAAGCTCGCTAATTGATCAACTTGAGGAAAAATTACTTAGAGCTCAAGCTGAAATCCAAAATTTAAGAAGAATTTCTCAAAATGAATTAACAAAAGCTAGATTGTATGGAAGTGAAAATCTTGTTAAAGATCTTATCCCATCAATCGATAATCTTTTTAGGACTCTTGAAAATCAAGACACAAAAAATAAAACGGTTCCTTCTGAAGGAGTTTCTTTAATACTGAGAGAGATGGTTTCTGCCCTTGAAAAAAATGGTATTTCAGTAATTGATCCCAAAGGAGAGGAATTTAATCCCAATGAACATGAGGCGCTTTCGGTAACTGAAAATAAAGAAGAAAAACCTAATATTGTTTTAGAGGTCTTTCAAAAAGGCTTTAAATTTAAAGATCGAGTAATAAAACCAGCAATGGTAGTTGTGAATAAAAAGTAAAAAAAAACTTGAAATAATTTTTATTGCCCTTAATTAACATATGTAATTAATTAAGAGGTAAATATGTCTAAAATTATTGGTATTGATTTAGGGACTACCAACTCATGCTTAGCGATTATGGACGGCGATCAAGCCAAAGTGATTGAAAATGCTGAAGGAGGAAGGACCACCCCGTCTATTGTGGCCTATACTGATGGAGAAACATTAGTTGGTCAAAGTGCCAAAAGACAATCTGTCACAAATCCTGAAAACACCTTGTACGCAATCAAAAGGCTCATAGGAAGGAAGTACGAAGATGAAGTAGTCAAAAAGGACAAGGAGATGACTCCTTTCAAAATAATAAAAGCAAAAAATGGAGATGCTTGGGTCAACGCAAATGGTGAAGATTTAGCACCGCAGCAAGTCTCTGCACAAGTTTTAGCAAAAATGAAAAAATCCGCAGAAGATTACTTAGGCCACGAAGTAAAAGAAGCGGTAATTACCGTACCTGCATATTTTAATGATTCACAAAGACAGGCAACTAAAGATGCTGGAAAAATAGCTGGGTTAGAGGTAAAAAGAATTATTAATGAACCAACTGCTGCTGCGTTAGCTTTTGGTTTAGATAAAAAAACTGGAGATCAGAAAATAGCTGTTTTCGATCTTGGTGGAGGTACATTTGATATTTCTATCATAGAACTAGCTGAAATTGATGGCGAAAAACAGTTCGAGGTTCTTTCAACGAATGGAGATACTTTTTTAGGTGGTGAAGATTTTGACCTAGCTTTAATAGATTTTCTTGTTGATGAGTTTAAAAGCGAACAAAACTTCGATTTAAGAAAAGATCCTGCTGCTTTACAAAGGCTGAAAGAAGCTGCTGAAAAGGCAAAAATTGAACTTTCTTCAAATCAGCAAACAGAGGTAAACCTTCCTTACATAACTGCTGATGCGTCCGGACCCAAACACTTACTCATAAAAGTGACAAGATCAAAATTAGAATCTTTGGTTGAAAATTTAGTTGCAAAAAGCCTTAAACCTGTTGAAGTTGCCTTAAAAGACGCAAAACTTAAACCATCCGAAATAAATGACGTAATTTTAGTCGGTGGACAAACTCGTATGCCATTGGTACAAGAAAAAGTTAAAGAGTTTTTTGGAAAGGAGCCCAGAAAGGACATAAATCCTGACGAAGCTGTTGCTGTTGGAGCAGCTGTTCAAGGAGCAGTATTGTCAGGAGACGTTACTGATATTCTCCTTTTAGACGTCACCCCTTTAACTCTTGGTATTGAAACTATGGGAGGCGTAATGACCCCGTTAATAGAAAAAAACACTACCATTCCTACGAATAAGTCTCAAATTTTTTCAACTGCAGAAGATAATCAAACTGCAGTAACAGTTAATGTCGTTCAAGGAGAAAGAAAACAAGCTAAAGAAAACAAACAACTTGGTTTGTTCAATTTAGATGGAATTCCAGCTGCACCAAGGGGAATGCCCCAAATTGAAGTTTCTTTTGATATTGATGCTAATGGTATCTTAAATGTATCCGCAAAAGATAAAGCTACAAATAAAGAACAATCAATTACTATTCAAGCATCAAGCGGACTGTCTGAAGACGAGATAGAAAAAATGGTTGCAGAGGCAGAGGCAAATGCAGATGAAGATAAAAAATTCGAAGAGATGGTCCAGGCCAGAAATGCAGCAGACACTTTGATACATGGTTGTAAAAAAACTTTGGAAGAATCTGCTGATAAAGTAGAAGAACAAGAAAAAAATCAAATAGAAGAGGCTATTTCTGCTTTGGAAGAAGAATTAAAGGGCGATGATAAAGAAGCAATAGAAGAAAAAACTAAATTGTTAGCAGAAGCTTCATCTTCTCTTGCACAAAGACTATATCAAGAACAACAAACTAATACTTCCGAGGACAATTCAGATTCTCCTCAAGATTCTGACGATTCGGCTGTAGATGCAGATTTTGAAGAAGTAAAAGAAGAAAATAAAAACTAAATCTATTTCTAACATCTATGAGTAAAAGAGATTACTATGAGGTGTTAGGAGTTGACAGATCTGTTTCGAAAGATGATTTAAAAAAATCCTATCGCAAACTAGCCATGAAATATCATCCAGATCGAAATCCTGGGGATGAAAAAGCTGCTGAAAAATTCAAAGAGCTTTCCGAGGCATATGAAATTCTTTCTGATGATCAAAAAAAACAGGCCTATGATCAATTTGGTCATCAGGGCGTAAATTCATCTTTTAACAATGCTCAAAGTGCCGCTGAAGGCTTTAGTGATATCTTTGGTGATATTTTTTCAGATATTTTCGGTGGAGGCTCGTCGAGAAGTACAAGGACTAGAAGAGGGGCAGATTTAAGTTATAGCTTAGACGTTTCTTTAGAAGATGCAGCCTCAGGAAAAACTATTAAACTAGATATTCCTTCTACAGAAAGATGTGATGGACACTGGCAAGTATGCAGTTATTGTCAAGGTCAAGGTGTCATCAGGGCGCAACAAGGTTTTTTTTCAATGCAACAAACATGCCCACATTGTCAAGGAGAAGGTGAAATACACGATCCTGAATGTAAGAAATGTGGCGGATCAGGCTACCTGAAAAGAAACAAGACTTTATCTGTAAATATTCCTCAAGGTGTTGATTCAGGAGATAGAATTAGGCTATCAGGTGAAGGCGATGCTGGAAAGGGAGGAAATGGCGACCTATTTATAGAGATTAATGTAAATAGACATAAGATTTTTGAAAGAGATGGAAAACATCTCTATTGCGAAGTTCCAATAAATTTCGTTGATGCTTCGTTAGGAGCTGAAATAGAAGTTCCTACTTTGCAAGGAAAAGTAAAATTTAAAGTGCCAGAAGGCACTCAGAGTCATAAGCTTTTCAGATTAAATGGGAAAGGAATTAAACCTTTAAGAGGGGGTTCGAAAGGAGATATACTCGTAAGAGTTTTAGTAGAGGTCCCTATTAAACTAAATAGTGAACAAAAAGATTTATTAGAAAAATTTAAAAGTTCTATATCTAAAAATGAAAACTTACCGCTTGCAGAGAAATGGTTTGAAAGTGCAAAAAATTTTCTTAAGGGTTTTTAAATGAGTATTGACCTTATTTTATGTGGAGCTTCAGGAAGATTAGGCTCAGAAATCGTTAAAGAACTAGAAAATGATTCTTCAATTAAGTTAGCGGCATGTGTCTCGTCAAAAAATAACCCAAACATAGGTAAAAAAATCTCAGAGTTTGCAGATTCTTCTTCTGATATAAAGTTACAGAATTCTCTTAAGGAGGTTTCTAAATCAGATGTAATACTAGATGTATCTTCACCTGATTTTTTTGAAGAAATTTTAAATTTTTCAAAGTCTAACAATGTACCTCTAATTATTGCCTCAACAGGCCACAATGAAGAACAGTTAAACGCTTTACAAAAACTTTCTCAATCTATAGCAATTATGGTTGCTCCAAATCTGAGCATGGGAATAAATTTTATCAAAAATTTTTTTAATTCCTCTTCATTTGACATCTTGACGAATGACATAGAAATTCATGAAACGCACCATAAAGATAAAATTGATTCTCCTTCTGGGACTGCGATTGAATTAAAAAATCTCTTAGAATCAAAAAATGATGGACTTAAAATTTCCGTAAAATCTTTTAGAGATGATAATTCTGTTGGAACCCATAAAATAATTTTGAATATGGAAGATGAAACTATAGAAATTACTCATTCTGCAGACTCTAGAAAAATTTTTGCTTTAGGCGCAATTGCAGCCATTAAATGGATCCAACATCAAAAGCCAGGCTTGTATAATTTAAGTAATATTTAATTTTCTCTTTGTTGATTCACTCAATTATGTTTTAATCCTCTTCGGATTATTAGAATCTAAATTGCACTTAGAATTTTCCAATATTTGGGTGCTAGATTTGCTCAAGTCTAGTTAAATATTTTTTTCTAAGGAAGTTTAACCCAAGCCAAATGGCTTACAAAAAAAGGAGCTTTAATGGATATTTCCATAGAACAAATGCTTAAAGCAGGCGTCCACTTCGGACACCAAACTCGTTTCTGGAATCCAAAAATGGAAAACTACATTTTTGGAAATAGAAACAAAGTCCACATAATAAATTTAGAAAAAACTTTAGAACTTCTCAAGCCATCTATAGATTTTTGTTCTCAACTTGCAGCATCCAATAATAGAATTCTTTTTGTAGGTACTAAAAGAGCTGCCAGCAGAGTAATTAAAGAAGAGGCTGAAAGATGCAATATGCCTTATGTGAATTATCGATGGCTTGGAGGAATGCTCACTAATTATAAAACAGTTAGAGCTTCAATTAGAAGACTTGAAATTCTCAAAACACAAGAAGAGGAGGGGAAATTTGAGAATTTAACAAAAAAAGAAGTTTTAGGAATTAAAAGAGAAATGGACAAATTAGAACGTTCCATTGGCGGCATAAAGAATATGGGGGGATTACCAGAAGCTTTATTCGTTGTAGATGTTAAAAACGAAAAAATTGCTGTTTCAGAAGCCAGAAAAATGGGAATTCCAATAATTGGAATTGTGGATACTAATTCTGATCCTGATTGCGTGGATTACATAATTCCTGGTAATGATGACGCAATCAGATCAGTTTCTCTCTTGACTAGAATAATTTCAAACGCTTGTCTTGAAGGCGCGTCGAAAGCAACTGGAATTATTTCAGGAGATGGACCTGTAATTGTCAGAAAAGGTGAGGAAGCAAAACAAACTTCTACTAGCGATGTTGAAGAAAAAATTCCTGCAAAAGTGGAAGTTTCCGAAGAAAAAGATGAGGTTGATCCATCAAAAAAAGATGAAACAAATGAATAATCTTCTCATGATTTCAAAGAATAAATGGAAAATTTTGTTAAAACTTTCGGAGTATTAAGCCATGACTATAAAAGCAAGTGAAGTTAAACTTTTAAGAGACAAAACCGGTCTTGGAATGATGGAGTGCAAAAAGGCGCTTTTAGAGTCGGAAGGTGACATTGATTTAGCAATTACTAATCTTAGAAAGAATAGTGCTTTGAAAGCTGAAAAAAAATCACTAAGAACAGCTGCCGAAGGGAAAATTTTGTCTAAAATAGATTCATCAAATAATATTGCAATTCTCTTAGAAATAAATTGTGAAACTGATTTTGTAGCCAAGGATCAGAGCTTTATAGATTTTTGTGATGATACTCTTGATTACTGTTTAAAAAATTTCGATTCATCTCTAGAGGTTTTACATGAAAACTACTTGGAAGAAAAAAGACAGAGTTTAATTCAGAAAATCGGTGAGAACATCGTCATAAGAAGGAAAGAGGTCATCAATTCTGAATTTATTTACTCATACATACATGGAAATAATAAGATTGGTTCAATCCTTTCTATTTCTAAAGAAAACGATGTTATTGGAAATGATGTAGCAATGCATATAGCTGCTTCTGCTCCTTTAGTCATTAGTGCCGATGATCTTGATGCAGGATTAATAAATAAAGAGAAAGAAATAATTCTTGCGCAAGTAGCTGACTCAAATAAACCTAAAGATATCCTGGAAAAGATGGTTTCCGGTAGGTTAGAAAAATTCAAATCGGAAGTTTCCTTGCTAAGCCAACCTTTTGTTAAAGATCCTTCACAAAAAATTCAAAATCTTATAAAAGAAAATTCGATAGAAGTTCTTGAGTTTTTTAGATACGAACTAGGAGAGGGCATTGAGGTTGAAAAGATGGATTTTGCTGAAGAAGTAAAATCTCAATTAGAAAATTAAAAATGGCTAAAACGAGAAGAGTACTACTCAAAGTAAGTGGAGAGTGGTTTTCAGGATCAAATGAAAAGGGATTTGATAAAAAAACTTTTGTTAGTTTATCTGAGTCGTTGTTGGCAGCTAAAAAAAATAAGATACAAATAGCATTAGTCCTTGGTGGAGGAAATATTTATAGAGGAAGAGAATTAACTTCTTTAAACATAGATCAGGTTTCTGCAGATTATATTGGGATGTTGTCTACCATAATGAACGGCATAGCCCTTTCAAATTTTTTGTCGTCAAATAACTGCGAAAATAGTCTCTTTTCTTCTTTTGCTATAGGAAATTTTGTAAAAGCTTATAGTAAGGAAGAAGCAGAAAAATCTTTAGTTGAAGACAAAATTGTTATATTAGTTGGTGGACTAGGGAACCCATTATTTACAACAGACTCAACAGCTAGCGTAAGGGCAGTAGAATTAAACTCCGATGTAATGCTGAAAGCTACTAATGTTGATGGAGTTTATTCAGATGATCCAAAAGTAAATAAAGAAGCTATTAAATATAAGCATTTATCATTTGATAAAGCTATTACAAAAAATTTGAAGGTTATGGATCAAACTTCTTTGTGCTTCTGCAGAGACAATAATTTAAGTGTCAGAGTATTTAATGCTGATGCAGAAGGAGCTATTTTAGAAGCTATCATTAATGAAAATACAGATATTGGAACTTTAGTTGAGTTATAAAAATGATTGATGATATTCTTGACGACGCAAATAAAGGTATGGGTAAAACTTTAGAAGCGCTTGATATAGCTTTTAAAAGAATTAGAACTGGACGAGCAAATACTTCTCTGTTGGATGCTATCGAAATAGACTACTATGGAAATTTGACACCACTCAAACAAGTATCAAATATTTCTATTGAAGATGCTAAAACCCTCGCAATAGTTCCTTGGGAGAAAGATAATGTCCCATTAATAGAGAAAGCAATCCACCAGTCTGATCTTGGATTGCAGCCAATAACTTCTGGAGAAACAATAAGGGTTATTCTTCCAGATCTAACTGAGGAAACTAGAAAAGATTTAATTAAGGTTGCTAAATCAGAAGCTGAAAATTCAAAAGTGTCGATAAGAAACCAAAGAAGAGATGCTAATGGCTTATTAAAAGAGTATTTTAATGAAAAAGAAATTTCTGAAGACGATCTTAAAAAAGGAGAAATTTTAATTCAAGAAGTCACAGACCAGCATGTTGAAAAAGTAGATTCACTCTTAAGGGAAAAAGAAAAAGATCTCTTAGAAATCTAGTATGAGCTCTAATCCTAATCATGTTGCTATCATTATGGATGGTAACTCTAGATGGGCTAAACAAAATAATCTTTCACAAAAAGAAGGGCATAAAGCTGGGGTAAAAGCAGCAAGGAATGCAATAGAATTCGCTGTAAAGAATGATATTAAATATTTGACTCTTTATGCCTTCAGTACAGAAAATTGGAAACGTAGCAAAAAAGAAGTTAAATCGTTAATGGAGCTTTTTGTTGATGCAATGAAAGAAGAAACACCAGAATTAATTAAAAACTCTGTTAGAGCAAATTTCATAGGAGATATTTCGAGGCTTAAAAAATCCATAATTGTTAAAATTGCTGAAACAAAGGGTTTAACCGGCGCTTACAAGCCTAAGATGAGTTTAAATATAGCAATTAGTTACGGGGGAAGATGGGACGTAGTTCAAGCCGCAAAAAAAATTGCCATAGATTTTTCAAAAAATAAATTATCAGAAAAAAGCATAAACGAGAAGCTATTTAATTCTTATCTTGATACATCTTACTCCCCAGATCCAGACCTGGTCATAAGAACAGGAAATGAATCGAGATTAAGTAATTTTTTAATTTGGCAGGCAGCATATTCAGAACTTATTTTTTTTAGAAAATTGTGGCCTGATTTCAATAAAAGTGATTTTAAGAGAGCCTTGGATAATTATAAAAAAAGAAAAAGAAGTTTTGGAAAAAGACCTAATAAAAATGTTTAAAAGAGAAATTACAGGATTAATTTTAGCTTCATTAGCAACAATTTTAATTTTTTTTTCCAATTTAGAAATTTTCTACTTAATGCTTTTATTGGTATGTTTTCTATTAACTTTTGAATTAGTAAAAGTAACTAATGAAATGAATATTTTTTTTTGGATTCAAATATTTTTTATAATTTTAATTATTCTCTTTTTACCAACCTTCGAAAAATTTAGACAATTATTTTTTATTGGAATTATGATATCTGTCTTGACCGATGCTGGAGCCTATTATGTCGGCAAAACAATAGGTAACATAAAAATTTTTCCAACTACTAGCCCAAATAAAACTCTCGAAGGAATTATTGGAGGAAGTTTATTTTGTGTAGTTTTTCTATCAATGCTGTTTTGGTACTTTCCTTCGTTTTTTACTCTGAATACTAATTTAACAGTATTTGTTTTTTTAATTATTATTTCTTCTTTAGCGAGTATCTTTGGGGATTATTTACAAAGTAGATTTAAACGCACTCAAGGAGTTAAAGACTCAGGAAATATACTTCCAGGGCATGGAGGATTATCAGATAGATTGGATAGTCACTTAGTTACATTGCCAGTGTTCTTTGGTTTAATAAATTTTTTTGGGTTATGAATAAAATTTTAATTTTAGGATCGACTGGTTCCATAGGTAAATCTGCTTTGGAAGTAATAAAAGGTAATGATGGATATTCAATAAAATCTTTAGTTGCCAGAAATAATAAAAAATTAATTCTTGAACAGGCAAAAGAAGCAAATGTAACCAACGTTTTTCTTTCTGAAAATGTTTTTGAAAAAAAGGATTTGAAAAGTTGTCGTAATTTATTCGTCTCCGATAGTTTAGACGAATTATTAGAAGATAAAGATATAGATACTGTAATAGCCGCCTTTTCAGGAATTGTAGGAATAGATTCAATATTGAAGTCTATAAGAGAGGGGAAAAAGATACTTATTGCAAATAAGGAGCCGCTGGTAGTAGCAGGAAAAATACTTCTATCAGAAGCAAAAAAATATGGCGCTACCATTATTCCAATTGATTCTGAACATTGCGCAATTCATCAGTGCCTAAATAATGTAGAGAGAAAAGACGTAAAAAGTGTAAGCATAACTTGCTCGGGAGGGCCTTTTTGGGGCAAAAAGATTTCAGATACTGAAAATGTAACAATTGAGGAAGCAAAAAAACATCCAGTTTGGAATATGGGGGATAAAAATCTTATTGATTCGGCAAGTCTAATGAATAAAGCTTTAGAAATTATTGAAGCAAGATGGCTTTTTGATTTAGAACCTGAGAAGATAAAGGTAATTATCCATCCTCAAAGTATTATTCACGCAATAATTGAAAATATTGATGGTTCGTGTATCGCTTCATTATCAACCCCAGATATGAAGATATGTCTAGCTTACGGTCTTGGGTATCCAGGTAAGATAAAATCTTTCACAAAATCTCTAGATCTAGCGAAGTTAGGTAAACTAGAATTTTTCAATCACCTTGAAACAGATTTTCCTTCGATTGAATTCGCTTATAGAGCGCTAGAAGGAGACGAGACTATTCCGGTTGCTTTAAATTCTGCAAATGAAATAGCTGTTAGTTATTTCCTTAATAATAAAGTGAAGTTCAATTCAATCTTTGCAGCAGTAGACTATACTATGAATGTATTTGAAGGGAGGTCCTCAAAATCAAATTTAAGTATTGAAGACTTGTTGGAAATTGATAAAGAAGCTAAATCAATTGCTTCTAATTTTTTAAATTAAAAATGATAGAAATACTTTCTTATTTACTCGGATTCCTAGCCTTAATAATGGTCATAACTGCTATCCATGAAGCAGGTCATTTTTATGTTGCAAGATTTTTTAAGGTTAAGATTTTAGATTTCTCAATAGGGATGGGAAAAAGTTTGAAAAGTTGGATTGGAAGGGATGGAACTTCTTACAACCTCCGATTATTTCCTATTGGTGGGTATGTAAAAATGTTGGGTGAAGATGTTTCAGATATTAAAGAATCTACTGGACAAGATTCGTTCGTTTCGAAAAAATATTATCAAAAGGTTTTTATACTTTTTGCTGGTCCGTTAGCTAATTTTATTTTAGCGGTAGTAATTTTTACATGTTTAAACATTTACGGATCAACAGCTCTATCTTCAAAAGTTGGTTATATTTTGCCGGAAAGCAAAGCTGCAGTCGCGACTATAGAAGAAGGAGATGTTATTTTAGAAGTTGATGGTGAAAAAGTTGAAACGAGAGCTGAAGTTCAGGTTGGTTTGTCTAGACGTCTAGGAGAATCAGGAGTTATTAGCTTTTTAATTGATTCAAAAGGGGTGCTTAAAGATAAAACGATTCCTATTCAAGATTGGTTGATTGGAGAAGAGCCAAAAGACCTTTTAGCAAGTTTAGGAATAGGCTTACCAATTACTTCGGAAATCGGTAGCGTCATTAAAGATGGTCCAGCATATAGAGCAGGAATATTAGCCGGAGACAAGATAAATTCAATTGATGCTGAGTCGGTATCTAGTTGGGGTCAAATAAAAAAAATTATAAATAATTCCGTCGGAATGCCTATTAAAATTACTCTAGTTAGGGAAGAAATGGAGATTGTAAAAAATGTTTATCCAAAGCTCTCAGATTCTGTTTGGATTATAGGTATATCTTCTGCAAATAAGTTTTCTGAAGATTCTTTTGTATATAAATCTTACTCTCCAATTACAGCTTTTAAAAAAGCAGTTAATCAGACTTACTCAACAGTAATAGATTCATTTGTATTTTTGTACAAGATGATTACTGGTTATGTTTCTCCTAAAAATCTAGGAGGCCCTGTAATGATTGGACAGTTTGCGGGAGAAACTATTTTATACGGAGGTTTATATTCTTTCTTGATGCTTATGAGTTTTGTAAGTATTGGGCTTGGAGTTATAAATTTGGTTCCTATCCCAATTTTAGATGGCGGACAAATCTGTCTTTTAACAATTGAAAAAATTAAAGGCTCTCCTATTTCTCCTAAAACTTTAGATTTTGTTTATAGAGTTGGACTCTCAATGGTTCTTTTTTTGATGGTTTTTGTTTTTATAAACGATATTTCAA
Source organism: uncultured SAR86 cluster bacterium (assembly GCA_902616715.1). Classification (GTDB taxonomy): domain Bacteria; phylum Pseudomonadota; class Gammaproteobacteria; order Magnimaribacterales; family AG-339-G14; genus AG-339-G14. The sequence continues at coordinate 23,400 of CACMTR010000003.1, forward strand.
GACTTTCAGGTGTTTTATAAATGAAAAAAGTTTTAAAAAAAATATTTTTTTTGTTGATTTTGTCATTGCCGACTTTCTTGTTTTCTTCATCTTGGGTAATTGAAGATATTCGAATAAGTGGCTTGCAAAGAGTTTCAGCTGGAAGTGTATTTTCCGAAATTCCATTTTCTATAGGTGATTCGATAGGCCAGGATGAAATTGTACAAATTTCCAAATCCATCTTTGCATCAGGCCAATTCGACGATATTCAAATAGGTAGAGACGGTAATGCTTTGCTAATTAATTTAACTGAAAGGCCTACAATAGACGAAATTGTTATTGAAGGAAATGAGGCTATTAAAACAGAAAATTTATTAGACGGTCTCAAAAACTCGGGAATTTTTGAAGGGGCTTTATTCCGAAGATCTGTTTTTGAAAACCTAAGTTCTGAATTAGAAAGACAATATGTTTCTCAAGGAAAATATGGTGCTTCTGTGGAAGTATTGTCAGATTCTCTTCCTAGAAATCGAGTAAAGCTTAGCGTAGAGATTGAAGAAGGCGAGACTGCAGAACTGAAATCCATAAACATCGTAGGAAATAAAATTTTTGCTGAAGAAGAATTAAAAAAGGTTTTAAAATTAAAACCAAGATCATGGCTATCCATTTTTAGAACTAATACTCCTTATTCAAAAGAAAATCTAAGAGGGGACTTAGAAAGTTTAGAGTCTTTCTATAAAAACAGAGGATATCTTAACTTTTCAGTAAATAACTCAATTATTTCTATTTCAGAAGACAAACAGGAACTGTTTATTACGATAGATATTTTTGAAGGAGACATATATAAGATTAATGAAATTACACTTGCAGGGGATTTACCTATTGATGAAGAAATTGTTAATAGATTGATTTTTGCTCAAAACGGTTCTATTTTTTCTCAAGAGTTAATTACTTTTTCTGAAGAGAGCATTAATAATCTTTTAAATAATGAAGGATTTCTTTTTTCAGAAGTATCAGGAAATATTAAGAAAGTTGAGGAAAATCTTGTTGACGTAGTTTTTTTCATAGAACCAGGACAAAGGACTTATATTAGAAATATAAATTTTACTGGTAATGATAGAACCCATGATGTTGTACTAAGGAGAGAAATGAGACAAATGGAGGGAGCTTGGGCTTCTAACTCTTTATTAGAAAGATCTAAATTAAGATTAGATCGTTTAGGATTCTTTAAACAAGTGAACTATGAAAAAGTTCCTGTTCCGGGAGAAAAAGATAAGGTAGATATTGAGTTTATAGTTGAAGAAGAATTTTCAGGCTCAATAGCTGGCAGTTTAGGGTATGGTGCATATGGTTTCAGCCTTGGCGCAAATTATTCCGAGAGTAATGCTTTTGGAACTGGTAATAGTATTGGGATTGGGATTAATTATAGTGATTGGCAAACAAATATTTCTTTTAATTTCTTTGATCCATACTTCAATCCTGATGGTATTGGTTTAGGTTATGGAGCTTATATAAGGTCTAGCGATTATTCAAATTTCAATATTTCTGCATACAATACAGAATCCTTTGGCGGATCTATTCAATTTGTTCTTCCTATCAACGAGATTTCTCAACTAAGTCTTTCAGCTGCTATTGATCAGACTGATTTATCTTCTGATGTACTATCTTCAAGACAATTATTAGATTTTATTGCAACTGAAGGTTCCAAATTTGAATCTTTAACTTTTGGTGCTTCATGGACAAGAAATTCTTTAAATCGTGGAATCTTCCCAACTGCTGGAACATTAAATGTTGTTTCGGGATCAGTGACTGTTCCGGGAAGCTCTATAACTTACGGGAGACTTTCACATAGATTCAAGTATTTCAGACCGCTTTCAAATAATTTTATTTTTGGAGTTAGAACTGAAATTGGAGGGCTATTCGCATATGGTGACACTGACACTCCACCTCCTTATGAAAATTTTTATGCGGGGGGTCTAAATTCTGTAAGAGGTTTTGAGCAAAATTCTCTTGGCCCCAGAGCAGTATATGATGGATTCTATTCAAACTTTAACCGACCAACTGGTGGAACCTATTCTTTGGAAGGAGGATTAGATTTTATTTTTCCGATACCTTTTTTAGAAGACTCAAGATCTGTAAGGAGTTCTCTATTTTTAGATCTCGGAAACGTTTTCAGTGATGAATGTAAATCATATGAGATTAATTGTAATGAGTTTGATCTATCTGAATTGCGTTATTCAGTTGGAGTAGGAGTAACCTGGATAACAGCTTTGGGACCAATGTCTTTTGCAATCTCTTCTGTATTTGGCGATGATGAATTTGATGAGACAGAAACTTTCCAATTTGAAATTGGCAATCAATTTTAAATATTCTTCTGGAAAAAGACCCTCTTCAGAAGGTAAACTGCGTTAATATTTATTGCTTCACAAGGAGAATTTCTATGAAAAAGTTATCTATTTTTGTTACATCTTTGCTAGTTACTATTTTTTCGCTACCCTCTTGGGCTAATTTAGAGGGAGTTGCTGTAATAGATTATCAAACAATTTTTTTGGGTACAGATTTGGCTAGAACTAGTTTTGAAGAGTTAAGAGAATCTGGAGATTACAAAGAATTAATGGAGGAAGCCCAACTAAAAGATTCAGAAAGATTGAGTATTGCAGAGGAGCTCAATAAGGATTCATCGACTATGTCTGATGAAGAACAGTCAGAAAAACTAAAAAAGGCTCAATCCTTATATCAAGACATACAATTCCTAACCCAAAAAATGCAAACTCTTGAAAATGAGGTGGTTCAAAAACTGCAAGCAGATCAAGGCCCGAATGTTCAGAAAGTAGTAAATGATTTAATTGTTGCAAAAAAAATAACCTTACTTTTCAATAGCCAAGCTCTATTGGCATATGATCGCACCAATCCTCTGATCAATATAACTCCAGAGGTTATAGAGCTTTTAAATCAAGCAAATAGTAAAGATTAATATCTAATTTTGATAAATAAAGAATTCAAACTTAGTGAAATTGCTAACCTATTAGATTTATCTCTTGAAGGAGACCAGAATTTTAAAGTCAGCTCTATAAGTAATCTTCAACAGGCAAAAAAATCTGATATATCATTTTATTATTCAAAAAAATTTAAAAAAGATTTAGAAAATACTAATGCTGGAGCAGTAATTTTATCTAAAAATGATGACCTGGATTCAATAGAAAATAAGCTTTTTACAGATCAGGTTCATTTAGCCTATGCCAAGTGCAGTCAGTTGTTTATGCCCAAGAGTCTAGATTTTTCTTTTAAAGGTAATGAACCAATTATTCATGAAGGGGCCATAATTTCTCCTAATAGTAATATAGAAGCAAACGTAAAAATTGAAGATGGTGTTGTTATAAAATCAGGAGTTTTTATTGGCGCCGGATCAATTATCAAAAAAAACACTTTAATAAATTCAAATGTGTCTATTTATTCAAATTCTGTAATAGGAAGTGACTGTATTGTGCACTCTGGAACAGTCATTGGATCTGATGGCCTGGGTTTTGCAAAAAATGGAAAGAAATGGGAGAAAATTATTCATTATGGACATGTAGAAATTGGTAATTTTGTTGAATTAGGAGCTGGCTGTACTATCGATAAAGCTTCGTCTGGAAAAACTTTAATTAATGATGGAGTTAAATTAGATAATCAGATCCATTTAGCTCACAATTGCACTTTAGGAGAAAACACTATCATAGGAGCAAATACTTCGATAGCAGGGAGTGTAAAGGTAGGTAGAAATTGTATGATAGGAGGCTTATGTGGAATAGTTGATAACATAGAAATTGTTGATGAAGTTATAATCCACCCGATGACATTTGTTACAAATAACATAAAAAATAAAGGAGTTTATTCTGGAGGATCGGTTTTAATGGAACATAAAGATTGGTTAAAAAAAATTGTATCTGAGAGAAAAAAAAGATGAATATTGAAGAAATTAGAAAATATTTACCTCATAGGTATCCCTTTCTTCTGGTAGATAGAGTTGTTGAGTTAGAGTTAGACAAGTACATAAAAGCATACAAAAATATTACAAACAATGAACCTTATTTTATAGGACACTTTCCTGAAAAAAGTGTAGTCCCAGGTGTCCTGATCCTCGAAGCTATGGCACAGGCATCAGGAATTTTAGGATTCAAAACTATGAGCAAAACACCTGATGAAGGATCCATGTACTACTTCGTTGGAGCAGATAATTTAAGATTTAAAAGACCGGTTATTCCTGGAGACAAATTAATTTTAGAGTCTACAAAAATATCAAGTAAAAGAGGCATATGGAAGTTTGAATGCAAAGCATCTGTTGAAGATGAATTTGTGTGCTCTGCTACAATTTTATGTGCCGATAGGCCCAAATAATGATTCATGCATCAGCAATAATAGATAAATCAGCTAAGTTAGATAAAGATGTTTCCATAGGGCCTTATTCAGTTATTGGCGCAGATGTTGAAATAAAATCAGGATCAATAATTGGGTCTCATGCTCTTATAGAAGGACCTACTTCGATTGGAAAACATAATAAAATTTTTTCTTTTGCAACAATCGGAGGAGATCCGCAAGATAAAAAATATGATGGAGAAAAAACTTATTTAGAAATTGGAGATAATAATATTTTCAGGGAAGGAGTAACCGTCAACAGAGGCACTGTTCAAGAGAATTCAAAAACTATCATCGGCTCTAGAAATTTATTTATGGCTTACGTTCATGTAGCCCATGATTGCATCATCGAAGACGACGTAGTGATGGTAAATAATTCAGCTATCGCCGGATGTGTAAAACTTGAAAAGGGAGTAATTCTTGGAGGGTTTAGTCTCGTACATCAATTTTGTAATATTGGAGCCCACAGTTTTTCTGCAATGGGTAGTGCAGTCTCAAAGGATGTGCCAGCATTTGTTAGGGTGAGCGGAAACCCCGCAAAAGCAAGAGGGCTAAATACTACTGGTATAGCTAGATTAAATATGTCAAAAGAAAGCTCTTACGCCTTAAAAGAGGCTTATAAAATTTTGTATATGAGAAAAATACCTCTAGTTGAGGCAATAAAAGAAATAAAAAAAAATTTTGATCACATACCAGAGGTTAATTTACTTCTGGATTCAATAAAAATTTCAGATAGAGGAATAGTTAGGTAAATCTAAAAGTGAAAATAGCTATATCCGTTGGAGAGGAATCAGGAGACATTTTAGGATCTGACCTAATTGACTCTCTAAGAGATCATAAAAATGATATTGAATTTATAGGCCTAGGCGGAGAAAAAATGAAAGAAAAGGGCCTCAAAACTTTATTTCCCTTCGAGGAGATTTCAAAAATGGGACTTATTGAGCCTCTTTTTTCTTTAAAAAATCTTCTCAGGCGAAGAAAACAGTTAATAGATTATATTATCGATGAACAACCAGATGTTTTTATTGGAGTAGATAGTCCATCTTTCAACCTTGGAATTTCCAAAAGATTAAAGTTGAAAACTAAGATAAAAACAATTCAATATGTTTGCCCTCAAATTTGGGCTTGGAGAAAAAAAAGGATAAAAAAATTTTCTAATTACCTAGATCACATTTTTTGCTTGTATAAATTTGAAACTGAGATTTTAAAAAATCATAATCTGGAATCAAGTTTTGTGGGTCACCCTTTAGCAAAAAAAATAGAATTAGAGATTAATAAAGAAAAATATAAAGATCATCTAAATTTAGATAGATCTAAAATTCATGTAGCGCTTCTTCCCGGCAGTAGAGATTCAGAAATAAAAAAACATATTGATGATTTACTTTCTATGGTAAGTCATTATAAAAATCATAACCCTAAAATAAAATTCATACTTGCTTTAACTAAAAATTCAAGAAAATATTGTTTTGAAGAAAAAATGAAGGAACTAGATAATTTGTCTATATTTTATGACGATTCAAAAAACGTTTTGTCAGCTTGTGATTTTTCAATTATAGCTTCTGGAACAGCAACTCTTGAAGCCGCACTATGTAAAACACCCATGTTTGTAATATACAAAACTAATTTTTTGAGCTATTTCATTTTATCAAGATTAATTTATTCAAAATTTATCTCCCTTCCGAATATTTTAAGTGAAAAGAAAATAGTTAAAGAATTACTTCAATCTCAAGTCAATTTTGATAATCTCGTTTCTGAACTTGATATTTTAATGAATGAAGATAATGAAGAAATGAAATTAAATTTTGAGAATCTTCATAGAGCATTAATCAATGACAACCAGTCTAAATTTTTTTCTGTGATAGAGTCGATATAAATATTTTGGAAGAATTTATTGCAGGTGTTGATGAAGTTGGAAGGGGAAGCCTAGTCGGACCTGTAGTTGCAGCTGCGGTAATATTGGGAAGAGCTAAAATTTCTCAGCTTAAAGACTCTAAAAAGCTATCTGAAAGTAAAAGATCTGAGATTGCCCAAGAAATTAAAAAAAAAGCTAAATCTATTTCTATCGGAGTTGTTTCCTCAAAAATGATAGACAAAATTAATATTAAAAGAGCTTCAATTTTAGCAATGCAAAAAGCCGCGATTAATTTAAGTTACCGCCCTAAAAAAATAATAGTGGATGGAGTAGATACTTTTGAATCAGAATTTCCCTTAATTTCTGTGATTAAAGCAGATAACTTTATTCCTGAAGTTATGGCGGCCTCAATTATTGCAAAAGTTTATAGAGATGAGTTGCTTAAAAAACTAGATAAAAAGTATCCAGAATTCTATTTCTCGTCTCACAAAGGTTATCCAACAAAAAAACATATAGAAGCTATTAACACTTATGGAATAATAAAAGAACATAGGAAGTCTTTTAGTCCAATCAAAAATATAAATGAATAAATTTTGTCATTTAAGCTTACATTCTGAATATTCTATTAATGATGGTCTTATCAGTATGGCAGATCTTGCGCAAAAGACATCTGATCTTGGTTACGAATCTGTTGCAATAACAGACAATTCTAATCTTTTTGGATTTGTAAATTTTTATCAGACTATGAGAGAAAATGGTATTAAACCTATTTGTGGTTCCGAAATGACTTTGGAAGGGGAAAACTCTAAAGGTCAATTAACTTTATTAGCTAAAGACTTAGAGGGTTATAAAAACCTCATGAAATTGATATCTCATGCCAACACTCATGGAAAAAGAAATAAAGAATGTTTTATAAATATAGAAATTTTAAAAGAAAATAAAGATGGCTTAATTATGTTTACAGGAGGTCTTGAAAGTCAGATAGCCAATTCAGTTTTGGCAGATAAATTTGATTTAGCAGAGAAACAAGCTCGATTTTTAAAAGATATCTTTCAAGAGAATTTTTTTTTAGAAATTACAAGGGTTGGTTTCGAAAATGAGGAAAAGTGTAATAATTCTCTTATAGAGATATCAAAATCTTCGGATATTCCGTTAATAGCATCAAATAGAGTCAGATTTTTAAATCAAAACGATTTTGAATCTCATGAAACAAGAGTAAGTATTCAATCTGGATATGTATTGAGTGATCCCAGAAGAAAACGGGGTTATCAGGAAAATCAATATCTGAAATCGTTTGAAGAGATGCAAAATTTATTTAATGATATTCCGGAAGCGATAGACAATGCTTTTGAAGTTTCAAAAAAGTGTAATCTTGAAATTAAAACAGGTATTTATGTTTTGCCTGATTTTGAAACTCCTGATGAGTTAAAAGAATCTGAGTATTTAAGAAAATTATCTGAGAAGGGGATTCTTGAAAAAACTAAATTAAATAATCTCAAAGAATTGCCTTCAGAGTACTTAGATAGATTCAATTATGAACTAGATACTATTTTAGAAATGGGCTATGAAGGTTATTTTTTGATTGTAGCCGATTTTGTAAATTGGGCTAAAAACAATGATGTTCCTGTAGGCCCTGGTCGTGGATCTGGCGCAGGATCTCTTATAGCTTATGCTTTAGGAATAACTGGATTAGATCCAATGAAATATGACCTTTTATTTGAAAGGTTTTTAAATCCAGACAGAATAAGTAATCCTGACTTTGATATTGATTTTTGCAGAGATGGCAGGGAAAAGGTCATAGAATACGTTACTAATAAATATGGAAAGCATGCTGTAGCTCAGATTTGCACGTTTGGAACTATGGCAGCAAGAGCTGTTGTTAGGGACGTAGCTAGAGCTCAAGGAAAGTCTTATAGCCTAGGGGATAAAATTGCAAAACTTATACCCTTTAGCCCTGAAATGACTTTAGAAAGGGCTATAAAAGAAAGCAAAGATCTAAAACAAATTTTAAAAATTGATGAAGATGCTTCAGAAATATTCGATATGGCACTTAAATTGGAAGGTACAACCAGAAGCGTTGGCAAGCATGCAGCAGGAGTAGTAATAGCTCCTTCAGCAATAAACGATTATTCGCCTTTATATCTTGATGCAGATACATTTGACGAAAATGCTCTACAAAGCTACGCCACTCAATACAGTATGGAGGACATTGAGGCAGTAGGTTTACAAAAATTTGATTTTTTAGGATTAAAGACTTTAACAGTGATTAACAATGCTTTACTACAAATAAACGATTTTAGAAATTCAATTAACCTGGAACCAATTAATTTAGATGATTTAGATTTAGACGATAAAGGGGTTTTTGCATTACTTCAGAAAGGAATCACAACAGCAGTTTTTCAAATGGAATCGAGAGGTATGCGAGAGTACTTAATAAAATTAAAACCTAATAACTTTGAAGATATTATTGCCATGATCGCACTTTACAGGCCTGGGCCTTTAGAAATGAAAATGGTGGACACCTATATTGATAGAAAAAATGGAATAGAAAAAATTGACTATTCAAAAGATAGCGAAGTTGAGAAGATTTTAAAGAGTACTTATGGAGTTATTGTTTATCAAGAACAAGTCATGCAACTAGCCCAAGAATTCTCAGGTTTTACTCTTGGACAGGCAGATATTCTTAGAAAGGCCATGGGAAAGAAAATTCCTGAAGTCATGGAGAGTCAGAGAGAAAGTTTTATAGAAGGAGCTCAAAATAAAAATAAAGTTAAAAGAGTTGCTGAAGATCTATGGGATCAAATTGAAACATTTGCCGGTTATGGATTTAATAAATCTCACTCTGCGGCATATGCACTAATTTCTTATCAAACTGCGTGGCTTAAATCACATTATCCATCACAATTTATGGCATCTGCATTATCATCCGAACTTGATGACACTGATAAAATTAAAATTCTTATAGATGACTCTCATTCGTTGGGACTAAAAATTAATCCACCAGACATCAATAAAAGTTCAAAAAATTTTATTTCTCTAAATGAAGAAAATATTTTATTTGGTCTTGGCGCAATAAAGGGCGTAGGAGATTCAGCTATAGAAAATATAATTGAAGAAAGAAATAAGGGGGACTTTAAAAGTCTAAAAGATTTTTGTTTTCGAGTGGATTTATCTAGGGTAGACAAACGATGTCTAGAGCCTCTAATAAAAAGCGGAGCAATGGATATATTTTCTGTGGATAGATTTAAACTTTTAGACCAGATGGAAGATATTCTAAAACTGGCAAGACAAGAGCTTGAAAACCTTGAAAACGGTCAGACTGACATGTTTGGAGTTCAAGAATTTTCTCTTCAAGAGAAAAAGGAATTGGATGAAGTTTATAATTCAAATGAAACTTCTAAGTTAGAATTTGAATCTTTAGGCTATCATCTTCAACATCATCCAGTTGATGAAAATCTTTGGGAATTGGAACAAATATCTCCAGTAAAAATTAAAGATCTTGTACTAGGCAAAAATCATCAAAGATGCTGCGGAGTTATTATTTCCCATAACAGAATTCAAACAAGAAGGGGCGCTATTGTTTTTGCTACTTTGGATGATAATTCCGACAGAATAGAGCTAACTATAAACCAAGAAGTCCTTGACCAATCTAACTTATCTTTTAATGGTCATGAAATTATAATTGCAGATGGAGAGGTTATCGAAGAAAGTATGGAAAAAATCAAACAATTTGGATTGGCAAAAAAGATGAGAGTTGCAAAATTATATACTTTGGAGGAGGCAAGAATAAAATTTGCCAGAAAATTATTAATTAATGTTTCAGAAAACCAGCCAAAAAAAATTGAAAAATTAATTGAAAACCTACAAAATTTTTCTTTAGAAAAAACATCAGATGGTTGCCCAGTTGAATTAAATTACCATACCAAAGACGGAAAAGTAGGAATGGATCTAAGAGAAGACTTTAATATTTCTTTAACTAATGATAATTTTGACGTTTTAAAGAGGACCTGTGGGATAAAAAACATAGATTTACAATACTATTTGAGACATTAGATGGCCTATACATACCTAGAATTTGAAAAACCTATTAGCGATCTCGAAAGCAAAATAGAGAACCTAGAAACTTCCTCAAAGAATGAAAATGTTGTTTCTAAAGAAATATCTGATATTAGTAATCAAATTGAATCAATTACTAAAGAAATCTATAGCAAGTTGGATATTTGGCAGAAGGTTCAAGTTGCAAGGCATCCGCATAGACCTCATTTTTCTGATTACATAGAAAATATTTTTACAGACTTTGACGAGTTACATGGCGATAGAACCTTTGGAGACGATAGAGCTATTATTGGCGGCTTAGCAAAATTTAAGAATACGCCAGTTGTTCTATTAGGGCACGAAAAGGGAAAAAGTACTGAAGATAAGTTGAATAGAAACTTTGGTATGGCCCAACCAGAAGGTTATAGAAAAGCTGAGAGGCTTATGAAACTTGCTGAGGATTTTAACTTGCCACTTATAACTTTTGTAGATACTCCTGGAGCTTATCCTGGTATTGAAAGTGAGGAGAGGGGAATGAGCGAGGCAATAGCTAAGAACCTTAGCATCCTATCGAATTTAAAAACCAGAATAATTGTAATTATTACGGGTGAGGGAGGTTCAGGAGGAGCTTTGGCGATAGGGGTTGGAGATCATATTTGTATGTTGGAATATTCAATTTATGCTGTTGCTTCGCCAGAAGCTTGTGCTTCAATTGTTTGGAGAGATAAATCGAAGGCTAATGAAGCAGCCAAAGCAATGAAAGTTGATGCTGAAAGTTTAATTAAATTTGGATTAATAGATGAAGTAATTTCAGAGCCTTTAGGAGGCGCTCATAGAGATTTAGGTGGGTCATGTCATTTGATAAGTAATTCTATTGAAAAAACACTTAATAATTTGAATGCTCAAGACATAGATGAAATTCTAAAAAGAAGATATGAAAAAATTATGTCTTATGGCTTGGTTTGATAATTGATTGAACCAAAATCTTTGATAATTCCTCATTTAGAAGCGCAGAAAACATGCTATGTTGCATACAGTGGAGGGGTTGACTCTACTGTTTTACTTTACGAAGTCGGGGAAGCAGCTAAAGATTTAAAATGCAACGTTGTGGCAATACACATTAATCATGAGTATTCTAAAAATTCAAAGCGATGGGAAAAGCATTGTGAAAGTTTTTGTAAAAATTATGGATTTGAGTTTAAAAAATTTTCTTTCAATTCAAATACCTTAAAGGGTTCAAGTCTTGAATCTTTGATGAGAGAAGAAAGATATAAAATTTTTGAAAAAGTTTTGAAAAAAGATGAAATTTTATTTATGGGTCACCACTTAGATGATCAAATTGAAACATTATTTTTTAGAATGTTAAGAGGTTCTGGTTTAAAAGGTTCCTCTTCTATCCCTATGAAAAGAGGCTTGGGCAATGGTTTTTTAGTGAGACCTTTTCTTAAATTGGCAAAATACGATCTTATTGAAATAGCAAAAAATAAAAAATTAAAATACGTTGAAGATGATTCGAACGACGACATTAAATTTGATAGAAATTATTTGCGTAAGGAAGTTTTAACTAAAATTTCTGAAAGGTGGCCTAATTATAGAAAGAGTTTTTCAAAATATATTGATAACCATAAGACTTCTTACGAATTTTTAAGGGAAACTTCAACTCAGGAACTCAAAAATATTTTAGATGGAGAAAATATTAGGCTTGATAAATTAAAGGAATATGAATCCAATTACCAAAAGATATTAATTTTAAATTGGTTAGAATTAAAAAAATGTAAATTACCAAATTCTCAAGTTCTAGATGAATTAACAAATACTTTTTTAAATGCTAATAAATCAAGTCAACCCAAATTTATCTGGGGCTCCAAAGAGAAGGGCAATTACGTTTGTTTGAGAATAAAAAAAGGGATTTTGTTCAAGGAATCTAATCTATAGATTTATTGATACCGCTAATTATTGCTTCAAAAGAAGCTGCAACAGTATTTGAATTGATTCCAATTCCCCAGAAAGTTTTACCTTCTATAGATATTTCTATATAAGCTGCAGCTGATGCATCTGCGCCAGAGGAAATAGCATGTTGATGATAATCTGATATTTTTATCGGCGAATGCAGTAATTCACTTAGAGCATTAATACAGGCTTCAATAGGACCGTTACCTTCACCGTTAATTTCAATTTCTTCTCCCTTAAAATTTACATTGAGTTTTAAAACATCAGAATTAGTCTTTTTTGAAGAGTTTTCTGAGCTTATGTTATGACTCAAATATTTTAAACTCGTTCCAACGTCAATATAATTTTTTCTAAATTCTTTCCAAATTTCCTCAATTTCAATTTCTTTACCACTATCGTCTGTTATTTCTTGGATAACTTTAGAGAAATCAATTTGTAATCTTCTAGGCAGCGACAGACCATGATCTTTTTCTAGTAAGTATGCGACGCCACCTTTACCAGATTGACTATTTATCCTAATTACGGCTTCATAAGTTCTTCCTACATCTTCAGGATCAATAGGCAAATAAGGAACAGCCCATTTTGGATCGTTTGACTCCCGCATAGCCTCAAAACCCTTTTTGATGGCATCTTGATGGGATCCAGAGAAAGCAGTAAAAACTAAATCACCAGCATAAGGATGACGAGGATGAACAGGTAATTGATTACAATATTCTACCTCTCTCATAACTTTGTTGATGTCAGAAAAATCTAACTTTGGATCTACTCCTTGAGTAAGTTGATTAAGAGCCAAAGACACAATATCAACATTCCCAGTTCTCTCTCCATTACCAAATAGAGTTCCTTCAATCCTATCAGCTCCAGCCATAAGTCCTAGCTCAGCTGCAGCAACGGCTGTTCCTCTATCATTATGTGGATGGAGACTAAGTAATATATTATTTCTATCATTAAGATTTTCTGACATCCATTCTATTTGATCCGCATAAATATTCGGCGTGGATAATTCAACTGTTGCTGGTAAATTCATAATGGTCTTTTTTGATTTAGTAGGCTCCCAGATTTCATTAACTTTGTTACATACTTCTAGAGCATATTCCAACTCTGTTCCAGTAAAACTTTCAGGACTATATTGAAATTGCCAATTTATACCACTCATTTCAGAAGATAAATTTTTTACTAACTCAGCCCCATCGGTCGCTATCTTTGTGATACCTCTTTTATCTTTATTAAAAACAACTTTTCTTTGCAATGTTGAGGTTGAATTGTAAAGATGAATAATTACATTTTTGCAATCCGCAACAGATTCAAAAGTTTTTTTTATTAAATGTTCTCTTGCTTGGGTAAGAACCTGTATTTGAACGTCGTCGGGTATTAGTTTCTGTTTAACTAATTCTTTAACGAAATTAAACTCAGTATCTGAAGCTGATGGAAAGCCTATCTCAATTTGTTTAAATCCTAGTTCTACAAGCATTGAAAAGAATCTAAGTTTTTTTTCAATGCCCATAGGCTCAATTAAAGCTTGATTTCCGTCTCTTAAATCAACACTGCACCAAATAGGAGGTTTAACCACCTGACTTTCTGGCCATTTTCTTTCTTTCAGCTCTATTTTTTTAAATGCAGAATATTTAGAAGCTGAGCTATTTATAATTTCTTTCAATTTTATTTTTAGATTTGGATTAAAATATTATATAGGATTAATTGAATGAAATTTGGCGAGTATATCTTAGAAGAATTAAATTTTAATAAATGGAAATTAAAAAAAGATTTCTTGTTTAAAAAAAATAAGGTCGTAAAGATTGAAACTAAAAAGTTTAGCTTAGAAGAAACATCATTTTTATTTTCTTTGTCCATGTCCTTTGGACTGGATTTTAAAGAAAAAGATTCAAATGAAATTTTGAATTTTTTTGTAGAAAATGAAACTATAAAGCCCGACTGTTTAGAAGAATTTATGCTTGATTCAAACAAAAGAAAAAATGCATGGAAAAAAGAGTTATAAATTTAGGTCTCTAGAATTTAAAGATTTAGATCAAATCATGGAAATAGAAAAATTATCTAACCCTACGCCTTGGTCGATAGGTAGCTTCATTGACTGCATAAATTCAAGTTATCAAAATATTGTAATTTTTGAAGATGACTCTCTTTTGGGATTTTGCATTTCTACAGTTAATTTTACTGAGTCTCATCTCTTGAATATATCAATTCACCCAGATTTTAGATCACAGGGTTTAGGTCAAAAACTTCTAAGTAAAACTGAAAAAGAACTTACCAAAAAAGGGGTTTCAGATATATTTTTAGAGGTTAGAAATAGTAATATTAGCGCAATTAATTTCTATAAAAAAAATAATTACAAAAAAGTAGGAAAAAGGAAAAATTACTATAGATTATTAGAGGGTAGAGAAGATGGGCTCATTTATACGAAACACATGCATTTATCCTCATTTGTTAGTATTTCTAGATTTGTTCTTTTCTTTTTAAGAAAAATTATTAATTTTAATAGGGGGTATTAAATGGAATTTAAAAAATTAGGTAACACCGATATTGAAGTTAGTTTGATATGTCTTGGAACTATGACCTGGGGACAACAAAACACTCAAGAAGAAGGCTTTGAACAAATGGATTATGCTTTAGAACAAGGCGTAAATTTTTTCGATACAGCTGAACTTTACTCTATTCCTCCTAAAGCAGAAACACAAGGAAGTACTGAAACAATAATAGGTAATTGGTTTAAAAAAAATGGAAACAGAAAAGAAATTATTCTAGCAACCAAAGTTGCTGGCAGAAGTGGAATGAAATGGTTTAGAGGGGGCGAAACAAGATTAAATAAAGAAAATATAGAAGAAGCAATTGAGGGAAGTTTAAAAAGACTTCAAACAGATTATATTGATTTATATCAACTTCATTGGCCTGATAGAGCTTTAAATATTTTTGGAGGGGGATTGGGTCTTTATAAGCATTACGATCTAGAGTCTATTCCTATCGAAGAAACTTTAGAGGTATTAGAAGAAATAGTAAAAACTGGGAAAGTAAGGCACATCGGGCTTTCTAATGAAACTCCATGGGGATTATCTGAATTTTTAAATATTTCAGAGAAAAAATCTTACCCGAGAGTTCAATCCGTGCAGAATGCTTACAATCTCTTAAATAGAAATTATGAAAGTGGGATGTCAGAGTTTTTTCATAGAAGTGAAGTAGGCTTGTTAGCATACTCACCTTTAGCTCAAGGTTATTTATCAGGAAAGTATTTAGACGGGAAACTCCCAGAAGGATCCAGAACCAAGTTATTTGGAAGAGGACAAAGATATGAAACTCCCAGCGCTGAATCTGCTATAAGAAAATATGTAAATTTGGCTGAACAATCAAATTTAGATCCTTCGTTAATGGCCAATGCTTTTGTTAACTCGAGAGACTTTGTTACTTCAAATATTATTGGTGCAACTACAATGGATCAGCTTAAGCTTGCTATAGAAAGCGAACAAACTAAGTTATCTGATGACATATTGGATGAATTGGATAAGATTCATTCCGAATGCCCTAATCCTTGCCCTTAAAAATTAATGATTGCTATTGAAGATATTTGCATTAAAAAGTGTGAAAATTTTCATGGTATTGATAAGAAAAGTTTCCAGAAAATAATAGATCTTCGAGAAAAAAGTAAAGGGGATAAAATATATGATGATGGAAAGATCGATAAGGAAAGCAGTCATTTATTAATCTATATAAAAGAAAAATTAGTCGCTTATTCCAGACTTTGGCCAGATTCAGATAGAGATGTATCGGTACAAAGATTTTCAGTCTCTAAAGATTATAGAAATAAAGGAGTAGCAAAAATTTTAATGGATTTCATTTTTCAAATTCGAAAAAAACAATTTAATAATTGTTCTTTAATTTTGACTTCTAGGGAAGATACGAAAGAATTTTACGAAAAATTTGGTTTTGTAGTTTATAAAAAAAATATTGAGCAAAACAAGGTTAGATTTTATATGAGAAAAACTAAATAATTTTAATTTCATTAGCTTGCGGTCCTTTTACACTTGAAACAACTTTGTAACTTACTCTAGTATTCTCTTTTAAACTTTTTCTGTCTTTTTCGTTCACAGAGGCAAAATGAATAAATAGATCACCGCCTTTATCTCTTTCAAGGAAACCATAACCCTTGCTTGGATCAAACCATTTAATGGTTCCTTTCTCCCTTTTAAGTCTATATTTTATTTCTTTTCCATAAACCATGATCATACTGGAGATATAAGTTGAAAAGAAAATGAAAACTAAAGCTCTAAGAAAACTTTCTTGAAAAAATAAATTATAAAGCCCAGCTGCTAAAAGACTAACAATTATCCCAGCTGTAGCACCTCTTAACCACATAATAAAATTATACTTTTTTTAACACCTTAAGATGATTTTTAGTATCAGAAATTTTAGATTTTATTTCTCTCAATTGTCTTCTTCTTTCTTTCACCAAAGATTTTGGAGCGTTATTTAGAAATTTCTCATTTCTTAATTGTTTATGCAATGATTCGTATTGAATGTTCAATTTTTTTAAATTTTCAGAATTCCTTTCTGTTTCTTTATCTGTATCTATGAGACCTTTCAGCGGAACAAATAATCTATCATCAGTAATAAGAATTATAGAGGAGGGAGGAGGATTAGATTCATGGTTAATATTGTCAATTCCAGCAAGTTTTTCAAGATATAACTTATAGTTATTTAAAATCTTAAAAGTTTTATTTTTTTTATCTAAACACAAATCTATTTTTACTTTTGGAGATAGTCTCATTTCAGCTCTAAAGTTTCTTATACCTGATACTGTAGATTTAATAATTTCTATTTCTTTAAAGGATTTTTTTGACTTTATTATTTTTGGAAAATCTCTTTGGGATATGCTTTTTTTATTAAAGTTGTGATATTTTTTAGTTTGTTGCCAAATTTCTTCAGTTATAAAAGGAATTATTGGATGCAAAACAACCAAAATTGATTCAAGAGATGTCACTAAAGAATTTAAAATTAACCCTTTGTCTCTCTCTGTTAAATTTTTATCTTGTAATCTAGTTTTACAGAACTCGATATACCAATCGCAATAAATATCCCAAACAAACTCATAAATAACTTTAGTTGCAAGGTCAAATCTATAACTTTCTAAATGCATACAATATTCTTTTAGAGTTTTATTGAATTCGCTTAGAATCCACAAATCTTCGCTTGCCTTTGAAGTATCTTTTCTGATTTTATTTTCGTTACATTGCAATAAAATAAATCTTGATGCATTCCATAATTTATTACAGAAATTTCTGTATCCTTCGACCCTTTTTAAATCAAAATTTATGTCTCTACTTCCTGAAGCAAGAGAACAAAAAGTAAATCTAATAGCATCAGTTCCGTAAGGAGATATTCCATTAGGATATTCTTTTGCGGTCTTTTTTTTAATTTTCTGTTTTTGTTTTGGATTTATTAAGTTTGCAGTTCTTTTGTCTATTAAACTTTCTAATTCAATTCCATCAATAATGTCAATTGGGTCAATGATATTTCCTTTTGACTTTGACATTTTTTCACCTTCGCCATCTCTAACAAGGCCATGAATATAAACTTCCTTAAAAGGAACTTCCTTAAGAAATTTATTAGATATCATTATCATTCTTGCAACCCAAAAGAAAATTATGTCAAAACCTGTAACTAGAACTGAAGTGGGATGAAATTTTTGTAAAAATTTTGTTTTTTTGGGCCAACCCAATGTCACAAATGTCCAAAGTTGAGAAGAAAACCAAGTGTCTAAAACATCTTCGTCTCTTTCTAATCTCTGGGCTTTCGTAAGATTGTATTTTTTTCTTACAGCTTCTTCAGTAGCACCTACATAAACATTATCATTTTCATCATACCAAGCCGGAATTCTGTGTCCCCACCACAATTGTCGGGATATACACCAGTCTTTTATATCCTTCATCCATGAAAAATAGGTCTTTTCCCAATTGTTAGGGATAAATTCTATTTTTTTATCTTTCACTAACTTTATGGCATCCTGCGCTAGTCGCTCAGATTTTAAATACCATTGTTTAGTTAACATAGGCTCTAGAATCTCTCCTGTCCTTTCACTTCTGGGAACGTTATGTTTGTGGTTAAGTTCTTTGATGAGAGCCCCATTATTTTGTAAGTCCTCTAACAAGATTTTTCTAGCATTTAAAATTGAAAGATTCTGATATTTCTTTGGAACATTTTCATTAAGGAGACCATTTTTATTTAAAATATTTATTATCGGTAAATTATGTTTCTTGCCAATTTCGAAATCATTAAAATCGTGAGCGGGAGTTATTTTTAAACAACCTGTACCAAAGCTTTTATCTACATATTTGTCTCCAATAACTTCGATCGATCTTTCACAAAATGGGACCTCAAAACTTTCCCCAATAAGATTTTTATATTTTTTATCATTTGGATTTACTGCTATTGCGACATCACCAAACATCGTTTCTGGTCGCGTTGTTGCAACTACTATAGATTTATTTGTTTTTTTACTTTTGTAGGCTATATGCCAAATTTTTGAGTTTTCTTCTTCAGATAAAATTTCTAAATCCGAGATTGCAGTCTGTAAACTTACATCCCAATTTACTAATCTATAACCTCTATAAATTAAACCCTCTTCATAAAGGGAACAAAATATTTCAGTCACAGCATCACTGAAATCCTTGTCCATTGTAAATTTCTCTCTGTTCCAATCTAACGAAGCCCCCATTCTTTTTAATTGAGAAGAAATGATATTTCCTGAACTTGATTTCCACTTCCAAACCTCCTTTTCGAATTTACTCCTACCAATTTTTTCTCTAGTAAGACCCTTTTGTTCGAGATTTCTTTCTACAACTAGTTGAGTTGCTATCCCAGCATGATCTGTTCCAGGCTGCCAGAGAACTTCAAAACCTTTTAATCTTTTATATCTTGATAAAGTATCCATCAAAGTATTTTGAAAACCATGACCCATATGTAGACTGCCAGTCACATTTGGCGGAGGAATCATTATGCTAAAAGGCCTTTTATTTGATGAGACTTTAGGGCTAAAAAGCTTATTTTCCTCCCAATAGATATACCATTTTTTTTCTATTTTTTTTGGCTCAAATATTTTTTTCATTTTCTTCTATAAATTCTGGTTTTAACCCGTCTCCTAAACATTTCTTGTAACTTTCCCTGGCTATATTTTGAAGGGTTGAATTATCAGTTATTACAATTTGATAAGTTTTCTTAAAATCACAATAATTAGAAGGTAACTGAGGATTAAGATTTATAAGATAAAAGAAATCTTCTTCATTTTTTAAACCTGGATAAGAGATTAAAACGTCACAATCCTTTGAATCTTTTTGAGTTGTTATTTTATGAGGTATGTATATATTTTTTGGATGTCCCCATAATCTTTCATCAAGAATTGAAGCTTGTTCAGCGTTGGAACATCTGATGCTTATTTTTTTCGAATCAATTAATGAAAAATTTTTATAAGTGATTTTTCCTGTTAGCTCGCAAACAAAATCTATAGCTTTTTCTTCTGTATCTCCAGCTTTTATAAAGCTTACAGTATTCATATATTTATTTTCTAGACAATAAATATTCCGTAAGAAGAGGAACAGGTCTCCCACTAGAAGTTTTCCCTACTCGTCCACCATAAGCAGTGCCAGCAATATCTAGATGGGCCCATTTATAAGATTTTGTAAAACGTGAAAGAAAACATGCGGCAGTTATTGTCCCAGCTCTTCCTCCAATGTTAGCAATATCGGCATACTTACTATTTATATCACTTTGGTACTCATCCCATAATGGAAGTTGCCAAGCTTTATCACAGCTTGAAAAGCCACTTTCCATAATCTTGTCAGCTAATCCTTGGTCATTAGAAAGAAGCCCTGTTGCTTGGTGACCTAACGCGACAACACACGCTCCAGTTAAAGTAGCAATATCAATTACACTAGCTGGTTTGTATCTTTCAACATAAGTTAACGCATCGCAAAGAACTAGCCTTCCTTCAGCATCAGTATTTAAAATTTCTACTGTTTGGCCAGATAAAGTGTTAACTACATCACCTGGTTTGGTAGCCGTGCTACTAGGCATGTTTTCCGCTGAAGCGACAATTCCAATGATATTTAATTTAGGCTTTATTTCACCAATCGCTCTCATTGTCCCAAAAACGCTTGCCGAGCCAGACATGTCATATTTCATTTCATCCATGTTTGGACTAGGTTTTATGCTAATTCCTCCGGTATCAAAAGTAATTCCTTTGCCAACTATCACATGAGGTTTAGATTTTTTTTCACCTCCAGAATATTGCATGATTATAAATTTTGATTCTTGAGCACTTCCATTTCCAACGGAAAGAAGACAATCCATACCAAGTTTTTTCATTTCCTTCTCGCCTAAAACTTTAGTTTTTATTGAGGGATATGTTTTTGCTAATAATTTAGCTTGATTAGCAAGGTGTGACGGAGTGCATATATTCGCAGGAGTATTGGCAAGGTTTTTGGAAGTATTCATCCCTGCACCAACAATTTGACCAATTTTAATTGATGAAATAATTTTTGTTTTTGAATCTTGCCCTTCTAAATTCAAAAAATTTACTTTTTTAAGCTTATATTTTGGTTGTTTTTTTTTGCCATCAAAAAAATATTGATAACAGCCAGATTCTATGTCTCTCGCGAGAATTTTGTATACCCATGATGCATTTTTTGATTTAACTTTAATTTCGGGAAGAAAAATATCTATATTTCTTGAATTAGCAGATATTGAAATTTTAGATAAAGCAGTACTTAAAGTTGAAAATTCATCTTCGTTGAGCTCCTTATTTTTCTTACCTAATCCAATAAAATAGACTTTGTTAGCCTTGAAACCATTTAATTCAGGAAGGTAAAGTTGATTTTTTAGTTCTCCAGTCAATTCTTGCCTATCAATTAATTTCTTAATCGAACCTGAAGAGGCAGTGTTCAAAACTTTTGTGACATCATTTAATTTTTTATCTTCATTGATACCAATCACCAAACAATCAGAGTTGAGACTTTGCAACGAGTTAATTTTTTTTTCATTTGTCGTTATAGAAATTAGTTTTTTCATTTTTGCTCCAATCAAAATTTGTTAGATAATACTTATTAAGTTTATTGAAAAACTATTATGCCAAAAATAATATCTTTTTATATATTAAACCAACTGTTAAAAACGTTACTTATAACTTTTATTATCTTATTTGGGATATTATTTTTTAACGAATCAATTGATTTTTTAGAAAAAGCTTCAAATGGAGAGTTGTACCCAAGTCTTGTAAGTTTAGTTTTAATATTCTCAATTCCCTCAATTTTAGAAGTGGTGATACCGACCTCAGTGTTCATTGGCACTTTGATTTCTATATATAATTTAAAGAAAACAAATGAAATAACTTTCGCCAGTCAGGCTGGTTTGAGCAATTTAAAACTTATTGCATTAACTGTAATTCCTTCATTAGTAATTTCTCTCTTCTTAATTTTAAATTCTTTTTTTATTTCTCCTTCCTCAAATGAGCGCCTTGGATTTCTCTCAAATTCTCAATCTTTTGCAGACAATTTCAAGTTAATGGGAGAAGGAAAGGTAAATGAAATTGAAGAGCTTAATGGTATTTTTTACGCTGAAGGAGCTTCAGATTTAGGATTTCAAAATATTTTTGCAAAAATTGAATCTGAAGATCTCGATTACATATTGAGTTCTGAAGAAGTTTCAGCAAGTTCCTCAGATGATTCTTACAATCAAATTACATTTACCAAAGGTGAACTAGTAATTCCATTGAAAAAAAATGATTTATTTTTAGATTTTAAAAATTTATTTTTTTTGTTTCCAAAAAATGATGTTGTTATAAATGAAAATATAAAAACTAAAAATTGGAATGAATTAATAAGTAATATTGATTCAGGCATTTATCTTTCTGAGATATTTGAAAGAATTTCTTTGAGCCTAATGTTGATAGTTTCTGTTTTGATAGCCGTTCCATTGAGTTTGAGGATGCATGAAAGTGGAAGGTTTTTATTAATTTTTTCAGGCTTGGTTATATTTTTGTCTTACTATGGATTAGTAATTGGCCAAAAAGTTTTTGTTGAAGAAGGAGTTTTAAGTCCTTTACAGATTTTCGTAATAATTCATTCAGTTTATTTAAGCCTTGGACTTTTTCTTTTTAGCTTAAATAATTACGCATTAGATTTAAATTCTTTTATTGCAAGAAAATATTCAAAAAAATGGTTCTTTCAACTTTTCTTTTTCTTCTTTTTAGTAATTTTATTTTTTAATTTTATCTTTTTATAAAACTTGGTTATGAATGCAATCTTTGGAGATACAATCGATAAGATTTTTTTTAGAGAATCTTTAAAAATTCTCTTTTTTGTTTCATTTTTAATATTTTCATTAGATCTTCTTTTAAATTTTGTAAAAGAATTAGAAGATTTGAATTCTAATTATTCATTTTTAGAAATTCTTCAGTATATTTTTTATATTTCGCTTAGTAGGCTATGTGAAATTTTACCTTTGTGCGCAGTAATTTCTGCAATTTTAACTTTTGGATTTTTGAATGATTCCGGTGAATTAATAGCTGCTCAAATATTAGGCAAATCCATCATAATTAACGTTATTAATATTCTGAAACCAATAATTATCTTTTTAATAGTTACTTTATTATGTTTTGAATTCATTACACCGAAATTAGAAATTTTAGCTAAGAATATTAAATTTAAAGATCAAGAAACAACGATTCAATCCAAATGGCTCCAAAAAAATAACGTACTTGCCAACTATTCTTTCCAAGATAATTCAGGATCCGATATAAAACTTTATTTCCTAAACGAAGACAAAAGATTAAAGTCAATAATTGAAGCTAAATCGTTTGAAATACAAGAAGAAAAATGGGAATTAAATGATGCTTACGACTCGATAAAAAATGAAAATTATTCTGAATTCTATTGGGAAGAGGGGCCAAGCGTTGGAATTAATGAGGATTTAGGAATAAAAGAGCTTCCATTATCTCAAGTTTATAAAATTCTTACTCAAACTGGACCGGAAAGAGAGAAAAAAAAGATATCTTATGAGTTTTGGAAAAAATTACTAGAGCCTCTCTCAGCAGTCTCAATAATTATTTTGTCAATTGCGCTTTCTATTCTATTTTTTGAAAAGAATAAAAATTTAGAAAGACTTTTATTCGGCTCATTAATGGCATTTGGTTTTAATTTAATATTAAAAATCCTAGGAAACATTGCAATTATTAACAATATTTCTCCAGGCCTAGCCATATTAATACCTTCTTTGATAGTAGGTTTAATGGGCTTAAAGTTGTTAAGGATTTAATCAGATCTAATTACTTTTGTATTGGACCAAATATCATTTAAAGATTTTTTTTCTTTATTGAGAAAAATATAAAAATAATTCACTCCAAAGCAAATATTAAATAAGAATCCATAAAAACACCTTTTTAATAAATTTTTAATAGTAAGATCTTCGTTAGAATCTCCTACTATCTTGATCTTCCAGACTTGCATTCCTAAAGTTTGTCCGTTATTTACTTTCCAAAAATATGTAAAAAACAAGAATCCTATGACTAAATAAGAAATTTGTAAGAATAATCTTTCGAATGGAGTTTCAAAAGATTTATCAAATAGAAAAGTAATTATTAAAAGAAATCCTATAATAATTCCAATAAGTAATAGGCTGTCATAAAAAAGGGCTAAGATTCTTCTCCAGAATCCAGCTGATATATTTATTTTTGGTTTTTCAAGATCTTCAGTTGTCATGAAGATCTTCATTGAGCTTATTTACATTCAAATTCTTTCTGCATTGAATAGCTCCAGTTAAGGAATTTCTAATAAACAAAAGATCAGTTTTATTAGCTAGCTCTTTAGCTTTAAGTGATTTTACTATTTTTCCTGTTTCATCTAACATCTCAACCTTAGCTCCACTTGTAAGATAAAGTCCGGCTTCAACAGTACATCTATCTCCAAGAGGAATTCCAAGTCCAGAATTTGCTCCTAGTAAGCAGTTCCTTCCTATAGATATTTTTATATCATTCCCCCCTGAAAGGGTTCCCATTGTTGAAGCGCCTCCTCCAATATCAGAATTTTCTCCTACAACAACTCCTTGGGAGATTCTTCCTTCTACCATAGCCTCGCCTAAAGTTCCGGCATTAAAATTTACAAATCCTTCATGCATCACTGTAGTCCCAGCTCCCAAATACGCTCCTAACCTTACTCTACTTGCATCTGCAATCCTGACGTCAGTTAACGATACATAATCTAAAAGAGAAGGAAATTTATCTAAAGAGAAAACTCTTATGGCTGCGCCTTTGATTTTGTTTTCATTTATTTTTTCTGCGAGTTCATTAACATCAATTGGACCAATAGATGTCCAAGCCACATTAGGAAGAATTCCAAAAATTCCCTCCAAATTTGTTTGGTTTGGTTTTACTAATCTAAGCGAAATTAAATGTAGTTTTAGATAAGCTTCTTGAACAGAGGATGGAGGAAGATCATCTGAAACTTCAACTAACTCGTATTCTGAAGACTTTTCTAATTTTGTCTCAGATGAAGAAATATGGTCAGGATGGAAATACATATCAAGGTATTCACCTTTTTTATTTTTTTTTCCTATTCCTAATGCAAACCAACTTTTATTCGTCATTTTATAAAATATCAGAAATTTTTTCTAAGGCCTCTTTTACAATTTTTTTATTATGAACCAGTGCAATTCTTACATAGTTTTCGGCAGGATTCTTTCCATTTTTTGTTACAGCAAGATATTTTCCAGGGAGAGTAACAATATTTTTTTCTTTATATAGTTTTTTTGAAAAGTATTCTCCATTTTCAGTCTTTAACCACATATAAAAAGCTCCATCAGGTTCCTTGTAATCAAGAATTTTATTAGCTAAGTAGAAATTTTCGTTGTAAAAATCTCTATTATTTAAAACAAATTTTTCATCTCTCCATGCTTCACTACTAGCTATTTGAATTGGAATTGGAATGCTAACTCCATGAAAAGATCTGTACTTTTTAAAATTCTTTATAAGAATTTTATCTCCGCACACCATTCCAGATCTGAATCCAGGTAAGTTAGATCTTTTCGATAAACTATGCAAAGACATTATGTTTTTAAAATTTCCATATTTTTTAAAAGAGACTTCGATTAAACTTTTTGGAGGATTCTTACGATAAATATCTATATAGCACTCATCGCTAACGAGATAAAAACCATATTTTCTAGAGAGTTTGATAACTTTCAAAATCTCATCTTCACTCATCACGCTGCCTGTTGGATTTGATGGAGAGCAAAGGACTAGAACTTGACACTTTTTCCATGTGCTATCTTTTACTGAGTCTAAATCAAGAGAAAAATTATTTGTGTCAATAAGATTGATATGTTTTGAAACTCCTCCAGCTAATAGAGTTGCTCCTCCATAAATTTGGTAAAAAGGGTTGGGCATTAAAATGTATGGTTTTTTGGATTTTATTTTTCTATTAAATAAAGATTGAATTACCGAGAAAGTACCTTCTCTTGTACCTCCTAAGTTCAGAATATTTTCATCCGATAAATTTTTTATGCTGAACCTTTTGTTTAAGTAATGTTTGTATGCAGAAGTTAAATCAGAAATACTGTCCATTGGAGGGTATTGTGAATAAAGTTTTTTGTTTTCATTAAGAATTCTCAAGACTTCTGGACTGGAATTTTTCTGCGGTTCTCCTATGGAAAGGTTAATAAATGGATTCTTCTTTTTATCAGGTGAAATTGTTGAAAGTAACTTCCTTAATTTATCAAATGGATAGGAGCCTATTTCAGCTATTAAATGATTCATATTAAAGATTCTTCCTCTCTTAAAGTAAGAACCTCATATCCAGAATTAGTAACCAATACAGTATGCTCCCATTGAGCCGATAATCTTCCGTCAATTGTTTCAACCGTCCAACCATCCTTTTTTGATAATTTAGTTTTATGACTTCCAATATTTATCATTGGCTCTATTGTAAAGCACATGCCTTCTTTTAAAGTTAAACCAGTATTGGGAATTCCATAATGGAGAATTTGAGGATCTTCATGAAAAACTCTTCCAATTCCATGCCCACAATAATCTCTCACCACAGAGTAATGATTACTTTCAGCAATTGATTGTATCTTGTATCCAATATCACCAAGTCTTGCACCAGGCTTAACAATTTTGATGGCTTCGTACATACATTCTTGAGTAATATTTATTAATCTTTTCGCGTGAGGTTTCTCAGAACCCACCATAAACATTTTGCTAGTATCTCCATGGAAACCATCTTTTATGACTGTCACATCAATATTCAAGATGTCCCCATCCTTAAGAATTCTTGACTCACTTGGGATACCATGACAAACAACTTGATTTATGGAAGTACATATTGACTTCGGAAAGCCTTTGTAATTCAAAGGAGCTGGAATGCATTCAAGATCTTCCGTGATGTAACTGTGACAAATTTCATCCAACTTACCAGTTGAAATTCCAGGAGCTACAAATTCACTTATCATCTCGAGAGTTTTTGAAGCGAGTCTTCCCGCTTCTCTCATTTTTTGTATTTCTTCAGAATTTTTTATCATTTTATTTTAGTTAGCCTAGACTAAATGACTATATTTCATTATAGTCATTTTTTAATGCAATCGGCATTAGTTGTAACAATCGCGATACTTAGATTTTTTCTATGTCGCGATTTTTTTTAATATATAGCTTTGAAAAATAATAAATCATCTAAAGGTAAACTTACTTTAAAATCAGGACATATTTTTTTTGGTGAAACTTTTGGCTCATCCGAGCCCCAAGTTGGAGAAATAATTTTCAATACGTCGATGTCAGGTTATCAAGAGGTTATAACTGACTTGTCTTATACTGATCAAATCATTTGTTTTACTTATCCTCATATTGGCAACGTTGGAACAAACGATGAGGATTTAGAATCTTTTACTGGTGGTTGTAAGGGGATAGTAATTAGAGAGACCACAAAAACTACTAGTAATTGGAGAAATAAAGAAGAATTATCTTCGTTCCTTAAAAAAAAGAATATAACTGGAATATCAGGAATTGATACAAGAAAGTTAACTAGAATCCTTAGAGAAGAAGGCTCTCAACCTGCTGTAATTGCCCAAGAGGAATTTTCAGACGAAAAAATACAATCTTTATTTAATTCTTTTGGAGATTTGAAAGGAAAAGATTTAGCTAAAAAAGTTACCTGTCAAAAAAATTATAATTGGGATAAAGGCTCTATTGGTTTAAAAAAACCAAAAAAAAGATTTAAAGTTGTGGCTTATGATTTTGGAGTAAAACATAATATTTTACGTCTGTTAGTCGATAGAGGCTGCGATATAGAAGTAGTACCTGCAAAAACCTCGCCTGAAGAAGTTTTAAAAATGAATCCAGATGGGATCTTTCTCTCTAATGGTCCTGGCGATCCAGATCCATGTGATTACGCAATAAGCTCTATAAAAACAATGTTGGAAAAAAAATTACCTATCTTTGGAATTTGTCTTGGACACCAGCTTTTAGGGCTTGCTTTGGGCCTAGAGACAGAAAAAATGAAATTCGGTCATCATGGAGCTAATCATCCCGTGAAAGACCTTAAGACAAATGAGGTGTTTATAACCAGTCAAAATCACGGTTTCACCATTAGCGAAAATAGCGTAAAAAACAATAATAATGTGGAGGTCACTCATAGATCTCTTTTTGACAATACTATTCAAGGTATTTCTTATGAAAATGGGAAAGTGTTCGGTTTTCAAGGTCATCCAGAAGCTAGCCCTGGTCCGCAAGATATTCGCAAATTATTCGATAAATTTTTACAAAATATGTCAACTTAGCACTTAATGCCAAAAAGAAAAGATATTAGCTCGATACTTATTATAGGAGCTGGCCCAATTGTGATTGGTCAAGCATGCGAGTTTGATTATTCCGGTGTGCAAGCCTGTAAAGCTCTCAAAGAGGAAGGCTATAGAGTGATATTAGTTAATTCAAATCCAGCTACGATCATGACCGATCCCGAGTTAGCAGATGCAACCTATATTGAACCAATCAATTGGAAATCTCTAAAAAAAATAATCTCACAAGAAAAACCAGATGCAATCTTACCCACTATGGGAGGACAAACCGGTCTAAATGCAGCACTTGATTTAAATAAGCATGGAGTTCTAAAAGAATTTAATGTTGAGTTAATCGGAGCAACAAAAGAAGCAATAGATAAAGCGGAAGATAGAGAACTCTTTGCTGAATGCATGAAAAAAATTGGCCTTGAAACCCCAAAAGCTGGTTTAGCCCATAATCTTGGTGAAGCAAAAAAAATTTTAAAAACGGTAGGATTCCCTTGCATCATTCGGCCAAATTTTACAATGGGCGGCTCAGGAAGCGGAATTGCCTATAATCCAGATGAATTTGAAGAAATTTGTGAGAGAGGTTTAGACTTATCGCCCACGTCAGAATTATATATCGATCAATATTTATCTGGCTGGAAAGAATACGAAATGGAGGTCGTAAGAGACAAGGCCGACAATTGCATCATCATTTGCAGCATAGAAAATTTTGACCCGATGGGTGTTCACACTGGTGATTCGATAACTGTTGCTCCAGCACAGACACTAACCGACAAGGAATATCAAAAAATGAGAAATGCTTCTATGGCAATTCTTAGAGAGATTGGAGTAGAAACCGGCGGGTCAAATGTACAATTTTCCATAAATCCAGAAAATGGAGACATGGTAGTAATTGAGATGAATCCAAGGGTTTCAAGATCTTCAGCATTAGCTTCTAAAGCAACAGGATTTCCAATAGCAAAAATAGCTGCAAAATTAGCTGTTGGTTTTACTTTAGACGAATTAAAAAATGATATTAGCGGTGATGGAATACCGGCATCTTTTGAACCAACTATAGATTATGTTGTTACAAAAATTCCTAGATTTAACTTCGAGAAATTCCCTGGTGCTGATGAAATTTTAACGTCACAAATGAAATCAGTGGGAGAAGTGATGGCCATTGGATCTACATTCCAAGAATCTTTTCAAAAAGCAATACGAGGATTAGAAATTGGAAAAAGTGGATTGGAAGAACTCGATACGAAGCCAACAAAATCTGAAATTCGTTCTAGATTAATTTCTCCTACTCCTGAGAGAATATTTTATATTGCTGAAGCCTTCAGAAATAACTATAAATTAGAGGAAATTTTTGATTTATCTGGTATTGATCCATGGTTTTTATCTGAACTAGAAGAATTGATAATTTATGAAAAAGAAATTCAAAAGAAAGAGTTTTTAAAAGATAAAGAAGCTTTTAAAGGAGCAAAAAAAAGAGGTTTTTCCGACGAAAGAATTGCTCAACTTTTAAGTATTAACGAAGATGAAGTTAGAAATGCAAGAAAAAAATTGCAAATAAATCCTGTTTTTAAGAGAGTTGATACTTGCGGAGCAGAGTTTAGGACGACTACTGCTTATATGTATTCAACCTATCAGGATGAATGCGAGGCAGAACCTTCGCAAAATAAGAAGGTCATGGTCTTAGGCGGCGGCCCAAACAGAATAGGCCAAGGTATAGAGTTTGATTATTGTTGTGTTCACGCAGCTCAAGCCTTAAAAGAAGACGGTTATGAAACAATCATGGTCAATTGTAATCCTGAGACTGTCTCGACAGATTATGATACTTCTGATCGTCTTTATTTCGAACCTATTACATTGGAAGATGTCACCGAAATAGTAGATCTTGAAAAACCAGAAGGTTTAATAATTCAATACGGAGGACAAACGCCTTTAAAGCTTGCAAGCGCACTTGAAAGCCTAAACATTCCAATTCTAGGAACTTCTCCAGATCAAATAGATCTATCAGAAGACAGAGAGAGATTCTTAAATTTTGTGAAAAAATTTGATTTGACACAACCACCAAATGGAATGGCCTCAAATGAAAATCAAGCCTTGAAAGTAGCTAATTTGATCGGTTATCCATTAGTTGTTAGGCCATCATACGTTTTAGGCGGAAGAGCTATGGAAATTGTTTATGACGATAAAGATTTAGTTAAATACTTGAATAGTGCATTTCAAGTAAATGATTCTAATCCAGTACTACTTGATAGGTTCTTAGATATTGCTATCGAGTTTGATGTTGAAGCGATAAGTGATGGAGAAGAAATAGTTATTTGTGGAATTTTGCAACATATCGAACAAGCGGGCGTTCATTCAGGAGATTCTGCTTGCTCTATTCCGCCTTATGATATTTCTGAATCAGTAATTACAAAAATCAAAGAAGAGATAAATAAAGTCATTTCAAATATGAAGATAGTTGGATTAGTAAATGTTCAATTAGCTTTTGTTAATGATCAAGTATACCTTCTTGAAGTAAATCCTAGAGCATCAAGGACAATTCCTTTTGTTTCAAAAGCATTAGGTATTCCTTTAGCTAGAATTGCCGCTAGAGTTATGGCTGGAAAAAGTTTAAAAGAATTAAACTTTAAGGGAGTGCCTGATATTAAAGGTTTTTGTGTCAAAGAGGCTGTAATGCCTTTTAATAAATTTCAAAATGTTGATCCCATTTTAGGTCCTGAAATGAGATCCACAGGAGAGGTCATGGGTATTGGCGATACTTTTGCAGAGGCTTTTGAAAAAGCTGAAGTTGCTGCAGGGGTAGAGATTCCAAAAACTGGATCTGTTTTTATCAGTGTTAGAGATACAGATAAACAGTTTTTGTCAGAGATTATCCCTTCTTTAGATCAAGAAGGGTTCAAGTTAATAGCTACTAAGGGAACAGCTAATGTCATTAAAGACATGGGTTACAAAGTTATACAAATTAAAAAAGTATTAGAAGGTAGGCCTAATATAATTGATTTAATGAAAAACAAAGAAGTAAATCTTGTGATAAACACTACTGAAGGCAGAGAATCAATTCAAGATTCAGCTTCCATAAGAAGGACAGCTTTAGATCAAAAAATATGTTGCACGACAACAATTCAAGGAGCTAAGGCTATATGCGAGGTTTTGTCGAAAAAAGTTGATTGGTCTTACAAAAAATTACAAGATAACTAATTAAATATGTCTGATAGAGAGCCAATGACAAAAGAAGGCGAGTTAGCCTTACAAAGTGAACTGCAATCTCTGTTGAAAGAAAGACCTAGGATTTCAAAAGCTATTGCTGAAGCTAGAGAGTTTGGCGATCTTAAAGAAAATGCTGAATACCATGCTGCGAAAGAGCAACAAGGCATTGCCGAGGCAAGAATAAGAGAAATTGAATCTAAACTTTCTAGATCTCAAGTTATAAATATTAAAGAAATTCCTGAAACTGGAAAAGTTATATTTGGCGCTACTATTAATTTATACGAGATCGATACCAATCAAGAAGTTAATTATAAAATCGTAGGAGAAGACGAAGCTGATGTAAAAAAAGGGAAAATTTCTTTTTCCTCACCTATCTCAAGGGCAATGATTGGTAAAGAGGCAGGGGAAACTATTAAATTTGATAGTCCCTCAGGTATTAAAGAATATGAAATAGTCTCAATTTGTCATATTTAGATCATATGTCTAGAAATTCTTCATATTTTAAAGGAGAAAGATTTAATGCCTTGGCAAAAAAAGAGGGTTTCAGATCAAGAGCTGCTTACAAACTTATCCAGATCCAAAAAGATTTTAAATTAATTAAATCTGGAGATAATATTTTAGATTTAGGGTCGGCACCAGGCGGTTGGAGTCAGGTAGCTAGTAATATCTTAAATGGATCTGGTTCAATTATAGCTATTGATTTACTTCCAATGAAAAAAATTACAAATGTTGATTTTCATCAATTAGATCTAAACGATATAGATAAAATAAATTTACGAGAAATTTCTGTTGTTTTATCAGATATTGCCCCCAATATAAGTGGAGTAAACATTATTGATGATGAGAATATGATAGCCTTATTAGAAATAGAGATAAGTATAGTAGACAAATTTCTTCAAATTGGTGGAAAATACTTGTGTAAATGTTTCGAAGGCTCTTCTTTAAATTTTTTAACAAATAAACTTAAAGATCGATTTGAAATAATTAAAAGAATTAAACCTGATGCTTCAAGGTCAACTTCGAAGGAATGTTACATCTTAGGTATTAAAAAAAAATAGAGTAAAAATATGTCACAATTTTTAAGAAACACTTTCATCTGGCTATTCATTGCTGGAGCAACCTTCTTTGCATTACAAAATTTTAATCAAGGACCTTCGTCCGAGAATATGACTTATTCCGAGTTTGTTTCTCTTGTCAATAAAGATCAAATTGCTAGTGTGTCATTTCAAGGTGACGGATATACAATCAATGGTTTTAAAGATGACGGGACGCCGTTTACAACGACTAGGCCAATATATGTTCAAGACAATCAACTTATGGATGACTTGTTTGAGCATCAAGTAGAAGTTTTCGGAGAAGAGCCTCAAACAGAAAGTATTTGGACTCAGTTGCTTGTAGCAAGCTTCCCAATTTTAATAATTCTAGCAATCTTCTTTTTTTTCATGCGTCAGATGCAAGGAGGTATGGGCGGTAGAGGCGGTCCAATGAGCTTTGGTAAAAGCAAAGCCAAAATGCTCGAAGGCGGAAAGGTCAAAACAACTTTTAAAGATGTTGCAGGTGTTGAGGAAGCCAAGGAAGAAGTACAGGAGCTTGTCGATTTTCTTAGAGATCCTTCAAAATTTCAAAGGCTGGGCGGAAAAATACCAAGAGGTATTTTAATGAGTGGCTCTCCTGGAACTGGTAAAACACTACTAGCAAGAGCGATAGCAGGTGAAGCTCAAGTTCCATTCTTTTCAATATCGGGATCAGATTTTGTTGAAATGTTTGTTGGTGTTGGAGCCTCAAGAGTTAGAGATATGTTTGACCAAGCCAAAAGACAAGCACCTTGTATAGTCTTTATTGATGAAATTGATGCAGTTGGTAGGCACAGAGGAGCAGGCCTTGGCGGCGGTCATGATGAAAGAGAGCAAACTTTGAATCAGCTATTAGTCGAAATGGACGGTTTTGAGGCAAACGAAGGTATCATAATTATTGCAGCAACTAACAGACCAGATGTTTTAGATCCAGCTCTTTTAAGGCCTGGTCGATTTGATAGACAAGTTGTTGTTCCTTTACCAGACATAAAAGGCCGTGAGCAAATTTTAAAAGTTCATTGTAGAAATGTTCCCATTTCTGAGGACGTAGAATTATCTTTTATCGCAAGAGGTACTCCAGGCTTTTCTGGAGCAGATTTAGCAAACTTAGTAAATGAAGCAGCACTTTTCTCAGCAAGATCTGGAAAGAAAAAAATCTCGATGAATGAATTGGAGTTAGCCAAAGATAAAGTAATGATGGGTGCTGAGAGAAAATCAATGGTTATGAGTCTTGAGGAAAAAACTAGAACGGCTTACCATGAAGCTGGACATGCAATCGTTGGAAGAGAATTAAAAGAGCATGACCCGGTATACAAAGTCACTATTATCCCTAGAGGAAGAGCCTTGGGAGTAACAGTTTTTCTTCCTGAGGAAGACAGATACAGTCTTAGCAGGCAAGGCATTTTAGATAGAATTTGTGGTCTTTTCGGCGGAAGAATTGCAGAAGAACTAATTTACGGAGCAGAAGGCGTAACTACTGGAGCTTCTAATGATATAGAAAGAGCCACTGAACTTGCCCGAAACATGGTGACTAAATGGGGATTATCTGAAAAGTTAGGTCCTATGAGATACGAAGAAGAAAATGACGAACCATTTTTAGGTAGATCCGCTTCTAGCGCTTCCACAGTTTTCTCAGATCAAACTGCAAAACTTATAGATGAAGAATCAAAGAAAATTATCGATAAATGTTATAAAACGGCTACTGATCTTTTGAATAAAAATATTGAAAAACTTCATGCTATGGCTAAAGCATTAGTTGAATTTGAAACACTTAATACAGATCAAATTGATGACATTATGGCAGGAGCGAAACCAAGATCAGGAGAATCCGACGATTCAGGGACTAAAACAACTAGAAAGAAATCTAATCCATCCATCTCAGATCCTGCTAATCAAACGTAGGCTTTAATGTTTTTTAAAGGTAAGGAGCTTATCTTTAATAAGCCCCTTATCATGGGAGTAATGAATCTTACTCCTGACTCCTTTTCTGACGGAGGAAAATTTTTTAAGAAAAACTCTAAGACCGAGCTAGATTTAAACAAAATTTCCTTCGAGCTTGATTACCTAGAGAAAAATGGAGCCTCTTTTATTGATATAGGAGCAGAATCTACAAGGCCAGGGCATACCGAAATTTCTGTTCAAGAAGAGTTAGATAGGTTGATGCCGGCACTCGAGTTAGTGGCAAAATCAAATTGTATAATTTCAATTGATTCTAGAAAACCAGAAATAATCAAAGAAGTCTTAAATTATCCAATCGGACTAATTAATGACGTCAGCGCGTTAGATTCTTTAGAATCAAAAAAACTAATCAGAGATCACAATATACCAGTATGCATTATGCACAATACTAGAAATAAACTAGCTTCTATTGAAGAGGATGTTCATAATTTTTTTAACGAAAAGATTATTGAATTGACATCATTTGGGATCCCGAAAAAAAATATTATTTTAGATCCTGGATTTGGATACGATAAATCTGTGGAAGATAATAAAAAACTACTTTTCGAAGTTGATTACTCTAGTTACGACAATAAATTGCTAATAGGACTTTCTAGGAAAGGATTTTTAAATAAAATAATTCAAAATTCAAAATTAAAGGATTTAGACGAAAAATCTACCTTTGCTAGTATAATTGCTTCTAAACGAGGAGCGAACATTTTAAGAGTCCATAATGTTTCCATGTTGTTTTCGAAACTAAATGAATCAAAATAATGTTAAAAAAAATCAAGAATAAATACTTTGGAACTGATGGTGTCAGAGGGCCTATAAACCAAAACACTAACCCCGAATTTGTATTAAAACTGGGTTGGGCAGCAGGAAAAGTATTTTCGGAGCAAGGTATAAAGTCTGTAATTATTGGAAAAGATACAAGAATTTCGGGTTATTTATTAGAAACTGCCATTCAATCTGGATTTATATCAGCAGGAATTAATGTCAAATTAGTCGGTCCCTTGCCTACTCCTGCAGTAGCTTACTTGGCAAATAGTTTTAAAAATACTGCTGGTGTAGTAATTAGTGCTTCTCATAACAATTATAAAGACAATGGAATAAAATTTTTTGACGATAAAGGAAAAAAATTAAGTCCCGAATTAGAATTTCAAATAGAAAGATTAGTAGAAAAAAAAATTGATGTCGTAAGTGTTGAGAGTTTAGGAAAAGCCTCGAGAATATCAGATGCTGGCGGAAGGTATGTCGAGTTCTGTAAAAAATCTTTAGTCAAAAATGAAGATTTTTCTGGTTTAAAACTAGTTTTAGATGTGGCAAACGGAGCAGCTTATGATGTGGCGCCAAAAGTTTTTAGAGAATTAGGTGCTAATTTAACGGTTATAGCAAATAAACCCGATGGATTAAATATAAATAAAAACTGTGGCTCAACAGACATAGAGTTGTTGAAGAAAGCCGTTGCTAAATATGAAGCTGATTTTGGATTAGCTTTGGATGGCGATGGAGATAGATTAATTTTCGTCGGAAAAGATTTAAATGAAATTGATGGGGATCAAATTCTGTATCTGCTTGCGAAGGAAAAGTTCCAGCATAATATTTATTTAGGAACCAAAGGTGTGGTTGGCACAACCATGAGTAATCAAGGGCTCGTCGATGCTCTAAATGATTTAGATATTGAGCTAGTAAGGTCAGATGTAGGCGATAGAAATGTATTTGAAAAGCTTGAGGAATTAGGTTGGGAGTTGGGCGGAGAGCAATCAGGGCATATTATTTGTTTAGACTCTGCAATAACTGGAGATGCGATAATATCGTCAATTAAATTTCTTGACGCAATAGACTTTTCTTTCAAAAAATTTGAAGAAAAAATTAAAGGTTTTAAAAAATATCCTCAGATTCTAAGAAATATAAAGACCAAGAATCCAGATAAGATTTTAAAAAACAAAAAATTTAATGATCTTAAAAAGAGATGCGAGAACGAAATAAAACTCAATGGAAGGATTAATGTAAGGAAATCCGGCACCGAGAGCTTAGTAAGGATAATGGTCGAAAGCAACGACGCCTTAATCACCCAGTCAATTTCAGATAAGTTAGAAAATTTAGCAAAGAACTTGTCATGAAATACCTTGTTGCTAATTGGAAAATGAATCTAATTAATTCCAAAAATTGGATTTGTGATTTTAATAACAATCTTAACGATTCTAACCTAAATGATGACCTCAGAATTGTGATTTGTCCAAATTATCTCCAATTACCAAAATTTAACCAAAATCATTTATCAAAAATAAACTTTAGTATGGGAGCGCAAAATGTTTCTGGAAATAATTCGGGAGCTTTTACTGGAGAAATCTCCGCAGAACATCTATCCGAATTTTCAGAAGTGAGATATTGCATTGTAGGACATTCTGAAAGAAGGTCTGCAGGTGAAACGGATGCAATGATTAAAGCAAAAGTTAAACAATTATTAACAAAAAATATTACTCCAATTATTTGTTTTGGTGAAAGTCATGAAATTCAAGAAAAAGGTGAGACAGAAAAATTCCTCAATTCACAGTTGAATTCGATTGTAAATGATGAAAATCTAAATATTGATTCTTGCATTTTGGCTTATGAACCTTTGTGGGCAATTGGAAAGGGCATCCCTGCTGATCTTGAAACAATAAACAACTCTATTTCATACATAACAAAAATAATTGATTTAAATAAATCAAATCTAAAAATCCTATATGGCGGAAGTGTTGATAGCGAAAATTCAGGTGAAATTTTATCAGTAGATAATGTTTCAGGCTTATTAGTTGGAAATTCTTCGCTAGATGGAAAAGAATTTGCTAATATCGCCAAAAAATTTTAATGATGCTTACTTTTTTAATTGGGTTACAGATTTTTCTAGCAATTTTACTTGTTGTAATTATATTGCTACAAAATGGAAAGGGAGCAGATATTGGTTCTGCATTTGGAAGCGGAAATAATAATGGAATGTTAGGACCAATAGAGTCAGGTACCGTTCTTACTACAATTACGTGGGTATTAGTTTTTCTTTTTTTCATTAATACTCTAGGCATATCTGTCTATCAAAAAATAAATCTTGATACAGAGTTAGAAATTTTTTCTGAGCCATTAGATGTGACTGAAGAATCAGATAAAATTTTAGAAATTGACGATTTACCTGATTAAAATTGCCGAAGTGGTGGAACTGGTAGACACGCTATCTTGAGGGGGTAGTGAGCAATAGCTCGTGGAGGTTCAAATCCTCTCTTCGGCACCAATTTACTTGACCAAATTTGATGTAAATCCTATACTCCTGCGACTTATTGCGGGGTGGAGCAGTCTGGTAGCTCGTCGGGCTCATAACCCGAAGGTCGTAGGTTCAAATCCTGCCCCCGCTACCAAATAGGCCCTTTATGGGCCTATTTAATATAATATTATGGATATTAAGGAAAAGATAAAATCGTTGTTAGAAGACGATATTAGTGATCTAGGATATATAGTCTGGGGGTTAGAAGTATCTGGAAATTCTTCATCTAAGTTATTAAGACTTTTTATAGATAAAACTATTGGAAGTATTGATTTAGTAGATTGTGAAAAGGTGAGTAACCAAGTTATGGAAATCTTAAGTAATGTAGATTTTATAGATTTTAAATATCGATTAGAGGTTTCATCTCCTGGAATAGACAGAACATTCTTTGGTTTTGAACAGCACAAAGAGTTTATAGGTGATTTAATAGAAATTAAGTTTAGAAATGAAAATAAAAATAAGACTATTAGGGGAGAGTTAATTAAATTTGATAAAGATTTTTTACAAGTAAAATTAGAAAATGATAATCATGAAGAAATTAAAGCCTCAAATTATTTATCTTCAAAATTAATTTATCGGGAGTCTATTTAGAATGAATGAAGAAATTTTAATGGTCGCAGAGTCTGTTTCAAATGAGAAAGATCTACCAAAAGACACGATTTTTGAAGCAATAGAACTTGCTCTTGCTAGCGCCGCAAAAAAAAGATACGAAAGCGATGTCGATATAAAAGTCTTTATAGATAGAGATACAGGTGATTTTGAAACTTTTAGGTGTTGGACCGCAGTTGATTTTGAGGATTATGAAAACTCAGATATTCACATACTAGCCGATAGCGATTTAGCAGATGAAAAAGGATTGAAAGAAGGCGACGTGGATAAAGAACAAATAGAAAATGCTGAATTTGGAAGAATAGCGGCACAAGCTGCAAAACAGGTGATTGTGCAAAAGGTTAGAGATGCTGAGCGACTTGAAATTATAAAAAAATTCAGACCCTATATTGATACTCTTGTAAATGGAACTGTAAAAAAAGTTACTCGAGAATTTATAATTGTTGATTTGGGAGATAATGCGGAAGCATCTTTATCACGAAGAGATTTAGTCCAAGGAGAGATTTATAGAATAGGTGATCGTATTAAAGGAATTTTAGGCGAGACAGTTAGAGAAAATAGAGGATCTCAACTTATTTTAAGCAGAAGCGCGAATGAGATGGTTGTGGAATTATTTAAATTAGAAGTTCCTGAGATCGCAGAAGAAGTAATACAAATTAGGGCTGTGGCAAGAGATGCTGGGGCGAGAACTAAAATAGCTGTCAAAACAAATGACGTAAGAATAGATCCTGTTGGAGCATGTGTTGGGATGAGAGGCTCAAGGGTTCAAGCGGTTTCTAATGAACTTGGTAGTGAACGAATTGACATCGTAGTTTGGGAAGATGACCCTGCAAAACTTTTGATCAATACTTTATCTCCAGCAGAGGTAACTTCGATAATTCTTGACGAGGAAAATAGAGCCATGGAAGTAAAGGTAAAAGACGAAAATTTAGCTTTGGCTATTGGGAGGAATGGTCAAAATATTAGACTTGCATCAGAATTAATAGGCTGGCAAATTCAAATCGGAGGAGAAAACGACGATTTAAGTATCGACGACTCTCCTGAAAATGTTTTGATCAAATTTATGGGCGTAGATAATGATTTAGCTGAAAAACTCATTGAAAACGGTTTTGACACTGTCCAGAAGATATCTGAATCCTCTAAAGAAGATCTGGAGCAAATTGAAGAAATTGATTCAGACATTTCAGAAGCACTACTCGAAAGGTCAGAAGCTGCTCTTTTAGAATTGGCTCTTTCTGATATAGAGAACGAGGAATCTAAAGATAATAGTTTAGAAAGCATCGAGTTATTAAATGATGATCTAATTGAGAAATTAAAAAATAATAGTATAACTTCAAAAGAAGAGCTTGCTGATCTCGCTTCAGATGAATTGATGCCAATTCTGGAAATATCAGAAGACCAGGCAGGAGAAATAATAATGGCTGCGAGGGCAGATTGGTTTGATTAAAAATTTATGAAAATAATTCAGGTTGCAAAGGCAATAGGTTACTCTCCAGAAGACCTTTTAAATCAGATTAAGGCTGCAGGCTTATCTCATAAAAATGTAGAGGATGAAATCTCTAATGAAGATAAAAAAATTCTTCTGAACTTTATCAAATCTTCAAAAAAATCTTCTAAAAAAACAATATCACTTAAAAAAACTTCAAAAGATACAAGCACTGGTAAGATATCTATTACTCGTCTTAATCAAAACAAAAAAAGTGATAATTCTGAAATTTCTAAGGATTTTTCCGGAACGATTGATTTTGACGATGCTGAGAAAAAAAGAGTTTCTGCTGAAAAATCTAACGAATTAAAAAGAAACCAAAGTGCTGATGAAAAAAATAAGAGCAATGTGGTTAGAAGAGTTAAAAAAACTGAATCTCCAAAAAAACAAATTAGACCCGCTGCCACAAAAAAAACATCTTTTGCTCAAGATGATAATAAAAAGCAAAAAAGAGAACTCGAAGGTGAAAAATATTTAGAAACTAAACTTTCTTCAAATGTTCAGAGCTTTGAAAAGCCTAGCGAATTTGTTCAAAAAGAAGTAAAGATTCCAGATTTTATATCAGTGGCTAATTTGGCTAAATCTCTATCAATAAAATCTTCAGAGTTAATAAAATCTTTAATGAACAATGGTGTTATGGTCACTTTAAACCAAACTATTGACCAAGAAACAGCTCTTTTGGTTATTGAAGAACTAGGGCATATTGGAATTCCAATTGTTGAAAATAAAGATGAGGAGAACTTAATTGAAAATCTTACATATGAAGGTGATGAAGAGCCAAGAGATCCGGTAGTTTCTGTACTTGGGCATGTTGATCATGGGAAAACCTCAATTTTAGATTTCATAAGAAAATCTACAGTTGCTGATTCTGAGGAAGGTGGAATAACTCAAGGTATTGGAGCTTATCAAACCACACATGACAAAAAATTGATCACATTTATAGACACGCCAGGGCATGCAGCCTTTTCTCAAATGCGTGCCAGAGGTGCAAATTCAACTGATATAGTAATTTTAGTAGTTGCTGCTGACGATAGTGTTCAACCACAGACTCAAGAAGCTTATGATCATGCAAAAGCAGCAGGAGTAGAAATTATTGTTGCCATTAATAAAGTGGATAAGCCTGAAGCAGATGTAGAAAAAGTTAAAAGCGATCTTTCGGCAATTGGACTTACACCAGAAGATTGGGGAGGAGACACTCAAATGATTCCAGTTTCTGCTAATACAGGAGAAGGAATCTCAGATCTACTAGATAGCATTATTCTGGTTTCTGAGGTCTTAGAATTAAAAACTAATCACGAAGGCCCTGCTGCGGGAATTGTTCTTGAATCAGGAGTTAAAAAGGGAGAAGGAGCTGTTGCTACTTTATTAGTAAAAAAAGGAACATTGAAAACTGGAGATCTGATACTTGTTGGAGATCAATACAGAAAAATTAGAAGTTTAAAAAACTTTTTAGAAGAAAGTATTGAAAGCGCTCCTCCTTCACATCCTGTATTTATATCTGGTTTAGAATATTCTCCAAATGCTGGAGACGAATTTATTGTTGTTAAAGACGAAAAAGCTGCTAAAGCTCTTTCAGAGAACAGAGCAAAAAAAATAAGAGATAAAAGGCTGGCTCAAAGAAGTGGTGCTGCTAATGAAAATTTATTCGCTAATATTGCTGACGGTGCTAAACCCGCAGTTAATTTAATTATTAAATCTGATACTAATGGTTCTCTCGAAGCGTTAGTTGGTGCGATCATAAATCTAAAAATAGAAGAGGTTAATATAAAAATTGTTTTAGATGCTGTTGGTCCAATTTCTGAAAACGACGTGAATTTAGCGATTGCTTCAGAAGCTTCAATTTTTGGATTCAATGTAAGAGCAGATTCGGCAGCAGGAAATCTAGCTGAGGAAGAGAGTATATCTATAAAGTACTTTGGAATAATTTATGATTTAATCGATGAAATAAAATCAACGATAGAAGGGTCTTTGAGTCCAGAAATCAAAGAAAGTATTAAAGGAATAGCACTAGTCAAAGATATCTTTAAATCACCAAAATTTGGAGCTGTAGCTGGCTC
Organism: uncultured SAR86 cluster bacterium; assembly: GCA_902616715.1. Taxonomy (GTDB): domain Bacteria; phylum Pseudomonadota; class Gammaproteobacteria; order Magnimaribacterales; family AG-339-G14; genus AG-339-G14. The sequence continues at coordinate 65,098 of CACMTR010000003.1, forward strand.
CATTGTAGAAGAAGGGACAATTTCGTCAAAAATGAATGTTAGAGTTCTCAGAGACAATATTGTAATTCATGAAGGAATTTTAGACTCATTGAGACGATTTAAAGACGAAGCTAAAGAGGTTAAATCAGGAACAGAATGCGGAATAGGTATTTCTAATTATTCTGATATAAAAATTGGAGATAGAATAGAAGTTTTTGAAAGAGAAGAAATAAAGCGAAGATTATAATTGTTTAAATCTACCCCATTTAAAAGATCACAAAGAGTAAGCGATTTAATAAGAAAAGAAGTTGCTAATATATTTCTATTTGAATTAAGAGATCCAAGGCTTAAAAATATAACTATAAGTAGAGTTGACATGAGCGACGATCTTTCGAATGCAACAATCTATTATTTTTCTAATTTTCTTGAAACAAATAAAAGTGAGATTAATAGAGTTTTATCCAATAGCAATGGGTTCATTAAATCAACGCTAGGAAAACGTTTAAGTCTTAAAAAGATACCAAATTTGTTTTTTAAGGAAGAGATTGATGCTTAATGGAGCTTTAATACTCAACAAACCAAGTGGGATTTCGTCAGGAGTTTTTTCTCGAAAAGTAAAAAAACTACTTAATCAAAAAGAAAAAGTTGGGCATGCAGGAACTTTAGATCCCTTAGCTGATGGAGTTCTTATAGTGTGCATCGGAGAAATGACAAAATTCATAAGTTATCTTACTGACGAAACTAAAACTTATATTGCGGAAATTACAATTGGAATTAAAACTACTACTGGAGACATAGAGGGAGATGTTGTAGATTCCACTAAAAATTCACCTTCTAAAAAGGAATTTGAGAGAGAAATAAAAAACTTTGTGGGAGACATCAACCAAAAACCTCCAATTTTTTCTGCTTTAAAATATAAGGGAAAGCCTTATAGATACTATGCTAAAAAAGGTATTCAGATTCAAATTAAAGAAAGGAAAATAAGAATAGAAAATATACAAATTATTTCATTTAAAGAAAATAAACTTAAACTTAAAGTAGATTGTGGGCCAGGAACATATATACGATCTTTAGCGGAAGATATTTGTGAAAATCTTGACACTTTAGGCTGTATTTCTAATCTGACTAGAACTCAATCTGCAGGATTTCAAATAGAAAATAGTTTGAAATTGAGTGAAATAACTGAAGAGAATATAAATAAAAAAATTATCCCTCCAGGGGATGCACTTAACGCTCTAGATAGGATACAATGCCGTCCAGAAATAGTAGAAAAAATAACTAATGGCCAAATGATAGAAATGGAAAGGGCCAGTAATAACGGATTCTTTAGACTTTTTGATAATGACGAAAATTTTTTGGGAATAGTTGAAAGTTATGGAGGGTTTTTGAAACCTAAAAGATTACTAGGTAATTTTAACAAAATTGGAGATAGCTCTTGAGCTTAAATTTAGAAAAAAAGAGTAAAGTCATCAAACAGTTTGCTAGATCTGAAACAGATACTGGCTCACCAGAAGTGCAAATTGCACTTTTAACTGAAAATATTCTTGCTTTGCAAAGTCATTTCGAAGATCATCATAAAGATCATCACTCTCGTCAGGGACTGATAAGAATGGTTAACAAACGAAGAAAGCTCTTAGACTACCTAAAAAAGAAAGATAATTCTAAGTACAGTAAGATTCTAAAAGAGTTAAATCTCCGAAAATAAAAAAAGATTTAGACCACAAAAATTATTATGGATAGTGAAAAAATTATATCCTGTAAAAAGACTATTGCAGGGAAAGAGATTTCTTTAGAGACCGGTAAAATAGCAAGACAAGCAACAGCTTCAGTTATCGCCTCCTCTGGAGATACCCAAGTATTAGTCACAGTTGTTGCAGGAGCACAAAAGGAAGGACAAAGTTTCTTTCCTTTAACAGTAAATTACATTGAAAAATTTTATGCGGCTGGAAAGATTCCAGGTAGTTTTTTTCGAAGAGAGGGTAGGCCTTCTGAAGGAGAGGTTCTCACTTCAAGGCTTATCGACAGACCTATAAGACCACTTTTTCCAAAAGGTTATACCCAAGAAGTTCAGGTTGTTTGTACTGTCTTATCAATGGATAAGGACGACACCGCGGATATAATATCTTTAATTGGAGTTTCTGCTGCTTTGCAATTGTCAGGATTACCATTTCAAGGACCTTTGTCAGCAGCTAAAGTTGGTTTCGTGGAAGGAAATTACGTTCTTAACCCTTCTTTGAGCGAGCTAGAAAATTCTAAATTAGATATGGTTATTGCTGGATCGACAGATGCTGTCTTTATGGTGGAATCTGAAGCGAAAGAATTAACTGAGGATCAAATGCTGGGAGCAATTTTATTTGCTCAACAAGAAATGAAACCAAGTTTGGATTTAATTGAAGAGCTTGTGTCACAAGTCGAAGTTGAACCTATAGAATATTCCATAGAAGAAGAGGACAAAAACCTAATGGATATGGTTTCGAATTCTGTTGCTACGAAAATTGAAGAAGCATATCAAATTCCAGAAAAAGCATTGAGGCAACAAGCTGTCGCTGATGCTAGAGAACATTTATCTAATCAATTCGATGAAGACGAAGACGAGGAAAAAATTGATAAAGCAAAAATTTATTTTAAATCCTTGGAATCTTCAATTGTCAGAACACGTCTTCTGCAAGGGTTGCCAAGAATCGACGGAAGAGATTTAGACACGGTTAGGCCGATAACAATTGAAACAGGCTTGTTAAAACAAGCTCACGGCTCAGCTCTATTTACTAGAGGAGAAACACAATCAATAGGAGTAGCAACAATTGATTCTCTTAAACTTTCTCAATTACTAGACACACTTCATGGAGATGCTAAAGACCCATTTATGCTCCATTATAATTTTCCTCCTTATTCTGTTGGAGAAGCTGGCATGATCGGTAGTCCAAAACGAAGAGAAATAGGCCATGGAAAGCTAGCTAGAAGAGCTCTCGAAGCTGTCCTTCCTGATCCTCAAGAATTTGAATACGCTATCAGAGTAGTATCAGAGATAACCGAATCTAATGGATCTAGTTCTATGGCTACAGTTTGTTCATCTAGCTTAGCAATGATGGACGCAGGAATTCCTTTGAAAAAAGCTGTCGCAGGTGTTGCGATGGGTCTTGTCAAAGGTGAAGAAGATTATTGCGTAATCACTGATATTCTTGGAGATGAAGATCATCTAGGCGATATGGATTTTAAAGTTGCTGGAACTTCTGATGGCGTCACTGCACTGCAAATGGATATAAAAATAGCGGGCATAAACGAAAATATTCTTCAGGACGCTCTAAATAAGGCTAACACCGCAAGATCTCATATTTTGCAAGAAATGTCTAAAGTCCTTAGCGAGTCTAGACCTGAACTATCTGATCTAGCCCCTCAAGCAATCAATACCTCTATTCCAAAAAATAAAATAGGGGAAGTAATTGGTAAAGGTGGAAGCACAATAAAAGGTATCACGGAAAAAACTGATACAAACATCGACATTAACGATAATGGCGATATAAAAATATATGGAAGAAGTAAAGAGTCAAGACAAGAGGCTTTGGACATCATTGAATCAATGATTTCTGACCCTGAAGTCGGTTTAGTTTGTGTAGGTACCGTGGTAAAAATTGTTGATTTTGGAGCTTTTGTTTCATTTGATAATGGAAAAGAAGGATTAGTACACATATCAGAAATAGCTGAAGAAAGAGTTAAAAATGTCAAAGATTACCTTGTTGAGGGGGAAGAAGTTGATATTAAAGTTATTGGTGTAGATAATCGCGGGAAAGTTAAATTAAGCATGAAGGCTGTAAGTAACGATTCTGAGAGCGTTGATTGATTATGGTGGCTATGCTTGGACTTGAACCAAGGACCTCAGCATTATGAATGCTGCGCTCTAACCAGCTGAGCTACATAGCCGAAAGTGGATTCTCTTTTTGATCAAATACTTTGTCAAGTTTTAAACATTGAATCTAAATAAAATTACATCACCTTCATTTACGACATATTCTGATCCTTCTGAGCGAAGTTTTCCTGCTATCTTTGCTCCTTGATCTCCTTCATGAGCTATATAGTCTTCAAAACTTATAACTTCAGCTCTGATAAAACCTTTTTGAAAATCGGTATGAATTACTCCTGCAGCTTCCGGTGCTAAAGATCCTTTTTTAATTATCCACGATCTTACTTCTTTTTCACCAGCAGTAAAAAAAGTTCCTAAACCTAAGCTATTGTATGAAGTCTTTATTAATTTTTCCAAGGCTGGCTGATTTATTCCTAAATCTTTTAAAAAAGATTCTTTTTCATTTTGCTCTAATTCAGAAATTTCTGCTTCTAGTTTAATTGATAAAGGAATGAACTCTGAGTTTTCCGCTAGAGCTTTATTTTTTAATTTCTTGTATTGTTCTTGATTTTCATTTTCGTCGATGTTGGCAACGTATATGAAAGGCTTTAGACAAATTAGATTAAATTCTTTTAGATGCTTTTTTTTCTCTTCGGACAACTCAAGTATTTCTTTTTTATTGGACTTGCTAACAAGCTCGATAACTTCTTCAACAACAGCTAGTTTCTCCTTAGTAGATTTGTCTAACTGAGCAATTTTTTTATTTAAATTTGACTGAATTTTTTCAAGGATATCTAGATCCGCAAGCATTAATTCTGTCTCAATAATTTCAATGTCCGATAAGGGATCAATTTGATTGTTTACGTGCACAATATTCTCGTCTTCGAAACATCTTACTACTTGAATGATTGTTTGCGTTTCACGAATATGTGAAAGAAAAGTGTTTCCTAAGCCTTCTCCTTTAGAAGCTCCCTTAACAAGACCGGCAATGTCTACGAATTCAACGTTCGCAGGTATTATCTTTTCAGGTTTAACTATTTTAGCTAATTGCTCTAATCTTTCATCTGGAACTTCTACAATTCCTAAATTTGGCTCAATTGTGCAAAAAGGATAATTCTCAGCATCTATTTTTGAGTTAGTCAGAGCATTAAAGAGGGTAGATTTACCAACATTCGGAAGTCCTACAATTCCACATTTAAGAGACATTATTTCGAGTGAAGTTTATTTACTGCTTTTTCCCATTCATTGAGGATTATATCTTCAATAATTTCTATACCAGATATTATGGCCTTTTTTCTTTCATGAATTTCTTGTCTAGTTCCTTTTTTCACCACATAATCATTTACTTTTTTAGAATTTCCTGGATGTCCTATTCCGATTCTCATTCTTAAAAAATCTTTATTTCCTCCAAAATTTTCAATAATACTTTTCAACCCATTATGTCCTCCGTCTCCTCCGTATTTTTTTAGTTTGCATGTGCCCGATGGTAAGTCTAAATCGTCGTGTACTATTAAGACATCATTAATATTTAAATTATATTTCTTCAAAGCAGGTTTTAAAGCTTTGCCACTGTTATTCATAAAAACGTCAGGAACTAGAAGATAAACTTCTACGTCATCAAGTTTGTGAATAGATACCTTAGATTTAACAGACTTTATTTCTTCAAATTCTAAATTCCATTTTTTTGAGAGTTCCTCAATGAAGTCGATCCCAGCGTTATGACGTGTTTTGGCATACCTAGCGCCAGGATTACCTAGGCCGGCAATTAAAAATTTTTTCATTAAGAATTATCTTCTTCGGCACCCTTATCGGTATCTGAAGATTCCTCTTTCGAATCTTCTTCATCCTGAGCAGCTTCAGAAATTTCTCCTTCTACTTCTTCTTCTATCTCAAGAGAAGCTCTTGTAGTAGTGCATGAGACAACCGGTTGGTCTTGACCTGTCAAAAGAGTATTCGATAGCTCAACTCCTTCAGGTAGAGCAAGTCCTGTCTGCATTATGGAATTACCTAATTTTAATTCAGAAACATCAACTTCAATAAATTCAGGTAAGTTTTCAGCAAGACATGTTAGTTCTATTTCATTTTTATTTTTTGAAATCATTCCACCTTCATTCTTTACACCAAAACAAATATCTTCACTAATAAATTTGATAGGAACTTGCATAGTAATTTTAGTTTTTGATGAGACTCTCATGAAATCAACATGAACAGGCTTATCATTAGATGGATTTATTTGAACCTCTTTGAGTATAACTTTGTGAGATTCTTCATTTTGTTGAAGAACTATTACTTGAGAAAAGATACTGGGTAATTCTAAAGCTTTTCGAAGATCTTTGGCTTGAAGAGAAATCTTTTTTGTTTCTTCTCCAGCCCCATAAACAACGCCTGGGATATCGCCAAGATTTCTTATCTTATTAGCAGAAATTTTTTGTTCTTCTGATAAGTATTCAAATTCTAATATCGTTTGATCTGCCATTTGTCACCTCAAAGAAACATTGCACTAACTGATTCTTCTTTGTTTACTCTATTAATTGCTTCTGCAATAGTTTTGTCTAGAGAAATAATTTTTATTTTTTTCAATTTAGAAGCCTCTTCTGAAAGCGGGATTGTATCAGTCACAATAATTTCGTCTAGACCTGATTTTTCAATTCTCTCTAAAGCTGGTCCTGACAGGACAGGATGCGTTGCATACGATATTACTTTTTTCGCCCCAACATTCTTTAATGCTTCAGCTGCATTACATATTGTCCCTGCGGTATCCACAATGTCATCGACTAAAACACATGTTTTATTCTTCACATCACCAATGACATTCATAACCTGAGATTGATTATCCTTTTCTCTTCTCTTATCTATGATTGCTAGATCTGCATCATTCAAAAGTTTCGCCAAAGCTCTCGCCCTCACAACACCTCCGACATCAGGAGACACAATGATTAAATCTTCATATTTTGCCGAATTGATATGTTCAAAAGTTACATTTGTTCCATAAATGTTATCTACAGGAACATTGAAAAAGCCTTGAATTTGATCCGAATGAAGTTCAATAGTTAAGATTCTGTCGGCTCCAGCATTTTGAAGCATTTCAGCAACTAACTTAGCACTTATTGGAACTCTTTCAGATCTCACTCTTCGATCTTGTCTAGCATAGCCAAAATATGGAATTACGGCCGTTATTCTTGATGGTGATGACCTCCTGAGCGCATCTATCATTATAAGAAGCTCCATCAGATTTTCATTCGCTGGATAGCAAGTAGACTGAATTATAAAAACATCCATTCCTCTAACATGCTCGTCAATTCTTACATTTAGCTCATCGTCGCTAAATCTGCCTACAAAGGCATCTCCTAATTTTTTTCCTAATTCTTGTGCTACTTTTTTAGAAAGAGAAACATTAGAGGTTCCTGAAAAGAGAACTAGATTGTTATTTTGCTCAACCATTTATCTTTCTCGTTAAATTACCGTTGGCTGGGGTGGATGGATTCGAACCATCGCATGGCGGCATCAAAAGCCGCTGCCTTACCGCTTGGCTACACCCCATAATTCTTTATCTCATTTAAAATTCTTGAATTATTCAATGTAGAAGTCACAAAACAATTCATATTAGATGGTGCATTATCCATTATTTTTGAAGCTTCATCAAAATTATTAAACAATGAGTAAATCGTTGAGCCCGTTCCAGAGAGGTACGCATCATTGTGCTGTTCTATCCATTCAAAACATTTATTTACTTCTTCAAAATTTTTTCTCGCCCAAGTTTCAAATGAATTAAAGAAATTTTTCTTGTCTAGACTTTGAGGATCAAAATTTTTATTTTTTTTAAAGGCTTCTACAGTAGAAATTTTTGCATCTGGCAAGATAATTAAAATTGGCTTCTCTTCAATAAAAATATTTCTAAAAATTTCTCCTCGTCCAGTTGCTTCACAAGACTTACCATGTATGAATAAGGGTACATCTGATCCAAGGAGCAAGCCAATCTCTAATAATTTTTTTTTGCTTAGTTTTAAATTGTATATCTTATTTAAGGCCAATAATACTGATGCAGCATTTGAACTTGCTCCTCCTAAACCGGATTGAGTAGGTATTTTTTTATCGATATGAATTTTTAGCTTTTCTTCAAAATTTATTTCTTTTTTTAAGATACGAAACAACTTAAGAATAATGTTTTTTTCATGTTGAATTTCTTTACAAATTATCTCGGTTGCTGAGACTTCATTTTCAATATAAATTTTATCCCCCCAATCAAGAAATTGAAAAATTGTCTTTATGTTATGGAAATTATCTTTCCTTTTATTCAAGACCTTAAGACCAAGGTTAATTTTTGCAGGAGAACTAATTTTAAAAATCATCTTAAAATTAATTTTATTGTAAATAGATCTTGAATATTCTTTATTTCGATCAAAATTGAATCATTCTTAAGAGTTCGTTTAATAGATAAATTTTCTATATTAAGTTTTTGACAAACTTTTTCATTACAAGGTTCAAAAATCCATGAAAATATTATAAAAAAATTTATATCCATTAAATTAGAATCAATGTTACTTGATAAAAATTCAGACTCTTTTTCGCTCAGAACTAACTTCTTATCAGAAAATTTTATTTTATATTCGTTTTTAGAATTAATAGTCTCAATCTTTAAAAGAAACACGTCGTCTATCTTAAGGATTTCAAGGAATCCATTAAGATATACTTCTTCTGTCGCTAATATAAATTTACCGCTAACAAGATTAGTATTTTTTTTATCTAGATTTGTCAAAGACGAGCAAGAATTGAATATGAGAGATAAAAAAACTAAAAATATGGATAGAATACTGTTCGTTCCATTTAAGATTTTCATGAATATAATAATAATTTGATTTAATAAAAATGCTTGAATCCATTATACAAAGACTAGAGCTAGCAGAAGAAAGATTTAAATTTTTAGAGGGTGAAATTTCCTCTTCTAGAGTAATAAGTGATCAGAAAACTTATAGTTCATACACCAAAGAATACTCAGATTTAAGACCCTTAGTCGAAAAGCATCTTGAATTTAAAAAAATTCAAGGCGAAATTGACGAGGCAAAACTATTGTTAAATGATACGGATGGAGAGCTTAGAAATCTTGCAAAAGATGAGCTATCAAAAAATACTGAATTACTAGTTGAGCTTGAATTAGACTTAAAAAAATTATTAATTCCTAAGAATTCTAACGAAGAGAAAGATATTTTTCTTGAGATAAGAGCTGGGACAGGTGGAGACGAAGCAGGTCTTTTCGTAGGAGATCTTTTCAGAATGTTTAGCAGACTTTCAGAAAGAAATAAGTGGAGTGTTGAAATGATTTCTTCTAGAGAAGCAGAAAAGGGAGGCTTCAAAGAAATTGTTGCAAAAATTTCAGGAAACCAAGTATACAGGTATCTACAATTTGAATCAGGAGTGCACAGAGTTCAGAGGGTTCCGGAAACTGAATCACAGGGAAGAATCCATACTTCAGCATGTTCCGTCGCTATACTGCCAGTAGTGGAAAGTTTAAATGAGATAGAAATAGATAAAGCAGACATAAGGGTAGACACGTTTCGAGCTTCGGGAGCAGGGGGCCAGCATGTTAACAAAACTGATTCAGCTGTTCGCCTTACTCATATTCCAACGGGAATTGTAGTTGAATGCCAAGATGGAAGGTCGCAGCATAAGAATAAAGCAAAAGCAATGATACTCTTGCAATCAAAATTATTGGAAAAAGCTTCCGAGGAGCAAAATTCAGAGTTAGATAAAAAAAGAAAAAACATGGTAGGTTCCGGGGATAGATCAGAGAAGATAAGAACGTACAATTTCCCTCAAAATCGAGTAACTGATCATAGAATAGATTTTACTAGCCATAATTTAGAAGCTTTTCTTGATGGAGAGATGGAAAACATTTTCAAGGAGCTTCTCGAGGAAAATCAATCAAGAATGTTGCTTAATTTAGAGAATGAAATACTCGAAAATTAATATTTCTGAAGCAATAAATATAGCAAACTTAAAAATAGATGCTTTTGATACAGAACTACTATTAAGTTTTGTAAAAAAAGTAAATAGATCGTATTTATATACTCATCAAAATGAATTATTAACTACTGACGAAAAGACCTATTTTTTTGAATTAGTTCAAGAGAGAGAATTAAAAAAACCGCTAGCATATTTAATAGGCAAGAAAGGTTTCTGGAAGAATAATTTTTATGTTAATCCGTCAGTGTTAGTTCCGAGACCTGAAAGCGAAATTATAGTAGAAAAGATTTTAGAGTATGATTTGGAAGGAAAGGATTTATTAGAATTAGGAATAGGTTCAGGAATTATCTCAATTTCGCTTGGATTAGAAAATAAGAATCTTAGTGTTATTGGAACGGATTCCAGTATAGACGCTTTAATGGTCGCAAACACTAATTCTAAAAAGTTAAAAGCTAAAAATGTAATTTTTCTAAAACATGATTGGAACAACAAATGGTTATTTCCAAAAATGGATTTTATAGTTTCTAATCCACCCTATGTTGATAAAGAAAAATTAATAGGCGATGAAGATGGAATTTGGTTTGAACCCGAAAAGGCACTTTTTGCCGAAGATGAAGGGATGACGGATTTAAAAACAATTATTTTTAAAAGCATAAATTTTCTCAAAGATAATGGTAGGTTATTTTTAGAACATGCCCCTGATCAAGCTAAAAAAGTTATTGGAGAGGCAAAAAAAGTTGGTTTTAAAAAAATCGAGCAGATAAATGACTACAATGGTTTAACTAGAGTCTCGATTTTAGGGTGATGGAAGACAAGGATCTAATTAGATATAGCAGACATATAATGTTGCCTGAAATTGACATTGAAGGACAGATAAGTATTTCTTCTTCTAAAATTGCTGTCGTAGGGTTAGGCGGCTTAGGATGCTCAGCTTCTGTTTATCTAGCCGCATCAGGAGTTGGAGAGCTAAACCTAATAGATAATGATTTAATTGATCTTTCAAATTTACAAAGGCAAATATTATTTTCAGAAGCAGATTTAAATAAAAAAAAAGTAGACACTGCAAAAATAAAACTAACGTCTTTGAATGAAAATATAAAAGTTAATTCATGCAATCTTAGGCTTAGTAAATCAAATATTAGAAAAATACTAGAAGGATCAGAGATAGTATTAGATTGCTCGGATAATTTTGAAACTAGAAAAGTAATAAATGCGTACTGTTTGAATGAAAAAAAAATACTTATTTCAGGGTCTTCGCAAGGTTGGAAAGGGCAGTTTTTCGCCCTTGATTTCAGAAACGAAAATTCACCTTGTTATGAATGTTTCTTTGAAGACTTAAAAGGAGAAGACTTATCCTGCAGAGAGTCTAGTATTTTTTCACCGCTTGTTGGTATCATCGGTTCCTTTATGGCCTCTGAACTTATAAAAAAATTAATTTCTATAGGCGAATTAAAATCTGAGATTATTGAAATTGATTTGAAACAAAATATATTTAGAAGGCTAAATCTTAGAAAAAATGAAAACTGTTTACTTTGCTCAAAAGTTAAAAAATAAGTTGAAGCTTTGATATTACAGTTATATTCTTAGTTCCTAATTTTTTTAATTACCTTTAGGAGATAAAGATGTTGGGTAACATGATGCAAGAACAGTTGATTATTTCAGGTGTTCTGGAACACGCAGAAAAATACAATGCGAATACCGAAATTGTAAGTAATACAATTGAGGGTGGAATTCATAGATATACTATTAAAGATTCAGCACAGAGATCAAAAAAGCTTGCTAATGCATTACTCAAACTGGGAGTTGAACAGGGAGATGTTATTGCAACAATGGCTGTAAATAGTTATCGGCACTTAGAATTATATTTTGGTATCTCAGGATTGGGGGCTATTTTACATACTTTAAATCCAAGATTATTTCCCGATGACATCAAATATATTGTCAATCACGCTGAGGATAAATATATTTTTGTAGATGCTCCATTTTTACCGATTATTGAAGGAGTACTTCCAGATTTAAAGACTCTTAAAGGGATTATTGTCCTTACCGATAAGGCTAATATGCCTTCCTCGTCTATTGAAAATTTAATATGTTATGAAGATTTAATATCGGATGAATCTGAAGAAATTGTATGGCCTCAGTTTGATGAAAATACTGCTTCGTCTTTATGCTATACATCTGGAACAACAGGAAATCCCAAAGGAGTTCTCTATTCCCACAGGTCAACTATCTTGCACGCCTGGTATGCCACTGCAGGAAATGCAATGAATGTTACCTCTAAAACTGTTTTATTGCCTGTCGTACCAATGTTCCATGTCAATGCCTGGGGAATTCCTTACGCATCATTTATGTATGGAGCCAAAATGGTCTTTCCCGGACCATTCACTGATGGAGAATCAATAAGCAATTTGATAACTACTGAAAAAGTAAATCAACTTATGGGTGTACCAACAGTTTGGTTAGATTTACTTAATTATACTGAAAAAAATAACATTGTCTTAGATTCAGTTGAAAGCGTCTTAGTAGGCGGATCAGCAGCTCCTAAAGCAATGATTAAAGCTTTTCAAGAAAAGCACGATTGTTTTTTACTTCATGGCTGGGGCATGACTGAAATGAGTCCTTTGGGAACACTAAATGCATACACTCCAGAAATGGACGGCATGGATCTAGATGAAAGATACGATATTCAAACTAGTCAAGGAAAAGCAGTATTTGGTTGCTCAATGAAAATTGTAGACGACTCAGGGAAAACTTTACCTAATGATGGGAAAACTTTTGGAAGATTAATGGTTAAGGGACCATCAATTATAGAGAGATATTTTAAATCAGAAGAAACCGCATTGGAGGAAGGGTGGTTTGACACCGGCGATGTTGCAACAATAGATACAAGTGGATATATGAGAATCGTAGATAGAAGTAAGGATGTTATTAAATCGGGCGGTGAATGGATTAGCTCTATAGATTTAGAAAATACTGCAGTTGGTCATCCTGGGGTTGCAGAAGCGTGTGTAGTTGGAGTAGCTCATCCTAAATGGGACGAAAGACCAATATTATTTATTGTCAAAAATGATATAGAAGATTGTGATAAGGATTCAATTATAAGTTTTCTTTCTGATAAGATTGCTAAATGGTGGTTACCAGACGATATTATATTCGTTGATGAGTTGCCTCATGGAGCAACCGGAAAGTTGCTTAAAACTGGATTGAGAGATGAATATAAGAATCATTTAATAGAAAAATAAGGAGGAAAAAATGTCAGGATTAGTCCCAGCAGAAACTTTAAAAGATTATATTGGAACAGAGTTCGAACCATCAGACTGGTTGGAGGTAGATCAGGATCGTATTAATCAGTTCGCTGATGCAACGTTAGATTATCAATTCATTCATGTTGATTCAGAAAAAGCTACGCCTTTATTTGGTTCAACTATTGCTCATGGATTTCTATCTTTATCCTTAATAGCAGGCTTAAAGGCTGGTGGAATAGCTCCAGACAATATGACTATGGCCTTCAATTATGGATTGGATAGGGTAAGATTTTTAACACCAGTAAACGTAGGGTCGAAAGTAAGGACAAAAGCTAAGCTATTATCTGTAGATGAAAAAGATGATGGAAGGTATCTAGTAAAAAATGAAGTCTCTATGGAAATAGAAGGGCAAGAAAAACCCGCTTTTATAGCTGAATCATTAACTATGTTTGTTACTGGTTAAGCTTTTCTTTTAAAATTTTGTTAACGACCTTAGGGTCTGCTGAACCTTCGGTCGTTTTCATTACTTGACCAACAAAAAATCCAAATAATTTTTCTTTTCCTTGTTTAAATTGTTCTAGTTGTTTAGGATTTTTACTAATTACCTCTGAAATAATCCTTGAGATGTCATCTTCATTAGAGATTTGTTTAAGATTTTCTTTTTCAATAATCTCTTCTACTTTTAGATCTTCGTTCCAAAGAATCTCAAGTACTTTTTTGGCAGCAGGGCCAGATATTTTATTTTCGTACAAGCAATTTAGAAGGTCTATTAAATCACTTGAAGAAATCAGTGAATCTTCTACCAAACAATTATTTTTATTTAAAATTGCTGAGAAATCTCCCAATATCCATTTAACAGCTGTTTTGACATCTTTTACTGAGATGGCTACTTTCTCAAAAAAATTGCTCATTCCTTTTGAGCTATTTAAAATTTCAGATTCATAAATACTCAAGCCATATTCAGAGCAGAATCTAGAAATTTTCTGTTCTGGAAGTTCTGGTAAAGATTTTCTAATATTTTCTATATACTCATTAGATATTTGTAAGGGAATCAAATCTGGTTCAGGAAAATACCTATAGTCATTTGCGTGTTCTTTTGATCTCATAGATCTAGTTTCGTTTTTTTGAGAATCATAAAGCCTAGTTTCTTGTTCTATTTCGTTGTTTAAATTTTTGATTTTTATTTGGCGTAAAATCTCAAAATTAATTGCTTTTTCAACAAATTTAAAAGAATTAATGTTTTTAATCTCTGTTCTAAATCCAAATTCAGACTCTCCTTTTTTTCTAATGGATACGTTTGCATCACACCTTAAAGAACCTTGTGACATATCTCCATCCGAAATGTCTAAAAAAGTGACTATTGAATGAATTTTTTTTAAATAGGCAACTGCCTCTTTTGCAGATCTTAAGTCAGGTTCAGACACTATTTCTAAAAGCGGAGTTCCTGCTCTATTCAAGTCTATAGCACTCGATGAATCATATTTATCGTGAATTGATTTACCAGCATCTTCTTCTAAATGCGCTCTTGTAATACCTATTAATTTCTTCTCTTCATTACATTCTATTTCAACTGAGCCTTGGCCAACTATTGGATCGTCTAATTGACTAATTTGATATCCTTTAGGGAGATCTGGATAAAAATAATTTTTTCTGGCAAAAATAGCTGTATTCGAAATTTCTGCATTAATAGAACATCCAAACTTGACTGCCATTTCAATTGCTTTCTTATTCAAGACAGGTAAAACTCCTGGCAATCCTAAATCAATAATTGAAGCTTGAGAATTCTGTTCGATTCCAAATTTTGTAGGGGCATTTGAAAAAATTTTAGATTCTGTAGATAGTTGAACATGGATCTCTAATCCAATTACAGGCTCCCAATCACTATATTCAGTTTTTTCAGACATGATGATCAGTTAGTTTTTGAAATTGATGAGAAATATTTAGTATTTTACCTTCTTCTAAATGGTTTCCAATAAACTGAAGTCCCAAAGGCATTTCTTCTGTGTAACCTGAAGGGATAGAAATTGCAGGAAGGCCCGCTAAATTTGCTGGAATGGTATAAATATCTTGTTCATACATTTTTACTGGATCTTGAATTGAACCCAGTTCGAAAGCTCCATTTGAACAAGTAGGCATTGCAATGACTGATACATTTTTAAAAGCATTTTTAAAACTTTCTGTAATCATTGCCCTAATTTTTTGAGCTTTAAGGTAGTAAGCATTAAAATATCCTGCCGAGAGACAATAAGTTCCTATAAGAATTCTTTTCTTTACTTCTTCTCCAAATCCTTCGGATCTTGTCCTTACATATAGATCTTCTAAATCTCTTGGATTATCACAGCGATAACCAAATTTAATTCCATCGTATCTGGATAGGTTTGCTGAACACTCAGCTGGCGCAATCACATAATATGAAGGAAGAGAATAATCTAAAAAAGGTAATTCTATTTGCTTAGTTTTGAATCCGTTTTTTTCAAGTATCTTTATGCTCTCTAAGAAATTATTTTTGACATTAACGTCTTCAATTTTTTCAATTATCTCCATTGGAACTCCAATTGAATGCTCCATGTTAGAAATAGTTTCTTCTTTAAGATTAGGCACCTTTGAATTTATAGATGTCGAGTCTTTTTCATCAAATCCTGAAATTATTTCGAGCGCAATGGCAGAGTCTAATGCAGATTTAGCAAAAATACCTGCTTGATCAAGACTTGAAGCGAATGCAATCATTCCCCACCTTGATACTCTTCCGTAAGTAGGCTTTATGCCTGTTATTCCGCAAAAAGAAGCAGGTTGTCTTATAGAACCCCCTGTATCCGTTCCTGTTGCAAAAGCGCATAAGTTTGCTTTTACTGCCGCTGCAGAACCTCCAGAAGATCCACCAGGACTCTTAAGGGGATTAATTGGATTTTTAACTTTTCCAAAAAAACTTGTTTCATTTGAAGAGCCCATTGCAAATTCATCCATATTAGTTTTTCCAAGCATAATAGTTTTAGAATTGTCTAATTTTTCAAATACAGTGGAAGAGTAGGGAGATATAAAGTTTTCTAACATCTTAGACCCACATGTTGTCTTATGTCCTTTAACACAAAAGATATCTTTGTGAGCAATCGGAATTCCCTGAACAGGACTTTGTCTATCTTTTAAATTATCAATTACTTTTGCTTGTTCAAGTGCATTTTCATTTAAAGAAATGAAGCAATTTAGATCTTTATTTTCTTTGATATTTTCTAAATATAAAGAAGTTAATTCATACGAAGATATTTCTTTCTTTTCAAGAAGGCCAATCTGGTCTTCCAAATTTAATGAGACTATATCGTTCATTTTTGGTCTATAACTTTCGGAGATAAATAATATCCATCATCTGATTGGGGAGCATTTTTTATATATTCATCTCTTTCGATATCTTCTGAAACTAAATCCTCTCTTAAATTTTGAGCTTTGCTTAAAGGATGACTCATCGGCTTAACATTTTCAGTATCAACTTCATTCATTTGATCCACCATCAATAAAATAGATTCCAATTCCTTGGAGATTTTTTCTTTCATTGATTTTTCAATCTCTAGTTTTGACAATAGAGAAATATTTTTAAGAGTATCTTCTGAAATTTTCATACAATAAGGTAATTTAAGTTATTATAACAAACGCAAGTTAAAAAAATTTATTGAAATTTTACATTTAAATTTTATCTATGGTTTCTTTATCAAAATATTTAAAAGGTTTTTATTCTACAGATTTATCCATAGACCTAGGAACAGCAAATACCTTAGTTTATGTAAAAGGGAGGGGTATTGTTCTCGATGAGCCCTCAGTGGTTGCAATAAAAAAAACTGATGGTCATAGATCTGTTGTAGCTGTTGGATCTGAAGCAAAAAGAATGCTTGGAAGAGTTCCGGGTAATATCGACGCAATTCGGCCATTAAAGGATGGAGTAATTGCAGATTTTCAAGTTACAGAAAAAATGCTTCAGCATTTCATTCAAGAAGTGCACGGAGAAAACTTTTTTAGACCCAGCCCAAGAATTTTAATTTGTGTTCCTTGTCAATCAACTCAGGTAGAGAGAAGAGCAATAAGAGAATCTGCTCTTCAAGCTGGGGCTAGAGAAGTAAGATTAATAGAAGAGCCAATGGCTGCTGCTATAGGGGCAGGGCTTCCAGTTGAAGAAGCTTCTGGGTCAATGGTAGTTGATATTGGAGGAGGAACAACAGAAATTGCAATTCTCGCTTTGAATGGAGTCGTTTTTTCTAGCTCTCTTAAAACTGGTGGGGATAGATTCAACGAGTCCATAGTGTCATATTTAAGAAGAAAATATGGAGTTTTAGTCGGAGAATCAACAGCAGAGAGAATAAAAGAAAACGTAGGCTGCGCTTCCGCAGACAGTGAAATCAGAGAAATGGAAGTAAGGGGAAGAAATTTAGCAGAAGGGGTTCCAAATACACTTAATATCTCAAGCACCGAAATTTATGAAGCTATTTCAGGGCCTTTGTCATCTATATTACAGTCTATAAGAAATGCTTTAGAACAGTCTCCGCCTGAATTGAGTTCTGATATTTCAGAAAGAGGAATCGTTCTTACTGGAGGAGGAGCATTATTAAGAGACCTAGATATTATGATATCTGAACAAACTGGTATCCCAGTAATTATTGCAGAGGATCCTTTAACTTGTGTAGCAAGAGGTGGCGGAATCGCTCTAGATTTATTGGACAAATATGATGTAGATTTATTATCTACCGAGTAAATGTACAATAAAGAATTAAAGCAGACGCAGATATCTCAAACCGCTATCTTCACAACTGGTTCAATGAGAGCCTCAAAAATTTTGCCTTCTTTCATTTTAGTACTAACAGTTTTTTTTTCAGATTATTTTTTTAATTACGGAAAGGATATTAGATTATTTTTTCTAAAAACTTCTCAACCTATTACTGAAATTCCTGTAGCTATCGAAAATGTTTACGATAGATTAGTTTTTTTCTTTAGTTCCCAAAATCAGCTTTTTAATGAAATAAATAATCTAAATAAAGAAATAGAGAGATTAAATTTTGAAATTTTAAAAATGAAGGGATTAGAAAATGAAAACATTGAGCTTTCTGAATTAATGAATCTTTCCAAAAGAGAACAATTTTCTTTTTCAATGTTAGGAGAAATTAAAAGTAAATCTTTTTTTCCAAATGAATCCCTAAATGTCTCGACCGATGTAACAAAGATAAATAACAATATGGTAGTGTTAAATCGAAATGGAATGATAGGACAAATAGATCAGGTTTTACCAAACTCGGTTAAAGTTTTACCAATCTACGAAAAAGACAACATTGTTCCAGCATACTTCCCAAGAACCGGCTTAAATATTATCCTTAAAGGAACGGGAAGAGATAAGTTATTTTCTATTGAAAATCTAAGTAGTGGCGTTAACTTAAAGATAGGAGATGAGATTTTTTCTTCTGGGTTAGGAGGAAAATTTCCAAAAGGTTATTTGATTGGAAAAGTTAAAAGGATTTCTAACGATCCAAATTTAAAATTCCAAACCGTTGAAGTCCAATCCACAGCAGTTTTTGATAATGGTTCAAAAGTATTATTTATATCACCATGACTGAATTTTTAGATCAAAAAAGACCATCTTACCCAGTTTATATAACTATTGGACTCACAATAATTTTTTTTGCTTTAACAGAAATTATTCTTAGAAACCTTTTCCCGTTATTTCTGAACATACCACTAACACTTATGTGTCTTATATATTGGAATATGGCGCTTCCAAAAAGTGTTGGCTTAACTTGGGCAATTTTATGTGGCTTTATTTTGGATTTATCACAAAATCTAGTTTTGGGAACTAATGTAATGATTTTTTTAGTATCTTCCTATTTAATACAAAGATATTTTCATAGATTAAGAGCTTTATACAGAGTACAACAGTCTTTAATAGTCGCCGGTATGGTTTTTACCTATCAATTGATATTTATAATTTCTTTTTTAAACTTTTCTAAAGAAATACTTTTAGAACTAATATTATTTACAATAATTTCAGCTTTAATTTGGCCAGTAATTTTTGGCTTATTGAGATTTATAAGAATAAAATTTACTTACATAAATTAGCTATAAAAAACTGTCGCTAATCCTAAAAAAGACAAAAATCCGACCACGTCTGTAATAGTCGTTACTATTACACTTCCCGCAATGGCAGGATCCAATTTAAAAAACTTGAGCATTAAAGGAATTCCCATTCCACTTATTACCGCCATAAATAAATTAATTATCATTGATAATAGAATAATCAAGGCTATAGTAATTTCATTAAACCAAAAGTAAGAAATAAAGCCGAGAACCAAAGCCCAAAAAAATCCATTTACCAATCCTACCGTGATTTCTCTCGAAAGAAGATAAAAATAGTTTGAAGACATTATTTGACCTAAAGCTAATCCTCTGACCGTTATGGTTAGTGTTTGAGTAGCGGCAACTCCTCCCATGCTCGCAATTATCGGCATCAATACTGCTAAGAAGATTACCTCTTCGATAGTATCTTTAAAAATGTTTATGACTGAGGAAGCAATAATTGCCGTAAACAGATTTATACCTAACCAAAAACCTCTACTTTTTATTGCCGATGACGTTTTTTCAAAAGTGTCGCCACTTAAGCCTGAAAATTGTTTTAAAGATTCGTCGGCTTCTGATTTTATTTCGTCAATTACGTCATCAAATGTGATTCTGCCTATCAAGTTGTTTTCATCGTCAATAACAGGAGCTGATATTAGATCTTCTTTTTCGAATATTTTGATAACCTCATTTGAATTGAGTTTTGCATTTAGAGGTTTTTTTTCAACCATTATATTTTTAATAATCTCTCCAGGAGGATTAGTAATGAGATTTGAAATAGGCAAAACACCTCTAAATTTATTATTTCTGCTAACTACAAATAAGTTGTCTGTAGACAAAGGAATATCGTTTTTAATTCTAAGATACCGCGTAACTAGTTCGACAGAATGATAAGGTCTAACAACAATGACATCAGTATTCATCAAACCCCCGGCAGAATCTTCAGGATATTTTAAAACTTTTTCTAAAATATCTTTATTTTGATAAGACATTTTTTCAAGAACTTCTTTCATTATTTGTTCTGGAAGATCTTGTAATATGTCTGCTATTTCATCGGTTTCAAGATCTTTTGTGACTTGTGCAACTTCATCTGGATCCATATACGATAAAATAGTTTCTCTGACATCATCAGATAAATTTTTTAAAATTTCTCCCTCGTTTCTTTCTTCAATTAGTTGCCATATAAAGGCCCTCCTTTTTGGCGGACTTGATTCAATAATTAGTGCTATTTCGTATGCTGGTAAAGAGTTGAACAACTCTTTAGATTCGTTGTATTTACCTTTATTGAGAATTTTTTGAATGTCATCGTTATCAGATTTTAATTGATCGCTCATAGTTCAATTTTTCGATCATGAGAAGAAGGTATTTTTAATTTTGCTCTGTACTTCGAAATCGTTTTTCTGGAAATTAATACTTTATTTTTTTTTTCAAATAAAACTTTTAGTTTTTCGTCAGTAAGTGGAAACGATTTATTCTCTTCATCTATAGCTTGTTGTAGAAATTCTAAAAGAAGAGTTTTTTTTGTTTTTTTTAAATTTAATTTAATTTTGCTAATTTTCAAAAGAGTCTCCCAAATATACTTTTTTTACAGTTTCATCTTTAAGAATTTTTGCAGATGAGCCTTCTGCAATAATGTTTCCTGAATTAATAACAAAAATTTTTTCACAAATATCAGTAGTGGCCTTTACATTATGATCACTAATTAATATACCCAAACCTTTTTTGGTTAACTTTTGAATTAATTCCTTTAGATCGTCTATTGCCAAGGGATCTATTCCTGCGAAAGGTTCATCTAACATAATAAATTTTGGATTTAATGCAATTGACCTAGCGATTTCAACCCTTCGTCTTTGACCACCAGAAAGCTCTCTACCTTTTTGATTAGAAAGTGATGAAATTTTAAATTCTTCCATAAGTTCAGTAATTCTCTTTTCAATTTGCTGTTTTGAAATTGTTTTTGTTTCTAAAGAGGATCTTAAATTATCTTTAACTGACAGATTCCTAAAAATTGAAGGTTCTTGAGGTAGATATACTAAGCCTGCATCAGCCCTTGAGCTTAATGAAAGATTAGTAATTTCAGAATTATTCAGTAAAACCTTCCCATTAGTGGGTTTGGTTAATCCAGCTAAAATATAAAAAAGTGTTGTTTTTCCGGCTCCATTAGGACCTAGTAAACCGGTAATTTCATTCAGACCTATATTGATTGAAATCTCATTTAAAATAGAGTTCTTACCATAAGACTTGCTTATTTTAATCGTTTCAATCATTTAGTGTTTCATACCTAACGTTAGTACTTTTTAAGATTTTTTTTTCAGATAAATCAACTAAAATTGAATCTGCTGAATATATTTGACCTTCGTAGAAAAGTTTCAATTCTTCAGATACTTTTGCAGTATTTTCACTAAGATTTAATTCTAAACTTCCAATAACTCCATTGAAATTTTTATCATCAAAAGTACCTTCAAAATTAACTGTATCTTCGAATACAAAAATATTAGATTTATAAAAAAAATCTGCATTTTTCGAAATGCCTGATATTTTTAAATTTTTTTTGTCATCAAAATTTACTTTCGGACTAAATAAACGCATAAAGTCTGAATCCGCCAGGCTATTGAGCATTTCGCTTTTAATAGAAAAATCAATTGTTTTGTCAGAAAAAAAAACTTTTAAACTGACTTCATCGGCTTGGAAAATGTTTTTTACAATAGGATCGTTGACTTCATCTTTTGAAGAAACTATAAAATTTGATGTTAAAAATAGTGAAATTCCTATTAGGCTGATTAACAAAATGGAATAAATAATTATATTTTTTTGCATCAAATAATTTTTGCTTCTAGTAAATCGTGCATTCTTAAAAGACCAGTAATTTGCCCATTTTTATTTTTTACAAGCAGGGAAAAAACTTTATATTTTTCCATTTGAGATATAGCGTTTGAAATAAGCTCGTTTTCATTAATAAACTTAAAATTTACAGTCATTACTTTTGACAAAGCTGTTTTGTTTATATCAATTTTTTTTTCCAAACATCTCCTTAGATCTCCATCAGTAAAAATCCCAACAATTTTCTTTTTTTTATTTATCATTGTTAAACCATGTCCTGCTGAAGATATAGGATAAATAGCATCATAGATTTTTGTATTTTCAGATAAAGAAGGAATGTCTTTTTTATAAACCATAAGGTCTTTAGCAGTAAAAAATTTCTTACCTAGACTTCCACCAGGATGGTTTTCAGCAAAATCTTTTGGAGAAAAATTCTTTGCTTCAAGTAATGAAATTGCTATGGCATCGCCCAGTAATAACATTGAAGTGGAGCTTGTAGTAGGCGCTAAATCCATTGGACAAGCTTCTTCATCAATTTGCAAAGTAATGGATATTTTTGAATTTTCAGATAAAGTTGATTTTTCGTTACCTGTTACAGAAAGAATATTTTTAACTTTTTTCTTACAACTCGGGAGGATTTTAAGAATTTCTTCTGTTTCTCCAGAAAACGAAAAAACTATTAGAAGATCTTTTTTTGTTAACATTCCCAAATCTCCATGGCTAGCTTCTGCTGCATTGATATAAATCGCTGGTGTTCCTGTAGAAGAAAGGGTAGAGCAAATTTTTTCTGCTATATTTCCTGATTTACCTATACCCATTAAAAATAAATTTCCATTATTACTCAATATTTCCTGACAGAACTTATTATAATTTTTAGAATTTAATTCCAATGGAATTTTAGAGATAGAATCTATTTCTTTTTTAAAAGTATTTTTAGCCGATCTGAAGAAATTGAAATTTATAATTCGATTAACCATTTTTATGCTTTTATATGCTATTCACAGAGTTTTATAATAAACTATTGCAACTTTTTTTCATGCGCAATTTTTTCTTTATTTTATTGTTCTTTTCTTCTCATTTGATATTTTCCGACGAAATTCTGGAAATTTATCTAGACGAACAACATTATAAGTTGTTTGATTACATAAATAAAAAAAGTGACCTAATTGATGAAGACTATGATGCTTTTATAAAGGGATTTGAATTATCAATTAAAGAAATTATAGATCCTAAGGAGATATCAAAAAGGGTGATGGGCAAAAAAATTTATAATGAAGCTTCAGACCCTCAAAAAGAAAAATTCAATTTAAAATTTAAAAATACACTTTTTGAATCTTATGCATCAGCTTTTAAAGAAATTAATTACGAAGACCTAAAAATTGTTTCGCATTATCATCCAAAAGAAAACATGAATAATGCAGTAGTTAAATTAAAAGTTAACTTATCTGGAAGAAATATTGATTTTGTCTACAAAATGAAGTCAATAAATGGAAATTGGAAAATCATAGGCTTGATAATTGATGGAGTAGATTTAATTTCTATATTCAGGAAACAATTCATCAATCTTTTTTTGGAGGGTAATAAAAATATAAATTACGCAATAGATAATTGGGATCTTCCTGTAGAAGCAAATGGATAAACTTTTAATAAGCGGAGGAAGAAGTCTTGAAGGTTCTCTTAGAGCATCTGGAGCAAAAAATTCTGCCCTTCCAATTCTAGCTTCTTCAATTTTGTTGAAAGATAAATTAATAATTCGAAACATTCCTCATTTGAATGATATTACCACGATGATTGAATTATTAAGTTCTATGGGCGCAGAAATGACAGTGAGCGAAAATATGGATTTAGAAATAGACTCTTCAAAATTAGAAAATCCTTTGGCGAGATATGAATTAGTAAAAACTATGAGAGCATCTATATTGGTTTTGGGCCCATTGTTGTCTAGATATCACGAGGCTGAAGTTGCTTTACCCGGAGGATGCGCTATAGGTAGTAGACCCGTTAACCTTCATATTGATTGCATGCGTCAATTAGGTGCCGAAATAGATATAGTTGATGGCTACATAAAAGCAAAAGCTAAAAATGGTCTTAGTGGAGGAAACATAAATTTCTCTACGGTCACTGTAACAGGTACAGAAAATGCAGTAATGGCTGCCGTGCTTGCAAAAGGGAAAACAGTCATTACGAATGCTGCAAAAGAACCCGAAGTAGTAGATTTAGTCATGTGTCTTAAAGAAATGGGAGCAAAAATTCTTGGTGCAGGTAGTGACCGAATTGAAATAGAGGGCGTTGATTCACTTCAACCATGTGATTATTCAGTTATGGCTGATAGGATTGAAATTGGAACTTACCTAACAGCAGTAACAATGACCAAAGGAAATGTAGTAATAAAATGTTCACTTCCATCTGTATTAGAAACTATTTTAGAGAAGTTGAAGTTAGCTGGAGCCAATATAGAAATTAACGATGAAGAAATTAATCTGGAAATGGATAAAACTCCGAATCCAGTAGATATCACTACAGCTCCTTTTCCTTTGTTCCCAACTGATATGCAAGCTCAATTTATTGCCTTGAACTCAATTTCGAATGGCAAGTCTAAAGTGATAGAGAATGTTTTTGAAAATAGATTTATGCACGTACAAGAGTTGATAAGAATGGGTGGAAATATCAAACTCGAAGGAAATACTGCTTTCATAGAAGGCAATACAAATGGATTAACCGCAGCCCCAGTGATGGCAACTGATTTGAGGGCATCGGCTAGTTTAGTGTTAGCTGGTCTGGTAGCAAAAGGACAAACTAAAGTCGATAGGATTTATCACATTGATAGAGGATATGAACGGATTGAAGAAAAATTAAATCTTCTAGGTGCAAATATTGAGAGAGTATCCGAATGAGTGTGCTTATTGCTTTACCTAAAGGGAGATTATTAAAGGAAGTTCAAAATCTTTTCAAAAAAATTGACATTGAATTCGATACTGATTCAAGAAAATTAATTATTGATACATCTCAAAAATGGTTAAAAGTTGCTATTTTGAGAACTTGGGATATCCCCAAATTTGTAAATTATGGAGCAGCTGACATTGGAGTGGTAGGAAAAGATATTCTTTATGAATCTAAACTTGACAACAATTTTTATGAATTAATGGATTTAAAAATAGGCAACTGTAGGATGTCTCTTGCTTCTGTTGATAACGAAATTTCAAGTACTAAAAAAATAAAAGTCGCTTCGAAATACCCTGAATACACTAAACAATATTTTTCTTCAAAGTCTAAAGATATTGACTTATTAATACTCAAGGGAGCTATAGAAATCGCTCCTATTCTCGGTATATCAGATTGTATTGTAGATTTAGTCCAAACTGGCAAAACACTCAAAGAAAACGGTTTAAACGAAATCGAAAAGATTTCAGACATTAGCTCTAGGTTAATTGTTAATAAGTCTTCTTATAAATCAAAATTTGAAAGAATAAATTTAATTTTCAAAAAGCTTAGAGAAAATAAATGAAGAAATTTATTCTAAAACAAGAAACTTTTAAAGATTTTTTATTATTTCAAAGATCAAAAGATCCTTTAAAAGATCTTGATGCAGTTTCCGAAGATGTAAGAGAAATAATTTCAAAAGTAAAACTTAAAGGAGATGAAGCTCTTATTCAATATACTAAAAAATTTGATAATTTAAATTTATTAAATATTAATGAGTTAATATTCAATAAAGATGATATGCAGCATGCATATGCTCAACTTGATAAGAAAAAAAAAGAAAGTCTTAGTTACTTAAAAGATAGAATTAAAAGGTTTCACGAATCAATTCCTTTAGAAGATTGGCACTTAAAAGATAAAATTTTTGAGAAATACGGACAAGTGTCGCGTCCTATCAATAGAGTTGGTCTTTATGCTCCTGGAGGTAACGCAATTTATCCTTCTTCCGTTTTAATGACTTCTGTGCTTGCAAAAATAGCAGGAGTTAAGGAGATTTTACTCTCCTTTCCACCATCACGTTCGGATTTAAAAGAACTTATGCTTGCCTCAGCATATATTGGTGGAGTAGACGAAATAGTTTGTTTAGGCGGTGCTCAGTCGATTGCAGCTATGACCTATGGAACTGATTCTATTAAAAAAGTAGATAAAATTTTTGGTCCTGGAAATCAATACGTCGCAGAAGCAAAACGTCAGGTATATGGCATTGTTGGGATCGATGGTATGACAGGACCGTCAGAAGTAATGATTATTGCCGATAGATCAGCTAATAGTGAAATGCTTGCGGTTGATTTAATCGCTCAAGCAGAACATGGATCGAACTCAACTTGTATTCTAGTTCTCATAGATTCAAAAGATAACGAGAAGATAATAGAAGAAATAAACATTAGTTTTGAAGACTTAGGTTATGGAGAAAATTCAAACGCTTATCATTCATTAAAAAATTACGGGCGCATAGTCAATGTTAAAAATTTTGAGGAGGCTATAGAAGTCTGCAATGAGTTCAATCCAGAACATCTTCAGATTATTTTAAAAAAATATGACAATGTTGATCTTAAGCAACTTTATGCGGGAGCTATTTTCTTGGGTCAAAATAATTCAGCAGTCTTAGGCGATTATTGTGCTGGTCCAAGTCACGTAATCCCTACTAATGGCGCAACTAAGTTTAGTTCTCAATTGTCTGTTCAAGATTTTTTTGTTAATTCATCCTTTACTCACATAGGAGATTCAAGAAGTGAAGATTTTGAAAAAGTACTTGAGAATTCAAAGTTCATTGCCGAACTTGAAGGATTGATGGCACATGCCAAGGCAGTTGGCTCGAGGATAAAAAAACTTTTTAATTAATTATCTCGTCGTATATTCTAAGAACTTCGTCAATTGGAATTGCAAAATTTAAACCTTGGCTTCCGCCGGATGTAGTTTCAATCAAATTTGTTATACCAATCAAATTTCCTTCTCTGTCTATCAACGCTCCTCCTGAATTTCCAGGATTTATTGAAGCGTCAGTTTGGATAAAGGATCCATTAACGTTTTTAAACTGTCTATTTATTGCACTTACAATACCCATACTAAAGGATTTTCCTAAGCCTTGAGGATTACCAATAGCAATAACTTGTTCTCCAACCCTAAGATCATCAATATTTCTTTTTATCTTAAGTGGTTTTAAATTTGAATTATTTATTGTTTGAATTACTGCTATATCTGAAATTTCACTAAATCCTAAGATCACTGCTTCATTAATTTCTCCATTGTTTAATTCAATTATTAGTTTTTGGTTGTTTTTATAAGCTTCTTTAATCACATGATAATTAGTGACTATTTTCCCATCATTATCAAAGACAACTCCAGATCCATTTGGAAAAAAACCAGTTTTCACAACTTGTTGATACCTTTTAAAACCTAATAAATTTGATTTCTCTTGCCAAGCTTTCCATTTTTTTATACTCCATATATTTACTACTGAAGGAGAGGCTTTTTCTAAAACATCTGGCAAGCTTTTCGAGCTCGTTAAATTTAAAAAAATAAATCCAGAAAGAAGACCTAATAGAAGCCAGATTGAAATTGAAAAAACAGTTTTTTTATTCATTGAAGTTTTGAAATTATAACTTCTCTGAGTTATTATTCACGCCCTCAAACTTAATTTTATAAAAATGAAGACTAAAAGTTTTAAAATTAGTGAAGTTGATCAAAAATGGCATCTAATAGATGCAGAAAATAAAACCTTAGGAAGATTATCCTCAAGAGTTTCTTCAATTTTAATGGGTAAGAATAAATCGCAATACACCCCTAACAACGATTTAGGAGATTTCGTTGTAATAATTAATGCTGAAAAAATAAAGCTTACTGGTAATAAAGAATCCCAAAAAAAATATTTTAGGCATTCAGGATATCCTGGGGGCTTAAAATCTACTAATGTACAAGAATTACGAAAAGACAAACCTGAGCAAATAATTCTTAGAGCAGTAAAAGGCATGCTTCCAAAGAATAAACTGGCTGATAAAATGATTTCAAAATTAAAAGTCTATAAAGGACCAGCTCATCCACATGTCGGTCAAAAACCTGAAATATTAGAATCATAAAAATATGGATCCAGAAAAAACATACGCTACCGGAAGGAGAAAGACTTCTACCGCCAGAGTTTACTTAACTAAAGGCAAAGGAAATATATTAGTAAACGATATACCTTTAGAAGAATACTTCGGAAGAGAAGTTGCTAAAATACTTGTTATGCAACCTTTAGTACTATTAGAAATTGCAGATAAATTCGATGTCGATGTGAAAGTCTCGGGCGGAGGTTCTTTTGGTCAAGCTGGAGCTATTAGACATGGAATATCAAGAGCTTTAGAAAAATATGATGTTGATTTTAGGAAATCACTTAAGTCTGCAGGATATTTAACTAGAGACTCTAGGCAAGTAGAACGAAAAAAAGTTGGATTAGTAAAAGCAAGAAAATCAAAGCAATTTAGTAAAAGATAATTTTATGGTTCAGCCTATATCTCCTCCAAATCCTGGAAGAAGAAAATTTTTAAGCCTAATAACTGGTTTTATGGCATCAGTGGGTGCAGTTTTTTTAGCTATACCTTTTTTAAGTGCTTTTAAACCCAGTGCAAGAGCTGAAGCTGCTGGAGCGCCTGTTCAAGTAGATATATCTTCTTTAGTTCCAGGTCAAATGAAGGTTGTAGAATGGCGAGGCAAACCAATATTTGTTGTAAAAATGGCAGAAAGTACAGTCAAATTACTTTCTTCAAATCTTACTAGATTGGCCGACCCAAATGGAGATGATTCTAATCAACCAGATTATGTAAAAAATCAAATTAGATCAAGAAAAGAGGGCGTTGCAGTTATAACTGGCGTTTGCACACACTTAGGATGTTCTCCAAAATATTATCCTGAAACAGGGTCTGTCGCATTTGATTCAGATTGGCAAGGAGGATTTTTCTGTCCATGTCATGGCTCAAAATTTGACATGGTTGGTAGAGTATACGCTGGTGTTCCTGCACCAACGAATATGGATGTTCCCCCACATTATTTCCCTAGAGAGGATTTATTAGTTATTGGTTTAGACGGAGTTTCGTAATGTTACAGTGGATTAATAGTAGATTTCCTATCACCGATTTAGTCGAAAGACATCTTTCAAAATATCCTGCACCTACAAATCTAAATTTTTGGTATTTATTTGGATTTTTATTAATCATTGTTTTAGTAATGCAAATTCTTACAGGACTTTGGTTAATGATGAACTATACAAATACTGCAGAGGAAGCATTTTCTTCCGTTGAGTACATCATGAGAGATGTAGAATACGGCTGGTTACTAAGATACCTGCACGCAGCAGGAGCATCTGCCTTCTTTGTTTTAATTTATCTTCATATGTTTAGAGGCATGATGTATGGCTCCTATCAGAAACCAAGGGAATTAATATGGCTCGGCGGTTGGGTTACTTACGTTTTACTTTGCGCGGAAGGCTTCACAGGGTATGTTTTACCTTGGGGGCAAATGTCTTTCTGGGCTGCACAGGTGATAATATCTTTATTAGGATCTATTCCTTTAGTAGGAGAAGATTTAGCTACTTGGGTCAGAGGAGATTACCTGATTTCAGGAATTACTCTCTCGAGACTTTTCGCCTTTCATGTCGTTCTTCTTCCTATTATGTTAATTGCAGTAGTTTTCTTTCATATTCTAGCTTTACATGAGATTGGTTCCAATAACCCTGATGGAATTGATATTAAAAAACACGTAGATGATGACGGTGTGCCTTTAGACTCAAAACCTTTCTATCCATATGACATAACACATGATGTATATGCCTTAGGAGTATTTTTATTATTTTTCTGCGCAATAGTTTTTTTCTTTCCTGGTGGGGGAGGATACATTCTTGAAACTGTAAACTTTGAACCTGCAAATCCACTCTCAACTCCGGAACATATTGTGCCCTCCTGGTATTACACTCCATATTATGCAATGTTAAGAGCTGTAGATTTTTCTTTATTTGGATTAACAGCAAAATTTTTAGGGTTTGTGACTATGGCAGCGGGAATAGCAATTTTTGCTGCGTTACCTTGGCTCGATAGAAGCCCCGTAAAATCGATTAGGTACAAAGGTGTTTTCAGTAAGATTTTCCTAGCCGGATTTGTCGTAAGTTTTTTTGTTTTAGGATACTTAGGATTAGTTCCCCCAACCGAAATAAAAAACATTTTAGCTAAGGTTTTTACCATTATTTACTTCTCCTATTTCTTGTTGATGCCAATTTACACAAGATTAGAAAAATGTAAGCCTGTCCCTGAGAGAGTACCTACATAAAATATGAAGCTTCTTTCAATTCTGCTTTTATTTTTTACTTTTAATTCATTCGCTGCTGACGAGTATAGTTGCGGCTCTATTGAATGCGATGAGTTTAAAGTAAATATTAGTAACAATGCAGATCTACAAAATGGACTGTCTACTTACATGAATTACTGTTACGGATGCCATTCACTTCAATACTCAAGATATAAAAGAGTTGCTGATGATCTAGAAATCCCTATTGATCTATATGTTAATAACTTAATTTATGATGGATCTAAACCCGGCGAGCTCATGAAAATAAGTCTTTCAAAAGAAGATGCTGTTAATTGGCTAGGCGCTTATCCTCCAGATTTGACTCTTGAAGCTAGGGTTAGAAAGCCAGAATGGATATATACTTATTTAAGAAGTTATTATTCCGATTCATCAAGACCCTACGGGGTGAACAATCTCGTTTATAAAAATGTTTCTATGCCTCATGTACTAGAAGATCTTCAGTCTTCAATGACTGAAAATGAATATAATAAGGTGATCAGCGATCTAACCAACTTTTTAGTTTACGTTTCTGATCCGTCTTCAAGAGAGAGAAAACAAATGGGGGTTTATGTTTTACTTTTTTTATTATTATTCACTTCTTTTGCTTTTTTACTATACAGAGAGTATAAAAAGGAACTTAAATAAAAAAATCCCAAATGAGTTTGCTTAAAAATAGGTCCTCGATGGTCCTTTTCCATGATGAAATAGGACACAGAAGCCAAAAGGTAAGGATTATCCTACAAGAAAAAGAAATCTCTTGTGATTTAGAGGCTTTAGATTCATACAATATCCCTAAAGAAATTTTAGACGTAAATCCGGATGGTTCTCTTCCATTACTTATTGATAGAGAGCTTTCACTTTATAATTCAGCCTTAATTGTAGAGTATTTGGACGAAAGATTTCCGCACCCACCTTTGCTACCTGTTTATCCGGTAGCAAGAGCTCAAACTAGATTAATTTTAGATAGACTAGAAAAAGATCTGTCTCATCATTTGGATATCATTGAAAATGAAAATTCATCCAAAGCTGATTTAAGTAAAAGTAAAAATTCGCTAGAAACAAACTTAAAAAATTCACTGATTCTTTTTGGTAATTCTTCATTTTTCAATGAAGATGAATTTTCAATCTTAGATGCTGTCGTAAGTCCTATATTATTTAGATTAAACTTTTATGGAATAAAAATCCCAAATTCTAAGGCCGCAATTGGAATAAAAACCTACATGGAAAGAATATTTGAAAAAGAATCTTTTAAATCGAGTTTGACTGAATCAGAGAAAGAAAAATTTTTGATTTAAAATCTTTGTTGTATTTGATCTCCCTCAAAATCTACAGAGATTGGTTGTAAAATAATCTTATTGTTTCTTGCCGAATATTGCCCTAAAAATCCAAAATAGTCTTTGTCAGATACAATTCCCAAAGTATCAAATCCAAGTGAATAAATTATTTTTTCATCGGAAGAGAGCTTTAAAAATTCTTGATCACCAAAATTCATTTTATTCACTAAGATCGGATACTCCAACCCTTTAGAAGAGTTCAAATCATTTGGAGTAGAGGAATTACTCCAAGCATCGAAGTGATTGGGCATATTAAATACCTTTATGTCTTGAAGAAGATTAAATTTAAGAGCGGGTAAAATTCTTTTTGTTGACTCTGAATTAGAACTCAAGATTATGGAACTAATGTCTTGTCTCTTTCTGGATGTAAATTGCAAATCTCTGTTGAGTATTCTTTCGATTTTTTTATTTCTTTCTAAACTTTCTCTTTGATCAAAAATTTCAGAAACAAACGTTTCAAAATCATCATTATTTTTTAAAAAAATTAAATTATCTTCATTAATTATCAAATTATTTTTTTCTGAAAAAAATTTAAACTTTTCAATTTCTTTAATTTTCGAACTGATAAATATGAATTTATTTTCTTCAATTATTTTTAAGATGCTTGGCTCATTGAAGAAGATTTGATTTCTTATTGAAATCTCTCTGTAGTCATTTAAAGGGTCTTCATTCTCAAGATTAATCACATATGTTCTAGATTTATCAAAATTACATTCTTTTAATAAGTTTTCTTTTAACGAATTTCTAAAAATAATATGAATCACGGTAGCTTGATTATTTTCCTTACATGAACTCAACTTTTCATTTGTACTTATAAAAGATACTTTCTTTTGCCTATTAGAGTATTTGTTATTTAGATAATAACTAGCTAGAAAACCTTGTGTAAAAATAGATTCTTTTTTGGTAAGGTTTTCAGATCGAATAATTTCAAAATCCTTGTTCATAGAAATGCTTTTGATTTCTCGATAGATTTTTTCAGTAATTACATTTGAGGGTAAATTTAAGTTAAATTCTTCAAAATTTTTATCACTTGTTGACGAACAACTTAAGAACAATGAAAGAATTGATGAATAAACTAATATTTTAAAAGGAGAATAAATCATTAACTCAAAAGGAACATTATATTTAGTTGCAACACCTATTGGAAATTTAAAAGATTTTTCTTTTAGAGGCATTTCGACCTTGCAAGAAGTAGATTTTGTATTAGCTGAAAACACCAAGAAAACAAAATTCTTACTAGAAAGATATGGTGTTAAAAATAAAGTAGTACTTTTTAATGATTTTTCAACTAAGAAAAAAATTCAATCATTAGTCTATAGTATTTCCAAAGGTAAAAATGCTGCATTAGTATCTGATGCTGGAACTCCTTTAATTTCTGATCCAGGAACAAATCTAGTTCAGGCAGCCATTGAGGAAAAAATTAAGGTTGTACCTATTCCTGGCGCAAGTTCGTTAATAAGCGCGCTCGTGGCCTCAGGTCTTTCAGCCGAAAAATTTATTTTTTATGGATTTCTTCCTAAAAAAGAGGGCGAGTTAAAAAAACTTTTTGAAGAAATAAGATTTGAGACTAAAACTCAAATTTTTTTTGAATCTCCAAAAAGAATTAAAAAAACGCTATTGATAATTCAAGAGGAATTTAATTTAAACCAAAAGATTGTTATAGCCAGGGAGCTAACAAAAATTTACGAGGAATTCTATAGAGGCAAAGTCTCAGATCTTTCTGAAATTCTATCTAATAACTCTAATAATATAGAAAAAGGAGAGTTGGTAATTATCCTAGAAGGGTCCAATGAAAAATATGAGATAGATAACCTTCTTGAAGAAATTCTTTTTAAAGAGCTTAAACCTTTATTAACTCTCAGACAGATATCGAAAATAATCTCTAAAATTTCTTCTAAGGACTCTAAAGAAATTTATAACTTTTTTTTAAAAAAATAATATAATCTGCTCGAGTTGACCGAGTAATCGCTAACTATGTTAGAGGAAAGTCCGGGCTCCGCAGGATAAAACGCCAGGTAACGCCTGGGGATAGTGAAAACTATTACGGAAAGTGCAACAGAAAATATACCGCCGAAAGGTAAGGGTGAAAAGGTGTGGTAAGAGCATACCGGATATTTGGAGACAAATATTGCTTTGTAAACCCCGTTTGGAGCAAGACTAAATAGAGATTCTATAATGTGATCCGCATTGAATCTGGGTAAGTTGCTAGAAATTTATGGTGACATAAATTCAAGATGAATGATTACATAAAACAGAACCCGGCTTACGGGTCAACTCAACCTAAATGTCCTTTGAAATATATAAAATAAGTCTAAAATCTATTTATTTAAAGTCTTTAAAAGTGTGTAAAAGTGTGTAAAAATATACATAAGTGTACATAATAGGGACAAAATATGGCTGGTATATACGGCTTCAGCAGTTTAGTTTTAGATACTAAGGGAAGAATAGCAATGCCAGCAAAATATAAAGATCAGTTAAAAAATTTAGCTGGCGGCTCCATCATTGTTACTCGAGATCCTCAATACCCTTCTTTATTAATTTATCCAGGAAATTTATGGAAAAAAATTTCAAGCTCCTTTGAAGAATTATCTGGTTTGAACCCGGAAATAAGATCTTTACAGTGGAATTTTCTAGGAAATGCACATTATATTGATTTTGATATATCTGATCGCATGACTGTTCTTCTTCCAGCTCCGCTAAGAGAATATGCTCAATTAAAAGAAAAAGCCAAAGTTGTTCTGATTGGTATGGGTCAGAAATTTGAGTTATGGAGCGAAAAAAATTGGAAGATAAAAGAATCTGGAAAGAAATTAAGTTCTGAAAGAATTGAAATCAATCTTCCAGAAGAAATTAAGGAAATACCATTTTGAACCATATATCTGTTATGCCCACAGAGGCGCTGGACAATCTTCTTCATAATAAAGAAGGTGACTATCTAGACTGTACTTTTGGTACTGGCGGACACTCTAGAAGAATTCTTGAGAACATAGGTATTTCTGGTTCTCTTAAGGCAATAGATAAAGATCCAAAAGTCCAAAAATTTGCCAATCAAATTCTTGATAAAAGATTTGAATTTAAAAATATAAGTTTTTCTGATTTAGAAAATTCATTTCCAAGTGAATCATTTGATGGAATGTTGATTGATTTAGGTATTTCGTCATTCCAGCTTGATGATCATTCTAGGGGCTTTAGTTTTAAATCTGAGTCAATTTTAGATATGCGAATGAATCAGACTCAAGGTCTTACTGCCTTTGAATGGCTAAATAGTGCGAATGAAAAAGAAATTGCTGATGCGTTTTATTATCTTGGTGAAGAGAGAAAGTCTAGAGCATTAGCAAAACAAATAGTTGAAAAGAGGAAAAAAAGAAAAATTTCTTTAACTTCTGATCTTACAAATCTTAAATTTCCTTATAGCCGATCTAAAAAACATCCTGCAACCAATATTTTTAGAGCTATTAGAATGTTTATAAATAATGAAATAGAAGAATTAATTTCTGTTTTAAAAAGTTCATTGAGCCTTTTAAAGAAGGGTGGGAAATTAGTAGTCATTTCGTTTCACTCGATAGAAGACAGAATCGTAAAAAACTTTTTAAGAGGCCGTCTTGAAAACGTATCCCTAGAAAGTTATATGAAGTCTGAAGGTAAATTAATTAAACCCACTGAAGAAGAAGTGTTTAACAATCCTAGATCAAGGAGTGCAATTTTGAGAGTAGGTAAAAAATTATGAATGATCAATTTCCTATAATTTTAATTTTTAGTTTTTTAATTATAGGTATTTTGTCTTCCACTATTACAAAATCCATGAACGTTCATGAAATGCGTTCAATCAATTCTCAATTAGATAAAGAATTTGAAAGATACTTGGTTCTGGATAATGAAAATATAAGAATAAAAAATTTAATAGATACAGAAAATAATTCAATAACCTTAAATAATTTCGATGAATAATCAAAATATCAAAGTAGGAATTGACATTGGCACGTCAAAAGTTGTGTGTTTGATTGTGGAGTCAAATCCTGAAGGACTTAAGGTTCTTGGTCTAGGCACACATCCATCAAAAGGTTTAAAAAATGGAGTTGTGGTAGATATTGAATCAACGGTCTCAGCAATACAAGAGGCTACTAACAAAGCAGAGCTAATGTCTGGAATCAGAGTCCATCAAGCTTATGTTGGAATATCTGGAGGAAGTTCCAATGGATTGAATTCAGAAGGAGTTGTCCCAATCAAAGACAAAAAAGTAAAAATTAGTGATGTAGAAAAAGTAATAACTGCTGCAAAAGCTCAAAGTATTCCAGATGGATATAAACTTTTACATATTCTGGCGAGGGAATATGCTATTGATCAACAAAGTGGAATCAAAGAGCCTCTTGGAATGGCGGGCGTAAGGCTAGAAGCAAAAGTTCATTTAGTCTCATGTGAAAAAAATGCAGCTGAAAATATTTCTTCATGCATGAAAGCATGTGGCATTTCAGTTCAAGACTATGTTTTAGAACAATTGGCATCAAGTTACTCGGTACTTTCTCAAGATGAAAAGAAACTTGGCGTCTGCCTCATAGATTTAGGCGGAGGGACATCTGATGTTGCTATATTTATGGATGATTCAATTAGTCATACTATCAATATTCCTGTTGGCGGAGATCATGTAACCAATGATATTGCTAGAGCAATTCAAACTCCTACTGCTCAAGCTGAAGAATTAAAGAAAAAATATGGATGTGCGTCTAGTTCGCTTACAAGTGAAGGAGAAAAAATTTCGACTCCATCTATTAACGGGAGAAGCGATAAAGTTTTTTCTCGACAGGCATTAGCAGATGTTATTGAACATAGATATGCGGAAATTTTTCAGATGATTAGACAAAGATTAGAAATCAATGATCTCTCTCAATATTTACCTGCGGGAATCGTATTAACTGGAGGAGCTTCAAAAATCGAAGGGATATCACAATTGGGTGAAGAAATTTTTCAAGTCCCTGTCAGAGTTGGTAAACCTAAAGGACTGATTGGTTTATCAGATATTTTAAAAAATCCTGTTTATTCCACTTCTACAGGCTTAATTTTATATGGTCAAAAAGTTACGGAAGAGGAATTTGTAGATTTTGCTTTTATTAGAGAAAAAGGCTTATTCAATAAAGCTTTTAAATGGATTCAAAATAATTTTTAGTTTAGGAGGTAATTATGAACTGGAAAGTAGTTGAAAAAGGTAACAACTTAGGAGCTTTAATTAAAGTGATAGGAGTTGGTGGATGCGGAGGAAATGCAGTTGATCACATGGTAAAAAGCGGATTGGAAAATGTAGAAACCATCTCTATTAATACTGATAGCCAAGCTCTTGATGCAAGCGTTGCAGAAGTTAAACATTGCTTAGGTGAAATCAGTAATTCTGGCCAAGGTGCGGGAGCAAATCCTGATATTGGAAGAGATACTGCTTTAGATGACTATGAAAGAATTGAAGCTTTATTAGAAGGTTCAGATATGGTTTTTATTGCAGCAGGAATGGGAGGAGGAACTGGAACTGGTGCTTCGCCAATTATTGCAAGGGTAGCAAAATCGGTTGGGGCTTTGACTGTAGCAGTTGTAACAAAACCTCTTAATTTAGAAAGGAAAGATAAAGTTGCGGATGATGGTATTAAAGCCCTTAGAGACGAAGTTGATTCTTTAATAACAATTCCGAATCAAAAACTAGCTGAAGTTTTTGGGGATGATATTGATTTTCAAGATGCTTTTGCTCACGGCAACGATGTTCTTCTTGGTGCTGTTAGAGGAATTTCAGATATTATTACCAACGTAGGTACGATCAATGTAGATTTTCAAGACGTTAAAGCTGTTATGTCTGAGAAGGGCACAGCGATGATGGGAACAGGTATAGCTAGTGGACCCAGCAGAGCCATAGAGGCGGCTTCTTCTGCAGTTGGTAGTCCTTTACTAGAAGATATTAATTTAGAAAATGCTAAAGGTGTTTTAGTAAATATATCTGCCAAAGATAAAATAGGAATGAAAGAGATAGATAAAGTTCTCGAACAAGTAAATCAGTTTTCTTCGGAAGGAGCTTTAATAATTCCCGGGGTTGCCATTGATAAATCCATGGAAGCCGGAGATTTAAAAGTAACAATCGTGGCAACTGGTCTAGGAGATGCAAAACAAAAGAAAGGTTCTCTCGCAGATGATCCATTTGGATTTAAGGTTTCTAGTGCTTCAGGAACTAAAGTAAAACCAA
Organism: uncultured SAR86 cluster bacterium; assembly: GCA_902616715.1. GTDB lineage: Bacteria > Pseudomonadota > Gammaproteobacteria > Magnimaribacterales > AG-339-G14 > AG-339-G14. Next base: position 102,868 of record CACMTR010000003.1, read on the forward strand.
TAACTGATTTTGAAACCATTGAAAAAAAGACTCCCTCATCAGATTATTTAGATATTCCTTCCTTTGTTAAAAGGCAGATAGATTGATTTGCATTTTGAATTTACAAATAAGTACAGAGAATTAACTATATGGTCAATAGTTTTTTTACTGTTACTTTCCTTACCAGTAAGATTTTATTTTCTTGAAAAATATCAATCCGAAATTGCAATAAAAAAATCTGTATCTATTTCGGAAAGGTCAACAGATATTTTGGCTCGAAGAGGAAAGATTACAGATAGAAATGGAGAAATTTTAGCTGAAGATATCCCTTCCTATGAGATCGGTCTGGAAATAAGTAAATTTTCTTTTAATCCCGATGAGATCTCAAAAATTTCTTCTCTTTTAAATATAGAATCAAAAAGATTAAAAACTAGAATTTCCAGACGAGATAAAAAGTATTTGGTGTTAAAAAGAAATGCATCTGTTGAAACATTTTTAAAAATTAAAGCCCAAAAAATCAAAGGAATTGTAGGTTATAAAAAATATACTCGCACCTATCCTAAAGGAGCGCCTTTTTCGCAAATCGTTGGAGTTGTAAATACTTTTGATAATTCAGGAATCCAAGGAATTGAATTAAGTCTAAATTCATTGCTTACCGGAGCCAATGGAAAAAAAAATAATTTAAAAACTAGAAAAAATAAAACAATAAAGACTTCAATAGAAAATCCTTCTCATGGAAGAGATATTCGTCTCACGTTGGATGCAGATCTACAGTCTGAAGCTTACAGCATACTTGCTAAGACCGTAGATGAGCATGATGCAAATTCAGGATCGATGGTAGTTATCGATCCTGAAAGTTTTGAAATTCTTGCAATGTCTAATTATCCAAGCTTTGATCCAAATGATAGAAAAAAAATTATGATTGGAACTCTTGAAAATAAAGCCGCTACCGATTTGTTTGAGCCAGGATCAACAGTTAAGCCAATAATCATGGCTGCAGTTTTACAAAGCGATAATTCTATTGAGAACGAACTTATAAATACTAGTCCAGGATTTATTGATTATGAAGGTTTTATAACCAAGGATTTTAAAGATTATGGAACTCAAAATTTATCTCAAATAATATCTAATTCAAGTAATGTTGGGATGATAAAACTATGTGACAAATTTGATGCAGAAACTATTGTTAACGGTTTTCATAAAATGGGATTCGGTAAATATATGAACGAAATTTTTATTTCTACTAGAGAGGGTTATCTTCCACCAATTAATAAATTGAGTAAAAGAGATAAAGTAAGTTTGTGTTACGGTTACGGATTGCAGACAACTTTGTTAGAGCTAGTAAGTTCTTATTCAATTTTGTATTCTCAAGGCAAGTCAAAGCCGCTGAGTTTAATATTTGACACTGCTCTTGATGAGCATGAGCAAGTTATTCCAGTTGAATTATCTTTAAAAATGGAAAAAATGTTAACAGCGGTTGTTAGTGAAGGAACTGGTAGACGAGCACAAGTCAAAGGAATTAAAACTTCCGGCAAAACCGGCACAGTAAAAAAAATTGGAAATCTTGGCTACGAAGAGCAATCATTAAATGCACTTTTTGTTGGTCAGGCTTCCTTAAATCAAAAAAACTTAATAGTCGGGGTTATTATTAGAGACTCGCAAGTTAATGGAAGTGGAGGTGGAGATGTTGCTGCACCTTCGTTTGCAAATTTTATAAATAAGATTCGTCAAAAAGAAGGATATTATGACTTTTGATGAATTGATTTCTTTAATTTTGGAATTAAAAAAGAATTCTGGATGTAATTCCATAAAATTAAATTCAAAATTTATAAAAAAGAATGACATTTTTATAAGCATTTCTGAAGATTCAAAAAAAAATTTAGAAAACGTTTCTGACGCAATCTCCAAAGGCGCCCAATTAATTATTTCGAGCGACAAAGACCAAAAAAATAAAAATTCTTTAATAAAATATTTTCCAAATTTAAAAAATAAGCTTGGTGAGATTTCTAATATTTTTTATGAAGAACCCTCAAAAAATATTAAAGTTTTTGGGATCACTGGTACAAATGGAAAATCATCTGTCTCTTATTTCCTTCACCAAATATTTACAAAAAGCAATTTTAGATCGGCTTTGCTGAGTTCTGTTAAAAATAAAAAAAAAGAAATTTTCTTTTCAGAATTAACTACTCCTGATACGTTCTTTTTGAACCAATTTATCTCTAATTTACCTGACGAAAATTACAAGTCTGTTATCTTAGAGGTCTCTTCTCATGCTATTCATCAAAAAAGAATTGAAGGACTAGATTTCAATTTTGGGTGTTTTACAAATATTAGTAGAGATCATTTGGATTATCATAAATCTATGAAAGAGTATGCAAGAGTTAAAGAAAGTTTTTTTTTGGATAATGCTTTTGAATCTTGTTTAATTAATGTCGACACTTCTTTAGGTAAAAAGATAAAGAAAATAAATAGCAATTTTTTTTCATTTTCTTCAAAGCAAAAAAATGTCGACTTTTTTTTTGATGAAAAAAACGTACTCCATCACGACCAAAAAACTTATAACTTAAAAAATTACTCAAATTCAAATTTTATGCAAATTAATTTAGCTATGGCTTTATCTTTAGCAATTGTCTCAAAATTAAAAATAAATCTAAAAAATATTAAAAACGTATTAAGTCCATCGGGGAGATTCGAAAAACTAGAGGTTATTAAAGGAAAATATTGCGTAATTGATTATGCTCATACTCCTGTCGCTCTCGAGACGATATTAAGCGAAGTTAATTTATCTCATAAGGGAGACGTCATTTCAATTTTTGGCTGCGGGGGAGATAGAGATAAAGGGAAAAGAGCAAAAATGGGAGAGATAGCAGAAAAATATTCAAATGAACTAATAATCACAAATGACAATCCTCGGTGGGAAGATCCTCTTGAAATTAAAAAAGACATAATGAAAGGATTAAAAAAATTATCTCAAGCCAATTTTATTTATGACAGAGAAGAGGCTATTAAGAAAGGGTTTTACTTATTAGAATCCGCAAAAAAAGATTCTGTTTTACTTATCGCTGGAAAAGGACATGAGGATTTTCAAGAGATTGAGGGAAAAAAATACTCTTTCAGTGACAAGAAAATTATTCAGAAATTAAGTGATGTTGTTAGATAGAAAGCTTTCAAAGATTGTCAAAATAACAAACTCTAAGTTATTTGGTAAAGATTTAGTTTTTAAAAGAATATCTACTGATACGCGAACTTTAAAAAAAGGTGATTTATTTCTTGCTTTGAAAGGAGAAAATTTTGATGGTCATGATTTTATAGAAAAGGCTATTTCTAAAGGCGCAAGTTCGATAGTCTCTGAGAAAGATTTAAGTTTCAAAATAAGTTATATAAAGACAAAAAATAATCTCCTTTTCTTAAAAAAGCTTGCAGAACAAATAAGGAAAAATTTTAAGGGCACTATATTTGCCATTACTGGCAGTAATGGCAAAACTTCTACTAAAGAAATATCATTTTTGATCTTGAGTCATATTTTTGGTAAAAAAAAGATTTTTAAGTCTCCTAAAAATTGGAATAACGAACTTGGACTCTATTTTTCTTTATTGGAATTAGAATCAAATCATAACTATGCTGTATTTGAGCTAGGAACAAATTTTCCTGGAGAAATTGATGCCCTATCCAAGTTACTTAAACCTCATCATGGGTTAATTACCAATATAGGTCGTTCACATTTAGAATTTCTTAAAAATCTCGAAGGTGTTGCAAATGAAAAATCAGAACTTTTTAAAAATGTTCAAAAAACTGGATTTTGTTTTGTAAGGGCGCAAGATCAGTTTAGAAAAATTCTTTTTGATAAAGCGAAAGGGAAAAATTTAATCTTTCTAAAAAATGATAAAAAAGAAATTTTCGATTTAAATTTTGATGCATCTATTAAAATAATCGAAGCTGCTTTAAATCCAGAAATTTCAGCAGTGGAGAAAAATAAACTTAAGAACAACATAAAAAAAATTATTAAAGTTCCTGGAAGGATGGAACAAAAAGTCGGTCCCAAAAACACTACTATTATTGATGATTCATACAACGCAAATCCTGATTCTTTTTTAGCTGCATTTAATGAAATTTCTAAACTTAGTTTCAAAAAAAAGATCTGTGTTATGGGGAAAATGGGAGAGCTTGGAAAAAATTCTACTCAACTTCATGATTCTGTAATAAAAGAATCACTAAATTATTTTGATCTTATTTTTTGCGTTGATTTTGAATCTAAAATTTCTGACGAAAAAATAAAATACATTTCAAAAAGTGAGGTACAAAAACATATCAAAGGTTTTTTTGGAATAGATACTTTAATTCTATTTAAAGCATCAAGATCAGTTAAAATGGAATCAGTTATAAAACTTGCTTGATATGCTTTTACCTTTTCTAGATTTTTTAGCCGAAAGTTATGGACCTTTTCGTATATTTAACTATTTTACTTTTCGAGCAATTCTTGCGACCTTAACATCCCTTATTTTTTGTCTCGTATTCGGCAAATATTTTATTTCTTTTTTAGAACATAGAAATTTTGGTCAAGTAATTCGACAATTAGGACCAGAAAAACATTATGAAAAAAAAGGCACTCCAACTATGGGAGGAATTTTAATTTTAGCTGCAGTAACTTTTTCTTGTTTATGTTGGGGTGATTTTGGAAACAGGTATCTTTGGGTAATGATTTTTTTGATCATCTCTTTCGGCACTCTTGGTTTTTTAGACGATTTTTTAAAACTTAAGTTCAATTCAAGCGACGGTCTTTCAGCAAAAATGAAAATTTTCTGGCAAATATTATTTGCATCAATCATTGTTACCTACCTTTACCTTTCTCATTCGATACCACAGGAAATTAGTTTATATCTTCCTTTTTTGAAGGATTTTGCTTTAAATCTAGGTATTTTTTTTATTTTCTTTTCTGTTTTTGTAATCATTGGAACAAGTAACGCTGTGAATCTAACCGACGGTTTAGATGGATTAGCTATTATGCCTTCCGTTATGGTTGCAGGGGGCCTCGGTATCATTGCTTATATTTCTGGAAATATTATTTTTGCTGAATATTTAAATATTGTTTATTTACCTGGTACGGAAGAATTACTCATTATTTGTGGAACGATAATTGGGGCGGGTATTGGGTTTCTTTGGTTCAATACTTATCCAGCTCAAATATTTATGGGCGATGTAGGTTCATTATCCCTTGGAGCTGCCTTAGGGGGCATGGCCGTAATTTTAAGACAAGAAGTAATATTAGCCATTATGGGAGGTGTCTTTGTAATTGAGGCCCTTTCAGTAATCATTCAAGTGACCTCTTTTAAATTGACGGGGAAAAGAGTTTTCAAAATGTCTCCGATCCATCATCATTTTGAACTGTCTGGATGGGCTGAACCAAAAATAATTGTAAGGTTTTGGATTATTACTTTAATTTTAGTTTTAATAGCATTGGCATCATTTAGATTGCGTTAGAAATGCATTCAGAAGAAAAATATGTTCTTATTTTAGGCGCAGGACAGACAGGATTGTCAGCAACAAATTTTTTGAAAACAAAAAATTTTAAAATATTCGATACAAGAAATTTTATCGATTTGCCTGAAAACATCAAAAATAACTTTCTAATTAAAGAAAATTTAATTTCAGAGGATGGAATAAATATAAAATTAATTGACTACGTAATTTGTTCTCCTGGTTTTGATCTATCTCATCAGCTAATAAAAAAACTAAAAGATAAAAACATTAGGATTAAAAGCGATATAGAAGTTTTTATAGAAAATAATGAATCAAAAATAATTTTAGTTTCTGGCACAAATGGAAAGACAACAGTTTCTCTTCTTTTGGAAAAATTTATATCTTTGAAAGGTTATAGCTCAAAAGCTATCGGTAACATAGGTAGACCGGCCCTAGATTATGTCCACATAAAAAAGGATTATTTCGTGATAGAAGTCTCTAGTTTTCACTTAGAAATCTCAGATAATCTAAAATCTGACATATCAATACTTTTAAATATCTCGGAAGATCATCTAGATAGACATAAAACATTTGATAACTATAAAAATATTAAAAATTCTATTTTCAATAATTCGAATATATCCATTGGTAATAAGGACGATGAAAATATAAGAAAAGATCTCACAAATTATTTTGACGGAAACATAAATCTTGATATTGCAAATCTGAATGCAGTAAAAGCAACTTTAGATAATATAGGCATAAATTATTCATTTGAGGAGCTTGAAGAACAAAACTTCAAACCTGAGCATAGAATGGAATTTTTTTACAAAGATAAATTAAATAGAATTTTTATAAACGATTCAAAGGCTACAAACTGTGGTGCAACTCTAGCTGCAATTAACTCAATCAAAGGGGATGAAAAGATTTTTTTAATATGTGGAGGGCAAAGCAAAGGCGCTGATTTCTCGAGGTTGGCACAAGAAATAAAAAAAAATTGTTATGGGGTTATTATTTACGGAGAGGATAAAAATTTAATAATTGACGAATTGAGCGATTTTAATAAATTGACTGCTGATAGTTTTGAGGAGGTAATTTCTTTGTGTCTAAAAGTGTCAAAGCCCGATACTAAAGTTTTGTTTTCTCCAGCATGTGCAAGTTTTGATATGTTTAAAAATTTTGAAGACAGGGGTAACAAGTTCAAACAATTCATTTTAAATGAGAGAAACTCTTAAACAGTCTAAGGCCCAAAGAATTATTTTTGGAGAATTCTACAGAGATCTTAAATTTTCAGATTTGGATTTTGGTATTTTTGTTAGTGTGATTTTTTTAAGTTTGTTAGGGATTGTCATGGTTGCCTCTGTAACAATTCCTTTGACGGATGGTTCGTTATCGATGGCATTCAATCATATTTTCAAACTGGTACTTGCAGTTTTCGTTGGTTTAATTGTGTTTAGATTTTCTTTAGAAATTTGGAAAAGTATAGACATAGGACTAATTTTGTTTTCCTTTTTCTTACTAACCTTAGTATTTATTCCTTTTATAGGACATGAAGCAAATGGCGCCTCAAGATGGATAAGATTGTTTGGGTTTTCGTTTCAACCATCAGAACTAATGAAATTTTCTTTAATAGTCTACATATCATCTTACTGTTACAGAAGAATGACCGAATTTAAAGAAAAATGGATAGGTTTTTGGAAACCTGTTTTAGTTGTTGTTTTAGCAATTGCACTGGTTTTACTAGAACCAGATCTAGGTTCGTCAGCAGTAATCTTTTTAATATCTTTGACAATAATGTTCATTGCAGGAGCACCCTTAAAACAAATGTCTATAATTTTATTTATGGGCTCAATGGTTTTCGTAAGCATGATAATTTTAGTACCTTGGAGAATGCAAAGAATTCTAAGTTTTGTTGATCCTTGGAGCGCTTATGGAGAAAGTGGTTATCAATTGTCCCAAGCCTTAATTGCTTTCAGCAGAGGAGATTTATTTGGAGTAGGCTTAGGAGAAAGTCTACAAAAATATCATTATTTACCAGACGCCCAAACAGATTTTATTTTTGCAATCATTGCCGAAGAGTTGGGATTAATTTTTTGTATATTTTTGATCTTAATATATGGATATCTAATTTTTAAATCGTTCTCCTTAGGAAGAAATTCAAGAATACACAATAAATTCTTTGAATCTTATATTTCTTATGGGATAGGAATTTGTATTGCATTTCACGTTTTTATAAACATAGGAGTTTCAAGTGGTATGCTTCCTACGAAAGGACTGACCTTGCCTTTCATTAGCTTTGGAGGCACAAATTTGATGCTCATGTTTGCTTTAATAGCTTTACTTTTTAGAATCAATATAGAGTTAAATGAAAACTCAAAAATTGAAGGCAAGGTGATGAGTGGCTAGTCCAAAAACCATATTTATTGTTGCTGGGGGTACAGGAGGACATGTATTTCCTGCTAAAAGGGTAGCGCAAAAGTTTATTGAGGAAGGTTTTAAAATTATTTGGATAGGGACCAGCCGAGGTCCTGAAAAAAATATTTGCAAAGATTTAGGGATAAGTTTTATCCAAGTTCCTTTGTATGGATTTAGAGGGAAAAACTTTTTTACAAAACTTAAAGCTCTATTTGCTTTCTTCATTAGTGGATTTATTTTTTACTTTAAATCAAGTCCGCTAGATAGAAAAAATTACCCCATGCTTGTATTTGGAGGCTATGTATCTTTGATATCGTTTTTTTACTTTAAAGGGCCTGTGTTTTTGCAGGAACAAAATACTATTCCCGGATCTGTTTCTAAACTACTTTTTACAACCAATAAAGTCTCAAAAATCTTTTGTGGATTCGAGAAGACAAAAATTTTTTTTGAGGAGTTAAATAAAAAATATATCAAGATAATCAACACTGGAAATCCTATTGGAAAAATTAAAAAAACAAATGAGAGAAACTTAGACTTGAATGAATTTAATATTTTAGTGATGGGAGGAAGCCAAGGATCAAAGTTCTTAAATGAATTTGTCTCGAGAGTATTGATTGAAATAAAAGATAATTTTCCAATTAAAATAAAACATCAATGCGGACTAAATAACGTTTCCTATTTAGAAAAAACATATTCTTCTATGGAAAATGATATATCTATTACAGAATTTATAAAAAATATCGATGATGCTTATCAATGGGCAGATTTAGTGATTTCAAGGTCAGGCGCTCTAACCGTTTCAGAACTTATCGCGTCAAGATCTGCTGCTATTCTCGTGCCACTAAAAATTTCTATTGACGATCATCAAAAAGAAAATGCTAATTATCTAATTTCCAATAATGCCGCTTGGATTCTAGAAGAAACAGATTCTTTTTCAGTTGAACTAAAAAGTCTTTTAGTTTCAATTTTAAAAAATAGAGAAAGTCTTTTGCAAAAAAAACAAAGCATTAGTCAAATAGAAATCAAAGATTCAGAAACAATAATATTTAACGAAGTAAATGCTTGGTACCAATAATTTAAAGAAGATTCATCTAGTTGGAGTTGGTGGTGCCGGTATGAGCGGAATCGCTGAAATATTAATTAACATGGATTATGAAGTATCTGGTTCTGATATTCACTCGTCTCAAATTACCGATAGGCTCCAAAGCCTTGGTTTAACTTTTTTTAATTTCCATGACAAAAAAAATCTAAAAAATGTAGATCTAGTTGTTTTTTCTTCAGCTATAAACAGTAACAATCCAGAATTAATTGAGGCTAAAAATAAAGAAATTAATACAATTCGAAGAGCTGAAATGTTGGCGCAGTTAACCAGTTTAAGAGAAAGCATTATCTTTGCTGGAAGTCATGGCAAAACTACTACTACATGCATAGCTGCTCATATTTTTAAAGAAAATAATTTGGATCCAACATATATTATCGGAGGGAAGGTTAGTTCATTCGAATCTAATGCTAACTTAGGGAGCGGAAGACATATTCTTGCTGAAGCAGATGAGAGTGATGGAAGTTTTTTATTATTCACTCCCGATAAAGCTGTTATCACAAGTATTGATAATGATCATTTAGAAGCATATGGTCAGTCTGTAAAAAAATTGGAATTTTCCTTTATTGAATTTATTCAAAAAGTGAAAAAAAAAGTTTTTATCTACGATGAAAAAAAAGCATTAATAAAAAATTTAACTTCTGAGCTTAATATTTTCACTTATGGTTTTGATATGCACTCCGACTTTCAAATATTAGATTTTTTTCAAAATGAGCAGGGTTCATTTTTTAGCCTTAAAAATAATATTAATGATACTTTGTTTGACTTCGAAATTAATATGCATGGAAGACATAATGTTTTAAATACAGTAGCAGCTATTATCGTATCTTTAGATGAAGGAATGACTTATTCAAGTATAAGTAAGTCTTTAAAAACTTTTCCTCAAGTTGAAAGGAGATTTGAGATTATTAGTAAAAATGTTTTTTCGAAAAATATAATCTTAATTGATGATTATGGACATCACCCTACAGAATTAATTAATACCATTAATACGATTAAAGAAATATGGCCAGATAAAGAAATGGTAATGGCTTTTCAACCTCATCGATATAGCCGAACCAAAGCCTTGTTTAATGAGTTTATTGAAGTGTTATCAAAAATTGATAATTTAATTCTCCTTGAAATATATCCTGCGAGTGAAGCTCCAATTCAGAATTACTCAAGTCATGACCTCTTTAAAAAAATTAGGATTCTCAATAAAAAGTCTGTGTTAGTTAATGGAATAGACGAAGCTTTCGTTGAATTTAAAAAATTTAATAATGAGAAATATATATTTCTCACACAAGGCGCAGGTAACACATCAATACTTGCTTCAAAGTTTAAATAAAGTGGAAAATTTAAAAAAATTAAATTATGGAGTCTTAGGAGGAGGCTATTCAAATGAAAGAAATATTTCTTTAAAAAGTGCTGAGGCTGTAAATAATGCTCTTAACGAAGAGGGGTATAAATCAAAAATCCTTGATGTCGATAACAAAAAAAAATTATTCTCTAAAGATTCTTATAAAAACTTTGATTTTATCTTTGTGCTCATTCATGGTTTAGGCGGGGAAGATGGAGAACTACAAAATTTTTTCGAAGAAATAAGACTTAGTTATTCTGGAAGCAGTTCAAAAGCCTGCAAAAAATCTTTTGATAAAAAAACAGCAAAAACTTTTCTCTCTGAGAACATATTGACTCCGGAACAATTTCTATGGAACTCATTTGAAGGAAAAATTGAATTTAATACACATCAGGTCAAAAGATTAGTTGTTAAGCCTACCAAAGAAGGTTCTAGCTTAGGGGTTTCTATTATAGAAAATAAACCTGATCTCATAAAAATGGCAATTGAAAAAGCTTCAAAATATGGAGAGTTTATGATTGAAGAATTTATTGAAGGAAGTGAAATAACTGTAGCTCGGGTTGGAAACGAAAATTTTCCACCTGTACAAATCATTCCTGAAAATCAATTTTATGACTTTCAAGCAAAATATAATTCTTTTAATACAAAATATGTTAAAGCTGATTATTCCAGAGAAAGACAGAGTGAATTAGATCAATTAATTACACAAATTAATATCGATTTTAATTGTAAAGCTTGGTCTCGAGTAGATTTAATCGACGATGGAGAAAATTTTTATTTTCTCGAGCTCAATACAGTTCCTGGAATGACAAATAGTAGCCTGGTTCCAAAAGCCGCAAAGTTTGCTGGCATAGATTTCAATAAACTGGTTATTCAAATAATTAAAAGTTCTCTTGATTAGATCGATCGTCGTAGGTAAACTCACTCCGTTTTCTTGAGTCTTCTATTAGATTCAAACCCATAAGGAGACAATAAATTATGAATCATTATGAAATAGTTTTCGTGGTTGACCCACAGCTTGATACAGAAGCTAAATTGTTCAATAAGTGCTTAGACACAGTGAAATCAATTGATGGTCTAACTCATAGATCTGAAGATATTGGAGTTAGAAAGCTTGCCTATCCTATTAACGATAAAAATACAGGTCATTATTTTTTACTTAATATTGAATGTGATCCCGAAAAATTAAAAGATGTCGAGGCATTATTTAAATTCGATGAGTCTATAATGAGGTCTTCATTAGTCAAAAAGAAAAGAGCTGAAACAGAACCATCTAGCTTAATGACTCAAACAAAAAATCAACTTAAAGCTGAAACTTCCCTAGAACCTTCTTTGGATGAAAAAAAAACTGATAAAGATACTAAAAAGCAAGAAGAACAAAGTGAGGCAGATGCCCAGAAAGAAGTTTCTAAACCAGATCCAGAAAATAATTAATTTAAAAAAATAATATGAGAAGAAAAACTGAAAAAAGAAGCTCTCAAAATCAAGAAACTTTGGTTAAGTCAAAAAGAACCTGCCAATTTACTGCAGCCAATGTTGAAGAAATTGATTACAAAGATGTTGAGTTATTGTCTAAATTTATAAATGAAATGGGTAAGATATCACCAGCTAGAATGACTGGCACAAGCGCTAAATATCAAAGACAACTAACTAAGGCTATTAAAAGAGCGAGACAATTAGCTCTACTGCCTTACACAGACAGTCATAGAGTTTAAAAATGAAAGTAATTCTTAAAGAATCTATTACCGGATTGGGATCCCCTGGAGACCTGGTTAATGTTAAGTCTGGGTATGGAAGAAATTTTCTTATGCCCACAGGGAAAGCTATACCTGCTACTGAAGAAAATTTAAAAGTCTATGAAGCAGAAAAAACTAAACTTGCAGAATTAGAAAATAAAAAAATTAAAGAAGCAAAAGAAATTGAAAGTAAATTATCAGGTTTTAATCTTGAAATTAAAGTTGCTGTAACAGATGAAGAAGCAATGTATGGATCCATAGGTACAAAAGAAATATCAGAATCACTTAACGAAAAAGGATTTGCAATTGACAGACAATCTATAAGGCTTCCCGAGGGGGTTTTAAAAGAACTTGGAGAATTTGATTTAGACATAGAACTTCATCCTGAAGTTGTTTCTAAAATAAAAATTGTTTTAAAACCTGAATAATTAAAATCTAATTTGTCTTAACTGGTTTGAGATGGGAGAATATCAAACCTGTTTATGAGAAAAGTATTTGATCAGCCTTCATCAGTAGAAGCAGAAAAAGCTGTTTTGGGTGGATTATTACTGGAGCCAGAATTGTGGGATACGGTTTCTGTTTCAGTGGATGAGGAAGATTTTGTTTTATTAGAACATCAGCTCATTTACAGAGCAATAAGGCGATTAAGAGATCATGGAAATGAGTTAGACACTGTGACTTTAATAGAGTCCTTAACCAACGATCCAGATATATCTTCCGTCACGAATTTCAATCAAAACGACTATATTAAACAACTAGCTTCCGATACTCCTGGGACTGCAAATTTTATCAATTACACCGATATTGTTAAACAGACTTCAAATTTAAGAAAGTTAATTTCTACAGCATCGGATATCTCAAGTATCGCAAAAGAATCAGATTCGTTTGAAATTGAAGATACTTTTAGTCAGGCAGAAAGTAAATTGATTAATCTTAGGGATTCTATCGATCGAAAGAAAGGACCAACTCTTGCGAAAGATTTAATAAAACCTGTTTATGACAATATTGAAGAAAATATAAATTCAACAACCCCATTAATTGGCCATTCAACAGGATTTAGAGATTTAGATAAATTAACACTAGGTCTTCAGGATGGAGATTTAATATTAGTAGCTGGAAGACCAAGCATGGGAAAAACTGCCTTTGGGTTGAGTATTGCAGCAAATTTTATTGAAAATAACATTCCAGCAGTATTTTACAGCTTAGAAATGTCATCTAGGTCAGTAATGTACAGACTTATTTCCATTTTATCTAAAGTAGAATTAAAAAAAATATTCCAAGCCAAAGAGCTTACAGACTCAGATTTTGAAAAAATAGGCAAGGCAGTTGAACTGCTAGAAAAAAGTAATTTTTTTATAGATGATACTTCAGCTCTTAGTCCTTCAGAAATTCTTTCTAGATCTAGAAAGCTTAAAAGAGAGCATCCTGAGTTAGGCTTGATTGTTTTAGATTACCTTCAGTTGATGAAGGCAGATATAAGCAACCCCAGTAGGGTTAATGAAATGAGTGAAATATCAAGAGCAACCAAAGCCTTAGCAAAAGAATTGGATGTTCCAGTTATTGCTTTATCACAATTGAACAGAGCCTCAGAAACTAGAACAAACAAAATGCCTATAATGGCCGATTTAAGAGACTCAGGAGCCTTAGAACAAGATGCAGATTTAGTTGTTTTCCCCTTTAGACCAGAATTTCATGAGCCAACTCCTGAAAATAAAGGAATTGCCAAGGTTATAGTTGCTAAACATAGAAATGGCGAAACTGGTGATGTACTTCTTCATTGGGCTGCTAGATATACTTCTTTTGAAGATCTTGCTTTAAACGATCCTGCATATGATAACCCCTCATTTAATAATCAAAATTGAGTCGTCCAACTATTGCTGAAGTAAATCTTTCAGCATTAAATAAAAACGTAAGAAAATTAAAAAAACTTACTAATTCTAAGATTTACCCAGTGGTAAAAGCCGATGCTTATGGTCACGGTTTGAAAATGGTAGTTGAAAGTATTGATCCATTAATTTCAGGATATTGTGTTGCAACATTTGAAGAATCTTTAGAATTAAGAAAAATTACAAAGAAAAATATTGTATGCATGGAAGGACCTTACGATTATTCCGAATTAAAAATTTTTGAAAAACTTAATATTGATTATGTCATTCACTCTTTTAGACAAATTTCTTTTTTAGAAAATCTGAGAAATCTAAAAGTAATTGGCAAAAATAAAATATGGTTAAAAATAGACACCGGAATGAATAGGTTAGGATTCAAGGAAAATGAAATTTTAGAGGCCTTTTCTAAAATAAATTCGACAAAAAAAAGTTTGGTTTTGATGAGCCATCTCTCATCTTCTTTGTCTAATAAGAATTCGAGGTTAATCACAAATAGTCAAATAAAAATGTTTAAAAAATTTGAGTTAAAGCTAAAGAAAAAAAAGCCAAATTTGATTTCAAGCCTTTGTAATTCAGGAGGGTTAATCAATTTCAAAAGATCTCATAATGACATTTCAAGACCAGGAATAAGTATTTTCGGAAGTAAAGCCGATGACGAGAAATCTGAAATAGATTTAGAGCAAGTAATGACTTTGAAATCCAAATTTATAAGCATAAAAAAAATTAATAAAGGAGATAGGGTAGGATACGGGGGAACTTGGAAGGCAAAAAAAGAAACAGTCATTGGAATTTTACCCATAGGATATGCCGATGGCTATTTAACAGGAATGGGAAATTCTGCTTATGTTCTCGTTGAAGGTGTAAAAGCAAAAGTTATTGGCCGAGTTTCAATGGATTTAACTGCAGTAGACCTTAGTAATTGTAAAAATCCAGATTATGACTCTGATGTCGTATTATGGGGAAATAATTTAAAGATCGACAAAGTCTCTAAGTTTGCAAATTCTATACCTTACGTGTTGATGACCTCAGTTTCTACGAGGGTTAAACGAGAATACGTATTTAAATAACCTTATTTTTAAAAATTATAAAATTAAAAAAGTTATTTACATTCTTTTGTTATAACAGATAATTGTTAGATGAAAATTAATTACTTGCAAGAAACTCCCAGGAAACTTAAAGAATTTCCAGTAGAAAACGAACTTAATTTATCAGAGCAAGAAGTAACTGATGTCGCAGAAATATTCAGCACGCCTTTGACCGGTTCTTATAATTGGGATTACACAGTTCAAGATAATAGAATTAAGAAACTTTATGAACTCGGAAAAGAACTTAACTGGAATGTAGAAAAGGATATTGATTGGAACAGACCTCTACCTGAAAGAGAAGAAACTCCTCCCGAGATATTTTGGGATCAATATGAGCCGTACCAGAAATTATCTAATGAAGATAAATTCGAATTCTTAAGACACAGAGCTTCATGGTCTTTAAGTCAGTTCCTTCATGGAGAACAAGGCGCATTATTGGTTGCATCTCAATTGGTGTCTTGCGCGCCAACATTTAATGCCAAATTATATGCTGCATCTCAAACTTTTGATGAGGCAAGACACGTAGAAGCATTTAATAAATATCTTCAGACTCGACAAAAACTAATGTATCCAGTTGGTTCGGGCTTAAAATCATTATTAGATAAGATTCTCACAGATCCTAGATGGGACTTAAAATTCATAGGCATGCAGATTATTATTGAGGGACTTGCTCTTGCTGCATTCAACTTAGCAAAACAAACTTCAAATGATCCAGTTTTTAGAGATATGCTTTACCTAATTATTAGAGATGAAGCTAGACATGTTACTTTTGGTGTAAATTATCTTGAAGAATATCTTAAAAATTTATCTCAAGAAGAGCTTGAAGAAAGAGCTATGTTTGCTTATGAAGCATGTGTCGTTATGAGAGGGAGATTATTATCCGCAGAAGTATACGAAAAGTTTGGATGGGATGTAGAGGATGCCCTTGAATTTCAATCAAAAACAGATGTAACCAATAATTTCCAACATCTTTTATTTACAAGAGTTGTACCTAATTTATCTAGAATTGGTTTAATTACTGAAAAAGTAAGACCTTTATATGATGAACTAGGCGTTCTGGATTATGAAAGCTGGCCAACCGATGGTGATATTGATTGGGCCTCTTTAAAGCAACCTTTAGATTTATCTGAATCTGCATAAAATTTATTTATTGAAGCACTAGCAATTATTTGCTAACCTGATATTCCATCTTGAGATAAAAAAGATGGCATCTAATCCTAAATATTTATTCGTAACCGGTGGCGTAGTTTCATCACTCGGAAAGGGTATTTTCTCTGCTTCCCTTGGAGCAATACTTGAAAGTAGAGGTTTAAAAGTCACAATTCAAAAATTAGATCCTTATATAAATCTAGATCCTGGCACAATGTCTCCTTTTCAGCATGGTGAGGTTTTTGTTACTGAAGATGGATCTGAAACCGACTTAGATTTAGGACATTATGAAAGGTTTCTAGATTCGAAAATGTCTAAATTAAATAATTTTACTGCTGGTCAAGTTTATGAACATGTCCTAAAAAGAGAAAGGAAAGGAGATTTTCTTGGATCTACTGTTCAAGTTATTCCTCACATAACTGACGAAATCAAAAAGAGAATTGTTAAATGTGCTAAAGGAAATGATATTGCGATAATTGAAGTAGGAGGAACAGTAGGAGATATTGAATCACAACCTTTTTTAGAGGCTATCAGACAAATGAAACTTGAATTAGGAAGCAATAGAGCTCTTTTTGCTCATTTGACATTAATTCCCTTTTTGGCTTCATCTGGGGAGATAAAAACTAAGCCTACGCAACATTCAATTAAAAATTTATTATCCCATGGAATCCAAGCTGATTTATTAATTTGCAGATCTGAAAACCCCTTACAAAAATCAGATTCAAAAAAAATATCTTTATTTACTAATGTTGACGAAAAATGTGTGTTTTCAATTCCTGATGTAAATTCAATTCACTCAATACCTGAACTTTTAAATTCTCAAGGTCTTGATAAGCAGATAACTGAGAAGTTGAGACTTAAATCTAAACCAGCTAATTTAAACAGATGGAAGAAAGTTTCAAGATTAGAGAAAAATAGAAAAGGAATTACTAAAATAGCATTAGTTGGAAAATACACTGAGTTAGCTGACTCCTATAAATCAGTGAACGAAGCTCTTGTACATGCGGGAATTCATAATAAAACAGAAGTTGAAATAGAGTATTTCGACTCTCAAGATTTTAATAATGGCGTAACGAAATTTAGACCACAAGGAATTTTAATTCCTGGCGGATTTGGCGGCAGAGGAATTGATGGGATGATTAACGTTGCCAAATTTGCGAGAACGAAAAATATTCCATTCTTTGGTATTTGCTTAGGAATGCAAGTTGCTGTGATTGAATTTGCAAGAAACGTCTTAAAAATTTCAGCAAATAGTACAGAATTTGAGAAAACCACAAAACACCCTGTGATTGCATTAATTACCGAATGGATGGATAAAAAAGGCTTAACACAGATTAGAAATGAAAATTCTGATAAGGGCGGAACTATGAGGCTTGGTAGTCAAGTATGTATTTTGGAAAAAAATAGCAAGATGTCAAAAATGTATGGTGGCAGAAAAATCTCAGAACGACATAGGCATAGATATGAATTTAACAGTAATTATTTAAGAAAAATAAAGTCGAAAGGAATGAACGTAGTTGGATTCTCAGAGGACAAAAACTTAGTAGAAGCCATTGAACTTAAGGGACACAAATGGTTTGTTGGGTGTCAGTTTCATCCCGAATTTACTTCAGATCCAAGAACAGGACATCCTTTATTTAATGGTTTTATTAGAGCTGCTAAAGTAACTAAATGAAAAAGATTATTCTTGATGGATTAGAGATATCTAATGAAGATAAAATTTGTTTTTTTGCTGGCTTAAATATTTTAGAGACCGCTGAACAAACACTAGAGGTAGCTTTTAATTTAAGAGATATATGTAGCAGTCTTGAAAATCCTTTTATATTTAAAGCTTCTTTTGATAAGGCCAATAGATCTTCAATTAATTCTTATAGAGGACCTGGAATTAGCAATGCTATTGAAATTTTTAAAGAACTTAAAAAAGAAAATATTAAAATTGTTTCAGATGTGCACGAAATAGGTCAGATTTCATTATTTCAAGAATTTATCGACATTATTCAAATTCCGGCATTTTTGTGCCGTCAAACCGACTTGATTAAAGAAGCTTGTGAAACAAAAAAACCTATCAACATTAAAAAAGGTCAGTTTTTATCTCCAAATCAAATGATAAATATTGTAGAAAAATGCAGCGCATTCGGAAATGAAAATATTTTGCTCTGCGAGAGAGGCACTACTTTTGGATACAACAATCTTATTGTTGATATGCTTGGGTTATCTGAAATGAAAAAAATAGGAAACCCAATTGTGTTTGATGTAACTCATTCTCTTCAGATTCCTGGAGGACAAGGAGATGCTGCTAGTGGGAGAGGAGAGCAAGCTTTAGATTTAGCTCTTTCAGGAGTGGCTCAGGGAATTGCAGCTTTATTTATAGAAACTCATCCTTCTCCAAAAGACGCAAAATGTGATGGACCATCTGCTACCAAATTAAGTGAAATGGCTAATATTTTAAAGAAGGTATCTGATTTAGATTCTTTTATTAAAACTCAAAAATGAAAATCAAGAAAATAAATTCTATTGAAATTTTAGATTCTAGAGGAACGCCTACTGTAATGACTTCAATTGAATTAGAAGATGGCACTATAGAATTCGGATACGTACCTTCAGGTGCTTCAACTGGCTCTAGAGAAGCTATTGAAAAAAGAGATGGAAAAGATAATTTTAATGGAAAAGGATTAGACTACACCATTAAAAATGCAGCAGAGAACTTATTTCCATCTCTCATAGGGTTTGATTTAGAAAGTCAATTGGATTTTGATACAAAATTAGTTGATCTAGATGGATCTGAAAATAAAGAAAACTTTGGAGCAAATATTTTACTTTCATTATCGTTGGCGGCTTGTAAAGTATCGGCCTCCCTTTCAAAAAAACCCCTTTATTCACATATTAACGAACTAGCAAAATCTATTGGAATTGATGCGGAACTAAAGGCGCCGTTACCTATGATGAACATCTTAAATGGAGGAGCGCATGCTAACAATGGATTGGATTTTCAAGAATTTATGATTCAACCTTTTGGATTTAAAACCTTTAAAGAAAGTGTCATTTGTGGAGTAGAAGTTTTTCAAGAATTAAAAAAAAATCTAGCCAAAAAAGGTTTTTCGACTGCTGTAGGTGACGAGGGAGGATTTGCTCCAAATATAAATTCCTCAGAAGAAGCTTTAGATCTTATTTGTGAAGCTATTACTTCGTCTGGATATAAAGTGGGAGACGAAGTATCTTTTGCATTAGATTGCGCTTCAACAGAAATTTTTAATAACGATGTTTATGAACTTAATAAGAAAAAATTATCTTCTCACGATTTAATAAAATTTCTTAAATCATTAAAAGATAAGTTTCCAATCACATCAATTGAAGATGCTCTGGATGAAAATGATTGGAACGGTTGGGTTGATTTAACAAAAATCTTGGGTTCAGAAACTCAACTAGTAGGAGATGATTTATTTGTAACGAATAAAATTTTTTTAAATAAGGGCATCGAAATGAAAGCAGCAAATTCGGTTTTGATAAAAATCAATCAAATTGGAACCTTAAGCGAAACTCTTGAAACAATAAAGCTTGCTTTTGATAACAAATTTAAATGTATCATTTCTCATAGATCAGGTGAAACAGAGGATAACTTCATTGCTGATCTCGCAGTTGCAACTGGTGCTGGACAAATTAAAACTGGGGCGCCTTCAAGGTCAGACAGAACCTCTAAATACAATCGATTGTTATTTATTGATTCAATAGAAAATCTTACTTTTGACGGAGAAAAAGAAATCAGATAAAAATGATTTTTTCAAAAAAAAACTTTGCACTATTTCTGCTTTTATCAATGACGATTATTTTTTTTTACTATACGATTGATATTTTCTCAGGCGATTATAGTTTTTCTGAGATAAGAAAGTTGAATGCCGACTTAGAAAATTTGAAAATTTCAAATGATCTTTTGGAGAACGAGAATAAAGTCTTATTTCAAGATTATGAAGAATTAAAAAAAGATAGGGATGCATTAAATGAGTGAACAATATCTTGCATTGATACCCGCAGCAGGAGTTGGATCAAGGGCCAAATTAAAAATGGCTAAACAATTCACTGCGATTGGCTCTAAAACAATTATCGAATACGCATTAGATCCTTTTTTGTTAGACGAAAACTGCAAAAAAATCTGTGTTGTAACACAAGAAGATAATGAAGCTTGGACATCTTTGTCTATTTCAGGGCACGAAAAGATTGTTTCTTGCATAGGTGGAGATACGAGAATGGAATCAGTCTTAAGAGGCTTGGAGTTGTTAATGGAATCAGAAGACAAAGGTTCGTTAGTTGCAATCCATGATGCAGCAAGACCATGTTTATCTAATGAAGATTTAAAAAAAATAATTGATTTTGCTAATGAAGAAATGAAAGAGGAAGGTCAAGGTGTTTTTCTGGCTCACCAACCCTCTGAAAGTGTTAATCTGGGAGACAAAAATAAAGTTACTAAAAGTTTAGATCGTTCAAAAGTTTGGTTATCAGCAACCCCACAAGTTTTTTTCTTAGAGGACATCCTCAAAGCATTGGAAAGTGCCAAAGAAGATGAAAAGTTTTTTTCTGATGAAGTTGGCGCAGCTTTCACCTTTTTTAAAAATACTATTAGTCCGTTGCTATCTGACCGAATGAATATAAAAGTTACTAAAAAAGAGGATTTAGTTCTCGTCGAACAATATCTCAAGCTATCTGGAAGAATATGACGCATTTCAGAATTGGTAATGGCTTTGATGCTCATAAAATAAAAAAAGGCAATGGAATTACACTTGGTGGAATTTTTATTCCTTGCGATTACAGTTTAATAGCTCATTCGGATGGAGATATCATCTCTCACACCGTCTGCGATGCTTTATTAGGAGCGGCAAATTTAGGAGATATTGGAGTTCATTTTCCAAATACTAAAAAATTTAAAAATATTTCAGGAAAAGAAATGATTGAGTCAGTACTAGATAAACTCCAAAAACAAAATTATGAAATATCTAACATTGATATAACTTATATCGGAGAAGTTCCAAGATTGAATAGCCATAAGCGCGAAATCATAAATTGTTTATCTAAATTTCTAAAAGTTGATGAAGAAAAAATATCTTGTAAAGCAACAACTACAGATCAACTTGGATTTATGGGTAAAAAAGAAGGGGTAGCTTGTCTTGCAAATGTATTAATTTATAAAAATTAATTAATGAATATTCTTTTGACTAATGACGATGGAATAGAACATCCAGGCATCCAAACACTTATCTCAAATCTTTCGGAAGAACATAATGTCTTTACAATGGCACCAGATAGAAATAGAAGTGGATTTGGAAGTGCTATAACTTTTTTAACAGAAACAAAAGCTAAAAAGATAAAAGAAAATATTTATAGTCTTGATGGAACTCCAGTCGATTGTGTAAAAAATGCTTTAGAATTTTATTGTCCATTTGAGCCTGATATTGTGGTTTCTGGAATAAATCCAGGACCAAATTTAGGGCCAGTTTTATTATATTCTGGAACTGTAGGAGCAGCATTCGAAGGAAGAAATTTAAAATATCCTTCTATTGCTGTTTCTGTGGCTTCTTTTGAGATAACAGATTATGGTTTTGCGGCAAATATCGTAAAAGACATCTTAAATAAAATTAATAAATTAAATTTAGATTCATCTTCTATATTGAATCTTAATGTTCCTGACCATAAAAAGTTTAAAAATCCCTTATTAAAAGTAACAAAGACTTACCTAAATGAGCAAAATAGAGATGAAGGAGATTTTTTAGAAGATCAAAAATGTTTGGAAGAAGGATCTATTTCTTTATCTCCAATTAAACTGGAAACAATTTCCAATGCTAATTTTAAAGACCTTACAGATTTTCTTGATGAGCTTTGAAAAATCAGTAAATTTAAATTATCAGAGAGCTAGAAAAGCCTTGGTTGAGGAGATTTCTTCAAAAGGGATTTCAGATTTAAGAGTTTTAGATGCATTTTTAAATACTCCAAGACATCTATTTATTGACGGAGCATTTTCCTCCAGAGCTTATCAAGATATGTCTTTGCCAATAGGATATCATCAAACTATTTCACAACCTTTTGTGGTTGCAAGAATGATTGAATTAATTTTAAAAGGAAATATCTTTGATAAGGCCCCTTTAGGTACAATTCTTGAAATTGGTACAGGATGTGGGTATCAAACTGCTATTCTTTCAAATTTTTGCAGAAAAGTTTTTTCTATTGAGAGAATTTCCCCTCTGGCCGAAAGAGCTAAAGCTAACTTGCAATCTGCTGGCATAAAAAACTATCTTATTAGATGTGCTGACGGATCATTAGGTTGGCCAACATTTAAAAAATTCGATGCGATAATTTGCTCTGCTGTCTCTAATAATGTTCCTGAACCGTTGATAAAACAATTAAATGTTTCTGGAAAGCTAATCTGCCCAGTAGGAAATGAAAAAAATCAAAATTTAGTGTTAATTGAAAAAAAAGAAAAAAAAGAAATAATTAGAAAAGTTTTGGACCCAGTTTTATTTGTACCAATGCTTCCAGGAATTGTAAATGAGGATAAAGTCAAAAAATAAAGTGTAGAAACATAATGAAGTGAATTGTAAAATAAACCAATATGCAACGTTTAAACAATTTTTTTAAAGACCATCTTTCAAAGTGGGCCTTAGTCTGGTTTGGGTTTCTCTTTTGGGGAAGTATTTTTAGCGCTTTTTTAATATTATTTTTTCAAAATATAGACAATAATTTTTTATACGCAATTGGTTATTTTTTTGGATTTTTATTTGGAATTATTTCTAAAATTAATAAATGGTCATGGATAAATTAGCATTTCAAGAAAATTTAAATCAGCAAGATTTTATTCAAGATCACGACCTTTCTTTGGAGGCGGAGAAGAAAATAGCTCGATCTTTCATGGGAAGAATTGAATGGGAGATGATTGTAATTGGTCTCTCTCAATTTATTGTTTGGCTTGGAGTCTGGGGATTAGTTCTAAATGGGTTAATGCCTCTTTGGCTCGGCTTTTTCATTTTATTGATATCAACTACTTTTGCATATCTACCTTCTCATGCTGGTCAGCATGGACATCTTTCTGGTAATAAAAAAAATTTAGAGTGGTTAGATTTTGTAGTTGGTCAAATTTCTTTAATTCCGCTCGCTCAATCCCATGACATATTAAAAGTTACCCATCTAAAACATCATGCACACACCAACGACCCCAGTCGTGATCCTGACTATACACATACTCATACAAGAAGTTGGTTTGAATCAGCACTTATAGTTCATAATCAAACCGGAGATAGAAGTGAGAGTATCAATCAAATGATAGAAACTTGGATAGATACTGAACCTAAATTTAAAGAGGCTGTTGATAGAGGAACTTTATTTTCTTTGGGATTTTTTGTGATTCAAATTGTAATGGCAATTAATTTTCCCTTAGAAACTTTATTTTTGTGGTGGTTGCCTAGAAAATTTACCGTTTCGTATTTAGGAGTAATTTTTTCTCATATGCCTCATCGTGATTTACCCGTTGGAAGGCATGCAGATACAAGGTTTTGGGCAAATGGGATTATTAGATTTTTTAACCACTCGATGCAGATTCATGCAATGCATCATATGTACCCAAAAATTTGTCATCATGACGAACCGAAAGCAATAGAAGCTTTAAGACCTTTCATGATAGAAAGGGGGATACCAGGAGCAGATAAAATTCCTGAAAAGATTACTAATAATCCTCTTACAAGCTTAGGTTAATTTTAAATCTTGTCTAAAGGGGTTGCTCCATCAGCAATTTCGGTTGGTTGTATCGTATGAAGTAAAGTTGCGGCAAGCTTGTTTTCAGAATTAAATAGCTTTCCTTCGACCGTAGCAAGTTTTTTACCCAATTTTATTATTTTAACTTCTATAGTGGCTTCACCTAAGGGTACGGGTCTATGAAAAAGGACATGTAAATCAGTTGTGAGCGGTCTAAATTTAAATTCGTATGCACTAATAATTACCATAGCTGTAGCATCATCAAGCGCAGCGGTTATCATCCCACCTTGAACCATATTCATTGGGTTTGAAGTTTCTTTGGGAAAGGTAACTTTAAATTTGTAAATATCACCCTCAGTTTCAATATATTCTAAATTTAAAAATTCAGCTGTTTTTCCTGGCTTTTTTTTATTTAACCAATCAAGTGATATGTCCATTTGTCTCCTTGTTGTTGTTCAATTAATCTAAAATTAATGCTTCTATTTTATTTTTAGATTGTGCCCAGTTTTCAGCATCTGGAAGAGCATCTTTTTTTTCTGAGATATTTGGCCAAATTTTTGAATATTTTTCATTTATCTTTATAAATTCTATTTCATCCGCAGGAACCTCGTCTTCTGCATATATTGCATTTACAGGGCATTCAGGTTCACATAGACCACAATCAATGCATTCTTCTGGGTCAATAACTAGTGTATTTTCACCTTCATAAAAACAATCTACAGGACACACTTCAACACAGTCTGTGTGCTTACAATTTATGCAAGCTTGCCCAACAATAAAAGCCATAGATAAATTATAATTTAAATATGGATATATCAGAGAGCGTTTTAAACACCTTAGCAGAAAAAGTTGCAACCTTATTATCAGAAAGAAAACTCACTATTTCTACAGCTGAGTCTTGCACAGGTGGTTGGGTTGGAAAAGAATTAACTGGGATTCCGGGAAGTTCTAAATGGTACGGAACAGGATTTATAACATATTCAAATCAGGCGAAACATAATTTACTAAACGTTCCTAAAGAATCTTTAATAAATCATGGAGCAGTTTCTAAAGTTGTTGTTGAAGAAATGGCTAAAGGAGCAAAAGAACAAAGTAAATCAGATTTAAGCATAGCCGTAAGTGGAATAGCTGGACCTACTGGAGGCACAGAAGATAAGCCAGTAGGATCAGTTTGTTTTGCATATTCTGATAATAAGGGTACAAAAAGCTTTGAAAAAATATTCTCAGGTTCAAGAGATGAGGTAAGAAGGGCAAGTGTAAAATTTATTCTTGAAGAAATTATTAATAATTTAAATTGATTGCAAAAAAAATAAAAATAAAGTTATAATACTGTAAATTTATACAGTAAAAATTATGTCAACAAAAAATACAAAAAAAGAAGAAGTATCTTCAGATAAATCAAAAAATTTAGCTTCAGCAATCAATCAAATTGAAAGTCAGTTTGGTAGTGGAACAATTATGAGAATGGGGGATAAAAAAGTTGAAGATATTCCTAGCATTTCTACTGGATCATTAGGATTAGATTTGGCGCTCGGCGTAATGGGTCTTCCGCGAGGAAGAGTGGTTGAAATATTCGGTCCCGAATCTTCAGGTAAAACCACACTTACACTTCAAGTTATTGCTGAGTGCCAAAAACTTGGAGGGACAGCAGCTTTTGTAGATGCTGAACATGCTTTAGATCCAATATATGCAGCAAAATTAGGGGTAAAAGTTGATGATTTATTATTGTCGCAACCCGATACAGGTGAACAGGCCCTCGAAGTAGCAGATATCATGGTCAAGTCAGGTGGAGTAGATGTACTTGTAATAGATTCTGTAGCCGCTCTAACTCCTAGAGCTGAGATAGAAGGCGAAATGGGTGATCATCATGTTGGTTTACAAGCTAGGTTAATGTCTCAAGCCTTAAGAAAAATAACTGGAAATATCAAAAGATCTAATACTTTGGTAATTTTTATAAATCAAATACGAATGAAGATTGGAGTAATGTTTGGCAACCCAGAGACAACATCAGGTGGAAATGCTTTGAAATTTTATTCTTCAGTTAGACTTGACATAAGGAGAATAGGAACAGTTAAAGATGGCGATGAGGTAAGCGGAAACGAGACAAGAGTTAAAGTAGTTAAGAATAAAGTTGCCCCACCTTTTAGACAAGCAGAATTCCAGATTTTATATGGCAAGGGTATTAATAAAGCAGGGGAATTATTAGATATTGGAGCTGAACACAAAATTGTTGAAAAAGCTGGCGCTTGGTATTCTTATAATGATGAAAAAATTGGCCAAGGAAAAGTTAATGCTAGTGAATTTTTGAAGCAAAATCCAAAAATCATGAAAGAGATTGAGGATAAAATTTATAAAGCTATCAAAGAATCAGAAATAAATTAGATTTAATTTTTCAGTCTATTAATAATTTCGTTGAGTTTTATTACTTCTTTCTGTTGGTTATTTCTTTTTATTAATTCTACAGTTTGATCGCTTGATACCTTGTCTCCTATGACTAATTGATAAGGCACGCCTACTAAATTTGCATCTCTAAATTTTACTCCAGGGTTTAAATCTCTATCATCAAAAAAAACGTCTATATTATTTTCTTTTAGTTCTAAATATAGTCTCTCTGCTTCAGAATTAATTTGTTCATTATTCTTTTGATTTATAAGAATTATGTAACATTTAAAAGGTGAAATGGATTCAGGAAATAATATTCCATCATCATCAAAATTTTGTTCAATCGCAGCTGCAACGATTCTTGAAACACCAATTCCATAACAACCCATAAATATTTCTTTCAAAACATTATCTTTTTGTACTGTCAATCCCATTGCCTTGCTGTACTTTGTCCCTAATTCAAATATATGACCTACTTCAATTCCTTTTTTTAAGCTAAGTTTTCCGTTGCCATCGGGACTGGGCATTCCACTAATTTTTTTAGGATTCTTTTCATCTAATAGCTCAATATTGATAGCAAAATCACTTTTGTCGCTAAATGCTAATGTATCCTCTCCAGAGTCAGCCAGGACATGAAATTCTTCAGATTTGTCACCTCCGATTGACCCTGAGTCTGCTGAAACTACTTTGTAATCAAGTCCAATTTTATCAAATATCTTTTTGTAAATTTTTTTCATATTTAAATAAGTTTCATGCATTGAAGCTTCATCAATATCAAATGAATAAGCATCTTTCATTAAGAATTCCCTTGCTCTCATGACTCCAAATCTTGGCCTAATTTCGTCTCTAAATTTGTCTTTTATTTGATAAAAAGTTTTTGGAAGGTCTTTTGGACTTGTAATTTCTTTTTTAGCAATATCAGTAATTATTTCTTCATGAGTAGGTCCTAGATAAAAATCTCTTTGATTTCTGTCCTTGAACCCAAGTAATTCAGGACCATATTCTTTTGATCTACCTGACTCGTCCCATAAATCTTTAGGTTGGACTAAAGGCATAATAATTTCCAAACAATTTCCTTGATTGAGTTCCTTTCTAATAATATTCTCTACTTTTCTTAGTATTAAAGTACCAAGAGGCAACCAAGTATAAATGCCTGAAGCGATAGGCTTTATCATGTTAGCTTTAATCATTAATTTATGACTAATTAATTCTGCATCAGAAGGCGTGTCCCTAAGAGTTTTGAAATGATATAAAGAAGCTTTCATTGGAAAAATAACTTATGATTCAATATATTTTGCCTTAAATTTATTTAATTTGTTAATTAACGAGAATAATTATGCCAATTTATGAATTTCAATGCTCAAAATGCAATAAGAAATTTGAAAAGATACTAAGCATTTCCGATTCTAATAAGAAAGTAAAATGTGACTGTAATGAAAAAGCTTTAGCTAAAAGGGTAGTAACAGCTCCAAGTTTTAGATTAGACGGAAAAGGATGGTATGAAACAGATTTTAAAACTGGAACAAAGAAAAATTTAGTACAATCTAAAGATCCTAAATCATTAACTAAGGAACAAAAAAATAAATCTACAAAAAAAGAACAACCAAAATCTAAATCTTAAATGAGCTCAAAAATTTTCAATCTCTCTATTTCTGATGAGGGGAAAACAGCAACTGTTAGCGGATGGGTCGAAAAAGTTAGAGACCATGGAGGAGTAATTTTCATAGATCTAAGAAAAGATCTTGATCTTGTTCAAGTGGTTATTGAGCCAAGTGAAAAAGAAATTTTTACAGTTGCTGAAAACATTAAAAACGAGTTTGTGATTGAAGTATCTGGCCTTGTAAGAAAGAGGCCAGATGGTAAGGAAAATACAAAAATGAATACGGGAGAAATAGAAGTTTGCGCAAACAAACTTCATGTCTTTTCTAAAAGTAAACCTTTGCCTTTTCAATTAGACGAGTATTCAAATGCAGGAGAAGAAATAAGGCTTAAATATAGATATTTAGATTTAAGAAGGCCGGAGATGCATGAAAATCTTATCATGCGTTCTGAAATCAATAACTTCGTAAGAAACTTTTTAGTTAAAAAAGGATTCGTAGATATAGACACTCCTATGATGACCAAAGCTACTCCTGAAGGTGCAAGAGATTTTTTAATTCCTAGCAGAGTCAATCAAGGTAAATTTTATGCTCTTCCTCAATCACCACAACTATTTAAGCAACTCTTGATGGTAAGTGGTTTTAGTAAATATTTTCAAATAGCTAGATGCTTTCGAGATGAAGATACTAGAAAAGACAGACAACCAGAATTTACTCAGATTGATATCGAGATGTCATTCACTAGTTGCGAAGAAATAATGAATATTTCAGAAGACTTAATTGTTAAATTATTCAAAAAAATATTGAAAGTTGATCTCGTAAAATTTCCTAAAATCACTCATAAAGAATCTATGGAAAAATATGGCACTGACAAACCAGATTTAAGGAATCCAATCATTCTTCATGATGTTAAAGATTTATTTATAGATTCTAATTTTAAGGTTTTCAAAGATCCAGCGAATGATGAAAAATCGAAACTAGTAGCATTGAAACTTAAGATAGACATTAGCAGAAGTCAAATTGACGAGTACACAAAATTTGTGGGGAATTTTGGAGCTAAGGGTTTAGCTTATATTAAAGTAAATGACATATCTGATATTGAAAAAGGACTCCAATCTCCTATTGTTAAATTCTTATCTAAAACAGAATTACAGAACTTAGTGAAAAAATTAGATCTTAATAACGGCGAAGTTGTTTTTTTTGGTGCTGGAAACAAAAAAATTGTTTTAGATTCTATGAGCGCTTTTAGACAGAAACTTGCAGAAGATTTTGATTTAATCGATAAAACCTCCTGGAAGCCAGTTTGGATTACAGATTTCCCGATGTTTGATGAAACTTCTGAAGGAACACTAACTCCAAGCCATCATCCTTTTACAAAATCGTTAAGTACTTTGGACCTATTAGAAAAATCTCCTGAACAAGCCATATCAGAGGCATATGACTTAGTTTTAAATGGCTTTGAATTAGGAGGAGGTTCTATGCGTATTCATGACATAGAAGAACAAAAAAAAATTTTTTCTCTTTTAGGAATTAGTAATGAAGAAGCTAAACAAAAATTTGGATTTTTTCTTGAAGCTTTAGAGTATGGATGTCCCCCTCATGGAGGAATAGCTTTTGGTCTGGATAGAATAGTGATGTTAATGGCCAATGAAGATTCTATTCGCGATGTAATAGCTTTTCCTAAAACTCAATCTGCAATGTGTTTAATGACTGATGCTCCAGATAAAGTTTCTAACGATGAACTAGAAGATTTATCAATTAAATCTACTTTTGAGGAGACAGAGTAAATGGCAGGTCATTCTAAATGGGCAAATATTAAACACAGAAAAGGTAGACAGGATGAAAAAAAACAAAAGATTTTTTCAAAGTTAATTAGAGAGATTACAGTAGCATCTAAATTAGGCGGAGTTGAAGCATCTGATAATCCAAGACTAAGGCTGGCACTAGATAAAGCTCTAGGAGCTAATATGCCTAAAGATACCATTGAAAGGGCTATTTCTAGAGGGGCAGGAGACTCAGATTCAGGAAATTTAGAGGAAATAACTTATGAAGGTTATGGCCCTAACGGAGTAGCTGTATTAATAGAAGCAATGTCAGATAATAAAAATAGAACTGTTGCAGAGGTTAGGCATGCATTTTCTAAATGTGGTGGAAGTTTAGGAACGGATGGCTCAGTATCCTATTTATTCTCTAAAAAAGGTCAAATTATTGTAAAAGAATCTAATCAGGAGAAATTATTAGAGCTACTCATTTCTGAAGGAATAGAAGATATAGAACCATCTAATGAAGACTTAACTTTAATTTTTACAGAGCCTAATAATATTCATAATGTAAAAAATGTTTTACTCAAAGAAGGAATAGAAATCATTGAGGCGGAAATGATTATGGATTCCAGTCAAAACGTAGAATTAAACTCAGAGGAAACAGAAAAGGTTTTAAAATTACTAGAAAATCTAGAGGACTTGGATGATGTTCAAAACGTATTTTCAAATGCAGAGTTTTCTCTCGACCAGGTGACTTGATATGACGAATTCCAGAAATAAAGGTGCTGCATTTGAAAGAGAAATTGCTAAATTAATAAACGAAGAATTTTCTTTATCAATTCCTTTAAAGAGAATTTTGGAACAAACCAGAGAAAAATTTTTACCTGATTTAATTTTAGGCAGGTGGTATTTAGAATGTAAACGTTATGGCCATGGAAATGAACCAATAGAGAAATGGTGGGATCAAGTTATAGATTCTACAAAAGCAGAAGGATTTCCTGCTCTTATTTATAAGTTTAATAATAGGCCAATAAAAGTCAGAGTTCCACTTCATAGTGTTAATCCTGAATTACAAAAAAACAATAACAATACATGCGATCTTCTCTGGAAAGATTTTATTTATCTGCTAAAGAATTTGTATATTGAAGATATAGAAAAACACAAATAATAAAAATGTCTTCATTACAAATAAGAATTTACTTTGAAGATACTGATGCTCAAGGCCTAGTTTATAACTCAAATTATCTTAAATTTCTGGAAAGAGGACGAACAGAGTTTTTAAGAAATTTGGGTTATGACCAAAAAAAACTCTTAAAAGAAGGATTAATATTTGTTGTAAAGAAAGTAAATTTAGATTTTCTTAAGCCAGCAGAATTAGATGAAATAATAGAAGTTAAGAGTAAAATTGAATCAGTTAAGAAAGTTAGTTTTACTTTTGTTCAAGAAATATTTGATTCAAACCAAAAAAAAATATTAGACGCAAATGTTAAATGTGGCTGCTTGGAAATTAAAAATAAGAAACCTTTTAAAATACCTAATGGGTTATACCAATCAATGAAAGAAAATATCGATGGCATTTGAATTAAATCTTTTATCTCTTTTCATTCAAGCAAGCTTAGTAGTTAAATTAGTTCTAGTCACTTTGCTGATTGTCTCTTTTGTTTCTTGGTGGTTTATCATCGAAAAATACATAACTTTTAAAAGAGTTGAAAAAGATATCTATGAGTTCAATCAACTCTTTTGGGGTAAAAATAGTTTAGATAATATTTTTTCTAAAGTTTTAAATAAAGAAAAATTAGTAGGAATTGAACAGATTTTTTTTGTAGCATACAAAGAATTTAAAGATTCTAAAGATAAAGGCATTAATTTTGAATCGATAAAAAAGATCATAGAAATCTCTATTTCTAGAAACGAAGAAACACTATCTAAAAGACTCTCTTTCTTATCAACTGCTGCTTCAGTAAGTCCTTATATAGGTTTGTTTGGAACCGTTTGGGGAATAATGAATGCTTTTGGCGGGTTATCTCAGTTAACTCAGGTCTCTATAACAGTCGTAGCTCCTGGTATTTCCGAGGCACTGATAGCTACTGCTCTTGGTCTTTTTGCTGCTATTCCAGCTTTAATTTCTTATAACTGGAATTTGAATAAAATAAATACTTTTATCAATGAGTACTCTAATTTTTCTGAAGAACTCATCATTATCCTTGCAAAAGAAATAGATGAGAACAAGAGACTCTAAAAAATATTTAGCTGAAATTAATGTTATTCCTTATGTGGACATTATGTTGGTCCTTCTGTTAATTTTTATGGTAACAGCGCCTTTCTTAATTCAAGGAATTAAAATTGATTTACCTCAGGTTGATTCAGCACCAATCGAAGATTTTGAAAATAATTCCTTAACTATTTCCATTGATTCAAAAGGAAATTATTTTCTTGAACTTGATACTTTTAAAAACATTTCTATGGACTTAATAAAATTAGAATCTGAATTAATAAAAATAATTCCTAAAAATAAAATTGAAATTTTTATCCGCGCAGATTCACAGGTTATTTTTAATGATGTAGCGTTGTTAATGTCTTCTTTGCAAAAACTCAAACCGAATTCAATCAACTTTCTTACAGAGCCAAAAGATGATTAATTTGTATCTAGGATTTTTTTTATCTTTTTTTGGACATTTAATAGTTTTATTAATGGTTCTTATAGACTTTTCTATCTTCTTTCCTAATAAACAGAATTATGAAGTCATTCCAATTGGCTTTATTCTAGAAAATAAAGAAAAATCTCATTCACAAGTAATTCAAGAAAAATTATTCTCTCTTAAGGAACTAGAAATAAATAATCCTGAATTCACTAATTTGATTAGTTCTGAAGAAAATATAAATACAAACGGTCTTTTAATTTCAGTAAAACAGTCTTTGGATAAATTGGAAGAAGAAAAATTTAAAAAGACTATTATTATAATTCAAAAAAAATTTATTGAATTATGGAATAAACCTTTTGTTCTTAATGAAGATATAAAAGTTTCCATCAAAATAAAATTAGCACCTTCTGGAGAAATTTTATCTAAAACTTTAATTGAGTCGAGCGGTAACGATAAATTTGATGATTCAGCAATGAAAGCTGTTAGTAAAATAAGTTTCCTTAAAGAAGTATCTAATTTAAGGAGAGAGGATTTTGAGAGGTATTTTAGAGAAATTAATCTAGTTTTTAAATCAAGATAAATGAAAATTTTCTTTATTATTTTAATTTATTTTTTTAGTTTAAATTTTGAAGCTAAGTTAAAAATAGAAATTATAAAAGGATCTGAGGAACTCCCTGATATAGCCATCGTTCCTTTCAAAAGTAGTTTTGGAAGGCAGTTTGAATATGATGTCAGAGATTTAATCAATGAAAAGTTAACGCTATTTGGAGAGTTTGATTCTCTCGAATTAGAGAGAATGTTATCTTTTCCTTTTAATGAAGAAAGTTTTTATAGAAGAGATTGGGAGCTTCTATCTATGGACTACGTAGTTTTTGGAGAAGTTGATGAAACGGAAGGAAATTTGGTTCTAAATTATTTTGTTGCCGACATTGGCCTTAAAAGAATTATTCTTCGTGGAGATATAACAGGAGAAAAAAATAATATCGAATTAATTACAAAAAAAATTAGTGATAGAGTTTATGAAAGCATCACAGGTTTAAAAGGGATTTTTAATACAAAACTTGCGTACATTTTAAATCCAGAGCCAAATAAATACAGTATTTGCGTCTCGGACATTGATGGAGATAATGAAGAAATTTTATTTTCTTCAAATTCACCTTTAATGTCTCCCGACTGGTCATCAGACGGTAATAAGCTTGCATATGTGTCTTTTGAAAAAGGTTTTGCAGAGATTTATATACAAAACTTATTGACGGGTATAAGAGAAACTATTCCAACTCTTGGAATGAGCAAAAGTGCTCCAGTTTGGTCTCCTGATTCTAAAAATTTAGCATTTGTAATTTCTATGTCTGGAAATCCAGATATTTATAATTACAACCTAAAAAATAAAAAAATTTCTAGACTAACTAGTCATTATGGAATTGACACAGAACCAGCTTGGTCACCAGACGGAAAAAAATTATTATTCACATCAAATAGGTCGGGAAGTCCCCAAATTTTTGAGATTAAAATATCTAATAAGAGAATAAAACGTGTGACTTTGGATGGAAGCTATAATGCAAGAGCTAGATTTTTTCCTGATGGAAAAAATATTGTTTTTGTTCATGGAAATAATGGTATTTTTCATATTGCCACTAGAAATCTTAAAGATAGATTTGTAAATATTGTAACTCAAACAACATTAGACGAATCACCAACAATTTCTCCTAACGGACACATAGTTATCTATTCAACGAAAAAAGAAAATCAGGGTTATTTAGCGGGTATAACTATCGATAGAAAGTCTAAATTTCAACTACCAGTCAAGAAGGGGTCTGTTAGAGAGCCATCATGGTCTCCTTTTTTGAACTAAAAAAGTCTGCATTTGTCTAAAAAAGATATATATAAATTATAATAATTAGGAGATATCATGAAATTTTTAAAAACTTTACCTATAATTTTTTTAATATTTTTAATAAGTTGTTCAACACAAGTAAGTGATTCTATCAGTCAAACAAATTATAAAGAAGTTGAAGGAATAAACTTTGATGAAAAGGATAAAATTGATACTTCTCTAGAGGATAAAGTTTTCTTTGATTTTGATAAAAGTACTCTAAATAACGATACAAAGAAAATTCTCTCTCAATATGTTACAGAATCAGAAAAGGCAAAAATTATAAGACTTGAAGGTCATTGTGATGAGAGAGGCACAAGAGAATACAATTTAGCTCTTGGTGAAAAAAGGGCAATTGAGGTAAAAAATTACTTAATAATTCAAGGAGTGTCTTCGTCAAAGATTAAAATTATTAGTTATGGAGAAGAGAAACCTATCAGCTTTGGTTCTACAGAATCAGATTGGAAACAAAATAGAAGAGTTGAGATTGCATTATTTTAATCAGCTTTTATCAAAATGAATAAGTTTCTTTTATCTTTAATTCTAGTGTTTCTCTCTGGAAATTTTCTAGCACAGAGTCAACAAGAATCTTTAGAAATATTGTTGGAAAAATTGAATAAACTTGAAGAAGAAATAGCTAATCTTTCAAATAATTTAGATCAAAATACCTATGAGCTTCAAAGAATTGAAGATGCTAATCAACTAAGATATATGGACCTAGATAAACGCATACACCAGCTTGAGACTTTAATCCTTCTATCAAATGAAGACGACAACCAAGATCAAATAGTATCGGGTGATATCGATGAAAACCCTTTATCTGATCTCATAGCCAATGACGAATCTGAAGAGGAATTTTTGTTATGGTCTAATTCTTTAAAACTTATTGAGAATTCTAGATATTCAGAAGCTGCTGAAAACCTCAGATTATTGATTTTATCTTTTCCTCGAGGAGAATATTCCATTGAGGCTTATTTTTATTTAGGAGATATTTATTTTCAACAACAAATGTACCAAGATTCTATTGAGACATTCAATTCACTTCTTATTAATTTTCCCGAAAATAATAGAACTCCGGAAACCATCTTCAAATTAGGATTAAACTTTCTTCGACTTGAGGATGAAATAGCTGCTATAAGCAATTTTAATAATGTTATACAAAATTATCCTGAATCCAGTGCAGCCATCCTTTCAGAGGAAGAATTAGTTAAACTTAATAATTGATTTGATATAATCCCCTCACTTTGGGTCGTTAGCTCAGTTGGTAGAGCAGTTGGCTTTTAATCAATTGGTCATAGGTTCGAATCCTATACGACCCACCAAGGTTTATGACTTATTTTTTAATTTTCATAGGTGGAGGTCTAGGAGCAGGATCTAGATTTTTTCTTTCAAATCTTTTTGGAAATTTTTCAATTTTTGGTTTCGGTATAAGCACCTTAATTGTCAATATAATAGGATGCTTTTTTATTGGTTTTTTTATGACAGAAAATTTAGACTTTACTAAGTCCTTGCAGCTATTTTTTGTAATTGGTTTTCTGGGTTCTTTTACTACTTTTTCGACTTTTACTAAAGAAGCAATTTTGTTTTATGAACAAATAGGAGTTTTTGAAAGTTTGATTTATATTTTCATGACTTTTATTTTTTGTTTAATATCTACTTATATTAGTTATAGGCTTTTTTAGGTGAGTAAGACAATCTTTCAAAAAATCATAGATAGAGAAATTCCTTCAGAAATATTATATGAGGATGAATTTTGTATTGTAATTAAAGATATCGCTCCTAAAGCTCCTGTACATCTTTTAGTCATTCCAAAAAAACTAATTACAAAATTATCAGAAAGTTCTGAAGAGGATACCAAATTGCTTGGACATTTGCTGAAGATAGTAAGAGAAATGGCTAAAGAACATGGAATAGAGGAGGCTTTTAATGTGATTATAAATAATGGGGAAAAAGCCGGACAAACTGTATTTCACTTACATATTCATATTTTAGGCGGAGATAAAGTCAAACTCTCTTCAGAATTAATTACAGATTAA
The DNA here is from genome assembly GCA_902616715.1 of uncultured SAR86 cluster bacterium. Lineage (GTDB taxonomy): Bacteria > Pseudomonadota > Gammaproteobacteria > Magnimaribacterales > AG-339-G14 > AG-339-G14. The sequence continues at coordinate 139,038 of CACMTR010000003.1, forward strand.
TATTAAGATAATTCTCGAAGAGCTTTTTTTGTTTCAAATATATCTTCTAGTCTACTGACGATTGATTCTCTTATTTCAAAAAAATTTTTAGAAAGTTTTAATGCTTCTCTTAATTGAAAGATTGCTGCATCATATCTTCCTGTGAGCATAAAATATTCAGCTCTGGACCTATGAAGACCTAATATGTTTCCTGCTAGACCTTGAGCTTCTGCAAGTTGATACCAAACGGAAGGATCCGAAGGTCTATTTCTGCTTAATTCGCTTAAAATTATTTCAGCCTTTCTTGCTTGATTGTTTTGTAAGTAAGCTTTGGAAAGAATTTTTGAAATTGCGTAATTATTTTTGTTCAAACTTAATAATGTTTCACCTACTGAGACAGCTTCAAAGTTATTTTCTTCCTCTAAATGAAGTTCCATTAAAGTGGTTTGCAAAATTAAGTTATTTGGAAATTGATCAAGTAAAGCTCTAAGAAGTTTAAATGCTGAAGGAAAGTTCTTCAATTTTTTGTGAGATAAAACCAAGCCATACTCAGCTGCTACAATTGATTTTTGATTAATACTAGAAAGTAATATTTTTTCATATTCCTTGATCAGATCTCTGGGATTATTTGATGATGAAACAATTGATCTAGCTTTAATTAAGTAAAAATCAAGAGAATCTCTATATTCTCCCCTCGGCTCTATAGAATTTTCTCTTAGTCGAGCATCAGTAATTCTTTCTTTCGGAAGAGGATGACTCATAAGATAAGAAAATTCCTCATCATTTGCTCCCCTTGATCTTTGAAGCTTCTGGAACATACTAGACATCCCTTTTGGGTCAAATCCAGCTCTAACAAGATTATTAAAACCAATTCTATCCGCCTCTTTTTCGTTACTTCTGGTGTAATTAATTGAAAGTTGCTGAATAAGAGCGGGGCCAAGGTATATTCCTTCTGCACTTCCTGAGGCTGCTGCAACTGCTACGCTTCCTAAAATTAAAAGAGCATTTCCCAAAGCAGTGACTTGAGATTGAGATCTTGCAAAATGTCTTTGACTTAAATGAGCTAATTCGTGACACATCACTGACGCAAATTCTGCTTCAAAATCAGTTTTAAGAAACATACCTTTGTTAATTCCAATTATTCCTCCCGGTGCGGCAAATGCATTAATTGATTCGTCATCGATTACTACAAATTCATATCTTCTGTCTCTTACTTCACTAGTTTCAGAAATTCTATAAATTAAATCTTCTATGTAAGTGGTTGTTAGAGGATCTTCATACTCTTTTACGGATGATCTAAAAATTGAAAGCCATAATCTTCCCAAGTCGTATTCTCCTGACAAAGAGATTGAAGCTGAAGAGGGGTCACCCAACAATGGAAGATTATCTTCCGATTGATTTAAAGAAATAGAAGAGAAGGTTAAAAGTAAAAATATATAAAAATATTTCATTTAAAAAAAGTATAATTCCTAAGATATTTTAATTAAATATCGCTTTTTTTAATATGGTCAAATTCTTAAAAAATTTCTTTGATACTTATTTTTTTAAAGAAGAACAATATGCAGCTTTGGTTTTGTTACTTATAGCGCTAGTTTTAATTTATTTTGTAGGAAGCTTAATAACCCCTTTTTTCATTTCGTTATTGATTGCTTATTTATTAAATGGAGCAATGGCTTTTTTTGGCTCTAGGGGAGCGTCAAAAAAAACTTCATTATCTCTTGCATTTATAATCTTTACTGCCTTTTATGTTTCTATTTTTTTGCTACTTCCTTTAATCACCTCTCAGATTGGATCATTAATTAATGAACTTCCTGCTATTGCAAATTATGTTGAAAAACTTGCTCAAAATTTATTAAAAGCGTATCCGGAACTTTTTTCACAAAGCCAGGTTGATGGGTTAGCAGGAAGTATTACCTCTTTCTTTCCTACTATTGCGGAGCAAATTCTAATCCAAATGAATGCAGGTTTTTCTGCAATGATGAACGCATTGATATACATAATTTTGATTCCTTTTTTTGTTTTTTTCTTTTTGAAAGATAAAAATGAAATGATTGAATATGCTACTTATTTTCTTCCTAAAAATTCTCAGCTTTTATCTACACTTTGGTCTGATTTAAATATTCAATTATTTGGTTACATAAGAGGTAAAGCCTTAGAAATGATAATTGTTGGATGCATTACTTCATTAGTTTTTGCACTAATAGGAGTTAACTATTCAATACTATTGGGAATTATGGTTGGCTTGTCGGTTCTTGTCCCTCTGTTTGGAGCAATTATCGTTACCATTCCTGTCGTAGCTATAGGTTTGTTTCAGTACGGTTTAGAATCTACTTTCTTTATATTTTTAGCAAGTTATTTAATTATTCAAGCATTAGATGGAAATTTTTTATTCCCATTGTTATTGGGAAGAGAGGTAAATTTGCATCCCGTTTTGATTATATTAGCAATTTTAATTTTTGGAGGTATTTGGGGCTTTTGGGGCCTTTTATTGGCTGTACCAATTGCTACTTTTATAAGGGCTATTTTGAGAGCTTGGCCAAAAAAAGAATTAGCTAGTTAAGCTAATTGCTTCTAAAACTTCATCTGCGTGCCCTGGAACTTTTACTTTTCTCCACTCTTTGACTAATTTACCTTTTTCGTCAATTAGAAAGGTACTTCTTTCGATTCCCATGTATTTTTTTCCATACATATTTTTTTCTTTGATGACGTCAAAAAGATTACAAAGAGACTCTTCTGGGTCAGAAATTAGTTCAAAAGGAAATTTATATTTTTCAATAAATCCTTCATGAGATTTTATGCTTTCTCTTGAAACTCCAAAGATTTCTGTATTGAGTTTCTTAAATTGAGGATATAGATCTCTAAAATTTTCACCTTCTGTAGTGCACCCAGGGGTGTTATCTTTAGGATAAAAATAGATTACAACCTTTTTTCCTAGGAGATCTTTTGAATTTAGTTCCGATTTTCCTGTAACTGATACCTTAAAATTAGGAACTTTTTTGTTAATTTCGACTTTCATATTAAGAATTAAATTATTAATTAAAATTAATATAAAATAAAGCATTTAATGAAGATTTCAGGCGCAATTACAGCATTAGCTACTCCAATGAAGGTTGATGGATCATTGGACTTCTTATCTCTTGAAAAATTAATTGAGTTTCAAATCTCAGAGGGAATTAATGCCTTAGTTGCCGTTGGAACTACAGGGGAATCTGCAACAGTTGATGTTAAGGAACATTTAGAAATTATTGATTTTTTTATAAAAATTTCAAATGGAAGAGTTCCAATTATTGCTGGAACTGGAGCAAATTCAACAAAAGAAGCTATAGAGCTAACGGAAGAAGCAAGAGTGCTAGGGGCTGATGCAGCTTTATTAGTATCGCCTTATTATAATAAACCAACTCAAGAAGGTCTTTTTCAGCATTTTTCTGAAATTGCAGACACCGTTGATTTACCTCAAATCATTTATAATGTTCCCTCAAGGACTGCAAGCAATATTGAAGTTGATACAGTAGAAAGATTGTGTTCAAACAAAAATATAATAGGAATAAAAGACGCTACAGGAGATCTTAATATTTTTGAAGATCTTAAAAGACAATGTTCGTTTGAAATTAATTCTGGCAACTTTGCTATTTATTCCGGAGATGATGAAACATCTTTTGATTTTATTTCTCGAGGCGGACATGGAACAATATCAGTAACTTCAAATATACTTCCAAAATTAGTCTCAGAAATGTATGAGGCTGCAAAAAATAATTCCCAACCAGGAGATGAAATTAACAAAAAATTATCTAAAATAAATAAACTTTTATTCTTAGAATCAAATCCAATACCCGTAAAATTTGCTTTACATTTGATGGGTATAATAGACAAAGGGATAAGACTCCCCTTAACTTGGTTAGATGAAAAATTTCATCAAGACATTCAGAATGAATTAAAAAATCTTGAATTAATTTAAATGAAGTTATTAATATTTTTCTTTTCAATTTCTCTTTTGGCATCTTGTGCAACCGATCCTTCGGATGAAAGGTCTAATAAATATTTAAATGAAAAAAATAATAAAACCTTAGGAGAAATAATTGATAGAAAAATAAATGATTCAATAGATTTTTATCCAATACCTGACACAGAGGTAAATATTTCATTGCAGACCTATGATTTACCCATGCCAAATCAATTTTTTTCAGCAGAAAACAAAAATGAAATTAGATTGCACTCCTTGGGGGAGATCAGATGGATTTATGTTGGTTTAGAACCCAGCAAAGTATGGCCCATCTTAAAAGAGTACTTAGAAAGTGATGACCTTAAGTTAGGGATTATAGATCCAAACAAAGGAATTATGGAAAGCAAAACTTTTGATTATTTAGGTAAATTATCTAAATTTGAGTATAAATTAGAAAGAGGGCTACAAAGAGAAAGCTCTGAGTTATTTATTTCTCATTTAGTTCAAGAAAACGATAATTGGATAAAAGTAAAATTAGAGACGGAATTAGTAGAAAATAATTCTAAAAAATTATTAGACTATTTTGGTAATTCTGGCCCAATAAGCGGCACTTCATTAATTGCCTTAAATTTGAATAATGAGGACAAAGCAATAGTTTTTGAAGATGAAGAGGACGGAGAAATAAAAATAAAGGTTATGATAGGTTTTCCAAGAGCTTGGGCTGCAGTTGAAAGGTCAATTAAAATTGCTGGTTTAGATTTAATAGATAAAAACAGAGAAGAGGGAAAATTTTATCTATCTATTAAAGGAGACTCTTCTTTTTTTAGAAGAAATGATAGTGATCAAATAATCCAAGTAAGAATTAACAAAATTGAGGAAAATATTTCAATAATTTCTGTTTTCATGGAAAATAAAGACTTAGAAACTTCTCGTGAAATTATTTCTCAAATAAACCAAGCACTTACTTAAACATGTTAGAAAGAAAAGAATTACTTAAGACAGGGAAAGCAAAATCTCTTTACCACACAGATGATCCGTCAAAATTAATTATGGAATACAAAGATGACACATCGGCTTTTGACGGAAAAAAAATTGAACAAATAGCTGGAAAGGGAACAGTTAATAATAGGTTCAATAGTCATATTATGGAACATTTAAAAAAGAATGATGTTCCTAATCATCACTTAGAAGTTTCAAACCCTAATGAAAGCATAGTCTTATCTTTGGATATGTTCCCAATAGAATGTGTTGTAAGGAATTTTGCTGCAGGAAGTATCTGCAAAAGACTAGGTTTAGAGGAGGGTATGAAAATGGATCCTCCGATTTTCGAATTTTTTTATAAAGATGATGACCTAGGTGACCCATTAATAAACGACTGTCACATTACTGCCTTTGGGTGGGCTAAAGAAAAAGATATAGAGGTAATGAAAGAATTGACTTTAAAAACAAATTCAATATTGGTTTCTCTTTTTGATGCAGCGGATTTAATCTTAGTAGATTTTAAAATTGAATTTGGTTTAGTTGATGGAAAAATTTTATTAGGTGACGAATTTACTCCCGATGGTTGCAGGGTATGGGATAAAGAGACTAAAAAGAAACTTGATAAAGACAGATTTAGGTTAGGACTTGGCGATGTTGTCGAATCTTATCAGGAGATAGCTCATAGATTAGGGATAGACCTAACTTAAACTCTCATTTATTTTTTCTAAAACTTTTTCTCCAGGACAAAGCTCATCTTGCTTTAGTTGATTGAGAGGTGTTTTTGTGAGGTTTAATGTTTCATGTAAATCTTCAGAAGATTCATCAAAATAAAGTAAACCAGTAAGTAGTTTTCCTTCTTCACTCTTCTCACGAATATAGTTTAGAGAATTACCTGGATTAGTTGGATCAAATTTTGAATTTACTTTTTCTAAAGCAATTTTCGAGCCATCATGAAGATTCACTTCAACCGAAGAACCTGATTTATATGATGTAGTTATTTCTTCTCCAAGAGGAACAAAATCGGTCTTTCCAACTGCCTCATTATGATTTCTAATGTAATCGTAACTTTTGGTTGAAGAATCATGATTATTAAAAGTTACACAAGGGCTGATAATATCGAGTAAAGCAAAGCCTTTATGTTGAATTGCACCTTTAATTAGAGGGATAAGTTGATCTCTATCTCCTGAAAAACTTCTTGCCACGTAACTGGCACCTAATTGGATTGCCATAGATGCTAAATCTATAGGCTTGAATAAATTATCTTCCCCGTATTTGTTCTTAGACTCCAAGTCATTTGTAGCAGAAAATTGGCCTTTTGTGAGTCCATAAGTACCATTATTTTCGACAAAATAAACCATATTAATTTGTCTTCTTATTGCATGAATAAACTGACCAATGCCAATTGATGCACTGTCACCGTCTCCAGAAATACCAAGATAAAGTAAATCACCGTTAGCACAATTTGCACCTGTAGCAACTGAGGGCATTCTTCCATGAACTGAATTAAATCCATGAGATTGATTTAAAAAATAAGCAGGAGCTTTGGAGGAACAGCCAATACCAGAAAGTTTAGCCACTTTATAAGCTTCAATATTTAATTGGAAACATGCTTCAATTATGCAAGCGCTTATTGAATCATGACCACAACCAGCACATAAAGTTGATATAGCTCCTTCGTAGTCTCTTCTAGTAAGTCCAAGTTTATTTTTTTCAAGTCTAGGGTGATGATTTATTGGTTTTATAAAAGACATTGTTAACGCTCTTTAATATTTTTGTGAGATTTATAATTAACTTCTCGTTCAGAAACTTTGTTTACAATGTAAGCAGCTTCAATAGGATCGCCTGTAAAGTGAACAAGAGGCCTTAAAACTTCTGCTGAAATTCCACCTTCAGCCATAATCAATGTTCTCATTTGACTATCTCTATTTTGTTCGACAACATAAATTCGGTCATGATTTGCTATAAACTCCCAGACATCAAGATTAAAAGGAAAAGATCTGATTTGCATTAAATCAACATTAATATTTTTAGTCTTTAAAATATCCTTCGCTTCTAGAACTGCAGGTTTAGAGCTTCCATAGAAGATAATTCCACAGCTATCCTCACCATTTATTTCTATTAATGGTTCAGGAACGAGTTCAGAAGCAGTTCTAAATTTTCTCATAAGTCTCATCAAAGTTTCAGCATTTACATTTCCATCTTCAGTGTATCTAGCATATTCATCATGAGATGTGCCTCTAGTAAAGTAAGCTCCTTTTTCTGGATGGGTTCCAGGATAAGTTCGGTAACAAATGCCATCATTATCAGAATCTAAATATCTTCCATAAGATTCCAATTTTTCTAAATCTTCATAATTTAGCACTTTACCTCTGTTGTAAGCGATGGAATCGTCCCAATCAAATTTTTCGCTAACCCAGTCATTCATTCCCATATCTAAATCGCTGACAACAAAAACGGGAGTCTGAAGTTGATCAGCCAAATCAAAAGCTTTTGCAGAAAAATCAAAACAATCTTTAGGATCTGCTGGAAAGAGTAAAACGTGTTTGGTATCTCCATGAGAAGCGTAAGCACATGCTAAAACATCGGATTGTTGTGTCCTTGTTGGCATACCTGTGGAAGGCCCTCCTCGCTGTACATTGAAAACTACAAGGGGAATTTCTGCAAAATAGGCTAATCCTAAAAACTCACTCATTAATGAAATGCCGGGACCACTGGTAGCAGTAAAAGCCCTAGCACCATTCCAATTTGCTCCAATAGCCATTCCTACAGCAGCTAGTTCATCTTCAGCTTGGACACTTGCGTAAAGATTTTTTCCACTTCTCTCATCAACTCTATATTTTTTTGCGTACTTTTCGTAACCTTCAGCCAATGAAGTAGAAGGTGTGATAGGGTACCAAGAACAAAATGTAGCCCCACCATAAACAGCACCTAGACCTGCGGCTTCATTCCCAGAAATCAGAATTTTATTTTCCAAAAGATTTCTTCTAGATAATTTTATTCCAATCGGATAATCAAGATTATCTAAAACATAATCTCTTCCTAAATTTAACGCTTTTATATTGGGTTCAATCAAAGCAGGTTTATTTGCAAATTGTTCTGAAATAATTGTTTCTAAAACCTCATATTCAATCTCCATCAAAGCAGATAAAGCTCCAACGTAGGCTATGTTTTTAAAAAGTGCTCTTTGTTTGGGGTTCTTAAATGAATCAACGCAAAGTTGAGTTAAAGGTATTTCGATAATATTAATATCAGATCTGTTGAAGTTTCTTTTCCAAGTAGAATCATAAAGAAGATAACCTCCTTCAGAAATTTCATCTATATCTTTCGAATAACTTTGAGGATTCATAGCAACGGCAATATCAACTCCTCCTCTTTGACCTAAATAACCCTTTTCACTTACTCTTACTTCAAACCAGGTGGGTAAACCTTGAATATTTGAAGGAAAAATATTTTTTGGACTTACAGGAATACCCATTCTAAAAATTGCTTTTGCAAACATTTGATTAGCACTAGCCGAACCAGTTCCATTGACATTTGCAAATTTAATTACGAAATCGTTGACTGATTCAATAGATTGAAAGGATTTAGGCTCAAGCATTAGGCGACTTCTTTCACTTTGATTTTATTATTAAGAGTATGGCCCTCTATATATTTGTGTTTTTTCATATCCCAAGCTCCAGTAGGACATCTTTCTGCACAAAGTCCACAGTGAACACACATGTCTTCATCCTTAACCATTCTTCTCTTGGTTTTTAGCTCACCTGAAACATAAAGACTTTGATCTAAATTAAGAGCTGGAACTCTAAGTTTTCCTCTGATTTCTTGCTCAGTATCATTATCAATGAAATTAATACAATCAGTAGGGCAAATATCTACACAAGCATCGCATTCAATACATAAATCTTCTTCAAAAACAGTTTGCATATCGCAGTTTAAACATCTTTGGGCTTCTTCTAGGGCTAGTTTTTCATCAAAGCCTAGTTCTACTTCCATTTTTAAATCATCTAAAGCTTTTGATAGATCAGCATGAGGAACTTCAAACCTTTTTGCTTGAGATATATCGTTATCATAAGACCATTCATGTATCCCCATTTTTTGGCTTACTAGATTTGTAATTGGGTCAGGTCTATTGTTTAAGTCTACATTTGAACAAAAATTATCAATAGAAATTGCTGCTTGATGACCATGTGATACTGCCCATATTATATTTTCAGGGCCCCAAGCTGCATCGCCTCCAAAGAAAACTTTAGGATGGGAAGATTGCATAGTAGTCTTATCAACAACGGGCATATCCCACTCTCCAAACTCAATACCAATATCTTTTCTGATCCAAGGGAATGCATTATCTTGACCAATGGCTAGAAGAACATCATCGCATTCATATATAACTTCTTCTCCGCTCGGAACAAGTTTTGAAGAGCCATCAATGTCTTTCATAACCATTTTGTCGAATTTCATACCGCACAGTTTTCCTTTTTCATCTAAAAGAAATTCTTTAGGACTTGTGTTATCGAGAATTGGAATACCTTCCTCCATAGCCTCTTCAATTTCCCAATCTGATGCTTTCATTCTATTAAAAGGGCTTCTAACCGTCACTTTAACGTCTTTTGCTCCGAGTCTAATAGCTGAGCGGCAACAATCCATTGCAGTATTACCTCCGCCAATTACTAGAACTTTCTTACCGATCTCTTTGGTATGTTCAAAAGCAATACTTGTAAGCCAATCAATACCGATATGAATATTGTCTTTTGCTTCTTTTCTACCAGGAAGATTTAAATCTTTACCTTTAGGAGCTCCAGAACCTACAAAAACTGCATCAAAATCATTTATTAAAGGCTCTAGATCTTCAATATATGAATTTGTTTTTAAATCGGCTCCCATTTTTATGATCCTATAAACCTCTTCATCAAGAACAGATTCTGGAAGCCGGAAAGAGGGTATATTAGTTCTCATTAAACCCCCAGGTTTAGAGTCTTTTTCAAAAATTGTACAATCGTACCCCAGAGGAAGTAGATCTCTTGCAACAGTTAATGAGGCTGGACCGGCTCCAATCATTGCAATTCTCATTCCATTTTTAACTTTAGGAGTTTCAGGAATTAAGTCTTCTATATCACCTTTGTTATCGTAAGTAACTCTTTTAAGCCTACATATTGCGACAGGTTTATCATGAGTCCTAGTTCTTCTACAGGCTGGTTCGCAAGGTCTATCGCAAGTTCTTCCCAAAATTCCAGGAAAAACATTAGATTCCCAATTAAGCATGTAAGCATCTGTATATTTTTTCTGTGCTATCAATCTAATATATTCAGGAACATTTGTGTGAGCAGGACAGGCGTACTGACAATCTACTACTTTATGAAAATACTGAGGATCTGTTATATCTGTCTTTTTAAGAAAATCTTTTGTTGATTTATCTTCTATATTTGAACCAAGGAACTTTGACTTCAAGTCTGAAACAATACCGTCTCTTACCAACAAGGCTTTATCTAAATCTTTTTCACCTGTGCTTTGTCTTAGATCAAAGCCAAACTGTTCTCTAAATTTAGAAGGTACAGCAACTTTAACCCACCATATGCTGTTCCTTTTGAACAAATATTTTTTATCCATGATCTTCTGAATTATTCGATGTGTACCTTTCTTAGCAGAGTTTTTATTGATTATATACTTAAAAATCCCTTCAAATCAACAGATTTTTAGTCGATTCGAATAATAGTTTAATATTAACGATAAAAATTTACTGTACCTTAAATTCAATGTTATAATAAGGTTATTATTTTAATTGTTAAATCTGTACCTTAGCTTGTATTTAACATTTTAAACAACATAATAAACACATGAAACCTCTGTATTTTGATTACGCATCTACGACACCTGTTGACACTAGGGTCATAGATAAAATGAAAGATTGCCTTTCCTTGGACGGTAACTTCGGTAATCCTGGTTCTAGATCTCATGCATTTGGTTGGCAAGCAGAAGAACTTGTTGAAGAAGCTAGACTTAATGTTTCTAATCTTTTGAACTGTGATCCAAGGGAAATTATCTGGACATCTGGAGCAACTGAATCTGATAATTTAGCTATCAAAGGAGCAGCTAATTTTTATAAAGAAAAAGGAAAACATATCATTACTTCTAAAATTGAACATAAAGCCGTTCTTGATACTTGTAGACAATTAGAAAGTGAAGGTTTTGAAATAACTTATTTGGATCCAGATGAAAATGGAACAATTTCAATCAAATCTCTTCAAGAAAACATTAGAAAAGATACAACACTCGTTTCTTTAATGCATATCAATAATGAAATTGGTGTTATTAACGACATTGAAAAAATAGGTGACTTGTGTAGAGAAAACGGAGTAATTTTTCATGTAGATGCCGCCCAAAGTGCTGGCAAAATTAATATAGATTTATCTACTTTAAAAGTTGATTTGATGTCTTTTTCAGCTCATAAAATTTATGGTCCAAAGGGTATAGGAGCCTTATACGTAAGAAGAAGACCAAGAATTAGATTACAACCTCTTTTTCATGGTGGAGGTCAAGAAAGAGGTATTAGGGCAGGAACTTTACCTACACACCAGATTGTTGGAATGGGCGAAGCTTTTAAAATAGCAATGAATGAAATGGTTGATGATCATGAAAAAATTTCATCTCACAGGGACACTCTTTGGAAAGGTCTAAATAGTATGGAAGAAATATATGTTAATGGATCAGTTGAAACAGGTTATCCCGGTATTTTTAATCTCTCTTTTAATTATGTTGAGGGAGAATCTTTAATAATGGCTTTAAAAAATATTGCAGTTTCTTCAGGTTCGGCCTGTACTTCTGCCAGTCTCGAACCTTCTTATGTATTAAGAGCACTTGGAAGACCTGATGAGCTTGCCCATAGTTCAATCAGATTTTCATTCGGGAGATTTACGACAGAAGAAGAAGTAAATTCAACTGTAGAATTAGTTAAAGACTCTGTCTCACAATTGAGAGAAATTTCTCCTTTGTGGGAAATGTATCAAGATGGCGTAGATTTAGATAAAATAGAGTGGGCATGAACAAGTTATTATGGTGAGGTAAATATGGCTTATTCACAAAAAGTAATAGATAAGTTTGAAAAAACTTTAAAGAATCCAGAGGAAGCTAGCGTTGGACGTTGGAAACCTGGAGATAAGGATTTTCATAGAGTAGGAACCGGAATTGTCGGTGCGCCTGCTTGTGGAGATGTAATGAAATTACAAATTAAATGTGAAAACGTCGATAATAAAAATGTAATTGTCGATGCCAAATTTAAAACTTATGGATGTGGGTCAGCAATAGCTTCAAGTGGTCAATTAATTGATATGCTTAAAGGAAAAACGATCGAAGAGGCACAAAAAATTTCAAATCAGGAAATAGTAGATATTTTAGAACTACCGGCAATTAAAATTCATTGTAGCGTTCTTGCTGAAGAAGCAATTCACAGAGCTATAGATGACTTTAAAAGTCGAAGAAATAATGATTAATGCCCAAAATAAAAATTTTACCTCATGAAGAACTCTGCCCAAATGGTGCTGAAATTGAAGCAACTGTGGGCAAGTCGGTTTGCGAAAATCTATTAAATAGTTCAATAGACATAGAGCACGCTTGCGAGCTCTCGTGTGCTTGCACCACGTGTCATGTAATATTTAGAGAAGGGTTTGACTCCCTTAATGAATCGACTGATGACGAAGAAGATCTTCTAGATAAGGCCTGGGGATTGGAGCCTAAATCAAGACTAAGTTGCCAAACTATTGTCGATAATAACGATCTCACTATTGAAATTCCAAAATATACAATTAATATGGTTTCAGAAATTCATCCTAAAAAAGAAAGTAAAGCACCACAAATGGAAAAAAAACTCAGTAAAAAAGATTTCAGCTTATCTGACAGTGCCATAAGTCATATCTCAAATCTTTTAGAAAAAAATAAATCTTCTGGAGTCAGAGTCAGTGTAAAGTCTTCCGGTTGTTCTGGATATGCTTACGATCTTTCCTTTGTTCAAAAAGCTGAGCAGGATGACTTCAAGGCAAGCGTTGAGGATATAGACTTATACATTAGCGAAGAAAGTCTCATCTTCTTAAAGGGCACTGAAATTGATTATGTAACTAAAGGTCTAAATTCTGAATTGATATTTAATAACCCCAATATATCCGCTAAATGTGGTTGTGGAGAAAGCTTTAGTATTGATCAAAATTTGTTTCAAAAAGCTTAAAATTTACTTTATCTCCTCATGAAATGGATAGATACATATGAAATAGTAGATTCGCTTATCGATAAACATCCAGAAGTAGATCCAAAAAAAATTCTATTCACAGATTTAAGGAATTTAATTTCTAATTTAGAAGGATTTGATGATGAATTTGATAAATGTAATGAACGGATCTTAGAGGCTATTCAAGCTTTGTGGATTGAAGAGGAAGATTAAGATATGGAACAAACTTTATGCATAATAAAACCTGATGCCGTTAAAAACTCTTTTGTTGATGAAATTAATAAGATTATTGAAGATAATAATTTATTAATTTTGAAGTCAAAAAAAATTAAAATTTCAAAAGATATTGCAGAAAATTTTTATTCTGAGCACAAAGAAAGACCTTTTTTTTCTGAATTAGTAGATTTTATGACTTCTGATTATTCAGTGGTTCAAATTCTTCAAGGAGAAAATGCAGTTGCTAACTATAGGAAGTTGATGGGAGCAACTAATCCCAATGAGGCAAGCGAAGGCACTCTTCGTGCGGAGTTTGCTGAGTCTTTATCAAAAAATGCTGTCCATGGTTCAGATTCTCTTGAGTCTGCTCAAAGAGAAATTGATATAATGTCGAAAATATTCGATTAATTATGAAAACCAACTGGGTCTCTAACTTAAAAGAAGTTAGAAATTCAAAAAATTTGACTTTAGATTCATGTTCGAAAGAAACAAATGTTCCTGTCGACTTCTTAGTTAATTTAGAGTCAGGTAATTTTAAAAAATTACCTCCAGCAGTATTTACAAAATTCCATATAAAAAGATATTTTGTATTTTTAGATTTAGATCCTTCATCATGTTTAGCTGATTATGAAGAATTTATTTCAAAACAAGAAAAAAGGAATAGAAAAAAAGATTTAAAAGTAAAAGAAATACAAGCAGACAAAAACAGAAATCTTTATAAAATCTATACCGGAATCACCGTATTCATTATTTCTGTTTTAGCAGTAATTTATTTATTACTTACTGATACTGAAAACCAAGATCAATCTTTGGTAGATGAAACTAACAAATCCATAGATAAAAATGACGAGTTGAGTGAAACTGATTTAAATTTATTTGAAGAAAATAATATCGAAACTTTTGAAGCTTCTGAAATTTCTGAAGCTTCAGATGAATTTATTTTACAAGAGAATTTAAACTTGATTGATATTCCTTTAAAAATAAATTTGGAAATTAAAGGGGAAAGTTGGATTGTTTTAGAAGATAAAAATGAAAGAATGCTTTATGAGCTTATGCAGACAGGATCTTATGAGTTAAGGGGGAGCCCACCATTTACATTTAAAGTTGGATACGCTCCCGCTGTAGAAATTTTCATAGATGGAAATAAAATAAATTTTAATAATTTCATAAATAAAAGCTCAAACTATGCAGCTTTCTATACAATGAATGGAAAAGATGTTGAAAAAGTCAGAAATTAAAAGAAGAGTTTCTAAGAAAATATTTGTTGGTTCTGTAAGTGTTGGCGGAGACTCACCAATTTCAGTTCAAAGCATGACAAATACAGATACTGAAAATGTCAAAGCTACTATTAAACAAATTAATTTATTGGAAGTCGCAGGCGCTGACATTGTGAGAGTTTCAACTCCCTCACATAAATCAGTTGAGGCCTTTAAAAAAATAAAAGAAGCTACTAGTATTCCTTTAGTTGCTGACATCCATTTTGATTACAAAATTGCTCTGGCAGTTGCTGAAGCTGGCGCTGATTGCCTAAGAATTAATCCTGGAAACATCGGCTCTGAAGCAAAAGTAAATCAAGTTATAAATTCTGCTATTGATCATAATATTCCAATAAGAATCGGTGTGAATGCTGGTTCTTTAGAAAAAAAACTCCAAAAAAAATATGGTGAACCATGTCCAGAAGCTCTGGTGGAGTCAGCATTATCTCATGTTGAAATTCTAACTAAAAAAAATTTCGATAATTTCAAGTTAAGCATAAAGGCATCTGATATAGATCTTATGACTGAAAGCTATAGGTTAATTGCTAAAGAAATCAATCAACCTCTTCATTTAGGACTAACAGAAGCTGGAGGATTAAGATCTGGCACTGTGAAATCATCAATAGCGATAAGTCAATTATTAAAAGAGGGTATAGGCGATACGTTAAGAGTATCTTTGGCTGCTGATCCAGTAGATGAAATTAAAGTAGGCTTTGATATTTTAAAATCCTTAAAGTTGAGAAAAAAAGGAATAAATTTTATTGCCTGTCCTAGTTGCTCTAGACAAAACTTTGATGTGATTAAAACCATGAATGAACTTGAAAGAAGGTTGGAAGATATTAAAGAAAGTATCGACGTAGCAGTAATAGGTTGTTACGTAAATGGTCCGGGAGAGTCAAAAGCTGCGCATGTCGGTTTAACGGGAGCAAATCCAAAAAGTCTTATTTATGTTGATGGCCTGCCAGATAAAAAAATTAGTAATGACGAAATTGTCGATCAAATAGAACAAAGAGTAAGAGCCAAGGTAAAAGAGTTATCTTTAAAAAAAGAAAAATTGATTGTCAGTTCATAACAATGAAAAAAATTCAAAAGATTAGAGGTGCTCACGAAATCAATCCAAGCGAAAGTCAAACCTGGAGTTACCTAACAAAAAAAATAACTGAAATTTTTGAATCTTTCTCTTACCAAGAAATCAGATTGCCAATTATAGAGAGTACGAGTTTATTTCAAAGATCGGTTGGAGAGGGGACCGATATAGTAAATAAAGAAATGTTTACTTTTGAAAGTAAAAGCGGAAAGTCTTTATCACTTAGACCAGAAGGAACTGCAGGTTGTTTGAGAGCTTCAATTGAAATGGGTTTAACTGATCAAGGCCCGATAAGACTTTTTTATCATGGTCCAATGTATAGATACGAAAGACCCCAGAAAGGTAGAAACAGAGAATTTTATCAATTGAGCGCTGAAGCCTATGGATTTGATGGAGTAAATATAGACTCTGAAATGATATATATGTCCTATAAAATTTTTAGTTTTTTAGATTTGAAAGATTATTATTTAGAAATTAATTCATTAGGTTCAAAAGAGACTCAACAAAATTTCTCAAAAGCTATAAAGGACTATTTGATACCAATTAAGGATAAATTAGATCCTGATAGCCAAGCAAGACTTAATTCTAATACTTTGAGAATTTTAGATTCTAAAAATCCAGAAACTCAAAAAATTTTGAAAAATGGTCCAAAAATTTTTGAATTTTTAAGTCAAAAGAGCATTGAAGATTTTGATTTGCTCAGATCAAATCTGGATGAAATGAAAATTCCTTACAAAGTAAACAACAACTTGGTTAGAGGTTTGGATTATTACAATGATGTAGTTTATGAATGGAAATCAAAAGCTTTGGGAAGTCAAAATACTTTTTGTGCGGGAGGAAGGTATGATTCTTTATCTAAAAATTTAGGAGGAAGAGATATTCCTGCTGCTGGATTTTCAATTGGGCTGGATAGATTAATAATCTCCTTAAGTGATCAAGACACATCAAAAGCAAAAAAAAGATTAATTGTTATTATTCTTGAAGATAATCTTTTGCATGCCGGTTTAGAAATAGCCGAAACAATTAGAAATAATCTTGAAGAGATAGTTGTGAGATTTGATGGAGTTAAATCAAATCTTAAATCGCAATTAAAAAAAGCAATTAAAGAAAATTATGATTTTGCAATAATCATTGGGAATGAAGAAATCAATAAGGGAGTCTATTCATTTAAAAATTTAAAAAAAGACGATAACCAATTGTCTTTGACGAAAAGTGAAGTTATAAAGTCTATTTCTGGGGTTATTGAAAATGAATAATTTAAGTTTAGAAATGCTTTTTGATTTATTTAAGAAAAATTATCTTTATCTGATTATTGGACTATTAATAATAATATTTGTTAGTGCTTCTTATTTTTTTTATACGGTAAATGTGAAGGAAAAAATTTATTTATCTCAAGAGGCTTATGAAAATTATTTGAACGAATTGACTCAATTTGATGGTTCAGAATTCAAAGAGCTTGAAATGAAACTTGAAGAATTAAAAAACACTTACGATCAATCAATTTATTATCACTTAGCAAATTTTCAACAAGCAAAAATTTATTTTGAAAATGGTCAAGAACCAAAGGCTATGAGTTTGATGGAGCAATTAAACTCTGATCTGGAGCAGGATAAATCGTCTAGAAACTTTTTAAGAGATATTTCAAGAATTAGACTTGCCTCTATCTATATTGATTTAGATAGATTTGAAGACGCAAAACAACTTCTAGATAGAAATTTTGATTTTTTTAATTCCTTAAAACTTGAAAAGTTAGGAGATTTAGAAAAAATTAATCTTAACAATAAGGAAGCAGAGAACTACTACAAGCTTGCTATTGAAACATCTCAAAATCAAACACAAATAAACCTATTAAATTTTAAACTCTCTAGCTTAGCTTCTTCGAACAATGAATAAAAAAGTAAATTTTTTTATTTTAACATTTGTATCTATTTTTATAATCGGATGCCAATCTGATGAGGTCGTCTTCGAAGAACCAGCTGAGCTTTTAAAAATTCAATCAATTGTAGAAATTGATAATTCATGGTCAAAAAATATTTTTTCTAACCCTTCAGCTGGAAAAAATAATATCGTTTTGGATGATCAAGGAACTTATACCTTTTCTAGTGAAGGATTGGTAAGTTTGTTTTCAAATGATGGTAGCCTTGATTGGGAAGTAGATCTAGGTATTGATTTATCCTCTGGCGTAGGAAAAGATTTTGGATCTTTATTCGTTACTTCAATTGATGGCGAAGTTTTTTCTTTGAATTCTAATAATGGAAATATAAATTGGATTTCATCAGTTGAAGGAGAAAGTTTGTCGGTTCCAAGTTCTAATGGTGACATCGTTGCGGTTCAAACGACGAACGGAAAAATTACAGCTTTAAATCTTAAAGATGGAAAATTCAGGTGGGAATATATTTCGGTTCTTCCTAGCTTAAGCTTAAGAGGAACTAGTTCTCCTGTATTTGATGATTCAGCATTGTATGTTGGTTTTGCAAATGGAAATTTAGCCATGATTGAACCTAGATCCGGTGTTGTTCAGTGGGAAGTTCCGGTGACTATCTCAAAAGGTGCTTCAGAAATTGAAAGAATAATTGATGTGGATTCCAAACCTAAAATTTCTACAGGAATTGCATTCGCAACTTCCTATCAAGGAGACGTGTCTGCAATAAATGTCAGAACAGGTAGAGTAATTTGGAGAAATAGTTTTTCTTCAACGAAAGACATATTTGAGTTTGAGAGAAACATCTTCGTGGTAGATGAAGAAAGTGAAGTTCAGGCATTTTCAGGATTAACAGGTATAAGCCTTTGGAAAACAAGTGATTATCGATTAAGGAATTTAACTTCACCAGTTAAGGTCGAAAATTACCTAGTTGTAGGTGATTTTGAAGGATACCTTCATTTTATTAATATAGAAAATGGCAAACCAGAGGGAAGGTATCGAGCAAGTAGATCTGGAATTATTGAATTACAATCTTATAAAAATTCTCTTGTTAGTCTGGACTTATCAGGAAGATTAACTTACCTTGAGGTTAAATAGGTGAAGGTTAATCATGGGACCACTAATCGCAATTGTCGGAAGACCCAACGTAGGCAAATCAACTTTGTTCAATTCGCTTGTAGGGCAAAATTTATCATTAGTCGCAGATTTTCCTGGTTTAACTAGAGACAGGAAATATGGTTCAGCATCCATTAATGATTTTTCTTACATTTTTATTGACACTGCCGGGATAACAGACTCAGATGACGAGTTTGAAAAACTGGTTCTTAACGAAACTCAAAAAGCTTTAAAAGAGGCAGATGGCTTTCTATTTTTGGTAGATGCTACAGGTCCTCTTAACGCATTAGATTTAGAAATAAATGACATTTTAAGAAAATCTGGAAAAGAATACTTTCTTTGCATAAATAAGTCAGACCAAAAAGGTTCTGAGGAAAATTTAGAAGATTTTTTTGAACTTGGAGTAAAAATTACTTTAAAAATTTCAGCTAAAAATAAAAATGGTCTCATAGATCTAAAGAATAAAATTTTTAAGCAATTTATTTCTTCCGAATCAAATAATAATGAAGATTTAAAGTCGGGAACTAAAAAAAAAATTGGCATATTAGGCAAGCCTAATGCAGGAAAATCTACTTTTTTTAACAAGATCTTAAAGGACAACAGATCACTCGTCTCGAAAATCCCTGGGACAACTGTTGATTCAATTACTGAAGAAATAAAATTTAAAAATCAATTAATTTCCATTACAGATACAGCTGGACTCAGACGAAAAGGCAAAATTAAGAAAGAAAATGAAATTTTCTCTTCTCAAAAATCAATTAATATTATTAGAAATTCAGAAGGTATAATTTACCTTGTCGATGGTAAAGAGACTGTAACCGATCAAGATTTACACTTACTCTCCTTAATTATATCCTCAGGTAAGCCCCTGATAATTGGGATAAATAAATCTGAATCATTGAGTGCTTATGAAAAGTCTTTGCTAAAAAGAAACATAAGTAAGAAATTGAATTTTGTAAGTCACATTGAAGTAAGTTATATATCTGCCATTAAAGGTATTGGTACAAGCAATCTTCTAAATAAGTTATTAAAATTAGTTGATAGAAGCAAGGAAGAAATAAAATCTCAAGACTTAAATAAATTTATTAAAGAGGCCCAAGATGCAAATCCGCCTGCCATGCATGGAAGATTTAGACCAAAAATAAAATTTGTAAATATTGGAAGCACATCACCCCCAACTTTTATTTTTCATGGAAATCAACTAGAAAAATTAAATAAAAGTTACAAAAAATATATGGAAAACACTTTAAGAAAAAAATTTAAGTTACAAGGAATTCCAATTCAATTAATCTTTAAAGATAATGAAAATCCTTTTAAAAATAAAAAAAATAAACTTACAAAACGGCAATATGCTAAGAGGAAAAGGGTAAGAAGCCATTGATCCTTCAAAACAACTTAATATAATGCTTAAAACTTTGCTTAAATATGTCTAAACCACCTCTTTTTTTAAACTTATTAAAAATAAGATTACCAATCACTGCAAAAGCTTCAATAATTCATAGAATTTCTGCGTTAGGAGTATTTTTTTTAATTTTTCCGTTTATGGGTGCGGTTTTAATATCTACGAGTTCTCCTGATGGTTTTAATTATATGCAAGACTTGGGAAATTCTTTTTTTATAAAGTTAATGCTTAATCTTTTTATAGCAGGTTTAACCTATCATTTCATTGCTGGTCTAAGGCATTTGGTTATGGATTTTGGCTTTTGGGAGACTTTTAAAGCCGGTTCATTAAGCGCTTATGGCACTTTTTTTCTCAGTGGAATTATGATTATCTATTTTTCGACTTTATTATGGTGACCAAACTCTATTCTTTCAAAAGAACTGGAATCTTCGACTATCTCATGGTTAGAGTTTCTGCAGTTTTTCAAGCCCTATATTTTTCAGTTATAACCTATTATTGGTTGACGTATATGCCAGTAAATTATGCTCAGCTGACCGGTTTTTTTGATATTCTATTTGTGAAAATAGGAACATTATTAGTCTTAATATCGATTTCTTATCATTCGTTACAAGGTATTCATCATATTATTGAAGATTACCTAACCGAGGCAAGAGTTGGTAATGCTGCTAGATTTCTTCAGATTTCTGTTTTAAGTTTCAGTTATCTTCAAATTTTAGGAGCTATCGTTTGTACTATTTTCATAATTATTTAGGAATATATTATGGCAATGAATGGAAAAGGATATCTTGATGCATCTAGTTTACCCGTTAAGGAATTCGACGGAATTATAGTCGGAGGCGGAGGTTCTGGACTCATGGCAGGACTTCAACTTGCTCAATCGGGCATGAATACTGCAGTCGTTTCCAAAGTTTTTCCAACAAGATCCCATACGGTGTCTGCTCAAGGAGGCATCACTTGTGCTATAGCTAGTGCAGATCCTAATGATGATTGGAGATGGCATATGTATGACACAGTCAAAGGTTCAGATTTCATTGGAGATCAAGATTCGATTGAATATATGTGTCAAGAAGGACCTGCAACTGTATTTGAATTAGAAAACATGGGCTTACCATTTTCTAGAACTGAAGAAGGAAAAATATATCAAAGAGCTTTTGGAGGGCAATCAAAGGATTATGGTAAAGGCGGTCAAGCTGAAAGAACTTGTGCGGCAGCTGACAGAACCGGGCATGCTCTTCTTCATACTCTTTATCAAGCAAACATTAAAGCTGGTACTAATTTTTTAAGTGAGTGGTTTGCGGTTGATCTAGTTTTAAATGACTCTAATCAGGTAACCGGAGTTATAGCTTTTGAAATTGAATCTGGCGAAGCATACTTTTTGAAAGCTAAAGCAACAGTTTTAGCAACAGGAGGGGCAGGTAGAATTTATAAATCTACTACCAATGCTTTAATTAATACTGGAGATGGAACTGGAATGGCTCTTAGAGCAGGATTAGCAGTTCAAGATATGGAAATGTGGCAGTTTCATCCCACCGGAATTCATGGAGCAGGAACTTTAGTTACTGAGGGATGTAGAGGAGAAGGTGGATACTTAATTAATAAAGATGGAGAAAGATTTATGGAGCGTTATGCACCTAACGCTAAAGACCTTGCAAGTAGAGACGTTGTTGCTAGGTCTATGATGCTAGAGATAATCGAGGGAAGAGGTTGCGGACCTGATAAAGATCATTGTTATTTAAAACTTGATCATCTTGGAGCGGATCTTCTCCATAAAAGACTTCCAGGAATTACTGAACTTTCTAAAACATTCGCTCATATAGATCCAGCAGATCACCCGATTCCTGTTGTTCCAACCTGCCATTATGCTATGGGAGGCATTCCAACAAATGTTCATGGTCAAGTCATTACCCAACAATCTGACGGTTCAGATAAAATTGTAGATGGCCTGTATGCCGCTGGAGAAGCAGCTTGTGTCTCAGTGCATGGAGGAAATCGTTTAGGTGGAAACTCATTATTAGACTTGGTTGTTTTTGGTAGATCCGCAGGTCTTCATATTGAAGATTCATTTAAACAAGGCATTGGAATCTCAGAACCTACGCGCGAAAACATTAACGAATCTTTAAAAAATATTAATCGTGTAAATTCTAGTAAGGAAGGTGAGAATTCTTCAGTAATAAAAAAAGATTTGCAAGAAGTTATGCAGTTAAGTTTCGGAGTTTTTAGGAGCGCCAAAAATATGGAGGAAGGAATCCAAGAAATTAATGATATTAGAGAAAGATCTGAAGGACTTTATTTAGCAGATAAATCCTCTAAATTTAACACTGCTAGGGTTGAAGCACTTGAATTGCTCAATTTATTAGAAGTTGCTGAGGCAACTGCAATATGTGCGAGCGAGAGAAAAGAAAGTAGGGGCGCTCATTCCAGAGACGACTATCCAGAAAGAGATGATGAAAACTGGCTCAAACATTCAATTTATTTTAAAGAAACTAAAGAAGTTTCAAAAAGAGATGTAAATTTTAGACCTAAAATTGTTCAAGCTTTTCAACCTTTTGCCAGAACTTATTAATGAATAGTATTGCCGCAGAACAACTGAAAACCTTAAAAGTTAGTATCTATAGATACGATCCTGACATTGGGAAGAAACCATACATGCAAAGTATGGACATAGACATACCTAAAGATAAAGACATTATGGTTCTTGATGCACTACAACTTGCAAAGGAAATTGATCCAACGATATCTTTCAGAAGATCATGTAGAGAGGGAGTGTGTGGTTCTGATGGAATGAATATTAACGGAAAAAACGGACTAGGCTGTATAACTCCTCTTTCAGAGGCTGTTAGAGGAAATAAGCTTGAACTAAGACCTCTACCTGGTCTACCTGTCGTAAAAGATCTAATCGTAGATATGACACAGTTTGTTGATCAATATAAGAAAATCCAACCTTATTTAATTACCGATAAAAAGACTGATGGGAAAGAAATACCTCAAACTGTTGAAGATAGAGACAAATTAGATGGTCTTTATGAATGTATTATGTGTGGATGTTGTTCAACTGCTTGCCCTTCTTTTTGGTGGAATCCCGACAAATTTCTTGGACCAGCGGCTCTTCTTCAAGCTTATAGGTTCATTTCCGATAGCAGAGATGTCGCAACTGAAGAAAGGTTAGATCAGCTAGAAGATGCTTTTAGTGTTTTTAGATGTCACGGAATAATGAACTGTGTATCAGTTTGTCCTAAAGGATTGAATCCTAACAAAGCTATTAATGAAATAAAAAAAATGCTCATCAAAAGAGCTATTTAGATTAAGAATACTTTCTTTTTTTATCATTCCTTCTTTGCTACTATTCATGAACATTGAATTTACACGAATATCAAGCAAAATTTCTTTTTAAAGATTACGGTTTACCTGTATCTAAATCTCAATTAATTTTCCAGCTATCTGACATTGATCGAGCAATATCTGTACTTAACGTAGATTCATATGTTGTTAAAGCTCAAGTCCATGCAGGTGGGAGAGGAAAAGCGGGCGGAGTTATTCTTACTAAAAAGAAAGAAGAGATAAGAGATTTTTGTCAAAAATGGTTGGGAGCTAATTTAATAACTTATCAAACTGATAAAAAGGGACAGCCTGTATCTTGTGTACTTTTAGAAGAATGCACAGATATAAAAACAGAGTTATATTTAGGATTAGTAATCGATAGAAGTTCTAAATCTATCGCAGTAATTGCATCTCCAGATGGAGGAGTTGATATAGAATCAGTAGCTGAAAATAATCCAGAAAAGATATTTAAAGTATTTTTAGATTCTTCAAACAAAATTAAAGATAAGGAAATACAGAAACTTTCTGATGGCCTCGAATTGAATAAAAGTCAGAATATAGAGTTTAGCTCTCTGATAAAAAATCTTATTAAGTTATTTGTTGACAAGGATTTTTCTCTTATAGAAATAAATCCATTAGTCATTGATATCTCTGGCAGACTAAATTGTTTAGATGGAAAAATTAATGTCGATAGCAATGCGTTGTATCGTCAAGAAGAAATTAATGGAATGCGAGACGAATCTCAAGAAGACGCTTTAGAGTTAGATGCATCAAAATGGGGACTTAATTATGTAACACTGGATGGAACAGTTGGCTGTATGGTAAACGGAGCAGGATTGGCAATGGGCACTATGGACATTATTAAGCTCTCAGGTGGTTTTCCTGCTAATTTCTTAGATGTTGGAGGCGCCGTGAATAAAGAGAGCGTCACAGAAGCTTTTAAAATTATTGTTTCCGATTCTAAAGTTAAATCAATTTTAATAAATATTTTTGGTGGCATAGTTCGATGTGATGTTGTGGCTGAGGGAATAGTATCCGCAATACAAGATATAGGGATTCAGGTTCCTGTGGTAGTTCGTTTAAAAGGCAACAACTCTGATATTGCTAAAAACATACTCGAAAAAAGCAGACTAAATATTTTTTCCGAAACGGATTTAACGCTTGCTGCAAAAAAAGCGGTCGATTTATCAAAATGAGTATTCTTATCGATAATCAAACTATTGCAATATGTCAGGGATTTACTGGTTCTCAGGCAACTCTTCACTGTTCTCAATCTTTAGAATATGGAACAAATATTGCTGGGGGAGTAACACCGGGAAAAGCTGGACAGACTCACTTAAACCTTCCCGTATTTGAAAACGTTTCACAAGCAATCAAAGAAACCGGTGCGGATACTTCTCTAATATTTGTACCAGCTCCTTTTTGTAGGAATTCAATAAATGAAGCCTTAGATTCAGAATTAAAGTTGATTATAGTCATTACTGAAGGCATACCAACTTTAGATATGCTTTATTTAAAAGCAAAAGCAGATGAGATGGGAACTAGAATTATTGGACCTAATTGTCCTGGCGTTATAACGCCAGGACAAGCAAAACTTGGAATTATGCCCGCTAGTATTCATAGCAAGGGGAAGGTTGGAATCGTTTCAAGATCTGGAACTCTTACATACGAAGCAGTAGATCAGACTTCTCGAGAGGGTTTAGGACAATCAAGTTGCGTAGGTATTGGTGGCGATCCTATACCGGGTTCAAGTTTTATAGATATCTTAGAAATGTTTGAACATGATTCTGAAACAGAAGGTATTGTCATGGTCGGTGAAATAGGGGGTACAGCGGAGGAAGAGGCTGCGGAGTTTATTCAAGAAAAAATTTCAAAACCAATCGTTTCTTACATAGCTGGAGTAAGCGCTCCTCCAGGAAAAAGAATGGGACATGCTGGAGCTATTATTTCTGGTGGTAAAGGATCTGCAGAAGATAAGTTTAATGCGTTAGAAAAAGCAGGAGTAAGAATAGTCAAAAGTCCTGCAGATATTGGAAAAGCTATTTCCGAAGAAATAAATTCTTAAAGTTTTTACTTAAATTTTTATCAGCTGTTTTCCAAAATTCTTTCCAGATAAAACATTTCTTAGTCCTTGAGGAGTATTTTCAAAACCTTCTAGAATAGATTCTTTATATTTTATCTCTCCTTTACGAATCCATTCTGTAAGTTCTTTTGTAGCCTCGTCCCATTGATTCATATATTCCGTAACTACAAAAAATCTATGTTCAGGTACAGGGTCAAGTGAGCCAAACACATCAAAAGGAGTTTCGGGTAAATCGTCTCTGCTGTCCATATCAGGATTAAAAGAATTATAGGCTGAAATGTATCCACAAATTGGCACTCTTCCTCCTTCATTCATTAAAGGCGCTACAGCATTTGACACTTCTCCACCTACATTTTCAAAGTAAATGTCTATTCCATCAGGACAAGCATCAGCTAGGTTTTTAGAAAGGTTTCCTGATTTGTAGTCAATAGCGTGATCTAATCCCATTTCTTCTTTTACAAAAGAACATTTATCAGGACCACCAGCAATTCCAACAGTTTTACATCCTTTTAATTTTGCTATTTGACCCACTACCGATCCAACAGCTCCAGATGCAGCAGAGACAACTACAGTGTCTTCAGATTTTAGCTTCCCTACATCTAGCAATCCAAAATAAGCTGTTCTTCCAGGCATTCCAGCTACTCCTAAATAGGCTTGAATAGGAGCTAAATCTGGATAGACTCTTCTGACAAATAAACTATCATCATCAGCAACTATATGTGTTTGCCAACCTAAGTGAGCCGTAACAATGTCTCCAATATTGTATTTTTCTGATCTAGACTGTATTACTTTTCCAACACTTTCTCCCACCATTAAACCTCCAATTTTCACAGGTTCAGCATAGGATTTCATATCATTCATACGTCCACGCATGTATGGATCGACAGAGAGAAAAGTTACTTCTATAAGAATTTGATTTTCTAATAAATCTGGAATGTCAGTCTCTATTAGATTCCAGCAGTCATCCTCAGGCATTCCTATCGGTCTTTTAGCGAGTGTAAATTGTTTATTTATCATTTTCTCTCCTACAACTATTATTTATATAATATAGAAAAAAATCATTTATTAAAATTATGCAAAGAAAATATCAACTTTTAGTTTATGGGGCTTCAGGTTTTACAGGTAGGTTATGTGCAAAATATTTACATGAAAATTATCCTGATTTGTCTTGGGCAATTGGCGGGAGAAACAAAAAAAAATTAGAGCAATTAAAAAAAGAAATGAATCTTAAATGTGACATCCTTATTGCTGATGCGGAAAATTATGAAGATTTGGCCAATATGGTAAAAGAAACTAAGGTCCTATTAACAACAGCCGGTCCTTATTCAAAGTATGGTTCTTTACTTTTAAAAGCATGTATTTTTGAAAAAACTCATTACACAGATATAACAGGAGAGAATCATTGGGTAAAAAAACAAATGGATCTTTACAATGAAGAGGCAATTTCAAATGGTGTCCGTGTAATTCCCTCATGTGGTTACGACTCTTTGCCGTCTGACATAGGAACTTTGTTTGCTATTAATCAAATGAACAAATCGGTAAAAAAAGTTGAAGTATTTCACTCTGCGTCTGGGGGGGCTTCCGGAGGAACAATTGAATCAATATTTTCAATGGGAAAATTGCCTAAAGAAATGAGAGACCCATTTTTACTTAACCCAAAAGAATCCGTTTCCGATTTTCAAAGAAAAAAGAGTGCAGATTCTCTTTCTATAAAATGGATTGAAGAGGCTCAAAAGTGGTCTGGTTTGGGACTTTTTTCTGTCGCTAATACAAGAGTAGTAAGAAGATCCGCAGCTTTAATGGAAATGAATCAAAAGTCTTATGGCAATAACTTTATATATAAAGAATATGGAGCCTATGCTTCAAAAAATTCAGCAAGAATTGCCTCAATAGGCTTGATCCTAGGCTTTCTAATTATTTCAACGCCATTAAGGTGGCTTATTAGAAAGTTTTTGCCCCAACCTGGAGAAGGGCCTTCTTTAGAAGTACAAAACAATGGATGGTTTAAAGGAGTATTTGTTGCTGAAGCTGAAGATGGTGAAAAACAAGTGAGCACAATATACGGTGACGGCGATCCTGGATATAAATCTACCTCTAAAATGCTTTGTGAGTCAGCTTTAACAATTGCTCTTTCGGATAATTTACCTGGAGGAGAGGATTTTGGAGGGTTTTTAACCCCAGCTACAGGCCTAGGAATTCCTTTGATTGAAAGGTTAAAAAAAGCTGATATAAAATTTGAAGTTGTATGAATTCCTTATAACTTTTAATAACTAATTTTTTTATATTTATAACCCATCTTAAGTATTCTTAAGAGTATTATTAATCAAATTCAAGTGATCTTTTCTCCCCAGAAATCTCTCCTAACTTGGATTTACTGGGTTGATACTAATGGTATCAGCCCATTTTTAATGGCGAGATGATGTTAAATATATGTTTTGGGCAAAGCGTTACCATCATCTTGTCACCAAATTATGAGTAATCTTTTCATTTTCACTAACGATTTGAGGCTTGATGACAACGCTGCTTTATATCAATCCTCTCTAGCAAAAAAAGGTTTAACTGCTGCTTTCATTTTTAATCCACAAAAATGGGAAGATCACAAGGATAGTCCGTTAAAAATTAGATTTCAACTTGATCATCTCAAAGAAATAAGAGATGAGCTTATTAAAAAAAATATTAATTTTAAAATCATTTACGCAGACGGAATTGAAGATGAACCTAAAAAAGTCTTGGAACTAGCAAAAAAATTAAAAATAAAATCAGCTTATATAAACAAAGATTATGGCTTTAATGAAAGAAAGAAAGATGATTCGCTCAAGCTACTTTTTGATAAAGAAAACATAAAATTTAATCTTTTTGATTCTTCAATTTTGAACCCTGAAATAATTAAGACTGGTTCAGGAAATTATTTCAAAGTTTTCACTCCCTACTCAAAGGTTTTCAGAAGTTTATTAACTCCTAAAGATCTTGATATTATTTCAGAGCCTTTACCTCAAGATTCGAATATTTTAGAAAATGACCAAATACCTGAGTATGAATTAGAAGATAAATATTTTTTAAAGTCTATAAAAGATTACAAAGTTGGCTCCAATGAAGTTAAAAATATTCTTGAATCTTTTCTTCATGAAAAAATAGAAGATTATAAAAACTTAAGAGATTTTCCTTATCTAGATTCAACTAGTAAATTATCTCCTTATTTAACTTCAGGAATGATTTCAGCAAAAACTTGTTTGAAAGAGCTTTTAGTAAAATTCGAGGATTCCCCAGGAACAGGTCAGTATTCTTGGATGAATGAAATTCTTTGGAGAGAATTTTACAAATACATCATCTTTCATTTTCCTAGAGTAAGTAAAGGTAAATCTTTTAATGAAAAATATGATCAAATGATTTGGAGAGACGACGAACACAACTTTAAAAAATGGTGTGAAGGAAAAACTGGAATACCAATTATTGACGCAGCTATGACTCAACTCAACCAAACTGGATGGATGCATAATAGACTAAGAATGGTTGTAGCTATGTTCCTCTCAAAAAATCTATTAATAGATTGGAAACTAGGTGAGGAATATTTTATGAAAAGACTCATCGATGGAGATCATGCTTCTAATAATGGTGGATGGCAGTGGAGCGCTTCTACAGGAGTTGATGCTGCACCATATTTTAGAATTTTCAATCCCATTACTCAGTCAGAAAAATTTGATAAAGACGGCCAGTTCATCAAAAAATTCTTGCCAAGTCTTGAAACGATTCCTGAGAAACAAATTCACAATCCTCCAAAAGAATTAAGGTTAAAAAATAATTATCCTGATATGATTGTCGACTTAAAAGAATCCAGAAAAAGAGCTCTGGATGCCTTTTCAAGTATATGACAAAAGAAATAAATAAAAATCTTCCGGCTTATCTTGAAAAGATGAATGCTGAAATTCTGGAATTAAACTTCAAAACCGAATCCTTAAAGATGTCTTTTAATCCAGATGAATTTTTCTGTCATTCAGATGGAACTATTTTACAAGGTGGTTTTGTAACTACGATGTTAGATGCCAGTATGGCTTTTCTTGTAATGCAACTTTTAGACTTTAAGAAAGTACCCTTATCAATTGATATTAATGTAAATTTTTTGTCTTCTGGAGGACCAAAATTTACCATTGCAGAAGCTAAAGTGATTAAAATTGGAAAATCTATTGCTTTTTCATCCGCTGAACTTTTTCAAGACGACGTTTTAATAGCTACCGCCAGCTCTTCAATAAAATTGAAAGATTTTATTTCTAAAAACTGGCTTAACAATACTATTGGAAAAAATATTAAAATTATTAAATAATTCTTTAAACTCCAAAATCCCAGGATAGCCCATCACGATACTTCTTTAATATTTGCTTGGCTATAAGAATTCTATGAACTTCATCTGGACCATCAGCAAGTCTTAAAGTTCTTGCGCCTTGATACATTCCAAATAAAGGTAAATCAGCAGACACACCTTTCCAACCATAAACTTGAATTGCACGATCAACAACCCTATGCATTGCCGCTGGAACATAAATTTTGATTGCAGAAATATCTACTCTTGGGTCGCCCTCAGAATCCATTACCTCGGCACAATGGATCGTCATTAATCTCGCAGTTTGAATATCAATATAAGAATCTGCAATGAATCCTTGGATCATCTGTTTTGATTCCAACAAACCACCATGTACTTCTCTGGTTATAGTTCTTTTAGACATTAAATCAAAAGCTCGCCACATTTGCCCAATACTATTCATGCAATGAAAAACTCTTCCAGCTCCTAAACGATCTTGGGCCGCCGCATGACCAGAACCTCTGGCACCTAATTGATTTTCAAGAGGCACTCTTACGTTTTCATATTTAATTTCTACATGATCTCCACCAGTATGACCCCAAATTGGCACAGATCTGATTATGTTAAAACCCGGAGAATTAGTAGGCACTATGATCTGGGTCATTTTTGAATTGATTTCTCCAGAATTTGTTTCTTCTTCTGTTCTGCACATGACAATGGCAAAGTCCGCTCTAATTCCGTTCGAAGTCATTACTTTATGACCATTAATAACCCACTCATCTCCATCTCTTACAGCAGTTGTTTTTATAGACCTAGGATCAGATCCTGCGCTATCAGGCTCTGTCATAGAGAAAGCAGATTCCATCTCGCCAGCAACTAAAGGCTCCAACCACTTTTTTTTCTGTTCATCAGTGCCATATTTAAGAAGAACTTTCTGGTTTCCAGAATTTGGAGCAATCACACCAAATAATCTATTTGATAGAGGTGACCAAGCTAATATTTCATTCATATAAGCATGAGCCATAAAACCTATACCCATGCCCCCATATTCCTCGGGGAGATGAGGCGCCCAAAGTTTTTCTGATTTAACAGTTTCTCTTATTTCAGCCCTAATCGATTTTGCCGAATCTCCTCCTTTATAAATTTCTTTTTCGTTAGGGATAATTTGCTCAGCAACTATATTGGCTGTTTTAGAACGGATTTCATTAATATCTTTTGATAAGGTTGGTATTGGTGATATTTGCATAATTATTATTATCTTATTTGAGTAATTTCTATGATAATAGCTGAGAAATTTAATAAGTTAAAATTTAAATTCAGGTTATTTTTATGAAAAATTTTCTCAGCATTTCAGTTATTTTTTTGCTATTTTCTTGCACTGGCGCTATTAATAAAGAATCAATCAGAGAAATATCACAAGGACTGCTCATTGGCAAAAACTCAGAGAATAATACTTTTTCCTGGAAGGGCATCCCTTTCGCAAAACCTCCAATAAACGAATTAAGGTGGAAAGCTCCTCAGATGGCTATGCCGTGGGAAGGGCTTTTTGAGGCGACGGATTTTAAAGATGAGTGTTTTCAAAGAGAAATTATCTTAGCTGAAGAAGACTTTATCGGAAGCGAGGATTGTTTGTATTTGAATATTTGGACACCTAAACTCTCAAAAGACGATATAGCATCATTGGACAAACCATTGCCTGTTATGATGTGGATACACGGCGGAGGAAATGTAGTTGGAGACGCAAAAATCTATGATCCAAGCTCTCTCGTTTCCAGTCAAAATGTTATCGTTGTGACTATTCAATACAGGATGGGAGCATTTGGGTGGTTTAGACACCCATCTCTTGTGGATGAAAATTCATCTTTAGAAGATAAATCAGGAAATTTTGGAACGCTAGACACCATTGCAGCACTTGAGTGGATAAAAAATAATATTAAAGCTTTTGGGGGCGATGCAAATAACATAACAATATTTGGTGAGTCAGCAGGGGGTCATAACGTAACTGCTTTGTTTGCTTCTCCTCTGGCGGAAGGTCTTTTTCATAAAGCAATCGTTCAAAGTGGTGTTTCAAGTGTTTCATCCATCGAAGCAAGTGAAAATTACCTACCTTTAAATAATGAAGCGCCTACGGACAGTGCTTTAAATGTTCTTAATAAAATTTTAGTTTATAAAGGGCTAGCAAAAGATATGTTTGAGGCAAAATCTTTGCAATCAAATATGACCCGTCTCGAGAGGAAAGAAATTTTATATAACGCAACTCCAGAAGAACTTGTAACAGCCCTTTTAAACGATAGACCAGATAAAGTCGGTATGACTAGGGTATTTCCAGATGGACATGTGATTTTGAAAGGTGGATTTCAAGAGGCTTATTCAAAAAATACCTTAAAAAAAGTCCCAATAATTTTTGGAACTAATAAAGATGAAAACAAGTTCTTCAATTCTGCTAACCCTAATTTTGTTGAATGGATTCCTGCTCGAGGTCTGTTCAAAACAGCAGGTGTTGATTTGATGCCTGCAAGAATTATAGATCCAGAATATTATGATGCTATAAACTTTTATGGTTCAGGTTTTTGGAAGAATTCAGCTGTTGACAGCCCAGCAAGAATACTTGTTGAAAACGGCCACAACAGTACTTATGCCTACAGATTTGATTGGGACGAATTACGAGAAGTTAATGGAGTTGAACTTTCGAGGCTTGTCGGAGCCGCACATGCATTAGAAATCTTATTTGTTATGGGTACTTTTGATAACTTCATTATTAAAAGTTTTCTTTTTGGTAAAGGAGCCTTTCAGCCAGCTCTTCAGCTCTCAAAGGATATTCAATCCTACTGGGCAGAATTTGCTTACACAGGAGATCCTGGAAAAGGGAGAAATAATGACTTACCTGAATGGAAAAATTGGTCCAATACAGGACAAAAATATCTAATTTTAGATTCATCACTTGATAAGGGCATAGTGATGTCAGAAGAGGAATACACTGTCGACTTTCTTCTGGAAGGCTTATCAAAAGACCAGAGATTATCGGATGTTGAAAAATGTGAAACTTTATTTGGTATTTCTTATGACGATGGTTCTGGAGTTTCCGATAATGTATTTAATAATTTTCTTGATGGTTTTTGTGTTGATCTAGACTATACTCAAACTATTGAAATAATTAATGCAGTTAGAACTAGACTAACTATTAATGATGAGGAGACGTCATGAAAAAATTAGATTTTTATTTTGATTTTGCCAGCCCAAATGCTTATTTTGGTTACCAAGTACTCAAAGATTTTCCTGAAAAATATAATTGTGAAATTAAATTTACACCAGTTCTTTTGGGAGGTATTTTTAAATCAACAAATAACAAACCACCCATGGAACAATTTTTTGGAGTATTGAATAAGAATGAGTATCAATCGCTTGAAATTGAGAGATTTGTGGAGCGCCATAAACTCACGAAATTTAAGATGAATCCTCATTTCCCTGTGATTACTCTTCAAATGATGAGAGGGGCGGTGGCTGCGGATATGGATGGTTATCTCGAAGATTATATCGAAAAAGTACTGGTACACATGTGGGAAGAGCCTAAAAAAATGGACGACCCTGAGGTAATCAAAGTTGCTTTTGAAGAGTCTGGATTAAATGCAGATAAGTTAATGAATCAAATGCAAGATCCTGATGTAAAAGCAAAATTAATATCCAATACTGAAGAAGCTGTTAAAAGGGGATTATTTGGGATCCCAACTTTTTTTCTTGATGATGAAATGTATTTTGGGAAAGATACTATTTGGATGATTGAAGAGATTCTTTCCTCGTCTTAAGTTTTTTATAAATAGATTTACTAAATAAGTTCCAAAATAAAAAAATTCCTATAGCAGTAAAAAAAGAAATCGATTCAGCTATTTCTAATATCGAAAATGTTATGCCTATAGCGAAAATTATTAAACTAAAAAAAGAAACGATAATAAGAGTTTCCCTTGATGAATATCCTAAATCTAGAAAGTAATGATGAATATGTTCTCTGTCGGAACTAAAGATCGAAATTCCTTTAACTAGCCTTTTCCACATTACTCTGAATGCATTAAGTAATACCAAACCTATACACCACAGAGTATCTACAGGTCTAATTTCAGGTTCTTGGGAAAGCAAAACAAAGGAACCGGCAAAAAGAAATCCTATCATCATGGCTCCATGATCTCCGATGAAGACCTTAAATTTTTTACCGAAGATACCAAGATTCATCAAAATATAAGGCAATATAGCTGATAAAAATACTAGAAAAATAATGCTAATTTCTCCGATTAAGATAATCATTCCTATCAAAGCTATTAAAACTTGTGAGCTAAAAAAACCGTCTATCCCATCAATCCAATTAAAAGCATTAATCACACCTACAATACAAAAAATAGTAAAAATAAAAGCAATATATTCATTCAATATGATTTCACCTTTTCCAAGCAAAGCTCCTAAATTGATAAGGCTTACATCTCCTAGTTGCATAAATAAAATCGAGCAGCTTATTTGTGTAAACAATCTAACCCATACCGGTAGGCTCACGAGATCATCAATTAAACAAATCGACAGTAAAACCAAAGAAAGAAGTATCAAAATTATAAAAGAAAAGAAAGGGAAATTTGATCCATAGCTTTCATTTGGTATTTGAAAATTGAAAAAAGAATCAAAGTCAAAATAAAAAAGTAAAAGACAAGCAAAAATGAAAAGGGAGTAACTTAAACCAAATGATAACCCTCCTGAAATTGGAACGGCCATATCGTGTTGTTTTTTTACTCCATCTGGCTCATCAACAAAGTTTTTTTTTGTTAAAAAAATGACGGACAAGTAAGTGAATAACAAAACCCACTAATAAAAATAATAAAAATAAAGAGAACACTTTCGAATGTCCTTAAATTATTAATTTAAGAAACTGTCGTCTTTCTCAAGCATTAAGTCATAAATAGGTTGAAAACTTGCCCACATGGCGAATTCTGAACCTACTTGTGATTTTGTTAATTCCGCAACCTCATCTGAAATTCTTTCCATTTGACCAGCTGATTCTGCAATTAACTGAGATTGACAACATCTATCCATAGATAAAAAAGCCCATAAAGCAGCATCAACAGACTCGCCAGTTGTTAAGAGCCCGTGATTTTTTAGAATTGCAGCTTTTTTGTCTCCAAGGGCTTTAGCTATCCTATCTCCTTCGTCTGTTTCTAAAACAACCCCAGTAAAATCGTCAAATAAAACATGATTATTAAAAAATGCACATGAGTCCTGAGTAATTGGCTCTAATAATCTGCCAAGGCTAGAAAAAGATTTTCCATACATGGAATGAGAATGAGCCGCAGCATTTACGTCGGGTCTAGCTTCGTGAAGTCTAGAATGAATAGCAAAGGCAGCTGTGTTAAGCATTTTTCCTTCTCCCTGAACAATATTTCCCTCTCTATCAACAAGAATTAAGTCAGATATACATATTTGTCCAAAATGCATGCCGAAAGGATTAACCCAAAAATAATGAGGATACTCTGGATCTCGCAAAGTAATATGGCCAGCAATTCCTTCATCATAGCCAAAATGAGAGAACATTCTAAAGCCTGCTGCAAGCCTTTCTAATTGATGTCTTCTTATTTCTTCTGGTGAATTACATTCTATTGGAGAAAGCGAGCCTTTTTCCTTCTGAGGTAATTTTCCTAAAGTAGTGTCGATAGGCAACTGAATTTCTTTTTCCGACATAAGTCCCTCCACTCACAGAGATTTAAAAATTTAAATCGTTTATTTAAATAAATATTTTGTACAATTGTATTTTAAACATTCAAAAAAATTATGGCAAAAATAAAAAAAGGATACCGTATAGAAAAAGATAGCTTAGGCGAAGTTTATGTTCCAAAAAAAGCTTTATATGGAGCGCAAACTCAAAGAGCTGTAGAAAATTTCCCAATAAGTGGAATAAAAATGGATTTTCCTTTTACCAATTCTTTTGTGGACACGTTGGGTCTTATCAAAGATGCTGCTGCTAGAGCAAATAAAAAGTTAGGTCTTTTAACATCGAGAAAGGCTACTGCAATTTCTAGGGCATCAAAAGAAGTTTGGCAGAGCAAACATAACAAGGAATTTCCACTTGATGTATTCCAAACTGGTTCAGGCACAAGTTCCAATATGAATGCAAACGAAGTAATAGCAAATTTAGCTTATAAACTTAATGGCATTCAAATTGATCCCAATGATGAAGTAAATATGAGTCAAAGCAGCAATGACGTTATCCCAACTGCGATTAAAGTAAGTGCATACAAAGATTTAACAGAAAAACTTTATCCTGCATTGGAAAAATTAATTAAAGAAATTGAAAAAAAAGAAATCGCATTTAAAGGATTAATCAAAACTGGAAGAACTCACTTGATGGATGCAATGCCATTAGAAATCTCTCAAGAACTTTCAGCTTGGTCATCTCAGTTAAAAAATGTAAAAAAAACATTAGTTTTTTTAGAAAAACGACTTTTGGAAATGCCCTTAGGTGGAACTGCAGTTGGAACTGGTATAAACGCTCATCCAAGATTTGCTAAAACTTTTGCCAAAGAGCTTTCAAGTTTAATTGGTGGAAAATGCAAAGCAATTTCTAGTGAAAACTTTTTTCATGAGCTTAGTTCTCAAGATACCGCGGTTCAGGTTTCAGGAGAGTTAAAGAATCTTGCTGTCGTATTGATGAAAATTTCTAATGATCTTAGGTGGATGAATTCTGGGCCCTTGGCAGGATTATCAGAAATAGAACTGAAAGCTTTACAACCAGGAAGCAGTATTATGCCTGGCAAAGTAAATCCAGTTATTCCTGAAGCTGTTGCTATGGCTTCTGCAGATGTTATTGGAAATGATACTACAATAACTATTGCTGCTCAGTCAGGTAATTTTCAACTCAACGTAATGCTTCCAGTTATTGCTTACAATCTACTAAAGAGTATGGCTTTACTGACAGGGAGTATGAATGTTTTAGCTGACAAAACTATCAGATCATTCAAAGTAAACAAAAAAGCTTTAGAAAATGCATTAAATAGAAACCCAATTCTTGTTACTGCTTTGAATCCTGTAATCGGATACGCAAAAGCCGCAGAAATTGCTAAAAAAGCCTATAGAGAAAACTTACCTATTATCGAGGTAGCTCTTGAGGAGACAAATTTAACTAGAGCACAATTGAGTAAATATTTAGATCCAAAAAAATTAATCAAAGGAGGTATTAAGTGAGTTCTGAAAAATTAGCTGAAAGTTCATGTACAGCTTGTCGTGAAGATGCTCCTTTAGTGACCAAAGAAGAAATTGAAGAATTAAAACCTCAAATTCCTGCCTGGCAAATTCAAAAAATTGATGGCATTGATCGCTTGATTTGCGCTTTTTCATTTGATAATTACATGGCTGGTCTAAAATTTGTATCAAAAGTAGCAAATCTAGCTGAAGAAGAAGATCATCACCCAGAGATCATATTAGAATGGGGAAAAGTGACTGTATCTTGGTGGTCACATAAAATTAAAGGGCTTCACAAAAATGACTTTATTGCTGCTGCAAAGACAGATTGTCTTTTTGTTGAATAGATATCTGAGAAGACACTAATAAAGCAATGATACTTGCTGCGCCCATCAACAAAAATGATTGAATGTAAAACCCTGCATCAAAGGCTTGGCCAACTATAAAAATTCCTAAAGGCTGAACTGGGACTATTATTACCGCGGATATTCCTCTAACCGAACCTAAATTTTGAGAACCAAATGCCTTCAAAAAGCAAGCGCTCATTAAAACCATAGCTCCTCCAAAACCTAGACCGAAGATAAAACACGAGATTAAAAATAAGTCGAAAGTTTCTACTATGGTTAAACCAAAAATACCCATTGCTTGCATAAACATCATTATCATCACCGGACGGTTAGCTTGTATACGATCAATTAGATAACCAAAAAATATTTTTCCAATCACCCCCCCAAAAGCCGCTAAAGAATAAGCAAAAACAGTTTGTTTCAAGGGAAATCCAAGCACATTCCAAATAGCTTCAAAACCTAAATTAGTTGCATGAGGTATTAAATGGAGGAGAACTCCACCCATCGAAAAGAATTGAAGTGCAAAAGCTAGCGAAATAAACCAAAAACTTTTGTATTTAAAAAAATCTTTCATGGGTAAAGGGTCTTCTAAGATCTCTGTTGTTTCAGCATTTAATTCATTATCTTTGTGTTGATTTATCTCTTCTGGAGTATTGACGACAAATAAATAAATTATTGGCAGTAAAACTAGTAAAACAATACCGGCAAAAACTAAGTAAACGTTTCGCCAACCAATTGCTGTGATTAAGGGATCAACAAGGATAGGCAGTATTACACCAGAAAATGAAATACCGATGGCTGCAATTCCTAGCGCTACTCCGGCTTTTGTGTCAAACCAATTTGCGACCAGTTTAGTTACTGACAAATTACCTAATGCAGGACCCCCAATAGCAATAAAGGTGGCAAAAATAACGAGAAGAAAAAAAACGCTTTGAACATAAGCTATTGAAATCAGGCCACCACTAAAAATTACTCCACCGATAAGCATAATATTTTTCACTGAATATTTATCTAAGAGTCTGCCTAAAAAAATAGATGCAGCAGCAGAACAAATAAAAAATAACGAGAGTGCACCAGACAACTGCGCCTGAGTAGCACCCAATTCTTTTTCAAGAGAAGAAAACATTAATGGATAGCAATAAAAGGTAAAACCAATAACAGAAAACTCCATTAATACGGCGATGCTCACCATGTTCCAGCCTTTAAATTGCATTTTTCTGTTTACCTTTGTTTTTTTAATCCTTTCTGTATAATTTGAAGATGTTGCATATTGAAGAACAAGCCTTAACCTTCGATGACGTGCTTCTGCTCCCTGATTATTCTGAAGTTCTCCCCCAAGACACTGATTTAAGCACAAAATTGACTCGGGATGTAGATTTAAAAATTCCCGTTGTCTCAGCTGCTATGGATACTGTAACAGAAAGTAAAATGTCTATCGCTTTGGCTGAATTGGGAGGTATTGGGATTATTCATAAAAATATGCCCATTCATGATCAAGCCAAAGAAGTTACATTAGTTAAAAAATTTGAAAGTGGAATTGTAAGAGAGCCTATAACAATTTCTTCGGAAAAGAGCGTAGGAGAGCTTGTAAAGTTAACACAAGAATTAAAAATTTCCGGAATGCCTGTTGTCGATAATGACAATTTAGTTGGCATTGTGACTTCGAGAGATTTCAGAAATGTTCAAAATCAAGATGAAATTGTAGCGAACATTATGACTCCTAAAGAAAAGCTTATTACCGCCGATGAAAATGAAGACTTGGACAAAATAAAAGATCTTTTATTTAAAAATAGGATTGAAAAAATTCTATTGGTTGACAAAAACTTTTCCCTCAAGGGTCTTGTAACATTGAAAGATATTAACAAAACAAAAGATTTTCCTTTGGCATCAAAAGATAATGAAGGCAGGCTTTTGGTTGGAGCAGCAATAGGTAACGGGGAAGAGACAGACGAGAGAACCTCAGAGTTGATAAATGCAAACGTTGACGTTTTAGTAGTTGATAGTGCTCATGGGCACTCCAAAGGAATTATTGATAGAGTAAAGAAATTAAAAAAAGATTATCCAGAAATTCAAATTATCGCTGGTAACGTTGCAACCGGCAATGGCGCTTTAGAATTGGTAAAAGCTGGAGTTGATGCAGTAAAAGTAGGAATTGGTCCAGGTTCGATATGTACAACTAGAATTGTTACAGGAGTAGGGGTTCCTCAAATATCAGCCATAGCAAATGTTGTTAACGCCTTAAAATCTAAGAACATTCCAGTGATTGCGGACGGCGGCATTCGCTTTTCAGGAGATATTGCTAAAGCTATTGCTGCTGGAGCAAATACCGTCATGCTAGGAAGTATTCTTGCGGGAACGGAAGAAGCTCCTGGCGAGGTTGAGCTGTATCAAGGTCGAAGCTATAAATCTTACCGCGGCATGGGCTCTGTTGGTGCAATGTCAGGAGAAACTAATTCTGGCGATAGATATTTTCAAGAAAATGTAGCTTCCACAGAAAAATTGGTCCCAGA
Organism: uncultured SAR86 cluster bacterium; assembly: GCA_902616715.1. GTDB lineage: Bacteria > Pseudomonadota > Gammaproteobacteria > Magnimaribacterales > AG-339-G14 > AG-339-G14. Next base: position 178,909 of record CACMTR010000003.1, read on the forward strand.
GGGAATTGAGGGCAGAGTTCCCTATAAAGGTCTGGTTGAAACAACTATTCATCAAATGTTGGGTGGAGTAAGACAAAGCATGGGTTATACAGGAAACCAAGACATTGAATCCATGCGTACCAAAGCTAAGTTCGTAAAAATTACTCCTGCGGGTATCAATGAAAGTCACGTTCATGACGTTAGCGTTACTAAAGAAGCTCCAAATTACAGAATCAGCTAAAAGTGAAATTCAGTATAGATTCTGAAAAAATTCTAATTTTAGATTTTGGCTCTCAATACACTCAGTTAATTGCAAGGCGAATTAGAGAAATAGGAGTTTATTCAGAAATTGTTTCGCATCAAATTTCTTATAAAGAAATTAAAAAAAATTTACCTAATGGAATTATTCTTTCTGGAGGTCCAGAATCAGTTTATGCAAAAAAGACATTAACACTGGATCCAGAAATCCTAAATAGCAATATTCCGATTTTAGGAATTTGTTATGGCATGCAATTAATTGCTCAACACTTTCAGGGTAAAGTCAAAACTTCTAAGAAAAGCGAATTTGGAAATACGTCGATAACGCTCTATCAAGGAAAAATTTTCCAAAAACTTTCCAATAAAAACCTCAATGTTTGGATGAGTCATGGCGACAAAGTTACGCAATTACCAAAAGGCTTTAAAAAAATTGCTTCAAGTAAAAATTGTTCAATTGCAGCATTTGCAAATGAAAAACATAAGAAATATGGGCTTCAATTCCATCCCGAGGTCACACACACTGAAAAAGGATCAAAAATTTTAGAAGCCTTTATAAAAGATGTTTGTGACTGTAAAGCAAAATGGCGCTCAAAAAATATTGTTGAAAAATTAATCAACGATATCAGGTCTCAAGTTGGAAACGGTAAAGTACTTCTAGGAATTTCCGGCGGAGTTGATTCCTCAGTCGCAGCAGCTTTGCTTAGCAAGGCAATTGGCTCAAAATTAGAGTGTATTTTTGTAGACAATGGGCTTTTAAGAAAAGATGAAGCTAAACAAGTCAGAAAAGATTTAAAAAAAGCATTAGGAATAAAAATAAATTTTTCCGATTCAGAAGCACTTTTTTTGAAAAACCTCAAAGGACAAAGTGATCCCGAGAAAAAAAGGAAAATTATTGGTAAAACCTTTATTGACGTCTTTCTAAAAGAAGCTAAAAAAATAAAAAAAATAGAATTTTTAGCTCAAGGAACTATTTATCCTGACGTCATTGAGTCCTCAGGAATAAAAGGGGGTAAAGCTCATGTAATTAAGTCTCATCACAATGTGGGAGGCCTGCCAGATTATCTTAAATTGCCTCTTGTAGAACCTTTAAATGCGCTATTCAAAGATGAAGTAAGAAAAATTGGCTTAACTTTAGGGTTACCCAAATCTTTAATTGGTAGACATCCTTTTCCAGGACCAGGACTTGCTGTCAGAATGCTTGGAGAGATCTCAAAAGAAAAATTAGAAGTTCTAAGAGAAGCAGATCAAATATTTATAGAAGAACTAGTGAACGCAAATTTATACAATAAAGTAAGTCAGGCTTTTGCGGTATTTCTGCCCATCAAAAGTGTAGGAGTTGTAGGAGATGCAAGAAGGTACGAATATGTGATCGCTCTTAGGGCGGCCGAAACTATTGATTTTATGACTGCAAAAGCATCAAAACTTCCGCACAATTTATTAAATAAAGTATCAGATCGTATCATTAATGAAATTCCAAAAGTTTCGAGAGTTGTTTATGACATTTCCAGTAAACCACCTGCAACTATAGAGTGGGAATAATAGCAATACTCTGAAAGTCAATTAAAATAGTGCTTCAGACGAATTCACTTGTGACAAACTATGACAAACTAATCAAAAAAATTCTTCTTGAACCCAGAAGTGACAAACTAGCAACAAACTACAGCAATTATTGACTCTCATAAGTTTCAACTGTTTGTACTCTTAAAAATAGAATCCAAAATAGATCTGTTATTCATGATAATTTTTTTTCTTGTATTCTTATGTTCAAATGCCTTCTTCACTGCATCTGTTATTTCATCTTGAGCATCTTTGCTAATAATTGGTATATAAAAGTTTTGTAATTCCGAAGAGTCTTTTTTTCTCTTTTGCAAATGAGGTATTGTAGAAGCATATACGGTCCTCATCAGAGCAGGTATTTTTCCAACTTCAAAAGATGACATACATGTAAAAAAATATTCTGACGATATATCTAGACCTTCTTTTTTTGAGATTATGTAAAATCCAGATGCAATCAATGCCCTATCTTTTTCACATATCATAGCAGTTTCTCCAACGACACCATCTCTTGAAAAAATAATGTCTCCTTTTTTTGCAAGATTAGGCATCCTTTCAAAACTTTCATCAACAAAATAATCTGGAAAAAGATCTATTTCATAATTAATCACATCGCTGGTTCTTATGAATGCAATATCACTATCAGACTTCTTTAAACCAACTATGTAATTTTTACTTCCAACTTCCTTTCCTCGTCGAATTTTAAATAGTTTTTTGTTAGATAACTGAATAGTTTCATGCTTACTTATCATTTCTTTTTGAATTTGCTCATAACCAGGTAAATTACATTTTGGATTCCAAATGTCAGCATTAAATAATTTATTATTATTTAAAGAAAATGACTGATAATTTTTCAGTTCTTGTATGTCTAAATTTTTCTTAAGAATATCAAATGCTTTTCGCAATAATGCATTTGCTTTCTTATTAAGTGAAAATATTTCTGATACATTATTCTCAATTTTTTTTACAGTTGCTTTATCTGGAAGAAATATTAATAGTTCTTTCAACTGTGAGTGCGTTAATTCAACTCTAGTATCCCCGTGACTAGCAATTTTTAACTGATGAATATAAAAATCGCTATTCAAATAACTTACAAGAAATTCAGGACTTATCGAAGAATTTTTAGTATTTAATTTTGAGACATGTTGACTTATATAAGAACCAGAAGAGTTTTCATCTATTATTGATGCGACAGCAAGTTTTTCAGTAGTTGCTTGTGTTCTTCCTAAAATAACATCTTTAAAACCCACTTTATTCTTTTCATTTATTTCATTAGAGACATACTTTGTATTCCTCTCTGCCTCATTTATTGAATATGGTTTGATATTCCCAACTCTTAGATATTTAATTCCAACATCTTTATTAAGATAATTATCTACATATGAACCACTTGAAATTTCAATATTATGCTCATTTAGTTTTTTGCATTCTAGAAAATCAACTTTTTGCATTTTTTTGATTTCTTCTTTGAGAATATAGTAAGTTGGATCAAGTCGAATATGCTTGCCTTTAAATTCCTTGTTGTCTATAGATTCAGTCTTAATTGCCATTACTTTTGTTTCTTTTTCCAGTCTTTGAATAGTTTAGGGATATCTAAAATATCATCTGATGGAATTTCTTTACCTCTCCTGTCGTGACCACAAGTTTCTGCTATTGCCATGAATGTTTCATAATTGTCAGGTATTTTTTTTAGTTTCCTCAAAAACATTACCGATGTTTTTGTACCAGTCATTGGTAAAAAGGTTTCAAGTGGTATATCCACAATAGCAATAATTTGTGCTTTTTTAATTAACCAATTTCTAATATAACTCATCGATTCATTTCCAAACATTCCGTCAGGTAAAACAATTCCCATTCTTCCGCCCTCAACCAAATAATCTAAACATCTTTCAATAAATAATATTTGAGGAGCAACTTTTTTTTGTAGTTTATCTTTTTCCCATGTGTTGGAATCTTTCTGGTATTTCCATTTATAACCAAGATCAAATTGTGAAAGTTTTGCTTCTCCATCTATCGTGAGATCTTTCCCAAAAGGTGGATTCGTTAAAATAACATTAAACTGATTTTTACTTATGTATTGATTTGCTCTTCCATTCCATTTTGAAGGATCACTGAGCGAGTCCTCAACAAAAATTGCACCTTTACCATCACCAATAATTGCCATATATGCTTTACATACTTTTGTTAAAAATCCATCTAAATCCATACCCCTAATATTATTTATAGCGTATGCTTTTTTTTCTTCAGAAAGATTTGCTTCACTCCAGTTAAATTTTTTTCCTTTTTTTTCAATCTTTCCCCAACTGTATCTGAGTGTTTCTACAAGAAAACCACCGCTTCCACATGCTGGATCAAGAACTAACTCATCTTCTTCAGGATCTATAATTTCAATCATCATTTTTACAACATTTCTTGGAGTAAAAAACTGTCCCTTATCGCCTTTTAACGCTTTGCCGATAAAAACCTCAAAGGCATCAGAAATAACATCTCTCTTTGCATCAGTCAGACAATAATCTTGAAGAGAACCAATTAAGTACTCTAATGAATTTTCACTTAAATCAATTTTGTCTTCTGCAGTAAAAACATCCTTGTACTTTGTCTTTACCTCGTCAAATATAGAAAGAATCCTATTTTTAACTTCTTTTAAATCTTCATCTACTCCAACTCTAAATCGAACTAAATCGTCAGGTGCAGTAAATCTCTCATCGTATATTTTACAGAAGATAATATTTATTAATTGCTGCGCAAGAGGTTCATCTTTAACTGCACCAACATTATTTGCAGCGAGATAATTTTTGCTTGCTCTAAATATAGTCTTTAAGTTTTTTGGTTCTCTTAAATCTTTTCTCTTAAATTTACCAAGATCTTCTAATCGTTGACCATATCTGGGTATGTTAGGAATTGATTCAAATTCAATTTTGCCATCTGATTCATATTTTCTAATGAATCTTAATTCTTCTCCATTGAACCATACTCCTAAGTTTGCTCTACAAAATCTTAAATAGTCTTTAAGTTGCCCAATTCCGTCTTCTTCATTCTTTTTCTTACATTCAACAATAATAAATTCTTCTCCATCAGATTTATTTTTGTCTTGAAAGACTGCAATATCTACAGGAAATTCTTTTTTCTTATCAGAGGGTCTTACTTTTACTCTGAATTGTGGTCTAGTTTGAATATGAGACTTAGGATATCCATAATCTTCTACTAACCTTTTTGAAAAAGGTTGAACTGCATCTATTTCCTCAGGTTTGTTTTGAATTTCTTGACCGCTAATGAAATCTGTAATTTTTTCCATTGAAATAGTCTACCTTCTGAATATTTAGATTACATCCAGAATCTGGTTGATATTCAATATTATATTCATCACATAAGTTTCTTAATTCTTGTACAGAAAACCTTTCTTCAAAGGTAAAACTTTTCTATAAAAAAATAAATTTTAGAGACAATGTTTGTCAGAATATGCTCTAAAATAAAGGTTTCAGGAGATTTATTAATAGTTCATAGTGACAAACTTTTGACAAACTAATTTTATGACTATGCAACATATTGATTTTATTGGGTTTTTTAGAAGTGCAACTATCTAGTGGGAATAAAAAGTTAATAAAATCAATAACTAATGAGTGAAAGGGAATTTACAATACCTGAAGGCAGATTACAAAGGGCGAGTCTTAAAACAGATAAGTACATCTCAAAATTTCGCCAAGTACTTTTAAGACATGGTTTAACTATGACTTCTATTGCAATTTTTTGTTGCTTCTTCACTTTTATCTCCTCTGCTTTAGTGGCATCTCTTGACAGTCTATTTGCTTATCCAAGTAAATATTTTTTTTATAGCTTAATTGTCATGGCCATGATGGTTTTATTTTTAAAATTTACGAAGCGAGAATTTAATTATCGACAGTTAGCTTGGATAAGCTACTTATTGGTTATTTCTATTGTCGAAGAAATTGCATTCAGACTTTCAGTGCCGCTTTTAATTACAAATATTTTTGGAATGAATTATTTCCTTTGGGCTATTTGTATAAGTAATGCAATGTTCGCAACTATTCATTACTTTACTCTTCGTTGGAAGTTAAGAGCTTGTATCTTTGCTTTTTTAGGAGGGATGGGGTTTAGCAGGTTATTCAGTGTCACTGATGATCTAGCACTGGTCATAGTTTTGCATTGGGCTGTTACTTTTTTAAATACTCCTTCAGCTCCGAAAGTTAATCAACTCTTTGAGAAGAGTTGATTTTACCTCTGATAAAAAAAGACAGGCCAATTAAAACAACTGCCAAAATAAAATAATAATAAATAAGTTCAGTAAAAATTGGCGTCATACTAGTCAAACCAGATTCTGTTGCCTCACCTCCCAACAATCCTGCTAAAACTCCGCCCAAGGAAGAAGCCAAGAACCATAACCCCATCATTTGACCTAGATATTTCTTTGGCGAATATCTTGAAAATGCTGACAGACCAACTGGAGACAAAACTAATTCTCCAAAGGTATGAAGAAGATAAGTCAACAACAACCATTGAACTCCTACTGGCGCAGAAACCAGTGCATATTCAACTGCGTAAAGCATCACAATGAACCCTAGACCCATAAAAATTAAGCCAATTGCAAATTTAATAGGCGTATTAGGATTAAGATTTCTTTTGCCTAAATAAATCCAAAGATAAGCAAAAAAGGGTGCAAACATAACAACAAATAATGGATTAAGAAATTGTGTCCAACTGACAGGAGCTTGAAATGAACCAAAAGTAAGATTTACATAATCTCTTGTGAAAATTGATAAAGATCCAGCCGATTGATCAAATCCGGACCAAAAAGCAGCAGCACCAACAAATAAAAGCAAAAGCATTAAGACATTTTTCTTTTCATTACTAGTTAACCCTGCGAAAAAAAATAAGTATCCAAAGTAAACAAAGGAAATTACTACTAAAAAATCTCTGAAACGTTCAGCGAAAAAGACTGGATCAACATTCCAAATGCCTAACATCCCAGTGAGGACAATAACTAAAAAAAATAATATTGTTGAGATGGTCCAAAACTTCAAAGACTGTCTTCGCTCTTGAGACATTGAGTTGGGATATAAGCCAGCTCCGCCGAGATTATTCTTAAAGAATATAAATTGTAGAACACCAAATAGCATTCCTATTCCTGCAGCGCCAAAACCCCAATGCCAACCAATACGCTCTCCTAAATAACCACAAACTGCAAAGCCCAGCATACTGCCAATATTTATGGACATATAAAAGACAGTAAACCCAGAATCTCTGCGTTCATCATTATCTGCATAAAGCTGACCCACGATAGAGGAAATATTAGGTTTCAATAGCCCGGTACCAATGGCAACTAATGCCAAGCCTAAAATAAAGGTCTGCTCTAAGGGAATGGCCAAGGTAAAATGCCCAAACATAATTATTAATGCTCCATAAAGAACAGCTTTTTGATAGCCTAACAAGTTATCTGCTAACCATCCTCCGGGTAGAGCCAGAAAATAAACCATTCCAGCATAGATTCCATAAATTGCATTGGCTTCAATATTTGACCAACCTAATCCCGGGTTTCCAACAACACCAATAGTCATGTAAAGGACTAACAGTCCTCGCATACCATAGTAAGACATGCGCTCCCAAAGTTCAGTGAAGAATAATGTCCTCAAACCAAGAGGGTGGCCGAAAAAACTCTTTTCGGAAAGACCAGATTCTTCTTGTGACATATAAATGATTGAGATTAGTTAGATTTTTAAAATTTAAACGTCAAATTCTTTAGAGTTTTTTAGCATATGCGCTGGACCGTGTTCCAAGTTGATAGCTGCATTTTCTCCAAACAACATCTCCTTGTGAGCTCCAAAATTTTCCCTATCATTTGCAAGTGGAGCTAATTCCGTTGCCTTTTGAAAAGCCATTTCATCTAATTTTTCAACAATTCCAATCGATTGAACAATTCCTGCTTCCAGAGCAGCTGGACCAGTCCAGCGTTTAGAGAGTTGGACAGTTTCAAAAAAAGAATTAGCTGGAATTTTGTGACGGAATAAAGCCAATTCTGGTCTTGGTATTTTCATACCTAATTGCATCTCATTAGCACAAATGAAACCTCTATCTTCTCTCATTATTCTAACGTCATGAGAAAGTGAAAGCATAAAACCTGCGCCAAAAGCATGTCCATTGATAGTACATATTGATGGAATTGGAAGAGTTATCATTCTTCCCATTAAAAACATAAACTCTTCGCCAAAAACTTCTCTGTCGCCTCCCTCAGGATGACCAGCAGGATTTTTCATCCAATCGAGATCTAATCCATTGGAAAAAAATTTTGGATCCTGTGCTCGCGTAACCAACGCTCCTGGACCGTCATCTTTTTCGACTTCGTCTAAAGCTTTAGCAAATTCTCTGACAAACGTTGTGTTCCAACGATTTTCACCAGCATCCATTGTAAGGACATACACAGAATCTTTTTTTTGTAGATCAATCACAAGTATTTCAAAAGTTCAAAACTATAAATACTATACACAAAAACTTATTTTAATGGGTAGCCGAATGTTTTAAGATTAGAACAGTTGAAGAGGGTCTTTAATTGTTATTAAACGAAGAAATAAAACTCGATTATTCTGATGTCCTCATTAGACCTAAAAGGTCAACTATGAGCTCTAGAGGAGAGGTGAAGCTTGAAAGAACTCACAGGTTTCTATGGAGTAAGAAAAAATGGACTGGTATTCCAATTATGTCTGCAAATATGGACACCGTTGGAACACCGGCAATGCATAAAGTTTTATCAAAATATAAATTAATTACCTGTCCTGCCAGACATTTTTTAAACAAAGGAATTGATAAATTTAATAAGGGAGAGAGTAATATATGTTGGTTTGGTGGCATCGAAGACATTACCAAATTATCTAAAACAACTACGGGCTTTATAGGACTAGATGTAGCAAACGGTTACACCATTCGTTTCGTTGACGCAGTAAAAAAACTAAGAGATAAGTGCCCTGATGCAACCATCGCTGCAGGGAATGTTGTAACGGCTGACATGACACAAGAACTAATTCTTGCTGGAGCTGATATCGTGAAAGTTGGAATTGGTCCTGGTTCGGTTTGCACTACAAGAATCAAAACTGGAATTGGCTACCCTCAGTTAAGTGCAGTGATTGAGTGTGCTGATGCGGCTCATGGACTGGGTGCCCACATTATTGCTGATGGAGGTTGTGTTAATTCTGGAGACATAGTAAAAGCTTTTGCAGGCGGTGCTGATTTTGTCATGATTGGTGGCATGCTTGCAGGACACGATGAGTGCGAGGGTGAAATAGAAAATGGAGTGATGAAATTTTATGGAATGGCATCCGAATCAGCAATGGACAAACACAATAATCACAATGATTATCGAGGCGCTGAAGGGAAGACAGTCCAGGTAGAGTATCGCGGTAAAGCAGACGATACAATAAAAGACATTTTAAGTGGTATTCGGTCTGCCTGCACATATGTTGGCGCCAATCGACTTAAGACACTTTCAAAATGTACTACTTTTGTTAGAGTAAATAATACTCACAATACTGTCTATGGAAACGAATAAAGGGAACAAAAAAACCAAATTCTAGTACCTAATTTTAAGTAAATAAAAATATGAAGATTTGCATAATATTTGGCCATTTTAATACGTCCAATTCTTTCAATGCTGCAATCAGAGATACTTTTATAGAAGAGGCACAAAAAAGTGGGCATGAAATAGATTTAATTAACTTATATGATGAACAAGAACAATTGCCTTTCTATAGAAGCGATATAAATCCTCCGCCTCAATTAGTTATTGATTATAGAAAGAGACTAGAAAACTCAGACGCCATGTTTTTGATGGGAGCTTGTCATAATTTGAGAATGAACGTAATTATTGAAAATTGGATTGATTGGGTGCTGCATCCCACATGGTTTTTTTCTTACAAGTCTATTTTACCCGATAATAAGTTCTTCAAAAATTATGGTTACCCTGTCCCTGGAGCCATGAAAAATAAAATAGGAATCGTTTCCATAACTTATGGAGGACCAATGGTAAGTTATTTCAACTTCTCTTTTTTTAAAAACATACCTTTTAGAAGATTAAAAAAAACCGTCTTTCAACTTGGAGGTTTAAAAACTAAATATCTCAGATTTTTTTCTGTGTTACCTAACATGACTGACAAAGAATTTGAAAGACACATGGAAAAAGTGAGAAATTTCGCTCGAAATCTCTGAGATAATAAATTCAAGTTAAGGGAGGAGAATTATGTCAATTTGGAATGACTTAAGTTGGGTTGAGTCTATTAGAACTCCTTTTTTATCTTTTTTCTTTGAAAGTATTACTTTGATGGGCTATCCAACTTTCTTAATACTGTTTATCTCCTTTGGGTATTTTTTCTGGTCCTCGAAGAGGTTTTCTAGAGTTGCAATATTGCTATTTGTTTCTGCTTTGATAAATAGTTTTTTAAAAGATTTTTTTCAAGATCCAAGACCACCACAAGAGCTTATGTTAGACCCACAAATCGGAACTTCCTATGGTTGGCCTAGCGGTCATACTCAAATAGCGGTTACTTTATGGGGGTTTTTAGCCTACGAACTCAAAGATAAATTATTTACGGTTTTTGCCGTTCTTTTGATAGCTTTAATAGCGTTTAGCAGAATGTATTTAGGTGTCCATGATTTAGGAGATATCTTTTCTGGATTATTAATTGGACTCTTAATTCTTGGAATTTGGCATATTGGATTGAAATTAAATTTGGATAGAGTGCTTTCTTACAGATCGTGGTTGTTGTTAATCTTAGGGTTTCAAACGTTAACTTTTATTACTTATCCTTCTCATGAAAATCATGAATTAAGTATTTGGCTTTTGGGAGTAATGAGTGGTTGGTTCATCGGGGCCTCTTCAATTGAATTGAAGCTTAATCAAATTTATAAATTACTTGTTTCTCTTACCAGTGTTTTTATAGTTTTTTTAAGCATGATTTTTATAACTCAACTTGAATATAATTTAAATTTAGTTGGAGTACTAGATTTTGGTGGTAGTTATTTATTAGGAATAATCTTTTCTCTCATTGTCACTTGGATAATTCCCAGAATTTGGAAGACTTTAAAACTAGCATCTTAGCTAAATAAGCTTAGAACAACTAGCTAACTTAATTGAGAATCATTATCATTTAAAATATTATTTTAAGTTACCAAAATATGAAAAAAGTATTTTCTATAATTCTAATTTCAGTTTTAACGCAAGGATTAATTGCTAAAGAGGTAAATGTATATACATCAAGGCATTACGATTCAGACGATGCTCTTTATCAAGAATTCACCAATGAAACTGGTATTAAAGTAAACATTATATCTGGAAAGGGTAGCGCACTTTTAGAACGATTAAAGTTTGAAGGTACGAATTCACCAGCTGATATTTTTTTTACGGTTGATGCAGGTAATTTATGGAAAGTTCAAAAAGAAGGTTTATTTCAACCAATAAAGTCAAAAAAGGTTTTTTCTAAAGTGCCGATTAACTTGAGAGGACCTAATAATGAATGGACTGCAGTGGCAAAAAGGTCACGAGTATTTTTTTATAATCCCAAAAAAGTATCAGCTGACGAAATTAAAAATATTAGTTATGAATCTTTAGCCAATGATAATTGGAAAGATAGAATTGTCATCAGAAGTTCCAATAATATGTATAACCAGTCTCTAGTAGCTTCTTTAATTGCAAAAAATGGAGAAAAGGAGACTGAAGCTTGGGCTAAGGCTTTAGTTAGAAACCTGGCTAGAAAACCTCAAGGCAATGATCGGGCACAGATAATGGCGGTTGCCAATGGTGAAGCAGATCTTGCTGTCGCAAATAGCTATTACATTGGAATCATGCTTTCTGGAAATGCTGGGATAGATCAACTCAATGCAGCAAAAAAAGTAAAGATGACATTTCCTAATCAAAAAACTTCTGGAGCGCATGTGAATATAAGTGGAGCAGGAATCTTAAAAAATGCACCAAATCCTGAAAACGCTAATTTATTTATGGAATTTCTTCTCTCTGACAAAGTTCAGGAAATAATGGTTAAAAAGTCTTATGAATATCCTATTGCAGACGTTCCGTTAAGTTCTGAGATGGCTAGTCTCGGAGTTGATTTCAAAGAAGACAATTCTTCGGTAAAAAGATTTGGAGAGTTGAACCCAGCTGCAATAAAATTAATGGATAGAGCAGGTTGGAAGTAACCAACCTTAAAAAAAGTCATTAATAATGTTTACTTGGAAGTTATTACCTTTTGCTGTGGCAATTATATTCATTGCTCCAATAATAATTGTCTTTTCGAGTTTATTTGGTACTTATTCGGATACTTGGAATCACCTAATAGAATTTGTTTTAGTTGACTACGTTTCGACATCTATATTCTTAGTGATCGGCGTTTCTATTGGAGTTCTCATTATTGGAGTGTTTACAGCTTATGCTGTAACTAATTACAATTTTTTCGGGAAAAAGTTTTTTGAATGGGCTTTGATTTTGCCGTTGGCAATTCCTCCTTACATACTTGCATATACTTTTACCGGTCTATTTGATGCAAATGGTGATGCAAACGTTTTTGTCAGACTTTTATTCAATTTAGAAAACAATTTTGTGCTTTTTCCAAGTGTTAGAAATATTACAGGAGCAATAATAGTTTTTTCGTTTACTCTCTATCCATACGTCTATTTAGTCACAAGAAGTGCTTTTTTAAACCAATCCAGTTCTATTAAAGAATCAGGGAGACTCTTAGGATTAGGACAAGTTGGAGTATTTTCTAAAATTTCCTTGCCTTTAGCACGTCCGGCCTTTATTGCTGGATTAATGTTAGTAATAATGGAGACTCTTTCTGATTTTGGAGCAGTTGACCATTTTGCAGTTCAAACTTTTACGACAGGTATTTTTAGAACTTGGTATGGACTCTACGATCTCAACACAGCAATGCAGTTGTCTTCATTATTATTAATGATAATTTTTTTATTTTATTTTCTAGAGCGATTTTCTAGAGAAGGCGTTAATTACACTAATGATAATTCAACATTCAAAACTTCTAAGGAATTAAATCTCAAAGGCGTAAAATCTGGATTAGTTTCCTTTTTTTGCTTTTTACCTATCTTTATTGGGTTTATTTTGCCAATTATAGAATTAATAATTTGGGCGCTTGATGCAAGGGTTACTTTATTTAACGAAAAATTTATTATGAGCTCTTTCAATACCATCACTCTAGGAATTCTCACTGGAGTTTTGTGTGCTTTTCTTGCACTTACTATTAATTTTTCTATTCGTTATACAAAAAATAATTTTTTAGGAAAATTGAGTTCTTTTCTCTCAATTGGGTATGCTATTCCTGGGTTAATTCTTGCTGTAGGCATCACTAGGTTTTTAGTTTTTGCAGATCGGAATATATTTTCAGATTTAGATTTTGTAATCACAGGCTCCTTAGTAGGATTAGTTTTAGCTTACATTATTAAATCTTACGCATTAGCTAATTCCTCAATTGAATCTGGTTATGAACGAATAAGTAATTCAATTGATAATTCGGCTCGTCTTTTGGGCGCACGAGGAAGCATTCTTTTGGGTAAGGTTCATTTTCCCCTTATGAAAACTAGTTTTTTAACAGCAATTCTTTTGGTAACTTCTGAAGTCGTTAAAGAACTTCCAGCAACTTTGATTTTAAGACCATTTAATTTCGATACGCTTGCAGTTGTAACTTATACATATGCCGCGGAAGAGAGAATGTATCAGGCTGCCATGCCTTCTTTAGCTATTGTGCTCATAGGGATTGTTCCACTAATTTTTCTTTCAAAAATGATAAGGTCTTCTAGACTTGCAGAGACATGACACAAAATATATTAAAAATAGAAAACCTTAACCTCTCTTTTAAAGACCAAGATATTCTAAAGAATATTAATTTGAGCTTGGATCTTGGTGAAAGGGTTTCAATTTTAGGAGAGTCAGGGTCAGGTAAAAGCTCTCTTTTGAGATGTATAGCTGGATTTGAAAACATAAATAAGGGAAAAATTTCTTTAAAAAATGAAATTGTTTCATCAGATACGTATATGTTGCCTACAGAAAAAAGAGGTGTTGGCATGGTTGTGCAAGAAAAAGCGCTTTTTCCTCATTTGACAGTAAAGAAAAATATCCTATTTGGTATTGAATCAAACAGTAATAAAAATGAGATAGTTTCTGAACTAGCCGAGCTATTTAAAATAGAAAAACTTTTAGATAAGTTACCCGGACAAATCTCTGGAGGAGAACAACAGAGAGTGGCTTTCGCTAGATCTCTTGCTCCATGTCCATCTCTTCTCATGCTTGACGAACCTTTCAGCGCACTTGACGATAAACTCAAGCAAGAGCTGTATTATGAATTAGATAAAATTTTTGAGAAACAAGAGCTATCTATTTTGCTGGTAACCCACGATCGCGAGGAAGCTCAGATTTTAACTTCAAGATCGTTAAAATTGTCTCAGGGTTCACTGAGCTTGACTGAATAAAAATAAAATTTATTCAAATGGTTTAATGATTACAATTACATAAGAAATTTGTCGTTTAAAATAGATTTTTAAAAATATCATGCCAAGAAAACTTAAAAATTGTCATAACTTTCAAGATCTAAAAGATTTAGCTAGAAGAAGATTACCTGGCCCAATTTATCATTACATTGATGGAGCTGCAGAAGATGAGACTACTTATCAAAGAAATACCGAAGCTTTCAATGATGTAGATTTGGTTCCTAACGTTCTAGCTGGAGTCGAAAATATTGATATGTCTGTAAAAGTTATGGGTTACGAGCTAGGAATGCCAATTTTTTGTTCTCCAACCGCTTTACAAAGGTTATTTCATTATCAAGGCGAAAGGGCGGTTGCTAAAGCCGCTGAAAAATTTAACACCTTGTTTGGCGTGTCTTCTTTAGGCACAGTAAAACTTAAAGACATAGATGAACTCATCAGCACTCCAAAGATGTTTCAGTTCTATTTTCATAAAGATCGAGGTTTAAACGATTCTATGATTAGCATGGCTCAGGAAGCCAATTTTGAAATTTTGACTTTAACGGTTGATACCATCACTGGCGGCAATCGAGAAAGGGACTTGCGAACGGGTTTTACTACTCCTCCAAAATTAACTCCGAAAAGTATTTTCCAGTTTGGCTTAAAACCTGCTTGGGCTTTAAATTATTTGTTCAGAGAAAAATTTGAACTTTCTCAATTATCAAGTCATGTTAATGAAGGAACTAATATTTCTATATCTGTCGGAGATTATTTCACGACCATGCTAGATCAGAGCATGACTTGGGATGATGTTATAAAACTAAAAGAAAACTGGGGAAGAAAATTTTGTCTCAAAGGCATTATGAGTCCAGCTGATGCCAGAAAAGCAGTTGAAATGAAAGCTGATGCAATTATGGTCTCAAATCACGGCGGCAGACAACTTGATGGAGGAAGAAGCTCTTTTGATCAACTTGACGAAATTCTTCAAGAGGTAGGAGGAGAAATTGAGGTTATTCTTGATGGCGGTATACAAAGAGGAACCCATGTTTTGAAAGCATTGGCAATGGGTGCAACAGCATGCTCGGGAGGAAGGATGTATTTATTTGGGTTAGCTGCTGCGGGTCGAGAAGGAGTTGAAAAAGCTCTTGAAAATATGAAAAATGAAATTGAAAGAGATATGAAATTAATGGGCGTAAAAAAAATTAGTGAATTAAATTCGTCTATGATTAGATTTCGCTAGTAATGAATAATAAAAAAAGATAATTTATATTTTTTAATTGGGAGAAAAAATGTCAGATTCACAATATACTCCGCCAAAGGTCTGGAAGTGGGACAGCGAAAATGGTGGTAAATTCGCAAACATAAATAGACCTATCTCTGGGTCAACTCATGAAAAAGAATTGCCGGTGGGCAAGCATCCAATACAGCTTTACTCTTTAGGTACACCAAACGGAATAAAGGTGACGGTAATGTTAGAGGAGCTTTTAGCCTTAGGTCACGATGGAGCTGAATACGATGCATTTTTAATTAACATTGGTAATGGCGATCAATTTGGAAGTGGTTTTGTTGAGATTAATCCAAATTCAAAAATTCCCGCATTACTTGATCGAAGCACTGATCCCCATACTAGAGTTTTTGAATCTGGAGCAATGTTAGTTTATTTGGCTGAAAAGTTTGGAGAACTTTTGCCTACTGATCCTTCAAAAAGGGCCGAATGTATGTCTTGGTTATTTTGGCAAATGGGAAGTGCGCCATACCTAGGAGGTGGCTTTGGACATTTCTACGCTTACGCTCCTGAAAAGTTCGAATATCCCATTAATAGATTTGCTATGGAGGTGAAAAGACAGTTAGACGTCCTAGATAAGAATTTAGCGAACAGGAAATATATTTGCGGAGACGACTATACTATTGCAGATATTGCAATTGCACCTTGGTATGGCACTTTAGTTCTTAGGAACATCTATAACGCTGCAGAGTTTTTAGACGTAGCTTCTTATAAAAATGTTGTGCGTTGGGCTACTGAAGTTTCTGATCGTAAGGCTTACAAAAGAGGATCTAGAGTAAATAGATCCCCAGATCAGTTAAAGGATAATGCAATATTAGAACGTCACGACGCTAGTGACTTAGATTAATTATGAGCAGCCTTTTAAAAATATATGGAGTTCCAATGTCCCAAGCTTGTAGGTCGCTAATATGGTTAGCTTTGAATAAAAAAATGCCTTTCGAATTAGTCTTAACTATACCAGGTTCAAAACAGGAAAATGGTACAAGACATCCTTCTTATTTGGAAAAATTTCCCAACGCAACAATACCTGCGCTAGAAGATCCGGAACAAAACTTTTATCTGTCCGAATCTCACGCAATTATGAGTTATCTTTGCAATAAATATGAATGGTTTGACTTTTACCCTGAAGAAATTGAAAAACGAGCAAAAGTTGACGATTTTTTACATTACCACCATCGGAAAGTAAAAGAAGCTTCACTAGCGTATTTTACTCCTAAGGTAAGAACTGATTTAAATTTAACTGAAAATCTAATCGAACTCTCACGAAAGTCGTTTAATGATTCTCTAAATGCACTTGAGAGCAATTGGCTAGAAAAAAATAAGTTCATTATAGGAGATGATGTAACTTTGGCTGATTTGGCGGCCTATGTGGAAATTGGACAATTAAGAGATTGCTTTACTAATCTTTATGATTTTAAAGATCACCCTAATATTCAAAGGTGGATTCTAGATATGACTAAAGTCGAGGGTCATGACGATGCTCATTTGGTTTTGAAAGAATTAGGTGATATCAGTAAAAACCCTCCCGCAATGGAAGACATAGCCAAGGCCAATATTGCTGGATTTAAAAGAATTTTAGAATTATCTTCATAAATTTTTGGAAATGAACTTACCAATTAGTTTGTGGCGAAAGATCGCATTGTTTAGTTTTTCTTTTATTTTTATTTATGTAGGTATCGATCATTTTATAAATCTCGATTTTTATTTATCCATAATGCCACCGGCTTTTCCGTTGCATTTAGAGGCGGTATTGATAAGTGGATTTTTTGAGATTTTAGGAGGGATTTGTATTCTTATTCCGAAATTGAGAAAACAAGCTGCGTGGGGTCTTGCTGCTTTAATAGTTGCGGTTTATCCAGCCAATATATACATGGCCTTATCTCCTGAAGTTTTTCCTGAATATCCTCTGTATTTATTATATTTCCGTTTGATTTTGCAATTTCTTATATTTTACTGGGCTTATTTACTAACAACTCAAAAATTTAATCCCGAAAAGGTTGAATTAATCTAGAACAAGGCTTTGAATAAAAGAGAATGAATTTATCAAAAAAATTAGTTTTTACAGTTTTATTTTTAATTTCTTTACTTGCATATTCAACTGAAACTACTAAAGATCAATTAGACCAAAATAACTCTAAACAAAAAATTGGTTTCTTTGGGCCTATGAAAGCCTTTGACTCAGCAAGAACTTCTTTTCAGAGACTTCCTAATGGTGGGATGAGGGCAACAATTCATCATGAGCCAATGCAAGGACTAACGGTTGAACAGTTTAGATGGTGGTTTGAAAACATTGAAGGAATGACAACTTATAATGGTGTTGATTTCAATGGAATTGAAATACCTAGGTATCATCTTTGGCATCCTCACGATCATATAAAAGTTTATTGGAAAAAAAAGCTCTTAGATGAAAACGGAAGGGTGTTACCAGGATCAATAATGAGAATTAAAGAAACCTTTGGAGAGTATTTAGTCGATGAGAACGTCTTGATAACTAGATTTGACGACGAAGAATACAATTTTCAACTTGGGATGTTTGGAATTAAAGGAGGAGAGTTGATTCATGCTTATCAGGACAGTCCCGAGGGTTTATTATTTATGACTCAATTGACCATCAATAATGATCAACCCATCCTCGGTAATCTCATAACATGGTTGGTGACAAAGTTTCTAATTAATGAAGAGATGCTTAAAGCTTGGATGCAACACAATATTGAAGAATCAGGTGAAAGTGCAAAATTTATCCCAATTCTCTACGATTACTACAATAAATCTTGATTAGATCTTGAGAAAAATAATCTTTAGTAGAAAAGGTCTTGACTCTAGTGCCGGTGGAGCGCCATCACCAATCATGCCAGATGGAAGAATTTTTTCTTTACCAATACCCCAAAAAGAAAAATCCCCGAATCGTTACAAAAACTTACAATTTGATGAATTCAATGGAACTAAGCTTCTTAAAAATTTTAAAAGTAAAATCAAACCTAACGATTTTTGTCATTACGATCCTAGATTGAACCAAAAAATAGGAATTTTTGGACAAGCAAATGCTGCGCAATCAGAGTTAGACAATCTGGAAGTTCAAACAGGAGATTTATTTTTATTTTTTGGTTGGTTTAGAAATGTTGGTAAGAAAGGAACCGATCTTCATCATTTGTTTGGATGGTTGCAAATTGATGAAATTATTAAAGGTGAAAAAGATATTAAAAAATATCTTAAATTAAAAAAGCTTGATCATCCGCACGGTTTCAAAGATGTGTCCAGGTACAAAAATAACACTCTTTACTTAGGAGCTAATGAACTAACTCTAAATAGAAGAAAGACTTCTAAAAGAGGGTATGGTCTATTTAAAAAAACACATAGAGATTTAATTTTAACTGAAGAAAATAAAACAAGATCCAATTGGCAATTTCCGAACGACTTCAAGAACTCCAAAAATTTATTTATGAATCGTTTGAAATGGTCAGATCCAAAAAAAGTAAAACTATCGTATAGGGGTTACGGACAAGAATTTGTCTTAAATGTTGAAGCAAATCCGAAAATAGCCTCTTGGGCATGCAAGCTAATTCATAAACATGGTTAATTAGGTTTTAAAAATGTTTATAATAAATTATGGAAAATACTTCTAGATATCAAACTTATCAAGATTTCTTTCCTTTTTACTTAAGAGAACATAGTAAAAAAAGCACCCGCGTACTTCATTACTTCGGTACTTTGGGTTATCAAGTATTATTTTGGTCTCTCATTGTTACTCAAAATTTTTTATTTTTACCTTTAATATTACTTGCTGGATATGGTCCCGCTTGGATAGGACATTTTTTTTATGAGAAAAATAAACCTGCAACTTTTAAGTATCCTCTATGGTCTTTGAGGGGCGATCATCACATGGTTTATTTGTTGTTGACCGGTAAAATTAAACAAAGATTGAAAGAATCTGGCGTAACGGTTTAATAAAATTTTATTAAAAAAAAACCCTTGCAAAGCAAGGGTTTTTTTCAGTTATTTATAAATTTAAAAAGATGCTCTTAAATCTAAATAGAAAGTTCTACCGAATCCATTATGAACGTCTGGATCAAAACCAAATGTATCAGCAGCCAATGGCGCTTCTTCATTGGTTAAATTATTCGATCCAAAAGTAATTTTCATGGCAGTATCATCCAAATCAAATCGATAAGCTAAAGCTAAGTTATAGGTAGTCATAGCATCAACAGTCCACGGCACTCCATTTGAATCAACTACTGAACTTTGAACATAATCTCCCACTCTTCTAGCTGTTAATGACGCACTGAAGTCGTTAAGTCTCCAAGAGAATCTAGCCGAGTGCTTGTCTTCAAAGTAAGAATCGGTACCCTCTAAAGCACCGTATCCCGAGGCTACAACTGCTCCAACAGTTGAAGACGCTCCAATCGCTGTAATTGCGTCACTAAAAGTTCCAGCTTCAATTGCGTTAATTAAAGTTTCAGCTTTTGAGCCAGCAGCAGCATTTTGTTCGAGCTTGGTAGTGAAAGCACCTTTATATCTTAGTGCAAAGGAACCAAAGTCAGTGTCCCAATCGTAGTAAACCGCAACGTCAAAACCTTCGACCGTTCGATCGGCAAGGTTTAATAAGCTAGAAAGAACATAATCATGATTACCAACTGGACAGATTCCGAGAGCTCGAGCATCTGCATCCATGTCATCATAGTCATCCTCATCGATAGCTGTTCTTACGACGTTAGGATTGTAAGCTAAACTTGAGCTATAGCCAGTTCCAGTAGATTGCGCAGTACATCTAGCAACAGCTGCAGCAGCGTCTGCATCAGGAGTTCCAGTTCTAGCATTCCATCGGTTTAGAAGATCTAAGGCAGTCTCATTAGACGTTCCAAAAACTCCTACAGTATCTTTTTTATCAATTTTAAAAGCATCGATCGTAATTAAAAGATCAGCAATTGGCTCTATAACTGCTCCAATAGAGAAGTTATTAGAAGTTTCTGCTTCTAAATTGGAATTACCTTCAGCTCTTCGGTAAATCCAGTCGTTGACATAATCGTCATCAGTATCGATAACAGCCTTCGCATAATCTTGTTGATTACGATTAAATCTCACAATGAAAGGCTGATTCATAGCTACTAAATTTGGTGCTTTAAAGGTAGTTGAAGCCGAAGCTCTCAAAAGCACATTATCTGAAGCTTGCCAACCAACAGCGAATTTACCAACCAATTCATCACCAAAGTCAGAAGTTGATTCGAATCTAGCTGCAACTTGCATGTCAACTGTATCTGCAACTGGAATGGCTAGTTCAGCAAAAATTGAACTTGTATCTCTACTGCCTGAAGAATCAGCAGTCGCCGTTCCACCCATAATTGCTCCGATATAGGGGTAGGTATAATTAGAAGGATAACAACTTGACGATAAGCCTGTGCTTGCAGCTGAGCCATCAAAACCAGTTGGCAGAGCACCCGTTGTAGGATCACCCAATCTACAAGACGAACTTGTAGAAGTAGTTTGCGAAATGTGGTGATAATTTATAGTTCCGTCTAGTCTAGGATCTCTATCATCAACGTAAGTTTCTTCTCTGTATTCAACTCCAACCAAAAAACCAACTGGACCTGCGTTAGTTTCAAATAGATCATCTTTAGTAAATTTAAGATCAAACATTTTGAGTTCAGATTCTTGAACTTTAAGAACGTTGACTAAAGTTTGTTCTATATTAGTTGAGCAATTAGTATTTACCCAATCACATAGGAAATTATATCCAGCACTTGTTGTATCGAATAAGGCTTGTTGCATTAAAAGGAAATCTACTCGATTACCCCCTAAATCTTCTGATGTAGCTTCAGAGATAACAATAGCACCATCAAAGTCCCAGTCACCGACTGATCCACTTAAACCTTGAAGGAAACGCCAAGTTTCTTTTTCAACATCAACTGTTCTCGGCAGGTCGCCAAATCTAAAATTATCGATCATTAGCTCAGCGTCAGGGTCAAACGCTGCTGATAGTGACGGAGAAGCTCTTAAAGGGTTGTAAAAAGAAGCTGCAGAAATCGCAAGTTTTCTTGGATATTGCGTTGAAAGATCACGATGACTGAAATAATTAGAATCGTAATAGGCAATCTCGTTATAAAGAGTCATACCATTGTCTAAATCTGTTTTTAAATTGATCAATAAATTGTGACGATCAGTTTTACCTCTCACCCATGCGTAGGCATTTTTATTCCAGCGAGTTAAAGCATTAGTCGAACTATCACTTACAATACAGGTTCCAAAACCAGTATCGTAAATTGTAGTAACCCCGCTTTCAGAAGCTGCACATCTTGCGTCAGCGATAGGAAGAACTTGGAATTCTCCCCTAGAATCAACATAGCCTCTAGTAGAACTTGGTATTCTGCTTGTAGCATTTTTCATATCAAATTGTCCTAAATAGGCTTGCGAACTAGTATTGTCAAAGAAGGCTTGGTATGGGTCTGTCGCGCCTCCAGGTAAAAACACAGCCAAGTCGCCTTGACTCATGACGCGGTGTTCTGCTGCTTCTGCATGACCTTTTCTTACAAAATCGTAACTTACAGTAATGTTGGAGTCACCATTATTAAATCCGGTTCCAAAGAGTAAGCTGACAGCTCTATCATGGGCATTGAATTCGCTAAAAGTTTTCGCTCTGGTTTTAACTATCATTCCTTCAAATTCAGTATCTGTAACATTATTTACAACTCCAGCTACTGCATCTGCACCATAAATTGCCGAGGCTCCGTCTCGAAGCACTTCAACTCTGTCGAGTCCATTGGTAGGGATTAAGTTTGAGTTAACAGTACTGACCGGAGTGAAACCACCACCAATCAATTCGGTTTGGAAACCTGGAGAAGTAACTAACCTTCTTCCATTGAGAAGAACTAAAGTATTACCAGCACTTATATTTCTTAAGTTGTAAGCACCCATGTCCCCACGTGAACTATTAATTCCACCGGTTTCAGAAGTTTCAGCAAATTCGTTTTGTCCTTGTTCAGTTATGTTTTCTAATAGCTCATCACCAGAGTCGATTCCCAACGCTTCAATATCATCGATCGAATAGACTGTTACTGGCAGTGCTCCTGTAATTGACGCACCCTTAATTTGTGAGCCAACTACTGTTACTTCTTCTTGCGTGCCACCTTCATTTTGGGCAAACATCAAAGAAGAGGAAATTAATAAAGAAAAGGCGAAGCCTTTCACGAAATCTAGATTATTCATTTTTATCCCCCACGGTAAATTTGAATTCATTGAATGTTATCAGACCAAGGTAATTCTTCAACTGTTTAAGTTTTTTTTTAAAATATCTTATAGAATTTAGATTTAGGGATAATTATGAAAATTTTGTTTGCGGTTTGGTTCTTGATGATTACCAATTTATTATTTGCATTGTCACCGGATAAGAAAAGCCTTGAAAATGATAACCCGGAACAAGTTTTGATGATTGGTAATAGTTTTATTTACTACAACAACGGTATGCATAACCCTTTGGTAAATTTAATTAGAGCCGATAAATCATTAGGCAAAGATCATCGAATTCGTAAAATTACAATTAATGGCTCCTCTTTAACTTGGCATAATGTCAAAACATATATTTCAAATCCTTTTATAGGTTCTTTCACTTTTGACAAGAACAATAATTTAGTCAACTTAGAAAAAAAACCATTTGAATTGGCCATAATGCATGATTGTTCGAGATGTCCAATTTCAGAGGCAACTAAACCAATGTTTCATAAAGTCGTTGATGTGCACTCAAAAACTTTGAAAGACGCAAACATCGAACCCGCATTAATGATGACCTGGGCTTATAAGGACAAGTCTTCAATGACAAAGAAACTCGCTAAAGAATATATCGACGCTGCTAATAGAAATAATATTTTAGTCATACCTGTGGGATTAGCATTCGCCGAGATAAACAAAAATTTTCCCGCCATTAATTTGTACACCAGGGACAAAAGACACCCTAGTAAGCTAGGAACTTATCTTGCAGCTTGCGTTATTTTTTCTTCGGTCTATAAAAAAACTCCTGAAGGCAACTCGTTTTTATTTGGTCTTGATCCGAACAAGGCAAAGATTATTCAACAAGTAGCGTGGCAAGTATCTTCAGATTTTTATACTGGCAAATAGACCACGGTATTTGTCGATAGGATCATGATGAATATTAAAGTAGTAATCATAGGGCCTAAATAAATTTGTCCAGTCATGTCAAAAAAATAACGATTGAAGTATGGCAAAACAAACATCATAGGCACGATAGCGAAAAGAAGGTTTACACTTAACCAATTAGTCGTCCAAAACACCGTTCCTGTAAGAGCATAGGTGAGATACTGAATAAATATAATCAAGATCAATCCTAAAGAATTTCCAAAACCACCAATTAATAAAGATAACCACTTAG
>CACMTR010000004.1 GCA_902616715.1 uncultured SAR86 cluster bacterium
TATTTTTCTTTAGGCGAAGATGCGAATGATGAGAGGTCTTTATTGGAGCTATTTTTGGATCAAGCATCTTTAGATGCAGGTGAGAATCAAGCAAATGAAAATGAAGATGCGATTCAAATGATGACTCTTCACTCATCTAAAGGTTTGGAGTTTCCATTAGTTTTTATGGCTGGCTGCGAGGAAGGACTTTTCCCTCATAGAAGGTCTGCAGAAGATCCTAAGCAATTAGCTGAAGAAAGAAGGCTATGCTATGTCGGCATGACAAGAGCTATGGAAAGATTGTATTTGACTCATGCCGAAACAAGAACAATTTATGGAATTGATAGCTTCAGTCCAGTTTCAAGATTTATCAAAGAGATTCCTGAAGAACTAATTTATGAAATTAGAGTAGCTTCTGAAACTGAGGTTAAAGACAAGGTTTTTGAGCCAAGAATTGTAGGGGGAACTGAGCATAAAGTTGGGGGATTTTCTCTTGGAGATAGAGTTGAACATAAAAGTTTTGGAGAAGGTGTAATACTAAATTATGAGGGAGAAGGCTCAAATGCTAGAGTAGAAGTAAACTTTGATAATGGAGGAACTAAATGGTTAGTTTTAAGTTTTGCAAATCTAGAAAAAATTTAACTTATATATTTTTATGTTTTTTTCTTATTTCTTGTACTGAAAGCTCAAATCAGAATGGAGAGGTGGTAGAAAAAAAGAATTTTTCCTGGAAATTGGTAACAACTTGGCCGAAAAATTATCCCGGAGTCGGACTTGGTCCTGAAAACTTTGCTCAACTCGTAGATGAGATGAGTGATGGTAGACTGAAAATAAAGGTATATGGAAATGGTGAGCTTATTCCTGCATTAGAAGTTTTCGATACTGTATCAAGAGGAACAGTAGAGATGGGTCATGGAGCATCATATTATTGGATAGGTAAACTACCTGCAGCACAATTTTTTACAACCCTCCCTTTTGGCTTAAATGCTCAAGAACGAAATGCGTGGCTTCACTTTGGTGGGGGATTAGAACTATGGGAGAAAGCTTATGAACCTTTCAATTTAATACCAATGGCTGGAGGAAATACTGGAGTTCAAATGGGAGGATGGTTTAATAAAGAAATAAATACTACTGAGGATTTGAAAGGAATAAGGATTAGAATGCCTGGTTTAGCTGGAGAGGTTTTCACTAGAGCAGGCGGTGAGGCAGTGTTGATGCCTGGAAGCGAAATTTTTACAAATCTTCAAACCGGAGTAATAGACGCTGCAGAATGGATAGGACCTTACAACGACTTAACTTTTGGATTTCATCAAGTAGCTAAATATTACTATTATCCTGGGTGGCAAGAACCAGGGGCTATGACAGAGTTTATATTTAATAAAGATGCTTTTGATGAACTTCCAGATGATTTGAAGGCGATAGCAAGAACAGCCGCGAGAGCCGTTAATCAAAATATGATGGATGAATACACAGCTAGAAATAATCAAGCGTTGATATCATTGATAGAAGATCACAATGTGATTCTAAAAAAATTTCCTGACGAAGTTCTTTTTGAACTAGAAAAAATTTCTAAGGAGGTTCTTGAAGAGTTTGTTTCGGAAGATGAATTTGCAAAAGAAATTTACAAATCTATCTTAGATTTTAAAGCAGGTGTTTCAAACTATCACAAGATTTCTGAGCAAGCTATTTACGAATTGCGTTAGCTATTCTTCTAAGTATGAAGGGTTATCGATAAGTAATTTTTCCTTAGCAAGTCGAAGTAAAAAATCTTCCATTGTGGCTGTGTCAAAGTTTTCATTTTTAATCATTTTTGTTAGTTCATTTTTTGAAGATATTTTTTGCTCAAAAAGTTTTAGACTAAGATCATCTAGCTTTTTAATTAATTCTTTTTCATTTCTAATTTCTCTTTTTATGATTTTAAAAATATTTAATGCAATCCGAAGTTTAAAAGTACTTATTTCTTGCAGATTCTTGTAATCAATCTCATTCAAAAAATAATAATGTAGAACTTCCATCAGCTCTTCTTTAGATGGTCTATCAAAAAAAACTTTCAAAACTTTTTATTTTTTATCATGTTCATCAAATCAAATTCTGTTTCTGAAACTCTTCTTCCAATTGCTGCTTTTTCAAGTGAATTCAGGTCGTTATTTAAATGGTAAAAGGTTTGAATCATACAAATTACACCCCATCGTAAAGAGCCATAAATTTGCCAAGTATCTAATTCGTTTAGGTCAATTTTTATTGAAGAATTTGATTCGTAGCCTTTTATCAGGTCATCAAGATTTCCAAGACCAGCTACTCTTTTTCTATTTTTTCCAAATCTCCATGATTTAACACACAACCAACTTAAATCTTCTAAGGGGCTTCCTATATGAGAAAGTTCCCAATCAATCACTGAATTTAATGCATTTTTAGAAATAATAAAATTGCCTAGCCTATAATCTCCATGAACCAGAACGTTATTTTGATTTTTTAGATTTTTTTTTGCTAAAAAATTGAATGCATATTCAAAAACTGGTTGAGGCTCTTTGAATGATGAATAAACTTTATAGAGTTCTTTTAAAGACTCGTCAAAAGACATTTCTTTTAGTTCTCCGAGGTCGCTGACATCGCTTTGATGGATCTTCGCTAGAATTTCTCCCATTCTAAAAGTAATTGATGTCCTAATTTTTTTAAATATATCGTCTCTAAGTATTTTTCTTGGAATTGTTTCTCCACTAATAAACTCCATAACATACCCGCTCCCAAATCCACTTGTTTCGTCAAATTCATAGAAAATTTCTGGAACGGGAACGTGATTGCGTTTTACAATCCTTTGGATTTTAGCTTCTAATTTTTTTGAGATTGCTAACTTAGATTCGGAAGAATCTGGGGTCCTTCTTAAAATATATTTCTTTTTATTAGTCAGGATCAGCTTGTATGTTTCTGCTGAAGCTCCACCAGAGAGTTGATGAAAATCTTTAATTTCAGAGTTTAGAAGATTCTCAGTAAATTTTTTAAGTTTATCCATTTAGTTGGTTTTGTAAGGAAGCGTCGCGCTCTCCGAAATCCCAACCAGCACCATTATTTTCGTAATTTTTGAGAATTCTTTTTGCAACAGATTGAATGTGAACCTCATCAGGACCATCGTAAATTCTAGCCTCTCTAGCATGCCTGTACATTAGGCTGAGAGGAGTGTCATCGGTAAGCCCTTTTGCTCCATGAACCTGAATTGCTCTATCAATTACGTTATGAAGCATCTGCGCGCCAATTACTTTAATTAGTCCAATTTCAATTCTCGCATCATCCCCTTGATCAATCCTTTTAGCGGCATCAAGAGTTAATTGCCTTGATGATTGAATTTCACAAGCACTATCAAAAACAAATTTCTGCAGAAGTTGTTTTTGAGTCAGAGAGGTTCCAAAGGTTTCTCTTTCATGCATTCTTGAACACATTAAATCAAAAGCCCTTTGAGCTTGGCCTAGCCATCTCATACAATGGAAAATCCTCCCAGGCCCCAACCTTTTTTGAGCTATAAGAAATCCTTGGCCTCTAGGACCCAACAAGTTTTCTTCAGGCACCTCGACATTGTCATATTCAACTTCGTAATGACCACCGTTTATGCCAAGTACAGGAGTTTCTCTAATAATTTTATATCCTGGATTATCAGTAGGAACAATTATCATGCTAAAGGCTCCATGATTTGAAGCGTCTAATTCTGTCTTACACATAACTGTAGTATAAGCAGCACGAGAAGCTCCTGTTGTGAACCATTTCCTTCCATTGATCTTCCACATCCCTTTATCCAAAATAGCAGTAGTTTGAAGTTGAGTAGGATCAGAACTAGCAACTTCTGGTTCAGTCATTCCAAAACTTGGAAATATTTCTCCTTTAACTAGAGGTTGTAGATACTTTTTTCTCCAGTGATCTGAGGCAAATTCTCGCAACATTATTGAGTCTTGAAGAGATACAGTACCTAAACCAACATTTGCATAGGGCGATCTTCCAATAACTTCATTAATATAAACATAGTCCATAAAAGGCATACCGCCTCCACCTATATCTTTAGGATGTCCTAAAGCCCATATATTTTCATCTTTTGCCATCTGAGTAATTCTTTTCATTACTTCTTTGGATTCATCTGAATTTTCAGCTAATTTTTTTTCTACAGGATATATTTCCTCTTCGATAAAGCTTTTAACTTTAGCTCTAATTTTCGTCCATTCTTTCTTCATACGGCGTTTTATTTTTTTGCGAATGCTCTTACTGCTTTCCAAACTCTTAAAATATTTCCATTAAGAATTTTATCTATCTCATCTTCTGTGTAACCTCTTAAAAGAAGTTCTTCGATTAAGTTAGGAAATTTTGAGACATCATCTATGTCTTCAGGTAAAGGCACTTCTCCATCGAAGTCCGAACCTAAGCCAACATGATCAATACCAACTAGATTTTTTACATGGTCTATATTGTCAACCACATTCTTTACTGTAACTTTCATATCTGGATTTGATTTTCTATCAGCAACAAAGTCAGATCCAAAACAAATTTGAATGACGCCATTATTCTTTGCCAAAGCTATCAACATTTCATCGGAGACATTTCTCTCCCATCCAGGAGTGAAGTGTCTTAAAGAACTATGAGTAGCCAGGACAGGCGCTTCGCTAATCTCTAACACTTTCATAAAAGCTTTATCTGACACATGACTGATATCTATCATTACTCCCTGTTTGTTCATTTCTTTCACCACCTCGAACCCAAAAGGGCTTAGTCCATCTTTCCACCTTTTATTTTCGTCATAAGAACTGTCGGATATGTGATTGCTCTTAGCGTGAGCTAAAGTAATATAATTCACTCCTAAATCAGCGAAATATTTTATATTTTCAAGCTTGCCTTCAATTGGGGCTCCGTTTTCAATTCCGTAGGCTATTCCTACCAAGTTTTTATTTTCCTCTAAAACTTTTATATCGGAAGGGTCATTAATAAAAGTAAATTTTTCAGGATTGTCTTTAATGATCTTATTCATCATTCCAATTAATTCGACAGCTAAATTGAATGAAGTACCTTCTGTTTCGGTTCTGGCAGGAATAAAAATTGCAAAGAAAGGAAGATTCAAGCCACCTTCAATTGCTCTAGGGTAGTCAAAGTGATAAGAAGTATTTTTTGTGATGTCATCACTGGAGCCAGTATTATTCTTTTGACGCCAAATTTGGAAGGGGGTATCGATATGAGAGTCGATAATTATTTTTTCTTTACTAAAATCTTTCGCCTTTTGACTTAAGTCCTCTGAACAAGAAGTTAATACAACGAAAAATAAAATTAGGTAAATTTTAAACATGTTTTATCTTTTAAATTTTTTTAAATATATCAGAAAATGCATTTTATTAAGAACAGCTAAAAAATAATTTTTGGCAAATAAGTAGCCAAGAAAGGAAAATATGCAACTAAGCATAAAACAAAAATTTGAATAACGATAAACGGAAGAACTCCTTGATACATCGTTTCAGTTTTAATTTGTTCTGGAGTGACACTTCTGAGATAGAAAAGTGCGAATCCAAATGGCGGCGTTAAAAAAGACGTTTGTAAATTTATGGCCAACATAACACCTAACCACAATGGGTCAGCACCCATTGCCATCAAAATCGGCCCAACTATTGGCACAACTATAAAAGTTATTTCAATGAAATCTAAAATAAATCCTAGAATAAAAACTAACAGCATAACTAAGACCATAGAACCAAATAATCCACCAGGAATTTTGTTAAAAATATCGGTAATGAGTTCTTCTCCTCCTAAACCTCTAAAAACTAGAGAAAAAATAGATGCACCTATTAGAATTAAAAAAACCATTGATGAGATAAAAGCACTCTGTTTTGTGGTTTCAGAGAGGATTTTTAGGTTTAACTTTTTATGGAGTAAAGCTATTAATATAGCTCCAAGAGCTCCAATCCCTGCAGCTTCCGTAGGCGAGGCAACTCCGAAAATTATTGATCCTAAAACGGCAAAAATAAGAAAGAAAGGAGGTGCTAGTGTTGAAATGAGTTTAATGAAGCTTTCTTCTCTCGAATCATTAGTTGAAATAATATCTTCCTTCCTTAAATTAAAAATAAAATATAAACCATAAATAATTACCAAAATTAACCCAGGCACAATCGCAGCCATAAATAAATCGCCGACAGAAAGAGACTTGGCAACATAATTGCCAATTTTAAGTTGAGATTGTTGGTATGCTGTAGCTAATACGTCTCCCAGTATAACTAAAGCAATTGAAGGAGGGATAATTTGACCAAGAGTGCCAGTTGCAGCAATTAATCCGGTTGATATTTTTTCTGAGTAGCCTCTTTGCAACATTGCAGGCAAAGATATTAATCCCATGGCAATAACAGTAGCCCCAACTATTCCAGTGCTAGCCGCAAGTAGCGCCCCAACAAACAGAATCGATATGCCTAATCCACTTTTGTATTTACTGAATAGTTTCGACATTGAATTTAACAATAGTTCTGCGACTTTGGATTTTTCTAAAATTACCCCCATGAAAATGAATAGGGGAACAGCTACTAATGTTGCGTTCGTCATTATTCCGTAAAGTCTGTTAGGGATTGTTTCTAGAAGGGTAAGGTCAAATAGTCCAAAAATACTAATAAAAAGAGCAAAAAGAATTGAAACTCCCCCAAGAGTAAATGCAACTGGAAAGCCTATGAGAAGACTGAGACAAATTACAAAAAATAACAGCAGAGGTAAAAATTCAATCATTTATAAAAAAGGAAAGTATGTTTGCAAAACTTTGTAATAATAAAAGAATAGTAGAAATAACAATAACTGTTTTATAAAGATAAACAAATGGGAGTCCTCCAGGCTCTGCAGAGATCTCTTTTATTTCCCATGAGAAAGAAACGTATTCAAAAGAAACAAATAAAATAACCCATAACATTGGCTGAAGAAAAATTACGTTCCCAATAAGATTAATTAATTTTTTTCTTCTTTCAGAGAATCTTCTGTACAAAATATCTACTCTTACATGTTGATCCTCTCTCATAGCGTATGCAGCACATATAAGAAAGGTAATTCCGTGAGAATAAATAATCAGTTCTTGCAGGCTTAAGATGCCTACTCCGAAAACATATCTTGCAATAACTACGTAAGCAGTTAAAAAGATCATTAGTATTAGAAACCAAGTACTGACTTTTCCTAGCAAGGTTGGAAAAAATATTAGTATAGATTGGCAAATTTGGTTAATATTTTTTAATATCATAAAAAGTTTTATTATATTTACATGTTAATAGTTATATCTCCAGCAAAGACTCTAGATTATTCTCCTTTAAATGCATCAATAGGTTTTTCAGAGCCTTCTTTTATTGGAAAAACAGAATCTTTAGTTAAAGAGATGCGTAATTATGATCCAGAAATGATTTCATCCTTGATGAAAATCAGCGAAAACCTAGGCTTCTTAAACTTTGAAAGATTCCAAAGCTGGAAACAAGATTCATCTCCTGGCCCCGAATCAAAACAATCTGCTTTTGCTTTTAAGGGAGATGTTTATAAGGGTTTGGACATAGCATCTTTAGATAAAAGTTCTATTGATTATGCACAGAATTATTTAAGGATTTTGTCAGGTCTTTACGGTCTGCTTAAACCTTTAGATTTAATCGCTCCCTATAGACTAGAAATGGGGACGAAATTAAATATAGGAGATTCAAAAAACCTCTATGAATATTGGACTTCTGATTTGACCAGTGCAATAAATAGAGACTTGAAGATTCAAAAAACTAAAATCTTGGTTAACCTCGCTTCAAATGAATATTTTTCAGCTTTAGACTCAGATAAGTTAGAAGCTGAAGTTATTTCTCCAGTTTTCAAAGATTATAAGAATGGTGATTACAAAATCATTAGTTTTCATGCAAAAAAAGCAAGAGGCTTAATGACAAGATTTATTCTGTCAAATAGTTTGAAAGATCCCAGAGATATAGAAAAATTTGATTATGAAGGCTATAAATTTTCTGAAAAATTATCTAAAGATAATACTCCGGTTTTTTTGAGAAATCTTTAGACTCAGGCTTTCTTTGCTTTTCCGTATTCTTTAATTTCTGCAATATCTTCGAATTCAGGTTCTCTCTTCTCGACTCTAGACATCATTGCTTCAGCCATATCTTCCTGAGGAAGCATTGCACCGCTCCAAAGAGCATTGAATTCAAGTCCGTCATTAACAGAGTGGTCTCTAGAAAAATTTAAAACAGCTTTTGTTCCATAAACTGCCAAAGGACTTTTAGAGGCAATCTCAGAAGCCATTTCTTTTATCCCAATTAACATAGATTCTTGAGAATCATAAACTTTGTTGACTAAACCACATTCCAAGGATTCATCAGCATGCATCCTTCTTCCGGTATAGGCTAATTCTCTTACTTTTCCTTCTGGTACAACTCGAGGCAGGCGTTGAAGTGTTCCAATGTCAGCAGCCATTCCTATATTAATTTCCTGGATACAGAAAAAAGCATCTTTACTAGCAAATCTAATATCTGCAGCAGTTGCTAGATCTAACCCGCCTCCAATACAACCACCTTGGATACAGCACAAGACAGGAATTCTAAGCTTTTCGAGTTTTGATAAATTTTCTTGAAGTTCCATCGCAACTCGATATAAAACTTCACCTGTTCTAGCTTTATCAGGCCTATTATCTTTTTTTTCTTCATCAGATCCCAATGTGCCAAAATTTGCTAAATCCATACCAGCACAAAAGTGTTTACCAGTGGACGAAAGAATTAGAACCCTCAAAGAAGTATCTTTTTTTATTTCATCTAGTACTCTTGGTAGTTCATACCAAAAATTTAGCGTCATTTTATTAAATTCTTCACCCTTATTAAGTATTAGGTGACCAACACCATCTTTTTTACTGTAATCAAAACTTTCGTAATTCATTTAACTCTCCTGTTCTTTAGACTTTAAGTCGCTCACTAAACTATCAGCTATATCTTCTAGTTCGTCAATTAAATCATAAGAACTATGATAGGGCAGCACAACTTTTCTGCTTTTCTTGCTAAGTCTTTTTAACCCCTTAGAAATTTCTTCAGCTTTTTTTACTAATTCTACTTCGTTTTTCATAGTTCTTCATATCTAGGAAATCATTGTAAATCAATTAGATAATTTTTAAAGTTACAAGATCTGATATGAAAATTTCTGAAATTGAATCCTCTCTACTTGATATTCTCAAACTAGCATCAAAGCTAGCCTTAGATTTTTTTGAAAATTATGAAACATTAAATTTATCAAAAAAGAGTGACTTATCTCCTGTAACTGAGGCTGATTTAGCAATTAACGAAATTATTTTGAAAGAACTGAAACACCTGACGCCTGAAGCGCCTATATTATCTGAAGAATTATTTTCTAAAAAAAACTTAAAAAAGAATCAAGATTATTTTTGGCTTGTTGATCCTTTGGACGGAACAAAGGAATTCGTAAATGGTTCGGAGCATTTCTCTATAAATATTGCTTTGATTAATAAAGGAGTTCCTGTTTTAGGAGTAATTTCTGAACCCGCTCAACATAAAATTTATATAGGCTCAAAAAATAAACCTGCAAGGTTATTTAGTAACAACGTTTTTCAAAATTTAAAACCCAAATCAACAACTAATGATTGCGTGGTAAGTGCCAGTAAAAATCATTCCACTAGTCGAGACAAATCTTTTCTTAATAGTCTAAAAAAAGATTATGAGAATATTAAAGTGATTGAAAAAGGAAGCTCTCTTAAATTTTGCGATCTTAGTAATGGCTCTAGTGATTTTTACCCTAGATTTGGACCCGTTTTTCAATGGGATCTTGCTGCTGGACAGGCAATAATAGAGTCTTTAGGAGGTGCAATTTTTTTTATGAAAGCTAAAGACAGTTGCTACAGTTTTGATTTTGATAAGAAAATCAATGGATTCATTGCGTTAGCTAGAAAGGAAAATATTCAAAAAATAAGCAAAATAGCTAGTTTTTTGTAAAAATTGTACCTTTTTTAGAGTTTTAGACTTTGTATATAATTTTAATTATGAGATAAAATTCGTATATGGGTAAAGAATTACAACCAATGGACGTTTCAGCACCAGGTCAAAACTTGGAAGCGTACTTATCTTCTGTTCAGAATATAGCAATTTTAACTCCTGAAGAAGAAAAGCGCTTAGCTGAAGACCTTTATTATAGAAATGACTTAGAAGCTGCTAGACAATTGGTAATGGCTCATTTGAGGTTTGTCGTGCATATCGCAAGAGGCTATTCTGGATACGGTTTACCGCAAGCTGACTTAATCCAAGAAGGTAACGTTGGCTTAATGAAAGCAGTAAGAAAGTTTAATCCTGAGGTGGGAGTCAGACTAATATCTTTTGCAGTGCATTGGATAAAGTCAGAAATGCACGAATACATCATAAAAAACTGGAAGATTGTAAAAGTTGCAACCACTAAAGCCCAAAGAAAACTATTTTTTAATCTTAGAAGTCAAAAGAAGGAACTAAATTGGCTCTCTCAGGATGAAATTAAAACAATTTCTAATGAATTAGGAGTTGATGAAAAATCTATTAAAGAAATGGAGTCAAGATTATCTTCATCGGATATGTCGTTTGATCCTCCATCCGAAGCAAACGACGACGAAGCTTCTTTTTCACCATCTGGCTTCTTAGCTGACGAATCAAAAGATCCAGCTGAATTAATTGAAAGAGAAGATTCTGAAGAATATAGTCATGAGCTTTTGCATAAAGCTATGTCTGCACTTGATTCTAGAAGTAAAGAAATTTTGATTGATCGTTGGTTACAGGATCAAAAATTAACTCTCCACGAGTTGGCAGATAAATATGGAGTAAGTGCCGAGAGAATTAGGCAGATAGAAAAAGCTGCCATGGAAAAAGTCAAAAGCTTTATTTCCTAAATTTGATAAATTATGAGTGAATTAAGCATTGTCTTAAATGGCGAACCTTTTGAGTTACCAAAAAAAATTTCGATTGTTGAATTGTTTGATATTTTGGAGCTTTCAAGCAAGTTTATGGCAGTTGAAGTTAATAATGAGATAATTTTTAGAGATTCTTGGGAGACATTTTTAATCAGTCAGGGCGATAAAATTGAATTAGTTAGAGCTATTGGAGGAGGTTAATTGGTTAAAGATAAGTTTAAGATCGCTGGAAAAGAATATTCGTCAAGACTTTTAGTAGGAACTGGAAAATACTTAAATGAAAAAAGCGCAAGTCAAGCCATAAGAGCTTCAGGAGCAGAAATAGTTACTGTAGCAATTCGAAGAGTTGAAATAGACTCAAATTTAAGAGATGAATGCATTTTAAATTACATATCTCCAAAAGAATTTACAATTTTACCGAATACAGCAGGCTGCTTTAGCGCTGAAGAAGCAGTAAGAGTTGCAAGACTTGGAAGAGAAATCCTGTCAAATTCAAATTTAATAAAATTAGAAGTTTTATCTGATCCTAAATCATTATTGCCGCTAATGGACGAAACCCTCCTCGCTACCAAAGAATTGGTAAAAGATGGTTTTGAGGTGATGGTTTATTGTACGGATGAAATTGATTATGCCTTAAAATTAGAGGATTTAGGTTGTTGTGCGGTAATGCCGCTTGCTGCTCCAATTGGATCTGGTCTAGGAATTATTAATCCTGATGCGATAAAAGAAATCGTAGAAAAAATTTCTTGCCCAGTTTTAGTGGATGCTGGAATTGGAACAGCATCTGAAGTCTCTCTAGCAATGGAATTAGGCTGCGATGCGGTTTTATTAAATACTGCAATCGCAAAAGCAAAAGATCCTGTAATGATGGCTGAAGCAATGAGAGATGCTGCAGTGGCAGGAAGAAAAGCTTTTTTGGCTGGAAGGATTCCCAAGAATGAATTGGGTGCGCCAAGTTCTCCAGAAAAGGGCAGAGTCAATTCTTGAATCAAAGTATCAAAAGTTTCGTAAGGGCTCGCACTAGACTCTCAAAATTAAATAGATTTTTACTCAACAACTCACCTACAGCCTCTTTTTGTAAAGTTGAACATTTCGAAAGCTTTGATTGTAATCAATCAAGCGATAAGAGAATTCTTGAAATTGGGTTTGGCGATGGCGAGAATTTAATATCAAGCGCTCAAAATAACCTTAACTTTTTCTTCTTTGGGGTAGAGGTCTACGAGATGGGAGTTGCTAATATTTTAAAAAGTATGGAAACGAATGGAATAAGTAATGTAAAAATTATTTTAGGAGATGTTAAAGAAGTTTTAGAAAAGAATTCCGTTGAAGACTATTTTGATGAAATTTTAATTTTCTTTCCTGATCCATGGCCTAAGAGAAAACATAATAAAAGAAGGCTTATTTCAGAAGATTTTTTATTTGAGATAAAAAAAATTTTAAAGAAAGATGGCGTATTAATTATAAAAACTGATTGGAAAGAATACGCTGAAGAAATTGAACAAAATGTAAAAAAAGTTTTCGGACGTTACAAAAAGTCGTTAGATAAAAAATCAAATCTAGTTACTAAATACGAAAAAATTGCTTTGAAAGAAAATAGAAAAATCACTTCCTTTGAAACTTTTTAAGCTCTGTTAGCATTTTAATTGTTGATTCTGCACGATGACTCACTTTCATTCTCTCTTCAAATGAAATTTCGGCCATGGTTATGTTTGTATTTTTAATTTTAAATAGAGGATCATATCCAAAACCTTGGACTCCTTTTTCTTTATTTCCTATAATTCCTTTAAGTTCACCGTAGGTGTAAATTTCTATTTTTTTCATAGGGTCATAAAAAATTAATACTGATACATATTTTGCCTTTCTATTGGGCTTATTTTTTAATTTTCTCAGTAACTTTTTATTATTGTCTTCGTCTTTAACATCTTCCCCAGAATACCTCGCAGAAAAAATTCCTGGCTCATTATTTAAACTTTCGACCTCTAAACCTGAATCGTCTGCTAAAACGGGAAGTCCTGAGATTTCAAAAGCTTTTTTGGCTTTCAAAAAAGCATTTTCTTCATAACTATTTCCTGTTTCGGGAATTTCGATGTCAGAAAACTTACTGAATGGGATAATTTTAAAATTCGAATTCTTGAATAAGAAATTAAATTCTTTTATTTTTCCTTTATTACTAGATGCTAAAACTATTTTCAAAGCTTTTGCTTAAGTTTATAAAGAGCAATTTCAGTAAATAGATTTGGAAACACTTTCATTAAAACTGAAGGCTTACCGTCGCTTCGAATTAATTTTCTTTCAATGATTTGAATATTTAATTTCTTGCATAATGATTCAAAGTCTTTAAGCGAACAGAGGTGAAGGTTAGGAGTTGAGTACCATTCATGTGGCAAAGCTTTGGAAACTGGCATCTTTCCAGTTAGTGCTAATTGAAATCTACATCTCAGGTTGGCAAAATTTGGGATACTTACAATACACTCGTTACCAATCCTTACAATTTCTTTTAGTGCATTTTCGGGCTTTTTCAATGCTTGGATGGATTGACTCATAATTACTACATCAAATGAGTTATCTATGAAATTGTCTAAACCTGCATCAATGTCCTGTTCAATAACGTTTAGGCCCTTACCCATTGAGAGTTCAATCTTTTTTTCAGAAATATCTACTCCGTAGCCCGAAACATTGAGATGATCTTTTAAACTAGCAAGTAATGTTCCATCACCGCAACCTAGATCTAGAACCTCCGAGTCTTTTGGAATCCAAGATTTTAAAATATTGTTCATTTCTTTAAAAAAGTCTTAATACTTTGCACGTATCTTTTATCAGGAAATAAAAAACCGTCATGTCCTTGATAACTTTTTATTTCTGCATAACTT
This sequence comes from uncultured SAR86 cluster bacterium, assembly GCA_902616715.1. GTDB lineage: Bacteria > Pseudomonadota > Gammaproteobacteria > Magnimaribacterales > AG-339-G14 > AG-339-G14. Next base: position 13,741 of record CACMTR010000004.1, read on the forward strand.
ACAGATTTTTTTGACGAGACAAGCGCATTTACAATTTCTTTTGAACGTTCTGGAGAAAATCTCCAGTCTGAAGAGAAAGATAAAATTAGAAAATCTGAGGTAGTTTTTTCAAGCGCTTTATTTAAATCATTCTCATAATCTCGAGAGGGATCAAAATAATCAAGAGCTTTTGTCATAAGTAAATAAGTATGTGCATTAAACTTATCCGAAAATGTGTCTGCCTGATATCTCAAATAACTTTCAACTTCAAATTCAACATCAAACCCGTATTCGTAATTTTCTTTCTTTAAATCTCTACCAAATTTTTCCTTCATCATTTCTTCAGATAAATAAGTAATATGACCAAGCATTCTCGCTAATCCGAGACCTCTCTTTGGATGATAACTGCCTTGATCAAAATCTGGATCGGTAACTATTGCCTGCCTAGCAACTTCGTTAAAAGCAATATTTTGAGCGCTAAGTTTGGGTGCTGCAGCGATGACAATACTTTTTTTAATATGACCCTCAAAATCTATAGCCCACTGAAGCGCTTGCATACCTCCAAGACTGCCACCAGCTACCGCATGCCAAAAATCTAAACCTAAGTGTAAACGTAATAGATCCTGGCTTTTGACCCAGTCCTTTACAGTGACCAGCGGAAAATTTTTACCGAAGGGTTGAGAGGTTTCTGGATCGATTGAGCTTGGACCAGAAGAACCGTGACAACCTCCGAGGTTATTTAAGGAGACAATAAAATATTTATTTGTATCAAAGGCTTTATTGGGACCAATTAATTCATTCCACCATCCTGATTTGTCTTGTTCATCATGAGAATAACCCGCAGCGTGATGATTCCCACTTAACGCATGACATATCAAGACCGCATTAGATTTGTCTTTATTTAATTCTCCATAGGTTTCATAAATTATTTCAAAACCTTTTAGAATTTTTCCTGACTCAAGTTCAAAGTTTTCTTCGAATTTAAAGAATTTTGGTTCTATTATTCCTAGACTTTCACTTTTCATTAAAACAAACCTGGTAGTTCTAGATAGAATCTAAAGTTATGGATCATGCGATCGACTTGAATCAAAATAAAAAAGACAATGATTGGAGAAAAATCTATCCCACCCATTGATGTAAATCTCTGAAAGGGTCTTAAAAGAGGTTGAGTGATGCCATGGCAAATGATTAAAAAAGCATTATTACTTGAAGGAGCAATCCAACTTCCTATTATTGAAATAAATAGTGAATACCTTAATACTAAAGAAATAGTTAAAAAGACACTTAAAACAGACCAGGATATTGACTCGATTGAATTAGTTTCTAGAGATTGGCTTTCTACGTAAAGATAAAAAGACAAACCTTTAAAAATAATAGACAAGGCCAAACTTGCAAGATCTATCTTAAAAATAACTGGCAAAATTAACCTAAATGGTTTCGTAAAGGGCTCTAAAATTGAAAATGAGTATTTTACTATTGGATTCAAGAAGCTTAATTCAAAGAACCTAAATAAAACGTAAATAAGAAAAAGTATTGAGAGCAAATTAGAAATTACAGAGGATACGAACAAAGGGTCCATTATTTATCTCCTAAATTTTTTGATTGATTAATAGCGTCATCAATCGCTAATTTCCATATTTCTTCCATTCCAGAGGATTCAATTTTTTTGAGAGCTGCTTCTGTAACTCCGCCCTTAGAGGCAACCATAGTTTTAATCTGGTTAAATGAAGGTTTGCTTTGAGAATTATGGATTTCATAGGTTCCCCTCAAAAGTTCACGAATCATAGGCTCAGGCTCTTCAAATCCATTTGATAAGGCGATTTCTGAAAGAAGGTTTCCTAAATAACTTATGTATGCAGGACCTGCTCCAAAAATTGAAGTAAAAGCGTCAAATTTTGATTCTTCTATCTCAACACATTTACCTAACTTATTTAAAATTGTCTCTCCAATATTATTTTCAATTTTTTTTGCAGAGCAAACAGCAATAGGACTAACACCGCTGCTAATTCCCAAGGAAGGCATGGCTCTAATTACATTAGAAGTTGATAAAAGTGTTTCGAGTTTTTTTAATGACATGCCTGCAATGAAAGAAATTATTAATTTATCTTCTATAAGATCTCTAATTTTATTTAAAACTTCTTCTGCCTTATTGGGTTTTATAGTTAAAAAAATTACATCAGAATTTTTACAAAGATCTTCAATCGTTTGATATGAAATACCCAGCTTCTTAATCTCTTCATTTTGAATTGGATCTGAAGCTGAGATGGAGTAAGAATCTTTTAAGCCAAAAATTGCATGTCGCCCTAAATTACCAACACCGACAAAACCTATATTCGTATTAATGTCTTTCACCAAAAATTCCCGTTCCGATCCTAATAATAGTTGATCCTTCCTTCAAAGCAATTTTAAAGTCTTGAGACATTCCCATTGAAAGTTCTATCTTATTTTTTTCTGATAAAGATAGTTTATCAGCCAATAATGATGCTTCTTTATATAAAAGCACTAATTCATTTTCTTTAGCTTTCACACTTGGCATAATCATTAATCCTTTAAAGTTCAAGTTCTCTAATATTCTTAATTCATTTAAAAAATCATCTAGCTTTTCTTTATGTATGCCGCCTTTATTTTCGTCATCATCTAGATTAATCTGAATTAAAACGTTAAGTTTTTTCCCTTTAGGTACATATTTATTTAATCTTTCTGCAATTTTTAATCGATCCAAAGTATGGACCCACTCAAAATTTTCTGCAATGTCTTTACATTTGTTTGACTGAATTTTTCCAATAAAGTGCCAAATTATTTTCTCATCTTTTAAGGTAGTAATTTTTGGTAAGGATTCTTGCAAGTAATTCTCACCAAAATTTTTTACTCCTAATTTAGTTGCTTTAAATATTTCGCTAGCTGGTTTCTTTTTACTGACTGCAACAAGCGTTACTTTCTGATTTTTATTATTGTTAGTTATCTCCTGAATATCGATTAAAACTTTCTCAATTTTGTCCTTCATCGTAGAGTCACATTTTTTCTGGAGCATTTATTGAAAGAATTTCTAATCCTTGTTGAAAAACTTTTTTTAAAGCAAAAACCAAAGCAAATTTAGCGTCCCTTAAATCTTTATTATCCTCAATAAATTTATTTGCATTATAGTAAGAGTGAAATTTTGAAGCTATCTCTCTTAGATAGAAGCATAAAGGATGAATTTCCAAATCCTTTCTGCATTGTGAAAGTACATCTTGAAATCTTTCTATTTCGTTAATAATGTCAAGTTCGTTTTCATTAGCGATGAGTTTTAAGTTATCTAATCCATTATTTTGGTCAATAATGAGTTTCCTTTTCTTAACTTCTTTTTCTAAGCTACAAATTCGAGCGTGAGCATATTGAATATAGTAAACAGGATTATTTTTATCCTCTTTTTTTGCAAGATCGATATCAAACTCTAGAGCTTGATCGCTCTTTCTAGCTAGGAAGAAAAACCTGGTAGCCTCCACGCCGACTTCATCTATGAGCTCTTTCAAGGTAATAAACTCGCCTTTTCTAGTAGACATACTCACGTTCTTTCCAGATCTCACTAGTGATACGAATTGAATAATTAACGTTTTGAGCTTATTTGAATCTAGTTCCAAAGCCTCAAGAGCACCATTTAGTCTCGGTATATATCCGTGATGATCAGCTCCCCAGACGTTAATTAGTTGATCAAAATCTCTTTCAAATTTGAATTTATGATAAGCAATGTCAGAAGCAAAATAAGTAGGGTCTTGGTTGTTTCTTATTAAGACACGGTCTTTTTCATCATTAAATTCCTTCGATTTAAACCAGAGAGCTTCGTCTTGTAAATAGGTGAATTCATTATTCTTTAACACTTTGATTATTCTCTCAAAAAAGCTTCCGTCGTCTGAATCTTTATAAAGATCTTTCTCACTAACCCAATTATTATGATGAACTTTAAATTTAGAAAGATCACCCCTGATTTGATCCATTTGTAAATGGATACAAAAATCGACAAATTCACTAAATTTTGGAAAAACTATGTAAATTTTGTTTATCAAATCTAAAGGATTGGATTGATCTGTAAATTTAAGATCTTTTTTTGCTAAATATTTATCAAAAAATTTTTCTTTTGCTAAAAAAGCGCACTCTTTTATATAGTCTCCTTGGTAACACTCTTCTGGGAAATTAACTTTAACTTTGAATAATTCTTGGTACCTTAGAAAAACACTTAAAGCCAATACGTCTGTTTGAAGACCTCTATCGTTAATGTAGTATTCTTCAATTACTTCATCGCCTGTAAACCTCAAAAGATTAGCCAACGCTGAACCAAAAGCAGCTCCTCTTCCGTGACCAATATGTATCGGACCAGTTGGATTGCTAGAAACGTACTCTATTAAAATTTTTCTTGGCATCTTACTTTTGAAGGAAGATAAATCATTACTCAAAAAATTTTTTAAAAAAAACGATTGAGCTTCTTCCGTTAGAAAGAAATTTACAAAACCTGGACCTGCAATCTCTACCTTTTCCAACCATTTTTTTTTCGGAAGATTTTTTACAAGATTTTCTGCAATTATCTTTGGCTGTTGCTTTAATTCTTTTCCTAAAATCAAAGCAACGTTAGAACTCCAATTTCCATGAGATTTTGTTTTTGTTCTAGATATATCAAAATCTAAACTCTTTTTTTTATAATTTTTTTTAACAGACGCTAAGAGTATCTCTCTTATTTCAGATTTCATTTATTTACTCTATTTTGATATTCACAATTTCTTGTATCCACTTTAATCACATCACCAGCTTCAATAAATAGCGGTACTTTTATTTCAATCCCATTAGATAGTACTGCTTCTTTAAGCGTGTTAGTTGAAGTATCGCCTTTAAAACCTGGCTCAGTTTCAGAAATTTCCATCTCGATAAAGTTTTGAATTTCAACGTTAATAATTTTGTCTTCCCACATAGATATTTCGTATTCGTCTCCTTCTTTCATCCACTTAATTTTTTCTTCTATTAAGTTTTTTCCTATGTTGATTTGTTCGAAAGTGTTTGAATTCATGAAAACTAAATCTTTTTCTTCTGAATACAAAAATTGCATTTTTGTTACTTCTATATCTGCTTTTTCAACTGACTCGCCAGTTTTGAAAGTTTTATCCAATACTTGAGAAGTCATAAGGTTTTTATATTTTACTCGCATTACTGCTTGGCCTTTGCCAGGTTTATGAAATTGATGTTCTAAAATTTCGCATAAATTATTTTCAATAATTACTTTCATGCCAGTCCTAAACTCATTGGTTTGAATTATTGTCATTTTTTTAGATTTTTTTTTAAATTAGAGTTAAAATTTTCCGCCTGCTTAAAGTAATCATTTTAATTGTTGCAAGATAAATTTATTTTACTTAAAGTGGGAGCTGAAAGGGGTAATTTGAATAAATTTTTTATTAATTCCCTTTTTTTTGTAGGTGAAGAAAATGAAAGAAATAATAATATTTATATGCAATAAAAAACTTTTAGCCTTTATTCTAGTTTTATCCTCCTTAAATTCATTCTCCCAAGTTGATCCAGTTTTACAAGAAAATAAAGTGAGAGCTGATAACGCTGCAGCCTCTCAAGTCAAAATCGATTCATTTCAAACAAAAACAGACAAGGATGCTTCTGAATATAAGGGTGTAACAAAGCAGATTGAAGGTTTGAAGGTATATAACGCACAAAAGAAAAAACAAATAAGAAGACAAATTGAAAGAATGGAAGAAATCGAAGAAACAATGAAATATGCCGCTGTTCTTCAAAGACAGATTCCACCTTTATCAAGAAGAATGCATGAGGGCTTGTCAAAGTTTGTCGAATTGGATCTCCCTTTTCGTAAGGGAGAAAGAACAGAAAGGCTTAAGTTTATTAAGGATGCTCTAGACAATCCGACAGTATCTCCTGCTGAAAAATTAAGACAGGTATTAGAAGGCTTCAACGTAGAAGCTGAATATGGAAGAAAAATTGATACTTATAAAGATACCGTCATAATCGATGGTCAAGACAGAGAGGTTAATATTTTAAGAGTTGGTCGAATGGTTTTAGCTTATCAAACTACCGATTTAGATGAGACAGGTATTTGGAATAAAGAAACAAATAGTTGGGAAAGTTTGCCTGGTAGATATCAAAGACCCGTTAGAGATGGCATCTCAATGGCTAAGAAACTTAAAACAGTAGATATGCTTGAATTGCCAATCCCAGCAGCAGAGGTGATTCAATGAAAAAAATCACAAAAATATTCTTAATTTTTTCTCTAATTTTTTCGGGAATAATTTTTACTCAAGAAGATACTGAAAAACCAGAAAATATTGCCCTTGATCTAGATCAACTTCTTGAGCTTGTTAAACAAGGTAGATTTGCTGAGTCTGAAGAAGCTGCTGAAAGAGAGGCCAGATTTATAAGAGAAAAAAATAGGCAAGCTACTTTACTTGCTAACGCTAAAGCAGAAAGATCTAGACTCGAAGCTGAAGCTTCAAGATTGGAAGCGACTTTTGAGGCTAATGACGCCAAACTTACCCTTTTAGAGGATCAATTAAAAACCAGGTTGGGATCTCTCTATGAAACGTTTGGTCACTTACAAGGAGTAGCATCAGATACGCAAGCAACTTTTGAAACTTCAATAACGTCTGGTCAATTTGGTAAGGAACGTGAAGCATTCCTGGACGATTTAGCCAAAAAAATGGGAGAGGGAGTAAGTGTTGCAACTATAGAAGAGCTGGAAAGATTATGGTACGAACTTTCTAGAGAATTAATTGCTTCTGGAAGCGTTGAAAAGTTCACAGCTACCGTAATTGACAATAATGGAGATGCTTCAGAAGAAGAAGTTGTAAGAATTGGAAACTTTAACGTTGTTGCAGAAGGAGAATATTTAACTTATCTAACAGGAAGAGGAGCGTATGAAACTCTCCCAAGACAACCAAGTAGATTTTTAGATGGATCATACGACATATTTGATGAAGACTCAGGTTTTGTACAATTTGCTGTTGATCCTACAGGACCTCAAGGAGGAGCTCTTTTAGTAAATTTAATATCTCTCCCATCATTTTTTGAGCAAATTCAATATGGAAGAATAACTGGTTACACGATTATCTTATTGTTTTTAATTGCTACAGGAGTATTTGCCTGGAGATTTTATTCTTTATTTACTATTAACAGTGCTATTAAAAAAGAGGTTAGCGGAGAAGAATCGAGCGACAATCCATTATCTAGAGTGTTTGCGGTAGCTAGAGACAACAAAACAGATACCGAAACTCTAGAATTAAAACTAGCCGAACAGATTCTTGTCGAAAGACAATCTATTGATCAGTACATATGGGTTGTTAGGTTAATTTCTGTAATTTCGCCCTTGTTAGGTTTGTTTGGAACTATTATTGGTATGATCAACACTTTCCAAGCCATAACACTTTTTGGAACCGGAGATCCAAAAACAATGGCTGGAGGTATTTCTGAGGCTCTAGTTACAACGATGCTAGGATTAATGAGTGCAATTCCTACAACATTTATGGCGGCAGCATTAAGCAATTACTCTAAAGGTATTCTTTCAGTTCTTGAAGAACAAAGTACCGGAATGGTTGCAGCTAGATCAGAAGAAACTCAAGAGATTTCATCCGTCTAAGTTATGGCTTGGTTTTATAACCTGCAATCTGTCCTTTTCGAATTTTTGGAAAAAGGTGGCGGTGTTGTGTTATTAATAGCTTTTCTAATTCTGATAATGTGGTTTTTCATCTTCGAAAGAATTTGGTACTTCCAATTCATACATCCTTCAGTAGAAAGAGATACTATTCAAGAGTGGTCAAACGTAAAAAAACATAAATCTTGGGAAGGACATATGATCAGGGTTATGTTGATTTCTAAGGCTGAGCAACAAATTAAAAATAATATAGAATTTATAAGGGTTTGCGTTGCTTTAGCACCTTTGTTTGGGTTGCTTGGCACTATAATCGGAATGATCGAAGTATTTCATATTTTAGCTGTTACAGGTGGAGGAGACGCTAAAGCTATGGCTGGTGGAGTAGCAAGATCTACAATACCCGCGATGGCAGGTCTTATGGCAGCTATCCCAGCAAGCATTGCTGCAAGATGGTTAGATAGTAATGTAAAAAAGAAAACAGATTTACTTTCAGAACGTTTAACATACGAATAATTTATTATGAGAAGATCCCTTATCAGCCAGGCTGTAGAAGAAACCGAAGAACCAAATATTACGCCCATGTTGGATGTAGTATTCATCTTATTAATTTTCTTTATTGTTACCGCTAATTTTATAAAAGAACCAGGCTTAGAAATTAACCGTCCAGATTCAGAAACTTCTGAGATTACTGAAAATGCTGCAATTCTTATTGCTATTGGTGCAGCAGGTGAAATTTACATGGATGGAAGAAGAATAGATGTTAGACAAGTGAAGGCTAATGTTATTAGATTGATTGCTGAAAACCCACAAGGCTCTGTGGTGATTCAAGCTGATGTGAAATCAACTGCTGAAAAAATCGTAGCTGTTATGGATGAAGTTAGAGAAGCTGGAGTGGTTGATATTTCAATTGCTTCGGAACCTAATTTTTAAATGATCAATAAATTTTTAAATACAGATTTAGACAATATTTACCAAAAATATGGTCTCGCTGCAGCTGCGGGGACAACAGTTTCTCTTCTTTCTTTAATTTTAATGGCAGTTTTAATTGCAACCGGAGATGTATCTTTAGACGAGGTAAAAACTAGAAAAATTGCTGACATCGTCATGCCTCCTCAAGATTTAGAGCTTATTGATAGTTTCGAAAGACCTGAAGAGGCCGAACCAGAGCCTGATCAACTTCCCCCCGACGTAGATATTGAAACCATTGAGGATTTTGATGATTCAATGAGTATAAATTTTAATTTCAAAGCTAGAAGACAAGGAGTCTTTGCCGACGGCTCTTACGTACCAATATTTCAAGTCCCTCCCCAGTATCCGAGAAGAGCAGCGGAAAGAGGAATTGAAGGGTGTGTTTTATTGGAATATACAGTTACACCACTTGGGGCGGTTTCTGAGCCAGTAGTAGTTCAAGCCAATCCACCTGGTATTTTTGATAGAGCTGCAACAAGAGCTGCGTTAAGATATAAATATAAACCACTTATAAGAGATGGTGTTGCTGTTGCAGTAGAAGGAGTGAGACAAAGAATTACTTTTATACTGGAAGGTGAAGGGAAAGGGCCTGGATACGTTCCTGAAAACTGTTTGGAGATGATGTAATGAACAATATTAAATTTTTATTTTCAGCTTTAATTATTTTTAGTTTAAGTCCTTTATTAATTAGTCAAGAAAAGGAAGAAAGAGAGTATAAATTTCCAGGTTACACTTTGAGTAAGTGCTTAAAGGGGTATGATATTGCAAAACAACCGAAGAGAAGAGTAGCTAAACTTCCTAGTCAAAAAGCTCAAAAATATCTTAAAAGACTCTATCCTACTTTAGAAGAAGATAATCTAATTCTCGCTCTTGAAATATTAAATCAAATGAAGGCTGACCAAGATCTGACGAATATTGACAGAGCTCAAATGTGGTATTACTTCGCGTATGTTAATTTCAGCCAGGATAATTTGAAAGCAGCAGAAAAAGATTATTTCAATTTCTTAAAAATTGAAGAAGCTGACCCAAGGCTCAAAGCAAATGTAATTTTCAGTCTCGCACAGATATCTTACTCAAGGGAAGATTATCGAAAATCAATTGAAAGGATGAAAGAATGGCTTTCTATCGAATCTAATCCAAGCTCAACCGGGTTTGATATTATGGCTGCAGCTCATTGGCAATTAAATGAGAAAAAAATGGCTTTAAAAAATGCTGATACAGCAATGTGTGTAGCAAAAGCGAATAGTTCTAAGCCAAGAGAATCTACTTACAATCTTCTTTTAGCCCTTTATAACGAATCAGATAAAACTGACGAAATGCTTCCTCTTTATAAAGAGTTAGTGGATTTTTACCCTAAGAAAAGATATTGGGTTCAACTATCTTCGCTTTATGGAGGTTTAGAACAGGAAAGTAATCAACTTTCCGCTCTGGAAGCAGCGCATGATCAAAGATTGCTGAATAAAGAATCAGAATACATAGCTTTGTATCAACTTCTTATGAGAGCAGAAGCTCCTTTTAAAGCGGCTAAAGCTTTACAATACGGAGTCGACGAAGAATTTGTTGAAAGAAAAGAGAAAAATTTGAAAATGCTAGCTCAAGGCTGGCATATGTCTCAGGAATTAAAAAAAGCTGAGCCACTTTACAAAGAAGCTGCTGAAAAATCTGAAGAAGGGGAATTGTTTGTTTTCTTAGGTCAATTATATTTGGCAACCGATAGATACGATTTAGCCATGGATTCACTTAAGCTTGGCCTTGAAAAAGGCAAACTTAAGGACCCAGTGACTGTAAATATTTTACTTGGTCAGGTTTCTTACGAACAACAAAATTTTGATGATGCTACAATTTTCTTCCGCAAAGCGTTAGATAGACTTACGGATATCCAAATTAAAGATAAAAAGCTGAAAGAAGAGAAGCAAGACAAACTTAGAGAACAGGCATTAACATGGCTTTCATTCACAGAGCAAGAAGCCAAGAGAGTAAAAATATTAGAACAAAGGAAAAAAGACTTAGAGAATAGTTAAGTTTTGTTGTAAATTTTTATTTCACATCTTAATTGACTACTCTCGTCGGTAAACTCTTCAGAGGACAAAAGTTTCCAGTTTTCCAAGTTAATCGGAAAAAACGCGTCTCCATCAAATTCTTTTAAAACATGTGTGATAACTAGTTTTGAACAATAAGGCTCCAAAAGTTTATATATTTCTGAACCCCCTATCACAAAGACTTCATTATCTAAGTCTTCGCAATAATTAAGTAAATTATCTAGGTTACTAAAAACCTTTATTTTGTCTGAAGATGAATATCCTTTTTGGGTAAGTACAATATTTGTTCTATTGGGCAAAGGCCGTCCTATAGATTCGTATGTTTTTCTCCCCATAATTATCGGACTACCTGAGGTTAAGTTCTTGAATCTTTTTAAATCTTCAGGAATATTCCAAGGCAAAGAATTATTTTTACCTATTACCAAATTTTCAGATACCGCTGCTACTGCCGTAAGTTTCATTACACAGCTATAGGAGCTGAAATTAAAGGATGAGATTCATAATCAATAACCTCAATATCATCATATTTAAAATCAAAAATGCTTTTCACATCTTCATTTAATTTTAATCTAGGTAATGGTTTTGGTTCTCTGGTAAGTTGCAGGTTAGCTTGATCTAAATGGTTTAAATACAAATGAGTGTCTCCAAAGGTATGAACAAATTTATGAGCTTTTAAATTACAAACTTGAGCAACCATATGGGTTAACAGGGCATAAGAGGCAATATTAAAAGGGACTCCTAAGAAAACATCCGCACTACGTTGATAAAGTTGGCAAGACAAATTATTTTCAGCTACGTAAAATTGAAAAAGTGTATGGCATGGCGGCAGAGCCATCTCGTCTATTAAAGTTGGGTTCCAACCACTGACAATATGTCTTCTTGAATCTGGATTCTCTTTAATACCTTTTATTAAATTAGAAATTTGATCTATTGGCTCCTTGCCAGGATTAGGCCATGATCTCCATTGAGCTCCATAAACAGGTCCTAATTCGCCATTTTCATCTGCCCATTCATCCCAAATTGAAACACCATTTTCTTTTAAATAAGCTATATTGGTAGAACCTTGGAGAAACCATATTAATTCATGAATTATAGATTTGAGGTGAATTTTTTTTGTCGTAACCAATGGAAATCCATCTTTTAAATTAAATTGCATTTGATGGCCAAATATACTTTTTGTACCAGTACCGGTTCGATCAGATCTCTCCACTCCCTCGTCTAAAATTTTTTGCATTAAATCAAGATATTGTTGCATTTCTATTTTTTTTAAAAGCTAAAAGTATTAAGGCAAAACCTATCAAAATCATGGGCATAGATAGAAGTTGTCCTCTTGTAATGATATCAAATAAATCGAAGCCAATATGGGAATCAGGAGATCTAAATTGCTCCGTAAAAACTCTAAATATTCCGTACAATGATAAAAACGAACCTGACATTGCCATCCTAGGCATATCTTTTTTTGATAGCAGATACATCACAAAAAACAATATCGGTCCCTCTAAGAAAGCCTGATAAATTTGAGATGGATGTCTAGATAGTTGTAATGGGTCGCTCCAAAAAATAATTCCCCAAGGAAGATCTGTTGGTCTCCCTAATAGCTCTCCTCCTAAAAAGTTACCAATTCTCACAATTCCTAAGCCTAAAGGAAAACTTATAGCAATATGATCTGAAAATTCAAAAAAAGAAAGGTTATTTTTTTTACAAAATATATAAAATGAAAATAGAATCCCTATCAAGCCGCCATGAAAAGATAATCCTCCCTCCCAAACTCTTAATACAGACAAAGGATTTTCAATTATCTGATCAAACCCATAAAACAGCATATATCCAACTCTCCCGCCAATTACAGCTCCTAAAACTCCATAGAATAGAAAATTTTCTACATCGTCTTTTGAAATATCAGTCTTATTTGACAGAGTTAATTTTGCTACCCAATGAATTGTCAATATCGCTAAAACCCAACTCACGCCATACCAGTAAATTGGCCACCATCCTACAAAAGGGATGGGAACATAAAATGCGACAGGATCAATTATTAGATTCATATAAGTGTGTCATAAATAATTCTCACAGCTGAGACGATCACCACAAATGCAAAAGCTAATCTCAGATTTTTTGAGGAAGTCTTATTTGAAATTTTTGCTCCCATTTTTGCAAAATAAATACTTGATAATCCAACAATTAGAACTGCTGGTATATAAGCTGATCCAATGAGCCAATTTATAGTTTCTGAACTTTCTGGTGCAAATAGCAATCCTCCAATTGAGCCAGACACGGCTATACAAAACCCCATCACTGAAGACGTACCAATGGCTTCACGCATTGATAAGCCTCTAAAAGTAAAATAAGGAACCATTAATATTCCTCCACCAATACCAACAAGAGAAGTGATAAGTCCGATAGCGCATGATGCAACGGCTAGCTCCATAGAGTTAATTTTAGGAGCTATTTTCTTTGGTTTTATGTCAATGGCAACTTGAAAAGCTGCAATAACCAAAGAAACAGCGATAATCAGTTGTAAAGTTATGCTATCCATTTGAAGCGCAACGTATCTTGCAAAAATGGTGAAGCAAAAAACAAATACAAACATTTTTTTTACAATTTCTAGATTCACGTTTGAATTGAAATAATGAGTTAACGCAGCATTTGGTATAACAAGTACCATTGTTGTCATCGATGTTCCGGTAGCTAAAAGAGGAATAATCTCTGCAGGAAAGTTCAGGAAATTAAAAAGAAAAAAATAAGCAGGCACAAGAATAACACCGCTCCCAATACCAAAAAAACCTGACAATAAACCAGCAAAAATTCCCAGAACTACTAGTAACAGAAAGATCTCAATCATTAATTAACATTATCTCTTATCTTTTTGCTCTGATAAACTTTAGTACTTTCTGATATGTGTTTAATTTTGGTTTCTAATCCCACCAAAGGAGATTTTAAGTTCATTCTTGCTTCTAATAGAGACGAATTTTATGAGAGAAAAACTAACAATATGTTTTGGTGGTCCGATATCGATGGTTTGCTTGCTGGTCAAGATCTTGAGCAAAAAGGAACTTGGTTAGGAATATCAAAAAAAGGTAAATTTGCAGCTGTAACTAATGTAAGAGAATTTTATAAAGACGAACCTCATGAGAAATTTCTTTCTCGGGGAGATTTGGTAAAAGACTTTTTTAATTTTCCTGGCTCTCCTAAAAATTATGTAAAAGACATCGAAGCTGAAAAATACATGGGCTTTAACCTAATAGTTTCAAACTTTGAAAGCTCCTCAGTTTTCTCTAGTCAAGGGATAGAAAATTTCAATTCCGAACTGATTGTGATAGGCAATAGAGCGTTAAATACTCAAACTGAAAAACTTAAAAGTGCAGAGAAAGATTTCCAAGCTATTATCACTGATAATTTTAACCATTCAGATTTGATTAGTTTAATGCAGAGTCCAAAAAAAAATTACGAATTTGACTTAAAACAAATTCGTAATAATCACGGAAATGAATTTAATTCAAGATTTATCACCTCAGATATTTACGGAACAAGATCTACAACGGTAATAACTATTGATCGAGAAAACCAAGTTAATGTTTCCGAAGTTGTTTATGACGGTTTGGGTAAAAACTCAGAATCAAACTTTTTTAATTTCAAAATTCAATCCTAAATTGATGGAAGGGTATAGAAAAAATGTAGCTATGGTAGTTTTAAATGACAAACAAGATATTCTTATTTGTAGAAGAAAAGGAACAGAAAATTGGCAGTTTCCGCAAGGTGGAATTGACGAAAATGAACTGATTGAAGATGCGATGTATCGAGAACTTTACGAAGAAGTTGGCCTCAAAAAAGAAGATGTATCAATTGTGGGAAAAACTAATCGTGAAATTAAATATGACATACCCAAAACAATTCGATCTAGAGTGTTAGGTGGAAAATATAAAGGGCAGTTACAAACCTGGTTCTTATTAAGACTTGAAGAAAAAAATAGCTCGATCAATTTAGATCATGATCCATCGCCAGAGTTTGATAAGTTTGATTGGGTCTCTTATTGGTTTCCTTTATCAAAGATCGTAGACTTTAAGAAAGAAGCTTATAGAGAGGCATTAAACGAACTAAGGAAATTTCTATGAAAAGGTTGGCTATTTATGATCTGGATGACACTCTACTCTGTGGAGATAGCGAATTCCATTGGGCAAAATTTACTGTTTCTAAAGGATTTATTGAAAAAGAAGTCTATTTAAAAAAAATCAAAGCCTTTGAAATTGATTATAGGTCTGGAAATCTTGATTTTGATGAATATTGCTCATTTCTTTTACATCCTCTTATTGGAATGAATGTTGACGATTTGGACGAACTAGTTTCAGAATTCATTGAAAGTCATAAAGAAAAATTAATAGATCCAATGACTTTTGATTTATTAAAAAGACATAAAGATGACTTTAGACTGGTTGCATCTGGTTCGCTTGATTTTATTGTCAAAGGATTTACTAATTATTTTGAACTAGATGCTTACCTTGGTTCGTCTTATGAAGTAGTAGATAACAAAATATCCGGAAAATTAACTAAAGCAGCCTTTGCTCAAGGAAAATTAGAAAAAGTAAGAGAGTGGTGTCAAAAAAATGGTTATATCGTTGAAGAATCTTTCTTCTATACTGACTCGATAAATGATTTACCATTAATCAAAGTTTGTCCAAGAAGCATTATAATTTCACCAGATAAGAAATTAGAAGACTATGCCTTAGCAAATAACATAGAAGTACTGACAAGATAATAAAAATGAAGAAAGCAGAGCTAAAAAATATTTATCAAAATATTTTAAAACAAAAATTAGATTTAGATCTTACTAGAGGCCAGCCCTCCAAGGAACAATTAAAACTTTCTGAACCGCTCGACCAAATCTTAAATAAAAAATTTATTTATGAAGGAGATGATTTAAGAAATTATGGATTAATTAAAGGTTTGAATTCGGCTCGCAAACTTGGCGGATTGTTATTGGGCGTAAATTATAAAAACGTTATTGCTAATGGCACCAGTAGCTTAAATCTAACTTTTATGGTGATACAAGCTCTCTTTTTTGTAGGTCTGAATGGAAAGCCATGGAAAAACTATAGAAAGATATCTTTTTTATGTCCTGTGCCGGGATACGATAGACATTTTGCTCTTTTAGAGAGTATGGGGATAAAGATGATAAATGTTCCTTTGACTGGAGAGGGCCCAGATATGAAATATGTCGGGCAACTTCTAGCTAAAGATAAATCTATAAAGGGTATAATTTGTGTGCCAAAACATTCTAATCCTACTGGAGAAACATATTCTTCAAAGGTTCTTGAAGAATTAGCAAAACTTCCAAAAAAAGCTTCAAAAGATTTTATGATTTTTTACGATAATGCTTATAGCGTTCATGATTTTAAAAAATCCAAAAAATTAGGAAACATATTCAATCTCTGTAAAAAGTTTAAGACTTCTGACAATATCGTTATGTTCGCTAGTACAAGCAAAATTACTTTTGCTGGAGCAGGAGTATCTTTTTTAGCAGCTTCAGAAAAAGTACTTCAAAATTTTCTTAAATTTTATGGAAAAACTAGAGTTGGTTCTGACAAGATTAATCAAGCCAAGCATGCTAAGTTTTTAAAAGATAAAAAAACAATTGAAGAGCATATGTCTAAGCATGCTGTTTTGCTTTCAAAAAAATTTGAAATTGTTGAAAAGTATCTTTCAAAACTTCCATCAGAATTTGGAACCTGGACAAAGCCCACTGGGGGATATTTTGTCTCTTTCGATTCTAAACCAGGAAAGGCTAAGAAAATTTTTAAGTTATGTGATGAAGCAGGATTAAAGCTTACTAAAGTAGGCGCTACTTTTCCTTACAACAAAGACCCACTTGATCAAAATATAAGAATTTCGCCTTCTAAAATAAGCAACTCGGATTTAAGAAAAGCAATGGAAGTTTTTGTTATTTCCGTTTTATTAGCAGGCTAATTTCTAGCGCCTTGAAGAACTTCATAGACCTTACCATTGAAGGGACCAAAATTCGCAGTAACGTCTGGATGTGCAACCGGCTCATTTGATTCGTCGATTAAAAGATTCTGTTGAGATACGTAAGCTGTATAAAAAACGTCATCATTCTCAGCAAAAACATGATAAAAGGGTTGATCTTTGCTTGGCCTTATTTGAGAGGGGATGCTTTGATACCACTCTTCAGTATTATTAAATTCTGGATCTACGTCGAAAATGACACCTCTGAAGTCTAGAAACTTGTGTTTAACTACTTGGCCGATTGAAAAATTTGTCTCTACTACTTCTTTCATTTACTTAATTAATTCTACACTATTATATCTAGTGGCATCTAAAATAAATTCAAGCTTTGTGAGCCTCTTTAAGATAAGAAGTTGATTGCATTTCAATTAATCTACTTACTGTTCTTTTGTATTTTTCCTTCAAATTTGAACCTTTATATATGTCCTTGAAATCTTCTTCTGCACTTATGATTAATTTAACTTTTCTGTCATAACATTCATCAATGAGGCTAATAAAGCGTCTCGCAATATCATCTGAATTCATTTTAGACATATTTGAAATTATTATTGTTTGATATTCTTTTGAGATCTCAATGTAATCCATGGAACTTCTAGGAGAACTACATATTGTATTGAAATCAAACCAAACAACACCTTTAGAAGATTTTATTGTTTCAATTTTTCTCTGAAGGATTTCAATTTCATCTATTTTTACATTATTTATGCCTGTTAAAGATTTAAAAATTTCTTCAAGACTACTTTCTGCCTCGCTAGAAAGAGGATAAAAAAATAATTTATTCTGTTCTAAAGTTCTAAAACGGTAATCATTTTTTGAATCCAAGTTGTAAAGTTCACAATTTTGCTCAATTGACTCAATGGCGGGTAAAAAAAGTTTTCTTTGCAATCCTCCTTCATAAAGTCTTGAAGGCTCTATATTTGAAGTCGTAACAAAACAGGCGTTAGACTTAAAAAATTCCTGCATAAATTTTCCCAAAAGCATTGCATCTCCGATATCTTCAACAAAAAACTCATCAAAACAAAAAAAAGAATATTTTTTTGTAAGCTTTTTTACAATTTTATTGATTGGATCTGCTTGTCCTTTAACTTTATTTAAATCGTCATGTAAAAGTTGCATAAACCTATGAAAATGCAGCCTTAATTTTTTTTTAGACGGGATTTCTTTAAAAAATAAATCCATCAGAAAAGTTTTACCTCTTCCTACCTCTCCATATATATAAATACTCTTTGGTAGTTTTGAGGGTCTAAAAATTTCTAAAAAATTAGAATTTTTTGTATGACTAAGTTTTTTCTCTAGAGTATCAATTAATCTAACTTGATCTTCATCAAATTCGATTAGACCTTCTTCGACAGCTTTTAAATAATACTGTTTCAGCTTATTAGCTTATGGGTAGTTACTTCAGGAGCTCCAGCTAAAAAAGGGGCTAATTCCATACCAATAGTTTTGAAATGTTCTGTTTGAGTATGATTTGCATGAGCAGCTTCATCTTCATAAACTTCAATCATCATAATTGTTTGTGGATCAGAAGTTTCATGCATCTGATAATAAACACATCCTGGTTCGTTATCAGAAACTGCTTGAACCAATTTCCTCATTACTTCTATAAATCCTTCAAGTTCTCCATCTTTTATTTTAAGTTTTGCAATAGCTCCAATCATAATATTCCTCGTATATAAGTTATAATCATTCTACTTTTCTAAATAGATTGATTCAATTCTGATGGTAATAATATGATAAAAATATGGGGAACGGAAAGTTCAAGAGCAATGCGACCTATATGGACTGCAGAAGAGATGGGAATAGAATATGAGCTTGAGATGATGCCATTTCCTCCAAGAGTTTTCATGAAAGAATTTCTGGACGTCAACATGCTTGGAACTATTCCTTATTTGATAGACGGCGAAGTGAAAATGACTGAATCCGTTGCAATGTCCCAATATTTAGTTGAGAAATATGGACCGACAGATTTAAGAGTTATGCCAGATGAGCCTGACTATCCAGCTTATTTAAATTGGCTTTTCCACTCTGATGCAACTTTAACTTTTCCACAAACGGTTGTTCTAAGGTACAAACTTCAAGAACCAGGCGTTGCGGATGCTGCTGTAGAAGGTTACAGCAGATGGTTTGTTTCAAGGTGTAAATTATTAGAGACAACTTTAAACGATAGAGAATACTTATGTTCAAATCGTTTTACAATTGCAGATATTTGCGTGAGTTATGCTTTTGTTGTCGCTGAATCTCTAGGCATAGAGCAAGCATTCAAACCTAATATTAAGAGATACACGGATATGCTTTTTGAAAGAGAAGCCTTTAAAAGATCTAAGTCTTATAAGTTTGAAGAAAAATAATCTTAACCTTTTAACTTTTGGGCGGAAGGGGGATTAAAGAGCTTGTTCTCTTAAGGTAATTTAAATAGTCTTCCTCGTGACCCCATCTTTTCATTCCCTGTCTTTCCAGAAGATTAATACCACTTACTTTTGTTAAAAGGAAAATAACAAAAATAGGAGACAGTAATGCAAAATATTGCCATCCCTCAATCACTGGATAGGCAATAACAGCAATTCCGATCCATAAAACAATTTCACCAAAATAATTTGGATGTCTAGACCAAGACCATAAACCTTCTTGTATAAACCTTCCTTCATTTAAAGGATTATTTTTAAAATTTGTTTTTTGTTTGTCTGAGATAACTTCAATAACAAAACCTATTAACCAAATTAGAGCTCCAACCACAGCAAACAAGTCTAGTCCTAATTTATTTGTTGAACTTAACGCTGCAAAAGCCATTCCTGCGGTCATTAATACCCAAAGCCCTTGTATCGTCCAAGTCATTAGGAACTGATAAAAATTAGGTTTTATGTGAATGAACCTCGTATCTTCCCCCGCGCTTGTTACTCTCTTAGATAAAAATAATCCTAGCCTACTAGCCCAAATAATAATTAAAGAAGAAATTAAAATATCCCTTAAATCGACATCAAGTGAGAAAAAAGTTACTAATAAGATAGAGGTGATGTAAGTCATTGATCCTGTTAGATCAAAATAATGCTCAGTTTGTTTTACGTAAGCAGGAATAAAAATAATCCACTGCAAAATAAAAATATATAAAGTGACGAAATAAAGAATTGATATTCCACCAAATTGAAAGGTATTAAATGAAAGGGCGCTTGTAAATAAAAGACCTAAGGAAACTGAAATTAATGTGAAAAAAATTGAAGATAAAGGTTTCATAGCAAAAATTAGTATAAACTTTATATTGTTAAATTTAAAAAAATTTTAGGAGAAGAAAAATGAAATCACCAATTTGTGAGATGTTAGATATCGAATTTCCTTTGGTAGCTTTTTCACATTGTAGAGATGTAGTTGTAGCTGTTTCAAAGGCAGGGGGATGTGGAGTATTAGGTGCAGTAGGAATGTCACCAGAGCAATTAGAGAAAGAATTAAAATGGATTGACGAGCATATAGATGGTAAGCCTTACGGCGTTGACGTATTAATACCAAATAAAATGGTTGGAAAAGACGAAAAGTTTAATCCTGATAAGTTAGCCAAAATGATTCCTCAAGAATATGCGGACTTCAGAACAGACGTTTTAGAAAATCATGGGATAGAAGCCCCAGAATTACGCGAAATCGACACTGCTGGTTCTGGATTTGCTGAGAATACCCAATCTGATGGAGCAAAAGCTTTATTAGATGTAGCTTTTAATCATCCTATAAAAATTATTGCGAATGCTTTAGGAGTTCCGCCAGATTGGATGATCGAAATGGGTAAAAAAAATAATTGTAAGGTTGCTGCTTTGTTGGGAACAGCTCAACACGCTATAAATCAAGTAAAAGCAGGAGTAGATATCTTGGTGGTTTCTGGTACTGAAGCGGGAGGACATTGCGGAAGTGTTTCAACAATGGTTCTGATTCCAGAGGTGCATGAAGCCATTCAACCTTATGGAGATGTTCCTATTTTAGCTGCTGGCGGAATTGTAACTGGAAAACAAATGGCTGCTGCAATGGCGATGGGCGCATCTGGTGCATGGTGCGGTTCGGTATGGTTAACGACAATTGAATCTGAGGTAGAGCCAATTATTAAAGAAAAAATGGTTGCTGCAAATTCAAGCCAGACTGTAAGATCTAGAAGTAGAACTGGAAAACACTCTAGACAACTAGTGACCCCTTGGACAGAAGCTTGGGAGTCTGAGTCAGCTCCGGAACCTCTTCCAATGCCATTACAACCTATGGTTGCTGAACCTGCACTACAAAAAGTAAATAAATTAGCAGCAGGAGGACATGAGGGAG
Source organism: uncultured SAR86 cluster bacterium (assembly GCA_902616715.1). GTDB lineage: Bacteria > Pseudomonadota > Gammaproteobacteria > Magnimaribacterales > AG-339-G14 > AG-339-G14. Next base: position 34,666 of record CACMTR010000004.1, read on the forward strand.
CTAAAGATTTAGCTACTTATTGGGTAGGTCAAGGAGTAGGGCTCATGAATCAAAGCATATCCGCAAGCGATGTTGTTCAAGAATTCAAAGAAGATTTCATAAATGCTTATGAAAGATTGAACGATTTTGTAAGTTAAAATTTTACTTAATCTTAGAGATTTCCTCACCGAGTTCACCCGCAACTCTGTCGAAACCATAAAGATTACTGCGAAAATCTTCTGTGTAAGGACCTAAGGCGTCTTTAAGCTTTGAGCTAGCGTTGCCCAAGATAGAAGCACTTTTAATAGTAAAGTTTTCAACAAATCCTGCTTCCCATTTACTGCCAGTAAAGTTTTTCATATGAAATAGAGCTGCCTCATTATTTGGATATATTTCTAACAGAAAGACTTTGTTTTCTTCATTGGAGAAGTGATATTGGTAAACCAAAGTTTGCGGTTCGCTATTTTTGACGTTCTCTGTAATGTTCGAAACAAAGCTAACCGCACTTTCTTCCTTGCCTTGGTTAATTTCTAAATCAATAGCAAAAACTATTACATCAAGCTTTCCATGATGCATTGCAAATACGGAAGAGGAAATGAGTAATAAAAGAATTGAAATTATTTTCATAATTAGACCTAATCAAATATTAATGATTCCACCAAGCTTGGTCTGAAAAAGCCCTGATGTCAATTTCGTGAGTCCAAGTTGATTTTTTTTGTTTAGCGATGAATAAATAGGTTTCTGCAACTTCTTCTGGCAGAATCATTCCATTTTTTCCTTTCTGTTCCTTAAACTGTTCGAATAATTCAGGACCTAACATTTTTCCTAAAGTATCAGGAGCATCTACAGCACCGTCAATAATTACATGTGCAACATGAATTCCATCTTTAGAAAATTCTGCATTTAAAGACTGACACAACATTCGTCTTCCGCCCATTGCAGCTGCGTGAGAATGTTGACCACTATTTCCTCTAACCGCGGACGTAGCCGAAGTAACTATAATATTACCGGTCTTTCTTTCTTTCATCTTTGGAGTAATAACTTGAGCAAGTCTAAACAAACCAAACGTAGCCATTCTCCAGCCCATTTCAAAGGCTTTGTAACTAGTTTCTGCGAGAGCCCTATCACCGATTTGAGCTCCTATATTGTAAATGACTGTGTCTATAGGACCGATTTCAGATTCAATTTTGTTTACTAAATCCTCAATAGAATTTTCTTCAATCACATTAAGTAATGAGCCAGAAGCTTTCCCTCCCGATTTTTCTATGTCACTAATTAACTTATTTAATCCCTCTTCATCAGTTCTCCTTGCCAAGAAGGCATGATATCCATTGGTAGCAAATTTTTTAGCGACGGTTCCGCCAATTCCAGCTCCAGCTCCAATTACTAAACAAACTTTTTCCATAATCTAAAATAATTTATTACATTGCATCCAAAAATAATTGTTCCCATTCTTCAGGGGAAGGGAGCTTAGGGGTAGTGACATTACTTGGATCGGTTATTGAGTGTTCAACAAGTTCGGGAATCATTTCTTCAGTGACGCCCATTTCTTTAAGTCCGCTGGGTAAACCTATTTTCTCGTTAAATTTTTCTATTTCATCTGCGAGATCAGCAGATTCACTTTTACCCATTGCTTTTAAAATCCTAGGTAATTTGTTTCCGACATGATCTTTATTAAACCTAATTACTGTGGGGAGAATTACGCCATTTAAAGTTCCATGATGCAATCTTAATTCTTGATTAGCTCCAATTGCATGGCTCATAGAATGAACTGCTCCTAGACCTTTTGAAAAGGCCATAGCTCCTTCAGTAGATGCCATCATCATATTCCACCTTGCATCTAAATCTTGGCCATCTTTGCAAGCATTAATCAAACTTTGATCACAAACTATTTTTTCGATTCCGTCTAGACCAACTGCTTCGGCAGGGGGATCATTAATTGGAGACATTATCGCTTCAATGCAATGAGTTAAGGCATCCATTCCGGCCCCAGCGGTTAAAATTGGGGGCAGGCCCACAGTTAGTTCGGGATCGCAGATTGCTGCATCGGGTCTCAAATGTTCACTCGCTAAAATAAGTTTTCTTCCATCATTCATAATGATTACCGAGCCTACAGAGACTTCACTCCCAGTTCCCGAAGTAGTGGGAATGGCTATCATAGGCACAGTTTTTTTTATTTTTGTAAAACCACCTTCATTTAGAGAATAATCGATAACATTGCCTTCATGGTTAGCCATTAGCGCAACGGCTTTTCCTAAGTCCATGCTTGATCCTCCTCCAAAACCTATAACTCCGTCGCAGTCATTGGTCTTGTAAGCCTCTAAAGCTTCATCGACTGCTTTTTCAGTGGGGTTTGCTGGAGTTTCTTCATAAAAAGTTGGTGAGAGCTCATTTGATAAAAGATTTCTTATTTTGTCTGTCATACCAATAGATGCAAGGCCAGGGTCTGTACATATAAGAGGTTTTTTTATCCCGTGTGCCTTTAAAACTTCAGAAATTTTTTTTAAAGATCCGTTTTCAAAGTGGGGTTTATTAAAGAAATTAAGCTGCATTTTATTAAATTATCCTAAACTTTTAATGACAGACAAATTGTGCATAATCGAATTTGGATGTCTGTGATCTTTAGACAACTTTTGATATTCTTCGTCGTTGTACCAGCTATCAAACTCGTCCTTTGAATTGAATGTCCACATTGCAACTCTTCCTTTTAATCCTTCGCCTTCAATTTTTTCTGGGGTATCATCAAAAGTAATAAATTCTCCACCGTGCTTTTTTAAAATTCCAAAAAAACCCTTTTCATAATTTCTAAACTCTTCAGAATTACTTATTTCAAAATTTGCAATTACGTAAACTTTTTCAGACATATATCTCCTCAACTATTGAAGAAATTATCTTATCAAAAAACAGTAGAAATTATGTTTATTTTTCTTATTGCCGACTCAAAGACGGACAAAAAGACTTTTAATTGAGTAGTTTTAAAAATAAAATTTCAAAACTGAATTCTATTAGGGGGAATAAATGAGAAATTATAAAACTTCTGCAATTGCATTTTTTGCTTTGACTGTATTTTCAAGTGCTGGTTTTACTCAAGCTACTTTAGAAGAGTTAGTTGTTACAGCTACAAAATCTGATTCTACTGTAATGGACACTGCAGCTGCAGTAACCGCAATAAGTGGCGAAGGTTTGCAATCAGCTAGAGCCAATAATATCGAAGGACTATCTTTAGTTTCACCAGATTTAGTCGTAGCTGGGGAAGGAAAGTCTAGAATGAACTTAAGAATTAGAGGAGTTGGTTCATATGCTTTTGATATCGCTACTGACCCAGGTGTAATTATGGTGATTGATGGAATTGCTCAGCCTAGAATTTCAACTATGACACAAAATTTTAACGACGTTGAACGTTTAGAAATTCTAAAAGGACCGCAAGGAGCGCTTTATGGAACTAATGCTCTTGGTGGAATAGTTAATGTTGTTTCAAAAAAAGCAACGCAAGAGCAAATGGCAAGATTAAGTATAGGAGCAGGAACTATTGGTTTAGTTACCTCAGATTTGATGATTCAAGGAGGAGTTACTGACTCAGTTTCAGCAAGATTTAACCTACAAAAAACCACCGACGATGGCACTATGACTGAGACAACTTATGGTAACAACAATGGGGCGGACGTACAGGTAGCAAAATTACAATTTTACGGTGAAACCGATGCGGGAGAGTGGAATGCTTCTTTATCACACACAACTTTAATGCAAGAAGCAGTAATATCTGAACCTTACTTCTTATGTAATTCTGCCAATCCTCTAGCTCATTATGTTTTAACTCCTGCAGTCCCTGGAAGCACAGATTTCTGTACATCTCTTCCTGCTGCAAATGTTGATGGAGTTCAAGGTGCCAAAAATACCGCTAATGCAATTTATGCTGATTCAATTGCGGATCCTCGAGCTCAAGAGTTGACCACTGATGGTTTTAATTTTACTGAAACAATCAATTTTGGATTGAATTATCAAGTGGATTATGACGATTATTCTCTTACTGCGCTTTTTGGATACCAAAAGGCTAATTCTGGAGAATCAAGAGACTTTGATTCGTTTGTTTCAGACGTAATGATTCAAAGTCATGGAGCTGATACTGAAACTATGACTTTTGAATTAAGAGTAGATTCTGAAACAGATTCTGGAATTACTTGGTCTGCGGGTCTATATGCGATGCAAGATGAAGGAACAAGAAGCGATAACTTCTCAACAGGCCCAGCTGGCTTGCCTCATGCTTTTGTTTTAGGTTCAGCAGTAGCAATGGTAAATAACGCTAACGGAACAACATTGAATCCATTAGTAAATCCAGGCGATACGCCGGCAGTTATTGCAGCAGTAAATGCTTGTGCTCAATCCGGGACTTGTGCAGCCTATGCTACTCCTACTACTCCAAGAGGAAATAACTTTAATGGCACTACTGATCTTGCTAACTTTAATAATGTTCTTGCAGGTGGGAGATTTGACAACATTGCTACAGTCAGTATTGACACTGAGGTAACGGCAATTTTTGGAAGCGTTAAATTTCCTTTAGCTGATGATTTATCTTTGCTTTTAGCCGGAAGATATACCGACCATAGTAAGCCATACACTTATACAGGAGCAACTAATGGAATCGGTGTGATACTAATGCCAGTTCCGTTCGATACAGGCGAAATCTCTATTGAAGCAGAAGAATTTACTCCTAAGGCTACTTTAGAATATGTATTTGATGATAGCCTGGCTTGGTTCACTTATTCCAATGGTTACAAAATTGGCTCACCAAGTTTTGCGCAATGGTCTGCAGCAGTTGCTAGTGTTCCTTCAGGAGATGAAGAAATAACTATGATGGAAGCAGGTTATAAAACTACCTTTGGTAATGGCAGCCAGCTTGAGTTGATTTATTACGATTATGATTATGATAATAAACAAAATCTACTAGTTGCTATGGGACCTACTGGACCATATGGAAAATTAGTATTCGGAGATGCATCAATTTCTGGACTCGATGTGGCGTTTAGAACTTTACTAGGTCCAGCAACTAAATTGTCTGTCGCTTATGCTTATATTGATGGCGCATGGGATGATTTTGTTAACGACGCAACTTATGGCGCTGGTTCAAGTCATCCTAATGGAAAACAGATGGCAGGTTTACCACTACCATTTACTGCAGATAACAATCTTTCTTTGAGTTTGGAACATGTTCAATCAACAGAATTGGGTGATATTGCTTATACTGCTTCCTATGCTTACAAAGATAAATATATCTTGTTTGTAGAAGACTATCCTGGAGTAGTTGATGTTGATCCATACTCTCTATTGAACTTTGACATGACTCTTTCAACTAACGAAGGTTATGATCTTTCGCTGTTCTGCAAGAATTGTTTAGATGAGCAGTACTACAATGTAGCTCTTATGTTACCAAGAGCTTCTGGAGGAGGAGCAAGAAACCAACTTGCACAAGGAAGACAGATCGGAGTTCAGTGGACTTCTGAATTCTAAGTTAGAACTTATCATTTAAGTTTATTCATAAAAAAGCGCCTGATTAGTTAGGCGCTTTTTTTATTTTGGCTCTTGAAGCTCAGCTATTACCTCATTAATTTGATCAATAGAAACGCCAACTTCTTTTTCGAGGATGTCTTTGACGTGAGGCCCTAGGGAATTAACCAAAACTTCAAATAATGAAAGATGCATTGCTACCATTGAAAAAGCTTCTTCAGTTGGATGATACTCAATTACTCTTTTATCTCTGCTAGGAGTTTTTTTGAAATAACCCTGTTTAGTAGCTCTACTAATTAATCTTTCAATACTTCTTGTATTTAAATTAGTGATACCCACTAAATCACTCATAGTAAAAAACCCTTTGGTTACAAAATTGGAAACCATAATTAATCTGATCAGCTCGTATCGACTGTCATTGACATAAACCTGATTCCAATCCGAAGTTTCAGCAAATTTAGCTATTACCTCGTACTTTTTTAGCTCAAAAGTTAGCATGGCTTCCGAGAGCAGTTTTAGGCTAGCAAGGTTTTTTAATTTATTTTTCATAAAAATCGAAAAAATTAAATGTTATATCTAACTTTGGTAGAATAGCACTTCTTGGAGAGGATTTCTTAAGCCAATTACTGCAGATAAATGAAAATTTTTTTTCTTTTAATAATCGCTCTTGTTTCAAGTTGGTTAAAAGCTAACGAGAAGCCCAATATAATAATTATTTTAACTGATGATCTTGGCTGGGGAGACGTCTCTTATCATGGAGGCTATATTCCAACCCCAAACATCGATCAATTGGCCCAAGATGGAATGGAAATGAATAGGTTTTATGCCAATCCAGTCTGCAGTCCTACTAGGGCATCATTATTGACTGGGCTTCACATTTTTAACCATGGGGTTGTGCGACCTTTTATGAATCCCGCAGCTGAACAAACAGGTATGCCACCAGAATTAAAAATTATGCCGCAGTACCTTAAAGAGGCGGGTTATCAAACTGCCTTGTCCGGAAAGTGGCATCTTGGCATGGCTAATGAGAAATTTTTACCAACCAATAGAGGTTTTGAAACAAGTTATGGACATTTGACAGGTGGGATAGGCTATTTTGATCATACGGCAGCTGGTCGATTAGATTGGCATAGAAATGAAAAATCATTAGTCGAGGAAGGGTATTCAACTGAGTTAATTGCCAATGAAGCTATCAATATCATTGAAAATAAAGATATTAATAGACCTTTATTTTTATATATTGCTTTCAATGCACCGCATACGCCGATACAAGCTCCCAATAAAAATATTGAATCTTTTTCCTATTTAGAAGATAAAAAAGATAGGGTTTACGCTGCAAATGTAAATGCCTTAGATCATGAAATAGGCAGGATAATTAAAGCTATAAAAAATAAAGGGATACTTGAAGAAACAATTATTATTTTCTTTAGCGATAATGGTCCGGTTTTCGATGTAGATCCAATAGTCAAAGTCATTGCTCCTAATTTAGTGAATGCCAGAGGAAGTACGGCTGGATTGAGAGGTAGTAAAGTTTCAGCTCTCGAAGGAGGAATAAGAGTTCCTGCAATAATTTGGTGGAAGGGAAAAATAGAAAACTCAAAATCTGAACAATTCTTTTTTGTACAAGATTTATTACCAACTCTTTTAACCGCGGTAGATATAGAAGTAGATAATGCTAAATTTGACGGTAGAGATAAATGGAAGAATTTAATAACGAACGAAATTACCCCGCCAATTAATGCTCTTGTCGGGGCAAGAGTTATTTCAGATGAAAGAGCTTTGTTTGATGGACAATGGAAGCTTTATTCAGCAAAACCTCAATTAATTCCAGTGTCACCATCATATAGTTTATTCAACATTATTGAAGATCCCTTTGAAACTAATGATTTATCTGAAAACGAACCCGAGATCTTTGAAAGCATGAAAAAAATTCTTACTTCATTACCAGAAAAAGATGTTGTGGGTGATATGAACCCAGCTCATTCTTATCTCCACGGCGATGATAGGCAGGGAGGCACTGAATTAGGCTCTCCTTGGTTAGAAGGCGATTACGAATTAAATCCTCCGCCTTCTATATTTTTATCAATTCTAATTACGATTTGGATTTTAATCTTAGCTTTTAAAGAGTATTTATTGGCTCTTCTAGTAATTATTTTGACACCAGTCATATTTTTTAAATTCATAAGAAAATCATGAAATTACCTTTATGGCTGAGATGGACTATTTTTGGAGTTATAGTTTTTACTTCTCTTATCTTACCCTTAATACTTTTTGAGAGTCCGCTTTCAAAATATGGAGAAATTGCATTGAATTGGGCAGGGGATAACGAGTTATTAGTGTCTTTAGTCGTGATTGTTGCCCTTACAGCTGATGTAATTTTGCCGGTACCTAATGGGCTGACTAATACCTTAGCTGGAGTTTCTCTGGGCTGGGCGATAGCGTCTTTAGTAGTTTGGGTGGGGCTTAATTTAGGAGCTTGTGTGGGTTATTTCCTAGGTCGTTTTGCTGCGAGGCCATTGGCTCAAAAAATGATTAGTGAAAGTGACTTTAGTGAGGCTGAAAAATCCCTTCAAAATTTCAGTACCATAGGATTGATTCTTTCTAGACCAGTTCCAGCTTTTGCAGAATTGATAACAATAAGCGCAGGTCTAGCAAGAATGTCTTTTATTAAATTTATCCTAGTAGTTGGAATTGTAAATGTTGGAGTTGCAGTTGTATTTTCAGGTATTGGCGCTGCAGCTATGGAAGCTAATTCTTCAACTCTAGCATTTATCGGAGTTGCTGTATTACCAGCCTTATTCTATTGGGCTTATATCAAGTTTTATAAAAAATAACTTTAACTTAAAAAGACTGTTGGTAAGTTAATTTCCATTCTTCACCAGGTGCATAGTAAGTAGTTTGGATACTTGCTAGAACGGGATCTCCAAATTGAGCATAACCATAAAGTTCGTCAGTTATATTTTTTCCAACTAAGGTTAAAGTCTGTGAATCGGAAATCTGCAAACTTGAAGTAAAGTCTAAAGTGGAATAATTATGAAGCTGTGAATAATCATATAATTCCGTAGTCGTAAAATCGTCTCCAACGTGAGTCCAACTCAATGAAGAAGAAATTGTTTTAGAATTTAAAGAAAAAACATTTAGTAATGTAATGTTGGTTCTTGACTCAGGACCTTCAGCATCGTAAGCAAATCCGGTTAAATCGTTTCCATTATCGTCTACAAACTCTATATATTTACCCCCGTAAGCCCCTCTTGAAGCAAGAACTGAAAAGTAGTCATTGATAAAAGCTTTAATTTCAATTTCGTACCCATCAACTTCTGCTTTTTGGATAGGCACGGTAGCAATTGATGCAGCGCCACTATTCGGATCTATCCTAGCGACACTTCTTTGATTGTTGATGTAGTCAAACAAAAAGATATTTGCATTGACTTGTAATTTGCCATCCAAATAAGTTCCTTTCGTTCCAATTTCATAGTTGTCTGCGGTCTCAGCAGGGAAAGCAGAGACTCTGTCATCGTTGTTAAACCCACCAGAGGCAAATCCTTTTGCATAGGAAGCATAAAGAAGAGAGCCGTTAGGCAAAGTATAATCTAACGCAAATCTAAACGAGTCATTTTCAAATTCTTCAGTACCTATACAGTAAGCATCTTTTTGAAAGGTTCCAAATGGACCAAAGCTAATCGACGTTCCTGCGTTAAAGGTTTGAGCGCAAGTTCCTGCAGCGGGAGATCTTAAACCTCCAAAACCGTTACTTAAACCAGGAATAATTGCATCAGAATAAGTTTTAACCATTTTATCTTCACTTGTAAATCTGTAACCAAAGGTAACGTTTGTTTCAGTATTAATCGCATAAGTTCCTTCAAAAAAGAATGCATCAGACTTATTTTCTGCAAAAGTAGTTTGTTGGGAGCTAAGAGCCTGCAAGCTTTGAACAGTAGAACATAATTGAGCTACAGTAAGACTTGTTCCTGGGTTGTCACAATCGTTTCCAATTGCAGCAAAAGTAGCCGCGTGAGTTTGATTAGCTCTTGCATTTACCGTAGCTTGAGTCTCGAGTGTAGTTACTCCGTCAAAATACATTGTATTTAGTTGGTTAATTCCCGATTCATCAAAAGTATAAGCACCAACAACAAAATCAAGTCTTCCGTTTAGTGCTTCACCAGACCACCTTAGTTCTATTTGGTTAGAGGTTGCATCGTTAACAATGTCTCTAGGATCTAAATAAGACGCCGAAGTTCCTGCCAGAGGACCAACAAATCTATTTCCATTTACACTAATACCAAGGCTACCATTAAGGGATTCTAAGTCAGAATGATTAAAAATTAATTTTAATTCTCCAAAATTTGATTTGTAAGTAGTGTCTATAGTAGTTCTTTTTAAATCATCGTCTACACGAGGACTTGTTATTGATGTTCCACTTACACCGGGAACACTAGCATTACAATTTCCTATTATGGCTAGAGCAAGTCCAGGGTCAGCAACAAAAGCTGCTCCCATAAAAGCTGAACTAATTATACCTGTCTGCCCTGTGCCGTTTAAAGGATGGGATATCACCTCGCACGCACCAAGAACTCTACTTCCATCTCTGTTGTAATTTACGTGCGAGAATAAAATATCTATATCATTTGAGAGTTTATAAATACCTGAAAGCCTAATAGTTTCGGCATCAATTGCTCCTGAGAATTCGTTACGGGTAGTGTTATATATATAACCGTCTTGTTTTTCTTGACTGTAAGAGAATCTAAGGGCGGTGATATCTGAAATTGGAAGATTAGCCATTAAAGCTAATTCGTTCCTAGAATCTGTTCCTGCACCAACCCTTACTTTATAGTTTTGGGAATCAAAATTGGGCTTATTATAAAAAAAGGAAACCGCCCCAACGGTTGAGTTCTTTCCAAACAAGGTACCTTGCGGACCCTTTAAAACTTCAACTCTTTCTAAATCCCAAAGATCTAGAAAGTTGCCTTGTGTTCTGGGAATATAAGCCCCGTCAATATAAGTTGCAGCTTGTGACTCAGACGTAACAGAGATTCCACTACCACCAACGCCCCTTATAGTTACAGCAGCAGTTCCAAAAGCTCCATTTTTGACAACCTGCAAATTTGGAGAAATACGATCAAGATCCTCGTAAGTAAAGATTCCAATTTCCTCAATAGTTTCACCTGAAAATGCTGATATAGAGATTGGTACGGATTGAGAGTTTTCCTCTCTTTTTCTTGATGTCACAATAAGCTCTTCAGCGATGCTACTGAAAGAATTTGCTTCTGTTTGAGTGTATCCAGCTACAGGATACAAAATCGTAAATAGTAAAATTAATCTTAAATTCATTTCTCCCCCCAAGACAGAATCAATAATAATGCAATTTCTTTTGTTAGCAACAATTAAATAAGTTTAAAAAGCTTTTTGATAACCAAGGATAATTTTTTCTTTACTATGCATTTGTAATCCAGTTTTATTTTGATTTAGGCAAAAAAGAAAAGAAATGGGATAAGAAATTTCACGGGCGAGTGCATAATACAACAAATATATTTAAAATATTCAAAATTATGATTGACCTTTATTATGCTCCCACACCAAATGGTTGGAAAATTTCCATCATGCTTGAAGAATGTGGGCTTGATTACAACGTTATTTTGGTAAATCTGGGCAAAGGTGATCAATTCACTCCAGAGTTTTTAGAGATTAGCCCAAATAACCGAATGCCCGTCATTGTTGATCACGACAGAGTAATTGATAAAAAGCCCATTAGTATTTTTGAGTCAGGAGCAATTCTGATGTACCTTGCAGAAAAGACTGGAAAGTTTTTTCCTCAAACTTCTCCAGAGAAAGAAAGAGTGATGGAATGGTTGTTTTGGCAAGTAGGCGGTCTAGGCCCCATGGCTGGCCAAGTTAGTCATTTCGTTAATTACGCGCCAAATTTTCCTGGTGATCATTCATATTCTGAAAAAAGATATAAAGATGAATATGATCGTTTACTAGGAGTAATGGACAGAGTGTTAGATGAAAGAAATTATCTTGCTGGAGATTACTCTATCGCTGATATGGCATCTTTTCCTTGGGTTACAGCATATAAAAGATATGAAGTAGATCTCGATTTGTTTTCAAATGTTCGAAGATGGTTTGATGATATTAAATCCAGACCCGCAGTAAGAAAAGGTATCGAAGTTGGTAAAGAAGTTAGAAATTTTGGCAAAGGTATTTCAAAAGAAAGTTTGAAAACAATGTTTGGACAAGACGCTAAAAGCATTTCAAAGATGGCTAAAGCTAAAGAGAAAAAATAGCTTTTAAAGCTTATCTGCTATTAATTGGATCCGATCATTTCCAAAATACATATCTACATCGTTTAAAAAAAAGGTAGGCGAGCCAAATCCACCTCGATCCATTAAATTTTGTGTATTGTCGATTAGTCTTTGTTTATTATTTGGATCGTTTATAAATTCAAGGAACTCTTCTGAATTAGTTTCAAGACCTTCTACTATAGATTTGAGACATTCATCCTCTGCTATATTTTCTCCATCTGTCCAATAAGCTTTAAATACTGCCTCTACATAGGGTTCAATTTTTTTATTTTCAATAAAATAGAAACAACCTCTCATTGCTTTGACACTATTAACAGGAAAAATTTTTGGCCAGTTGATTGTTATCCCTCTATATTCTGACCAGTCGGCAAGGTCTTTTTGTGAGTACTCTAACTTTTCTTTGACTGGATTATTTCTACTCTCGTAAACACTTGGATTTGTAGAATTGAAAATACCTCCAACCAGAATCGGCTTCCAAATTATTTCAAATTCCTTCTGTTTAGCAAGATTAAGTATTCCTCTAAAAGATAAATAAGTCCAAGGACTGCTGCAGTCAAAAAAATATTCTAATTTTTTTTTCATTTAAAAATCTATAATTCCAGCTTCTTTTAATTCTTTAATATCTTTTTCAGTTTTGCCTAAATCAAATAAAATCTGTTTAGTGTGTTCTCCAAGTTCTGGGCCTTTTTTTGGAGTTTTTTTAATTTCGTCTTTAATAAATATAGGACTGTTTACTGTTAGTGTATCGTCACCAAATGCTTGATCTTCGTACTTAATTAATACTCCGCTATCAAGAAATTGTTTATCTTCGGCTAAATCTTCTGATTTATTCATAAAACCAAAAGTAACTCCGGAATTTTTTAATTTATCGATTGCATCAGAAAGATCAATTTGTATGAAGACGTCTTCCAAGATTTTGTAAAGCTCTTTAAAATTTATATTAAGATTTTTAAAATTAGAAAATTTCTTATTTTTATTCAAATATTCAAGATTCATGGCTTCGAGGAATTTTGGCCACTCTTTTGCAGCATCGATAATAGCCAAAAGTAAAAATCTTCCGTCTTTAGTTTTATACCTTCCACCGAAAGGATGTAATGGAGATTCATCTCGACGGTCTGGAAATTCTGCATCAAACAAACCGGCTTGAATATAGCTGCCATTTGACCATGCTCCATTGGCCATTAAAGAAGTATAGACTTCTCCACCTTTTCCAGTTTTTTCTCTCCTATATAGAGCGGTCATTATGCTAGCAAATAAAGCTACTCCGCTTGGTTGATCACCGATTCCAATTGGAACAAAACCAGGAGAAGAATTTTCAGATGGTCTGACAATATCCATTAATCCACTCCTTGCCCACCAAGCTAATACGTCAAAAGCAGTTCTATGAGAATCTTCACCGTCTTCGCCGTATCCTGTTAGAGATCCGTAAACTAGTCGTTCGTTAATCGGAAGCAAATCTTTAGCGCGAATCTTTAGTTTCTCTCTAGTCTTTTCAGGCATATTAGTAACAAAAACGTCTGAGTTCTTAACTAATTCTTTTAAAATTTCTTGGCCTTTAGATGTATTTAAGTCTAAGGCTAAACTTTTTTTATTCCTGGAGGTTAGATGCCAACAGTAATCTTTTTCACTTTGCGGGTTAACTCTTCTTGTTCTGAGGATAAGATGCCTTAAGCTATCTCCTACTTTTGGAGGTTCAATTTTTATTACTTCAGCACCGAAATCAGAAAGTATTGTGGTAGAGGATGGACCTGCAATAAAACTTGCAGCGTCAATTACTTTGATCCCTTTTAAAAGCAAATTTTCAGACATATAAGAATATTAACTTGAAACAATGATATTGATTTTATCTTCGGTCTGTCAATCTTCTAGTTTTTTGAAAATTTATCAGTAGCCTCAACTAATAATTTAGAAATTTCTTTTTCAAAAGCAGAGTGTCCAGAAAAAGGAGCAATTTTTAGTTCAGATTCAGGCCAACGCCTATGTAATTCGTACGCTGTAGTAGGAGGACAAACTACATCATATCTACCCTGGACAATCACTGAAGGAATATGCCTGATAATATCAATATTATCCAAGAGTTGATTTTCGTGATCTAAGAAACCATTGTTCACAAAATAGTGGTTCTCTATTTGAGCAAAAGCCAGAGCGAACTCTGCGTTTACAGAATCTTTTACTGCGTCAGGATTATGATTGATGAAGCTCGTTGAAGCTTCCCATTTAGACCAAGCTTTCGCAGCGGACAATTTTTTTTCTTCATCAGCTCCGTTAAAGATTTTTCGGTAAGCTTCAATAAGATCTGAATGCTCTTCTTTGGGTATTTCGTTTAAAAAACCTTGCCATGCTTCTGGGTATATTTCGCTGGCTCCATATTGATAGAACCATCTCAATTCTTTTTCTCTCAACATAAAAATACCTCTTAGTACGAGTTCGGAGACATGGTCTGGGTGTTTTTGAGCATATGCTAAAGCAAGAGTACTGCCCCAAGATCCTCCAAATACCAACCACCTATTTATTTCTAATTTTTTTCTGATTGACTCTATATCTTGAACTAAATGCCAAGTGGTATTATCTTCTAAACAAGTATGAGGCTTACTCTTACCACAACCCCTTTGATCAAAGAGAACGATTCTGTATTTTTTAGGATTAAAAAATCTTCTTGAAAATTTTCCAGCACCACCACCCGGACCGCCATGTAAGAAGATTGCGGGCTTTCCTTTAGGGTTACCACATTCTTCGAAGTAAATTTCATGAATACCACTTTTAATAAAACCTGAGTTGTAGGGTTCTATCGCGGGGTAGAGAATTTGTTTTTTCTTAAAAAATTTCACAAAAATTTACTATTACAGAAAGATGCCCAGAGGCGGGATCGAACCACCGACATAAGGATTTTTAGTCCTCTGTTCATAAGTCTTAATCCCTTTAAAGAATTACCTTTCAGAAAATCTGTGTGCTTACCTGTGTGCATGAATGTGATACAAACTCCTAAAACATTGATATAAAGAGGTTGCGCATGAAAGCATCAATTTTTTTATCTTTTAAGGGTTTTTAATATTTCCTCAACCTTATTGTCAAAACCCTTCTCATCGTTTAGTACTTCTTGAATACATTCCTTCATATGTTTTTTTAATATCTTTCCTTCAATACTTGTAAGAGCATTTTTAACTGCCTTGATTTGATTAAGTATATCAATGCAATACTTTTCCTCATCAATCATGTTAGCAATTCCACGAACCTGTCCCTCAATTCTATTAAGACTAGGAATTTCTTCTTTATGGCATGGATTTTTCATATTAATTTAGGAATTAAATAAGTAAATATTGTAGCAAAAATAAACAATACAACTGAAATGTAATAAACGTATCTAGATTTTTTTCTAGTTTGCATACATAACTTACCTAACTCAGGATCTGTGGGGCAAGGCATATAATAAGTTTTATAATTCACATATCCCGCAAAAATGATCATCACTAAAGCAAACGTTGTTATGGATAACTTATATTGAGATAAGACAATTAAAAAAGGAAAGACTGTTATTAAACTTGCAAAAGAAGCACCCGCGCCAATTGCAATAAATAATGAAGGAAGTGCACAACATATTAAGGTTGATGACGAGGCAAACAAGGATAAAAAGTTTGCAGATTTATCTTGCATAATTTTTAAAGATCAATAACCTGCATATCAATTGCATTTTGTCCGTTCATAAGAATTTTATCCCTGATGTCTTCAAAGATTATTTCATGAGCAACATTGTATGCAATCAAAACCTTTCCTTTGCTTAGATCAACATCTATTTTTTTAACATTAATGTCTTTTTTAAAAATTTTTTCAATACCTCTAGCACAGAAATCACACACCATACCTTGAACATTTACGATTGCAATTTGGGTATCTTTAAGATCCATAATGAATTTATCAAATCTCTCAGGATCAACTTCTAATTTCTTCCCATCTACAAATTTTTCATGTACATGTTCTTCATGAGTATGATGCATGCCGTCATGAGGAGTTTCTCCCCATGCCATTGAAGTAAAAATAAGAATTAATAATATGTTTTTCATATTTTCCTCCTACAATCTATACATTAGATGAACATCCCATTCAGTTTTTTTGCTATAACCAAATTCCATAAGAACATTTCCTTTAAAAAATTTTAATACAGGGTAAGTTGACCAACTATTCTTAAGAGAATTTTCTTTTGCCTTAATCATTATCCATGTGTGCAAGTCGCCATAATCACCAACATAGGGCGCTACTCCTATTTGATAGTATTGTTCAAAATAGTCTTGAATTTTTCTTTTAGTTTCATTTAATCCAAAACCAATAAATAATCTTCTTGTTTCCCAATCTCCATGTAAACCGTAAAAAAATTCATCAAAACCTTTTGAACTAATACCAGATTGAAAATACAAATTTCTTTGAGAATTTTCAGTATTTTTTCTATTCAATAAGTATGTATATCTAAGAAATGAATAATTATCATTAAAATAATCGTTTCTTATAACTTCAATCCCAATCGAGTATTTATAGGATGGCGAATAATGGTAGTAGATAGAATTTTTTATATTATCTGAAAATGCCATTATGGTTGAACCTCCTGTGTAAGATATAGGTCTAGCATCAAGTCCAAGCGACATAACAGACAAGAGACAAATAATTCTTATACCCATGGGGGGTATTTTACTATTATTTTTTTAATATAAAAGATTATTTTGTTGGTGCCCAGAGGCGGGATCGAACCACCGACACAAGGATTTTCAGTCCTTTGCTCTACCAACTGAGCTATCTGGGCTTTGAGAAGAAATTATATTAGAAGAATCGTCTTTGATGCGCAATCAATTTAAAATATAAGAATAAATTTTTAGGAAAGAAATTTTATGACGGGAGAAAAGCTTAAATGGGGTTTAATAGCTAATGGTGCTATAGCGAATGCTTTTGCTAACTCTATTAAGAATTCTAAAACTTCGGAGCTCAAATCGGTATTTGGACGCAATAAATCTAAAGTAGAAGCCTTTGCCAAAAAACATAAAATAATTTCTTTCAATGATCTCGATAGTTTTTTAGATAGTGATTTAGATGCAGTGTATATCGCAACTCCTCATGATTCGCATTTTTATTATTCTCTTAAATGCGTTCGTCAAAATCTTCACGTGCTGTGTGAAAAACCTTTAACCATAAATTCTTCTGAATCAATGATTCTGATAAATGAAGCCCAAAAGAGAAATGTTTTTTTAATGGAGGCATTTATGTACAGATGTCACCCTCAAACATTTAAGGTTTTAGAATTAATAGAAAAACATTTTTTAAATAAGGAAGTAAAAATGCAAAGTTCTTTTGGCTTTGCAGCAAATGTATCAAAAGAACATAGGCTGAGAAATCCTTATTTAGCAGGCGGGGCAATTCTCGATGTAGGTTGTTATCCTCTTTCGATGGTGCGATTAATATCTGGTAGGTTAAAGAATTTACCTTTCGCAGATCCTTTAGAAATAGTTGTGGAGGGCGAGTTAGATGAAACAGGAGTGGATGCTAAGTCTACTGCGAAATTAAATTTTTCTGATGGCATTTCTGCCGAAATTCAGACCGCTATTCAAGAGCAGTACAAAAACAATCTTATTGTGGAAGCAGATAATTTAAGACTTGAAATCCCGGATCCTTGGCACTGCGGTCAATTTAACAATGGAAAGTCTTTAATTAAGTTTTCAGATAAAGGTAAAGACGGATTTTTTGAAATTACAGATGAAGTTGGTTTGTTTACAAGAGAAATAGATGAAGCAGCAAATTGCATTAAAGAAAATAAATTTGAGTCACCATTGATGTCGCATAAAGATACTTTAGGAAATATTTTATGGTTGGAAAAATGGTATTCGAAACTTGGAATAAAATTTCCGAGTAATGAAATAAAGAATTCGGCTATCAGAGGTTTAGATTTTAATTTGAAATCAAATAAGGATCATAAATTATTTTCTATTTCAGGAAAGTTAGCTCCAAGGATTGTTTTTGGATGTGATAATCAAATATCAGAACTACATGCATTTTCTATGTTTGAGCATTTCTATCAGCAGGGCGGAAGAATATTTGATACGGCATATATTTACAACAATGGTCTTTCCGACGGATACCTTGGCGCATGGATAAACGAGCGTAATCTAAGGGATGAAATAGTAATTTTAGGAAAGGGAGCACACACACCTGACTGTGAGCCAGAAAATATAAAACCACAATTAGAAGAATCTCTGAATCGCATGAATTTAGATAGGTTAGATATATATTGTTTGCATAGAGATAATCCAGAGATCCCTGTTGAAGAGTTCATTGATGAGTTGAATAAGTTGCGATCATCTGGTCTTTTTACATTATTCGGAGCTTCTAATTGGACTTTGGAAAGATTTAGGAAAGCAAACGAATATGCTACTAAAAATAATAAGGAAGGATTTAAAGTATTAAGTAACAACTTCAGTTTAGCAAAAATGAATAAACCAGTTTGGCCTGGATGTGTGAGTTGTGATGAAAAATATTTAGATTATTTAGTATCAAATAATATCTATTTACTTCCTTGGTCCAGCCAAGCCAGAGGTTTTTTTGTTCAACAAGATTTATTCCCAAAATTTATTCACGGAGCAAATCCAACTTTAGAGGAAGAAATTAGAGTATGGCATAGTAAAGACAATTTAGATCGAAGAAAAAGATGTTTTGAGTTAGCTGAGAAGTTGAACTGTAGCCCTATAGAGCTAGCTTTGGCATATGTTATTAATCGAAACGAAAATATATTTCCCTTGGTAGGGCCAAGAAACTTGTTTGAATCTGAAAGTTGTATGCAAGCTTTAAGAATTAATCTTACTCAAGAGCAAGTACATTTTCTCATGGAAGGGTAAATTTTTACCAAGAAATTTTTTCTCGTAACAGAATTTTGTGTGAAGAGGAACCAATCAATATTTCGTGATCTCCTTTTTTTATTTTCCAACTTTTTGAAGAGACGTCCCAATAAGAAAAATTTCTTTTATTAAGTTTTAATTTAATACGCTTAGTTTGTCCTTTCTTTATTTTAATTTTCTTGAAATTTTGTAAGGTCTTAATGGGTTCTTCTTTATCTGTTATTGGACTGCTTATATAACATTGAATAATTTCCTTTCCGTCAAATTTACCGACATTTGAAACCTCTAAACAACATAAAACCTTTCCAGCCTTATGTTCAATTTTTAAATTTTTATACTCATAATTAGTGTAAGAAAGACCATGACCAAAAGGGAATAATGGTTTAATTTCTTTTTTTTCATACCATCGGTGCCCGATTAATAATTTCTCCTCATAATTCATTTGAGAATTTTCACCGGGATAAGATGAAAAAGCCGGTGTGTCTTCAATTTTATTAGGAAAGGTCGTGGGCAGTTTTCCAGAAGGATTTGTTTTTCCAAAAATGATATCCATTAAAGCGTTTCCATACTCTTGACCACCAAACCATGATTGGATTATAGCTTTAGGTTTCTTAGACCAAGACATACTTACTGGAGCACCGGTGTTTAAAACCACGACACAATTAGAATTAATATCGGTAATTTGATTAATTAGCTCATCCTGATTACATGGCAATTCAAGACTTTTTCTATCATGGCCTTCAGTTTCCCAATCGGAATTAGTTCCTGCAACTACAATTAAGATATCTGCTGTCTCAGCTAATTTTTTTGCTTCATCTAATAAATTCAATTTATCAGGCGGTAGACAGCCGAATTGAACTGCAGGAAATCTACCCTCAAAGGAGTAAATGATCTCAATTAAATACTTTTTATTTTTTTCTAATGTTTGCTTAGATTTTCTAGGTTCACTACCAAAAGAAAAGAAAGCTTCTCCAGGCATAATGTCGTTTGCATTATCAATTATTTGCTCGCCATCAATTTTCATAAAACATGGTCCAATTCCAAATACTTCAAATTCATGGATTCCTTGAACATCCGGGACATATTCACATGAAAACCTTACTTTGATATTGGGCCTTTCTTCTCGATTGATAATATCTTTTGCAAAACCATCAAAAACCCAGAATTTATTACCTTTGAGTATTTCTGTCTTGAGAAGGTTTGATTGATCTATTTCGCTATCAAAATATTCAACTTTAAATCCTTTGGAATCAATAAATAAAGATTCATCAAACTTAGGGAGATATTTATGAGTATGAGTTCCTTTCGAGTAGGAAATATCATTATCTTTCATATGTTCTTTCAAAGCTTCTAGAGGATGAACTTGATAGTGAGGTTTTAAGCTTGCACTTCCACCTCCAATGATTTGACTAACTTTTGCATTAGGACCTATTACAGCAATAGTTTTATCTTTATGGTTAGTTAAAGGCAAAAAATTTTCATTTTTCAATAAGACCATGCCTTCGCTAGCGCATTTTCTCAATAACTTTTTATGAGACTTTCTATTGTTTTCTTTTTCGGGTTTATTCTCTGGAGAATCGGTTCTACCAGTAAATTCCATTGTTGTTAGAATCCTTCTAACTTTGTCATCAATTAGTTCTTGAGACACCTCTTTTTTTTCAACAGCCTCTTTAAGTTTTTCTCCCCAAGTATGCCCTGGCCCAGGCATTTCCATATCTAAACCACCTTTTGCATTTTCAATAGTTTCTAAGGCAGCCCCCCAATCACTAACAACGTATCCATCAAAACCCCATTCTTTCTTTAAGACTTTCACTAATAAATCTTCATTTGAACTACAGTAAATATTATTTAGTTTGTTATATGCTGACATTACAGACTTTGCTTTGGCTTTTTTTATGCCCATTTCAAATGGTAAAAGATAAACTTCTCTTAAAGTCCTTTCATCTAAGTTAGAACTTACTG
The DNA here is from genome assembly GCA_902616715.1 of uncultured SAR86 cluster bacterium. GTDB lineage: Bacteria > Pseudomonadota > Gammaproteobacteria > Magnimaribacterales > AG-339-G14 > AG-339-G14. The sequence continues at coordinate 55,277 of CACMTR010000004.1, forward strand.
TGTGTCTTTCAAATTCTGTGTCATTAGCAACAAAGTGCTTTAGGCAGGCTGAAACTTTTTTTGATTGAACACCTTTGACATATGCCACAGCAATTTCTGCAGTTAAGAACGGATCTTCAGAAAAATTCTCAAAATGTCTTCCACCTAAAGGATGTCTATGAAGATTTATAGTTGGTCCAAGAAGAACGTCTACATCCTTATCTAAAGCTTCTTCGCCTAAAGCTGAGCCAATTTTTTTAATTAATTTTTTGTTCCATGTAGATCCCATCGAGATTGGGCAGGGGAAGCAAGCAGAGCTTTTCCCAGAAGTAGAATCACCTCTTACTCCATTGGGTCCATCGGACATTTTCATACTTGGAATTTTAAGCCTTGGTATTTTGTTGGAATACCATGAGTTGAAACCAGTTAATAGGGAAATTTTTTCTTCTAAGGTGAGTTCTTTTACTAATGTATTTATATCAGGCATGAGATTAGCTCGAATTAAATCTCTGTAAAACCTGAAGCTGTATCGTGATTTTTATTATCAAGAAATAAGTCAAGTTGAGCATTAAGATATTCTCTGTCATCTTTCTTTGAGAGGTCCAATTGCTTCTCATTTATAAGTGTTGTTTGAAGTATCACCCATTCATCCCATGCTTTTTTAGAAACTGAGTTGAAAAGCTCTTCACCTTTTGGACCCGGATATGGAGGTCTTACCATTTTTGGTAAGTCTTCTTTAAATTTTCTGCAAAATACTACTTCACTCATATTTTATTTAATATTTCTCTTACAGGCTTTGGAACTCCCATATTAACCGAATCAGATATATTTACCCAGTTATAAAGATTTCTATTAATCGATAACCTGTCTTTGTTTTTAATAGTATAAATCTTTAGAGATATTAAAAGTTTCTTATGCGAAAGATGATGCACAAAGCTAGGAAAATTTTTTTCCACTGGATCAAGATTTTTGATCTTATCGAGTGATAAAAATTCTTTTTCAGGAAGTAGCCAAAGATTTTGCCATATTCCTGAATTCTTATTTCTTTTGAGAAGAACTTTAGTTTTTGTCTTAATTAAAACCCACTCGATTCTTTTTTCTTTTTTTTCTTTTTCATTACGTTTTACAGGTATTTCGTTTTGAATGTTTTTTTCCTTAGCGCAGCAGTCAGTAACTATCGGACATTTCATACATTCAGGATTTTTCGGCTTGCATATTGTGGCTCCAAGATCCATTAGACCTTGAGAATACTGTTTATGTTTAGTGCTAGGAAGTAGAATTTTAGCGAACTCTTTTAATGATTTTTCAGTCTTATATTGATTCATGGGCGATTTATTACCTGACATTCTCAATAAAACTCTTTTTACATTTCCATCAAGAATTACTCCTGGCTTTTTGAATCCAAGCGAAAGTATTGCCCCAGCCGTCGAAAACCCGATCCCTGGAAGCATCATTAAGTCCTCTAGAGTGTCAGGAAGAGAGCAATTGAAATCTTTTTCTAAAATTACTGCAGTTTTATGAATATTTTTTGCTCTAGAGTAATATCCAAGACCAGACCAAAGGGACAGGACATCATCCAAACTAGTTTTTGCCAAACTTTCAATATTAGGAAATTTCGACGTAAAGGTTTCAAAGTAGGGTATTACAGTTTTAACTTGAGTTTGTTGCAGCATAATTTCAGAAATCCAGATTTTATAGGGATCTTCAACTTGCCAAGGAAGGTTTTTTCTCCCGCTTACCTCATACCAAGATATAATTTTTTGAGAAAAATTATTCATAAACTTATTTTAAATCCTGTGCTCCGTTATAATAGCTCTTTATGAGAAAAATAGATTTAGAAAGAAATACGAAAGAAACTCAAATCTCTTTATCGTTAAATTTAGATGGTAGTGGAAAAAGTGACCATGAAATTGATTTGCCATTTTTTTCCCATATGCTTGAACAAGTTTCAAAGCATGGCGATTTTGATATCGATTTATCTGCAACTGGCGATCTTGAAGTAGATGCTCATCACACAGTAGAGGACGTAGGAATTTGTATGGGAGATGCATTTAATAAAGCTTTAGGCGAAAAAAAAGGCATCAAAAGATTTGGTTCTGCATATGCTCCATTAGATGAAGCTTTGTCGAGAGTAGTTGTGGACTTTTCAGGCAGACCTGGTTTAAGTTGGAATGTAGAGTTTACAAAAGACACTATAAATGACTTTGATTTACAACTGCTAAGAGAATTTTTTCAGGGTTTTACAAATAAAGCCCTCGCGACAATACATATTGATAATTTAAAAGGTATAAATGCTCATCATCAAGCTGAAACAATTTTTAAAGCTTTTGCATTGGCGCTTAAACAAGCGTGCGCTCTTGATGAGGCTAAAATTGACCAAATCCCCTCTACCAAAGGCTCCCTTTAGGAGGTTTTTTTCATAATGCAAATTGGTATCGTAGATTATGGTGCAAGTAATATTTTTTCTGTTCTTAGAGCAATAAGTTTTCTAGGAGCCAAAGCAAAAATAGTAGCTAATCCTGAAGAATTAAAATCTATTGATAAGATAATTCTTCCAGGTCAAGGATCAATGGGTTCCTGCATTAATAACCTAAAAAAAAATGATCTATTTGAAAGTTTAAAAAAGGCGTTATCTGAAAAACCGTATTTGGGAATTTGTTTGGGCTTACAAGTTTTATTTTCTCTAAGTGAGGAATCTCCAAGAGATAAGGGATTAAATATCTTTCCAGAAAAAGTAGAACGACTTACTAAAAAAGGGAATTTAAAGATTCCTCACATGGGGTGGAATCAAGTTGAATTCAAGAAAGATCACTTTATAAATAATGATATTCCCAATTTAAGCAATTTTTATTTTGTCCACTCTTATGCTTCAAAAAAACTTAATGAAAAAAATATTTTCTCTCAAACTGAGCATGGAGAGATTTTTAATTCTGCAGTTCTCCATGAGAATATAATTGGTGTTCAGTTTCATCCTGAAAAAAGCGGCGATCCTGGATTAAAATTTTTAAAAAACTTTATTGATTGGAAAATATGATTCCCATCCCTGCAATAGATATTCAAAATGGAAAATGTGTCAGATTACAAAAAGGTGATCTTGATTCAACAAAAATTTACTTTGATGATCCAACTGACGCGGCCGAGCATTGGATAAGTCTGGGCGCTAAACGAATCCATTTAGTAGATCTTGATGGGGCTTATAATGGAAAGTCTACAAATTTTGCAGCAATAGAAAAAATTAAAAAATCTTTTCCAGATATTTTTTTTCAACTGGGTGGCGGGATAAGAAATCTCGACACCTTGAAGAATTACGAGAATTTAGGTATCGATTATTTTATTTTGGGCAGTGTTGCAATTACAGATAAAGACTTTTTCATGAATGCTTGCGAAATGTACCCTAAAAAAATTATTTTAGGATTGGATGCAAAGAAAGGCTTTGTTGCAACCGAGGCTTGGACAAAAACCTCAGACGTATTAGCAACTGATTTAGTAGAAGACTTTAAAGATTTGCCTATTTTCCAGATTATTTATACAGATATCGATAAAGACGGCATGATGATGGGCCCGAACATTGAAGAAACAAAGAAATTAGCCGAAGCGTCAAAATTTCCAGTTATTGCATCAGGAGGAGTAAGCAGATTGGAAGACTTAGAAAAATTGTCTCTATTAAAAAATATCTACGGAGCTATATGTGGAAAAGCCTTATATGAAGGATCGATTAGTTTAGATGAAATCTTAGAGAGGTTTAATAGTTAATGTCACTTACGGCTAGAATCATTCCTTGTTTGGATGTAAGAAATGGGCGGGTTGTTAAGGGTATAAATTTTGAAAATATCGTTGATGCTGGCGATCCAGCAGAAGTTGCAAAAAGGTACGATCTCGAAGGCGCAGATGAGATATGTATGCTGGACATAGACGCTTCTTATCAAAGGAGATCTACGACTCTGGCTACCGTTGAAGCAATAGCTAATCAAGTTTTTATACCATTCACAGTGGGCGGAGGAATTAAAAAAATTCAAGACATTGAGGTTCTACTAAAATCTGGAGCGGATAAAGTTTCTATTAATACTTCAGCAATCTTGGAGCCTGAACTGATACAGCACGCTTCCAGAGAATTTGGTTCACAATGTATTGTTGTTGCAATTGATGCAAAAAAAGAAGGAGACTCATGGTCAGTTTTTACCCACGGTGGAAAAAACAAAACTCAACTCAATGCAATTGATTGGGCAAAAAAAGTAGCAGATCTAGGAGCGGGTGAAATTTTAATGACTTCAATGGACAAGGATGGAACAAAGAGTGGATATGATAACGAATTGAATCAAAGGCTTGCTTCTGCATTAAAAATACCTTTAATAGCATCTGGAGGTGCGGGCGCTTTAGAACATTTAGTTGACGCTATCAAAATAGGAGAAGCAGATGCAGTCTTGGCTGCAAGTATTTTTCATTACAAAGAAATCTCAATTGAAAGAGTAAAACAAGAGCTTTTGAAAAATAAGATATCTGTAAGATCAAACAGTTAATCTTGTAAACCTGTCCTCAAAAAAAGAGTAAATAATTGGTTCGCCAGTTGCAATTTCAAGCTTAACTATGTCATCAGAGGAAATATTTTCTATCTTTTTTATAAGAGCTCTTAAAGAATTTCCATGAGCAGTTACTAAAATATTTTTTTTCTTATCAAGCTCAGGTTTAATAATTTTTTCAAAGTAGGGTAAAACTCTATTCAGGGTATCTTTTAAACTCTCTCCCCCTGGAGGAGGAATATCATAAGAACGTCGCCAAATATGAACTTGTTCTTCACCCCATTCTTTTCTAGCCTCGTCTTTATTTAAGCCCGATAAATCTCCATAGTCTCTCTCATTAAGAGCAATATTCTTAAATGTTTCAATTTCTTGTTTTATTTCCTCTTGAATAATTTTTCCAGTTTTTTGAGCTCTCGCTAATTCAGAAGTGAAATGTAAATCAAAACTCAAACCAAGCGATTTTATTTTCACTCCAGTTTTTCTAGCTTCTTGCCTTCCAAGTTTTGTCAAAGGGGGATTTTTCCAGCCTGTGAAAAGATTTTTTTCATTCCATTCGCTTTGACCATGCCTTACCAGCACTAAATAATTATTTTTATCTTCAGTCATAGTTAATATTCTCAAATACGTTATGATACTCCTCTAATGCCTTATTTCTTTGAATTTTTAATAACAAATTGGTTTCTAGTGCTTCCTTTAGTGGTAGCTATCTCTTTATTTTTTTACTCTGAGAATTCTAGAAAAGCTACAAAATTAGATCCTCAAGAAGTAATTTTTCAACTAAATAATAAAGATGCTCTATTGATTGATTTAAGAAATGAAAAAGAATTTTCAAAGGGAAAAATTAGCCAAGCTATATACGTGGGCCCTGACTTAGAAAACTGTAAAAAAGAAATTGAAAAAAATTCGGAAAAACCCATAGTGCTTTTTTGTCAAAACGGTAATAAATCTGATGAGTTTTCAAAAGAATTAAAAAAATCTGGAACGGATACTTTTATTCTTAAAGGGGGTATTAATTCTTGGACGGCAGATGGATTACCATTGTTGGATTAGAATAATTTAAAGTTATAAAAGATTTAAAAATCTAATTCTTGCATTTTTCGAGCTAGAGTATTTCTACCCCAACCTAAAAGTTTTGCGGCTTCGCTTTTTTTACCTTTAGAAGCTTTTAAAGCAACTTTGATGAGGGTTTTTTCAAATATGGGAACGGTAGAGTTGAGAATATGATCCTCACCATTTAATAACTCCTTTGAAGCCCATGTTTCCAACATATCGTTCCAGGTTAAGTCAGGTCCCTTTTTTTGAATAATTAAATCATTGGGTAAGTCAGCAATGACAATTTCTTGAGCTGAAGAAAGTACCGTCAAAGAGTGACATAAATTTTGGAGTTGCAATACGTTGCCAGGCCAAATTAGATTTCTAAACAGTTCTTCAACTTCATTAGATAAAATCTTTGGTTCGGAATTTAATTCTTCACTGTATTTATTAAGAAAATAGTTTGCCAACAAAGGGATGTCTTCTTTTCTTTCTCTCAAAGGAGGCAAAGCAATTCTGATTACATTCAAGCGATGAAATAGATCTTCTCTAAAAGCTCCAGATTTTACTTTGTCATTCAAGTTTTGATTTGTGGCCGCAATAATTCTTACGTCTACTTTTACAGGATCAGTTCCACCTATTCTGTAAAACTCACCTGAAGACAATACTCTTAAAATTCTTGTTTGAGTTTCAAAAGGCATATCTCCTATTTCATCTAAAAAAAGTGTACCTTCATGAGCTTGTTCAAATCTTCCTAATTTTTTTTGTGATGCTCCTGTAAAAGCTCCTTTTTCATATCCAAACAGCTCTGATTCTAATAATTCAATTGGTATGTCAGCCATATTTAAAGAAATTAATTTTTTATTTTGTCTATCAGAATGTTCGTAAATCGCTCTCGCAACTAATTCTTTACCTGTTCCTGACTCTCCATATAAAAGCACTGTGCTACTTGAATGAGATAGTTTTCCTATTGAGTTGAACAAATCTTGCATTACATTCGATTTCCCGATGAGTTTTCCACCTTTAATATCTATTTCCTCACTGGAAATAGATTTTTTCTGATGCTTTTTTTGCTCGCTTAATGCTTTGGTAATTTTGTCTATTGCCCCATTAAGATCAAATGGTTTTGCAATGTAGTCCCATGCACCATTTTCGAAAGCTTCTACAGTAGTATCCAAGTCAGAATGAGCTGTCATCATAATCACTGGAATACTAGGATAGTCATTTTTAAAAGTATCTAAGAGATCCATACCATCTCTTCCTGGCATTTTAAGATCAGTTAAAAGTACGTGAGGTTTCTCTATGTCCAAGTGATTTACAACTTCATTTCCGTCTTCAAAAACATTTACATGAAAGCCAGCATCCAAAAGACCTTTTTCGAGTATAAATCTTATAGACTCATCATCATCTGCAATCCAAACTTTTTTTGGTCTAGGCATTTAATTCCTCCCTTAAAAATCCTGAATTATCTTCAATTGGTAAAATCACAGAAAAGGTCGTACCTTTTGAGTTACTTACGCAATCTATTTCACCTTTGTGCTGATTAATTATCCCTCTGGCTATTGCTAAACCAAGACCAGAAGTAATTTCTTTTGTAGATACTAATGGAAAAAAAATTGAGTCTATCAAATCATCTGGTATCCCAGGACCATTGTCTGAAATCTCTATCAGGCATGCAGATTTATAATATGATTTATTCAAGAAAGTTTCATACATAATTCTTGTTCTTAAAATTAGCTTATTGCCCTTTTTACTTGCGTCGATTGCTTCAACAGAATTCCTAGCCAAGTTATAGAAAACTTGACCCAGAAGGTTATCGTCAACATTAAGTAAAGGAATACTGGGGTCATAATCCCTCTCTACAGAAATTTCTGCAAGATTTAACGAATCAACAAAGTTGGGTATTTTTTCAAGTATGCTATGAACATTAAAAGGTTTGGGATTAAGTTGAAAATTCTTTTTTGAAACTTGATCTATAATCTTAGCTATTCTGTCTGTTTCCTTGAGAATTATATTTAAGAATTCTTGATTTTCAGGATTATCTACTTTGTTCATTAATAATTGTGCCGATCCTTTGATTCCACTTAAAGGATTTTTTATTTCATGTGCCAATACTTTTGAAAAAGCATTAGTTATAACATCTCCCTTAAATCTTCGCTCCCTTTTTGATTCAATGGATGTCTTATCTGCGCTGAAGAATTCAAAAACGATAAATTCATCTCCTTTATCATCTTCGAAATAAGTGGCTAAGAAAGAAGTTTTCTTTTTAAGATTATTGTCTAAAAATAATGTAGTTATATGCCTTTTCAGATGGCTCTTATTTTCAAATAACTCTTTAAGCTCTAAATCATTTTTGGGTTTTTCAGAAAAAATTTCAGATATATCTTTATTTTCAGCTTTTTCAAAAGAAGTATTTAGAAAATCTTCAGCAGCCTTATTGAGATATATGACTTGAAGTTTTCTATTAGCAATCAAAATTTTTGAAGAAAGAAAATCTAAGGCTAAGTTCGAGAAGGATTTTGATTTATTTGTCATACCAAACAAGTTGTAAAAACTGTTTTTTAAAAACAGCTAAAATTTTAAAAAGCTTACCTAGTTTCGCAAAAGATCTTCTCATCGTAAATTTTGTCCGATTTAAAACAGTTCTTCTGTCTTGTGACAGAAGAACTATTCAAAATACTTTCAGTTTTTACTTTGTTAAAGTCCCAACTATATGAGCTAGAATTTTATATGGGTCAGCATTTGAAGCAGGTCTTCTGTCTTCTAAATAACCATTCCAATCATGTTCTACGGTATAAACCGGAATTCTTATACTAGCTCCTCTATCACTGACTCCATAAGAGAATTCAGTAATTTTTTGAGTTTCATGAAGACCTGTTAACCTCATATCATTATCAGAACCGTAAGAGGCTATTCCATCAGCGTGGACTTTACCTAATTTTTCGCACATTGATTCAAATAGTTCTTTCGAACCCTTAGTTCTCATTTCTTCGTTTGAAAAATTAGAGTGCATTCCAGATCCATTCCAATCACCTGTTTTTGGTTTAGGATGAATATTTACGCCAACGCCAAATTCTTCAGCAATCTTAAAAAGTAAATATCTACTAACCCACAAATCATCTGCAGCTTTTATACCTTTTCCAAAGCATTGATATTCCCATTGACCTAAAGCTACCTCTGCATTTGTTCCAGTTAAAGTAATTCCGAGATCTAAGCAAGCTTCAAGATGTGCATCAGAAATTTCTCTTCCGACCACGTTACCGGCGCCAACTCCACAATAGTATTCTCCTTGTTCTCTCGGAGTTCCATCCTCCCAACCTAGGGGCTCACCAGATTTTGGATCTGTAAAGAAAAACTCTTGCTCGAAACCAAACCACCACTCATCTGTAACCACTTCTGCAGCTGCAGCTCTAAAATTTGTAGGATGAGTTGTATGATCAGCTGATTGAACCTGTGTCATCACTAAATCATGTCCATGAGGATTAGAATAAGTTTGCACTGGAAGTAACAAACAGTCTGAACTACCACCTTCAGCCTGAAGGGTGGATGAACCATCAAATGACCAATCTGGCGGGGTATCATCTTCAGTAGCTTTAACTTTGCTACGCATATTAGCTTCTGGTTCGTAGCCGTCTAACCAGATATATTCATAAGTTTTAAAATCTGACATTATGTCTCCTAAATTTATTTGTCGATTTATAATAATATCAAACAGAGTGGTAAATTCTAGTGCATTTTTTGCTCTTTTTAAATACAATAATTGCACTATTATAGATCAATTGATCATAAAATCGTAAATTAAATTCAAATACCTTTCAAAACCTTCGAATTGATGAATACCATTTTTTTCAATAATTACTAATGACTTTCTAAAAAAATTTATTGTTAATTTTTGATCGAGTACTTCATCACCTAGCTGAACCAAACAAAAATGGTTCATTGGAAAATTTAAATCATTAAATTTAAGATCCAATAATTCTTGATAATTAGATTCTGTAAATTTATATTTTTCTTTAGTTTGATAATTTGAGTGTTCTCCAATAATATCCTTCATGAACTCAAGATGTTCTGGAACAACGGGATTGATCAACACATTTTTTAAACCGTAAATGTTTCCTAAATAGGAGGAATATAATCCACCAAGGGAACTTCCGATGAGTGATATTTCTTTATTTTCTTTTTCAATTATTTCGCTTAAAAGATTTATGGAATCTTTAGGGGAAATTGGAAGCTTTGGAACTATTAAATTTTTCTTGTCTTGATTTGATAAAAATTTTTTAAATGTTATTGCTTTGGTCGACTCCGGTGAGCTATTAAAGCCATGAAGGTATAAAAGTTTCAATTGATTGACCTTCTTCTACGCATAAATTTAAAAAATCTTTTGTGAATGTATTCCATTGCAATCTTTCATCTTTTAAAAAACCAAATTTAAAACTTGTCTGAAAGATTTCTAATAAGCTCACATGGAAATTTTGAAATCTTGTCACTTCCACTAGCTTGGCCTCATGATAAATTCTCAAGTTTAATTTGAGAGTTTTTTTATTAATAGGAGATTTCATTAAAACTTCCAAGTTTGAAGTATAGTCTGACATTTTTTTTAACTTAAATTTAACTTCAGAGGTATTTTTATTTTTATCGTTGGCCACTGGAAGATTAAAAACAAAGTTTTTATCTCCCTTGATGTTAGGAATTAGTTTGGTTAGAAGTAAAAAATTCGTAGCTTGAAGAAATTGAAGCTCTTTTAATTTTCTGTATTCCGTTTGATACATTTTAAACATTCTATTTAAATTTCTTAAAAAGTAACTATCTTTAAAATTTTCATTATTTGAATATATCTAAAATTTAATTACTTTAGTCTAATGCCTAACTTACTTTTTTTTCAAATCAGTCATAAGATGCCCATAGCACATTAGCAACAGTTGATCTATAAGGCTTCCAAATTTCGCTAAGGTTCCTCATTTCTTCTTCAGTAGGTCTGGCATCAAAGCGCTTTATTTTTTTTACTGCCATTTGAAGACCAAGATCTTTCACGGGCCATATATCAGGCCTATCCAAAGATGCAAGCATGTAGCATTCTGCTGTCCATTCTCCTATCCCTTTGATTTTTATGAGATTTTCTTTCAATAATTCGTCATCCATTTTATGTAATTTATAAAAACTAATTTCCTTATTTTTTATAGATTCAGCAAGAATGCGACAGTAAGAAATTTTTTGTCTGCTCAATCCAGTTTCTTTTAGAACTTTGTCAGATAGTTTCAAAAATTCTTCTGGGCTAAACCTATTCAATTTCTTTTTAATTCTTAAAAAAATTGCTTTTGCTGAAGAAACAGATAATTGTTGTTCTGTTATGAGTCTTATCAGTCCTTCAAAACCTTTAGGACGTTTAAATTTTCTGAAGTTGCAGTTTTCAAGGAACAGCATCTCTAAATCTTTATCTTTTTCTATTAAATAAAAAATCTCCTTTTTTAATTGATGAGATTTAAGATGTTTTAAACGGGAGTAATTTTTTTGCATCTTCCAGGTAATAATTAATATGACGTTCTTCTTTATTTACAAAATCTTCAATAGCCTCCCTAAATCTTTCGTCAGCAATCCAGTGAGCAGAATAAGTTTCTGTGGGGGAAAATCCTCTTTTAATTTTATGTTCCCCTTGTACACCAGGATCAAATTTTTGTAGTTTATTTTTTATACAATAATCTATTCCTTGGTAGTAGCAACATTCAAAGTGAAGACAATCAAACTCTTCAATGCAACCCCAATACCTGCCGTATAGATTTTTGTTGTCTCTAAAAAAAAGAGAACCTCCAACCATTTCATCTGTACTTTTCTTTTTTGCAAAAACTATAACCAAGTTTTTAAAGAGAGTTGGTGGGAAGTTTAAAAAAAATTGTTTAGTAAGATAACCAGAAAAACCACTTCGTTTGATATTTGTGGATAAATAAAATTTATAAAATTTATTTAATAAATCATAACTTAGGTTCTCTCCAGAAAACGTCTCTAATATCAAATCTTGTTTTTTTATCTTGTCCCTTTCTTTTTTAACATTTTTTCTATGTCTTGCTCTAAATGAACTTATATAGTCATCAAAACTTTCAAAATTTTTGTTGAACCAAATAAATTGCGCATTCTTTCTGATACTCAAATTTGAATCATCATAAAAATCAACTTCTTCTTCCATAGGAAACAAAATATGCCATGAGGAAATATTATTTTTAGCAGCAATGCTTTTTACTCCTTCTTTAATCATCTCAAATAGTTCTTTTTTATTTTCTCCCTCTTTAATTAAAAATCTTGGGCCAGAAGCTGGAGTATGAGGGATCGAGCTTACTAATTTTGGATAGTAATCTAAGCCGTGTTGATAAAAAGCATTAGCCCAGGAATGATCAAATACAAATTCTCCTTGGGAATGACTCTTTAAGTAAAGGGGCATAGCGGCGAGAAGAGAATTATCCTTGGATACTGAAATATGAAGCGGAATCCAGCCTGTTTTGGCTCCTACGCAGTTAGTGTTTTCTAGCAATTGAAGAAAATCATGCTTCAAAAATGGATAATTTATGTCATTTAGGAGTGAATTCCACTCGTTTTTAGAAATCTCCTCAATGGAATTATGAAAACCTATTTTCATTAAATTAGAGCGTCGACAAAAAAAGATAAAAACATAAATAGGCCTAAATTATTATTTTTTCTAAAAAAATTAAAACTGGAATTGGGGCTAGTGAAATTAGTTTTAAAAAAAATAAAAAAGAAAAAAATTATAGTAACAAAAAAAAACAAAAAAAATGAATTACTATCAGTATTTAACAAACCTATATAACCAAAAAGTAATAATCCTATTAGACCAAAAATAAGGATAGATGACTTTTCGAAACCCTCAAAAAAAATAGCAGCACTGCCAATACCTAGAATCTTATCGTCCTTTCTATCTGAAATAGCATAAGAAGTATCATAGGACAAAATCCAAAAAAAATTGGCCAGCATTAAAATCAGACATTCAATGGTTATAGAATTTAAGGTTGCAGCAAAAGCTATTGGAATGCCCCCAGAGAAAGTTATCCCTAAAATTAACTGGGGAAGATTTAAAAACCTTTTTGAAAAAGGATATAGAACAATCAAGAACATAAAAACTAAAGAGATATATAAAGATAATAAGTTGAGCTGCGACAAAAGAACGAGAGCCAAACTAATTAAAAAAAAAGTTAAAAGCAGGGCTTCTTTTGACGAAACTTTTCCGGCAGCAATAGGCCTTGATACTGTTCTTTGTACTTTTGCATCAATATCTTTATCAATTAAGTCATTAATTACACAACCGGCTGATCTCATCACCAACGCTCCTAAGCTAAAGATAACGAAAAGTCGCAAATTGACATCACCATTGGAAGCCGCAAGAAGAGCAATTAACGTTGGCCATAATAGAAGTAAGGTGCCAATGGGTTTATCCAAACGCATTAAGTAAAAATAGTTTTTCAATCTTTCAGTCACACTGATATATTATTCAAAAATTAATAACCTTACAGATATTTATTATGGAAGATTTTAGAAAATGGGAGTGCATTGTCTGTGGATGGATTTACGATGAAGCTGAGGGCTTACCTGAAGAAGGTATTCCTCCAGGAACTAAATGGGAAGACGTGCCTCACGATTGGGTTTGTCCTGATTGTGGAGTAGGCAAAGAAGATTTCGACATGATTCCAGTAGAAGGCTTTGGAAAGAGTTATTAATGTCCTATACAACAAGAATTTTGTTATCAATGTTTCTGGGGATCTTTTTTGGTTCTCTAATTAATAATCTTTTTTTAGATTACAGCTTAGTATTATTTTCATTAGAAATTTTTAGTGCCTTGGGGACAATATTTATTTCATCATTAAAATTAATGGTGGTTCCTTTGGTGTTTTTTTCTCTCGTAACTGGAGTTGCACAAATCACTGACTCGTCTAAGTTGGGTTCAATAAGTATCAAAGCAATATTTTTATACTTAGCCACAACTTCGATAGCTATTTCGTTAGCTTTATTTTTTTCAAACTTTATTAACATAGGCAGTGGAGCTGGACTAATATCTGAAGCAAAATTTGTTACACCTACTCCCCCCTCATTAAAAGAAGTATTCGTAAATATCTTTCCAACAAATCCAATTGCTGCAATGGCAAATGGAGAAATGCTTCAAATAATTGTTTTTTCCTTGTTAGTTGGGTTGGGGGTTAAATCATTATCTTCTTCTGAAAATTTAATTAATTTTTTTGTTTCTGGAAATAACTTGATGCTAAAAATCGTTGAATTAATTATATGGTTTGCACCCATAGGTATATTTTGTTTACTTACCGATATCTTCTCTCAAATAGGCTTTTCTATAATTTATGATCTAGCTGGCTATTTCTTTTTGTTAATAGCAGTCCTAATGTTTCATGGAATATTTGTGTATAGCTTTTTTCTTTATTTTTTTACAGGACTGAATCCAATCGTTTTTTATAGCAAATTAAAAGAAGTAATTCTTTTTGCTTTTAGTACTTCATCTAGTAGCGCAACTATGCCGCTTACTTTAAAAACAGCTAAAGATAAACTTGGAGTTGATCAATCTGTTGCTTCTTTTACCATCCCCTTGGGAGCAACAATTAATATGGATGGAACGGCAATAATGCAAGGAGTTGCCACCGTTTTTATTGCGCAAGTTTATGGAATTGATTTGACTATCACTGACTTCCTTATGGTGATTCTCACAGCAACACTTGCTTCGATTGGTACAGCAGGTGTGCCTGGTGTAGGTTTAATAATGCTTGCAATGGTGCTGCAACAAGTAGGGTTGCCTGTAGAAGGTATCGCGCTAATTATAGGAGTTGATAGATTGCTAGATATGGTGAGAACATCTGTAAATGTTTGCGGTGATTCAATGATCGCCTGTTTAATTTCCTCTAGTGAAAATAACTTGAGTCAGGAAATTTTTTATGGTGATAGGTGAAATCAAATTCATGAAAAATACTTTGATTTCTGATAAATTATTTTCATCTTTTAGGAGAAAATCATGGAATTAAATCTTATCCTTCCGCCTTTATTAGGCATCTTTGGCTTATTTGTTGCTTTGCTCTTATTTGCGCTTGTTATGAAGTACGATGGTGGTACGGACGAGGTAAAGAAAATCGGGGATCAAATCCATTTAGGAGCTATGGTTTTCATGAGAAGAGAATATTCTTATCTAGCTTTATTTGTCTCTGTACTAATAGTTTTATCATATATTTTTCTTGGGTTTAATACGGCTTTGGCTGTCACAGCCGGAGCGCTTTCTTCTTCATTAGCTGGATGGTTGGGTATGTTTGCAGCCACAAAAGCTAATGTAAGAACTGCAACAGCTGCCAGCAAAGAAGGAGCTCAATCGGCATTATCTGTAGCTTTTTATGGAGGTTCTATAATGGGTCTGTGTGTGGCTTCTTTAGGCCTTGTTGGACTCGGTGGTTTGTATTTTTATTTTGGCGGTGACCCCGAAACTGCTAGAGCAATTGAAGGTTTTGGGATGGGGGCTTCATGTGTTGCCTTGTTCTCTAGAGTAGGGGGAGGAATTTATACCAAAAGTGCTGATGTTGGAGCTGATCTAGTTGGGAAAGTTGAGGCAGGTATTCCTGAAGATGATCCTCGAAACCCCGGAGTTATAGCAGACAATGTGGGAGATAATGTTGGTGATGTAGCCGGGATGGGTTCAGACATATTTGAATCATATTGCGGCTCTATGATCGCTTCAATTGCTATAGCAGCAACTATTGACGATTCAGGAATGATGGCTCTTCCTTTAGCACTAGCTTCGTTAGGGTTACTTGCTTCTATTTTAGGAATTTTGATTGTAAGAGTATTTTCTAAAGCTGATCCTGGAACTGCATTAAGAACTGGGACCATGGGATCTGCAGTATTATTTGTAATAGCCGCTTATTTCCTAATACAGCTGCTACTAGATGAAAATGCTTTTTATACTTGGTTGGCTGTCCTTTCAGGAGCAGTTGGGGGAGTGCTGATTGGTCTAATTACAGAGTATTACACAGGTTCTTCTCCAGTAGAAAAAATTGCTAAGTCAGGGGAAACGGGACCAGCTACAGTTATGATCACTGGTTTGTCTGTTGGAATGCAGTCAGTAGTGCTACCTATATTAATTTTAGCTTCCATAATATTGGTTTCAACCAGTTTAGTAGGGCTTTATGGTGTAGGAATTGCTGCTGTAGGAATGTTGGCTACCGTCGGAATAACTATGGCAATTGATGCTTATGGACCTGTCGCAGACAATGCAGGTGGAATAGCTGAAATGTCTGGAATGGGAAGTGAAACAAGAGAAATTACTGATTCATTAGATGAACTTGGAAATTCTACTGCAGCGATTGGAAAGGGATTTGCCATTGGAGCAGCTGCACTTGCTGCCTTAGCTATTATTGCTGCTTTTGTTGAAACTGTTTCTCATAATAATGAGCAATTTGAATTGGTCTTATCTGATCCTCAAGTTTTAGTAGGTATGTTTATTGGCATATCCATTCCTTTTTTAATTTCTTCTATAACAATGACTGCAGTAGGGGATGCGGCGTTTGACATGATAAATGAAATCAGGAGGCAATTTAGGGAAATTCCAGGTCTTCTGGAAGGAAACGCTGAACCTGATACTGCTAGATGTGTAGACATTGCAACATCGGCTGCTCTTAAAAGAATGTTATTGCCGGGAGTAATTGCTGTTGGCGCTCCAGTAGTAGTTGGGTTTGGTTTAAGTCCCGAGTCTCTAGGAGGAATGCTCGGCGGAGGATTGATTGGATGTGTTTCAATGGCTTTAATGATGGCTAATGCTGGAGGCGCTTGGGATAATGCAAAAAAATTCATAGAAAAAGGTAATCTTGGTGGAAAAGGTACCGATACCCATTCAGCAGCAGTAGTTGGTGATACTGTAGGAGACCCATTTAAAGACACTTCTGGGCCTTCTATGAATATTTTAATTAACGTAATGGCAATAGTTAGCTTAGTTATTTCTCCTCTTTTATAAAAAAATTATTTTTATAAGAATTCTATTGAGCAGCAATTAAATTTTCTTTTTTGCCTATCCACCTGCGCATCAGAAGATCAACTAATTCAGAATTTCCTTCAAGCTCTTTAGCCAGTTCTTCTGATTTGTCCAAGAATTGAGCATCTCTTATAAGGTCCGCAATTTTTAATTCCATCCCTCCCGATTGTCTAGTTCCTAAAATTTCACCTGAGCCTCTTATTTTCATGTCTATTTCAGAGATTTTAAATCCGTCATTAGTTTCTTTCATCGCAGTCATTCTTGCTTCGGCAGTTTCTCCAAGGTTACCTTCATAAAGAAGTATGCAATAGGCTTGCATGTCAGGACCTCTTCCCACTCTCCCTCTCAGTTGATGCAACTGAGATAGTCCAAGTCTTTCCGCATTTTCAATAATCATTAAACTAGCATTTGGAACATCCATACCTACTTCAATAACCGTAGTACAAACGAGCACGTCAATCTTTCCATTTCTGAACTCTTCTATAACCTTATCTTTTTGATTTTTTGGTAATTTGCTATGGACTAAACCAACTTTTAGATTTTTACTGTTTTCTTCTAACCATTTTTTTGATGATTCTGCGGTTTGAACATCCAAGTTCTCAGATTCTTCGATCATAGTGCATAACCAAAATGCCTGATTTCCATTTTCACATATAATTTCCAAACGTTCGATTAACTCGTCTCTTTTTTTATTTGACATAACCGAAGTAGAAACTGGATTTCTACCAGGAGGCATTTCGCTTATTTTTGAAACGCTTAGGTCTGCAAACATAGTCATTGCCAAGGTTCTTGGAATCGGAGTAGCAGTCATGAAAAGCTGATGAGGCATTATGCCTTTTGCAGTTTTCTGAAGTATTTCAAACCTTTGCTTAACACCAAATCTTTGCTGTTCGTCTACAACTACCAAAGCTAGATCTTTTAAGGAAACTCTCTCTTGAAAAACAGAATGTGTGCCAATTAGGATCTTTGTTTTGCCAGTTACTAATCCCTTATTAATTTTTTCCCATTCGTTCTTTTTTGTTTTTCCAGTCAAAAGCGCTATGTTTATATCTTCATTTTTCATCCATAAAGAAAAATTTTTAAAATGTTGTTCCGCCAGAACTTCTGTCGGACAAAGTAAAACCGTTTGAAAATTATTTTTTGCTACAGACAACATTGCAGCGGCTGCCACCACAGTTTTCCCAGAACCAACATCTCCTTGGACGAGTCTCCTCATAGGTTTTGTTTGATTTAGATCTTCATTGATTTCGTCAATAACTGAGTCTTGAGAATTTGTTAAATTAAATGGGAGGTTTTTTTTAAAGTCTTCTAGGACGTCATTCGAAGTTTCCACTCTAGGACTCATCATTTTGTCTATACGGCTAGTAGAAATTTTCACACCAATGAGGTTGGTTAATAATTCTTCGACGATTAATCTTTTTTGAGCAGGATGAGAGAAATTTTTTATTTTTAAAATTTCATCTTTTATAGATGGGCTATGAATGATCTGGAGAGACTTTCTTATTGAAAGGTTTGATACATTTTTTTTTGAAAAGGTTTCGTCAATTTTCTTTTCATACGAATTTTCGCTTGGCATTTCTCTAACGCAGTTTTTTATTATACTTCTGAGTCTATACTGAGTAATTTTGCTTGAACCGATTGAATAAATAGGCGTTAGAGTGTTATCTAACGGAGGCCTTTGATTAGAGCTAAATATTTTATAACTAGGATGAAATATTTCTAATTTTCCTCCAGTATCTCTTACAATTCCATAGATTCTAACTTTTAAGCCTTTGACAAAGGCTTTAACCTGAGGAGTGGAGAAGAAAAAAAGACGAATTTGAATGAAACCAGTACCATCAGTGATTCTCGCAAAGAATGCTCTTCTTCCGGGATAATAGATTTTGCTTTCGATAATTTCGCCTTCAATCTGATAAGCATTTCCAGGTTCTAAATCAATTATCTTTGTTATTTTTGTTCTATTTTCATAACTCTTAGGCAAGTAGAAGAGTGCGTCTTGTATAGTTTCTATTCCTAATTTTTGTAGCTGCGTTTTAACTTTCGGACCAACGCCTTTAATGTTATCTATGGATTTATTTAATAAATATTCAGTCACTAAATCTTTACAGCAATAGTTTCTATTTCTACTAAACTATTTTTTGGCAACTTTGAAACTTCGTAAGCTGCTCTCGCCGGATAAGGTTTTTTAAATAGATCTGCCATGACTTCATTGACTAATTCGAAATTATCTAAATCAACTAAAAGAATAGTCAACTTGACTACATTTTCAAAAGTTAGCTTTTCTTTTTTCAAAATGTTTTCTATATTTAAAAAAGTTTGTCTTATTTGATTTTCAATTCCTTCAACAAGGTTCATAGTTTTGGGGTCTAGAGGGATTTGTCCTGATATAAATAATAAACTTTCCGTTGCTATGGCCTGAGAATAAGTTCCTATGGCTTGAGGCGCATCGTCAGTCTTAATCTCTTTTTTCATTTTATTCTTGTGAGTCTTTATTTTGTAATCGAAAAACGGACAACACCGGACTTAACCTTCTTAGCCTTCTCATAATTCTTGCAAGGTGATCTCTATCGGTAACGTTCATTACAATATGCATTTGAATGCTATTTCCTATTGGCGCGTCTGTTTTAAAACTCTCTATATTAGCTTGGTAATTTGAAATCACTGTAGAGATTTCAGCTAGGAGCCCAGGTTTGTCCTCTGATAAAACCTTAATCTCAACGGCAAAATCACCTTCCACTTTTTCATCCCAATTTACTTGAGCACACAATGCTGGATCTTTTCTAATTGATCTAATGTTTTTACATCGTTCAGTATGAATTACTATTCCTTTTGTGTTTGAAAAGTGAGCAATGATGTTGTCTCCAGGTATAGGTCTGCAACAAGTAGCATAAGAAATTACTAAACCTTCCGAGCCACTAATTTGGATATTTGATAGTTCAATTAGATCAGATTGATCGAAGTCTAAAAATTGAATTATTTGATGAGCCACAACCAAACTCGATCTTTTTCCAGAGCCAATTTCTTCTAATAATTCTCTGACACTTTTTACATTTATGGAAGCAAGAAGCTTGTCCATTCTATTTTTTGGTATATTTCTTA
Organism: uncultured SAR86 cluster bacterium; assembly: GCA_902616715.1. Lineage (GTDB taxonomy): Bacteria > Pseudomonadota > Gammaproteobacteria > Magnimaribacterales > AG-339-G14 > AG-339-G14. The sequence continues at coordinate 74,918 of CACMTR010000004.1, forward strand.
ATTTTATTTCATGGGGTGCTAATGCTTGCTCAAGTATAGATTTTCCGAATTTTCTTGCTTTGGATAGCTTTAAATCTTTTAAGTTATTTCTTATCGAGCTTCTAGCTCTTGAAGTCCTTACAAACTCTAACCACGAAGAATTAGCCTGAGGGACATTATCTGTAATGATGCTAATTGTTTGCCCACTTTCGAGAGGAACATTAATTGGAGCTAAATTTTTATTAATTCTGCAACCTCGACAATGAATTCCAATATCCGAGTGAACTGCAAAAGCAAAGTCTATAGGAGTTGATCCTTTAGGAAGTTCGATTATGTCTCCTTTTGGTGTGAATACATATATTTCGTTTGGTACAAGACCTGTTTTAACTATTTCGATGAAATCTTGCGGATCATCTACATTTTTTTTAACTTCCATAAGTGTGTTAACCCATCTCTTTGCTCGAACTTGTGCAGGATTTTCTTTATTGCCTGTTTTATAAATCCAATGTGCAGCAATTCCATATTCTGCAAGCTCATCCATTTCGTTTGTTCTAATTTGTACTTCTATAGGTAAGCCATCAAAGGTAATAATTCCTGTGTGAATCGATTGATAAGAGTTGGATTTTGGAATAGCGATATAATCTTTGAATCTGCCTTCTATTGGTTTAAATGAATTGTGCAAGATACCTAGAGCTTTATAACAGTCCATTACAGAATTTGTTGTAATTTTAAAAGCATAGACGTCTAAGACTTGATCCAAACTTTTTGTTTGAGTTTTCATTTTTTTAAATATCCCATAAAGATGCTTAATCCTTCCATTAACTTGACTGTTAAGTTCGTATTCATTTAATTTTTCTTTTATTGAACTTTCTATTTTGTTTAAGATCTTTTTTCTTCCTTTGGTATTTTTTTTGATGGCATTTTTTAGCACTTTATTTTTATAAGGGTGTATAACTTCAAATGCTAAGTCTTCTAATTCTCTATAAAATTGATGCATGCCTAATCTATGGGCAATAGGTGCATAGATTTCTAAAGTTTCCGTTGCAATTCTTTTTTGTTTATCTTTATTTAAATATTTAAGCGTTCGCATATTGTGTAGTCTGTCTGCCAGTTTCAATACAATTACTCGAATATCCTTGGACATCGCTAAAAGCATTTTCTGAAAATTTTCAGCTTGTTCTTCTTGTTTTGAAGTAAGGGATATTTTGTCGAGTTTGCTTACTCCATCTACTAAATTAGCTACATCAACATTAAATTCGTTTTTTAGATATGACTTAGGAATACCAGAATCCTCAATCACATCATGAAGAATAGCAGCGGTAAGACAATCTCCATCCATTTTAAAATCTGCTAAGATTTTTGCTACGGCAATTGGATGAGAAACATAGGGATCTCCGCTGGACCTAAATTGTCCCGAATGAGCATTTGAAGCATAGAAAAAAGCCTTTTTGACTTGTTCCAGTTGCTTATCGTCTAAATACTCGCTTAAGCTTGAAGATAACTTGGAAATTGATTTAGTTTCTGCTGTCATACAGAAAGTTTAGCAAATTTATTTAATTTTCTGACTATTCGGTAACTAGTCTTCGTCAGATTGGAGTTGTTCTGAAAATTCCTCTTCCAACGCATCAAAATTGAAACTGTCAATGTTTTCTACCGTAACGTTTCCAGCCGCAATTTCTCTCAACGCAATTACAGTAGGTTTATCATCATCTGGTTCAACAGTAGGCTCTCTGCCGTCAACCGCGAGCTGCTTAACTCTTTTAGCAGCAAGTTTTACCATTTCATATCGATTTGGTATTTGCTTCAGACAATCTTCAACTGTAATTCTAGCCATAAGGAAAATGGATTCTACTTAAAATAATTAGTTTAATCTAGTAAGTTTTTTAAAAGTTTTTCAGAAACTCTAGTTTTAAAATCTTGTTTAGATGTTTTTTTTAAAATTATAGTTTTTAAATCCGTTAAGGCATTTTCAAAGTCATCGTTAAGCACTAAATAATCATAAAATGGGTATTTTGATATTTCTTCTTTAGCAGCTGATAAGCGCATAGTTATTGACTCTTCTGATTCCGTGCCTCTTTTTTCAAGTCTATTTCTGAGAATATTATAGGAAGGCGGTATTAGAAAAATATTCTTTACTGAGTTAAATTGCTCCTTGATATTAAACGCGCCTTGCCAGTCTAGTTCCAATAAAAGATCTCTTGTTTTTAATAATTCTTCAGTTATTTTTTTATCTGTTCCATAAAAATTTTTGAAAACTTCTGCGGATTCTAAGAAATCGTTATTCTTAAGTTTTTTTTTGAATTCATCTGAGTTAACGAAATAATAATTTTTCCCATTTTTTTCATTAGATCGCTTTCTCCTTGTTGTAAAGGAGATTGATAAACTTAACCCTTTTGCATAAGGGTCAGACAAAAGAGCTTCAATTAGACTAGACTTGCCTCCTCCAGAAGGACTAGATATTACAAAAAGATTATTTAAGTTTTTATCCATTAAGAAAGTGTCTAGAATACCAAATATATGCAATCTTTTTTAGAAAAAGCTGAAGAACTTAATGCTCTAAAATTTGGGGATTTCACTCTAAAATCTGGCATAAAAAGTAAGTACTTTTTTGATATTTCTAAATTCTTTGATAATAATTCCTTGTCCATCCTATCCAAGCATTATGTAGAATTAATTCTAGAAAACAATTTAGATTTTAATTGTATGTTTGGACCTGCTTATAAGGGAATTCCAATTGCTGCTGCTGTGGGCATGGAATATTTTAATAAAACTGGAAGGCAAATAAGCTTAGCTTTTGATAGAAAAGAACAAAAACTTCATGGAGAAGGCGGAGAGTTCATTGGAAATTTAGAAGGAAAACAAGTTTTAATAATTGATGATGTTTTAACCGCGGGAACTGCAATTAAAGGAACCGTAGATTATTTAGAAAAAAATAATGCAACTTTAGCAGCAGCATTAGTTGCATTCGATCGAGAAGAAAAAAATGAAGCTGGAAATTTATATAAATCATTGTTAATAGAAGAAGGGATTAAAATTTTTTCAATTGCTAAATTTTCTGATTTGAGCCTAAAAAATGTTTAGTGGGATAGTCCAAGAATATTCAAAATCTATTTTGAAAGAAATAAAACCTTATGGTTTAAGTTTATCTATAAAAGTTACAAAAAAATTTACTAAAGGCCTTAAAAAAGGTGACAGCGTTGCTGTAAATGGGGTTTGCCTAACGGTAAAAAAATTTAAACCTGAACAAATATATTTTGATGTAATTCACGAATCATTAAAACTAACAAATTTAAATAATTTAGACTCGAAAGCTCCAGCTAATTTAGAAAGATCATTGAGGCTTGGTGAAGAAATAGGTGGCCATCTAGTTTCTGGGCATATTCATACTAAGGCAAAGGTTCTAAGTTTTGAAAAGGGTAAAGAAAACCTTCTAAAAGTTCAACTTCCTAATTCGATCTCTAACTATATTTTGAAAAAGGGTTACGTAGCAATTAATGGAATAAGTCTTACAGTTGTTAAAGTAAATAGTAAATCTTTTTTAACTTCAATAATTCCTGAAACTCTTCAAAATACCAATCTAAAGTTTATTGAAGAAGGTACAATTGTAAATATAGAAGCTGATCAACAGACAGTAACGATCGTAGAAACTTTAAAAAAATTAAGATAAGAGTTTTTTAACTAAACCGCTTGCAATACCAGCGTCTGCTTTGCCAGTAATTTTTGGTTTTAATATACCCATTACTTTGCCCATATCTTTTATTGATTCAGCATTAATTTCTTTAATAACTTCATTAATTAATACTGATAATTCTTCTTCGGATAGTTGCTCAGGAAGATAATTTTGGATTATTTCAATTTCATCCTTTTCCTTTTGTGCAAGTTCCATTCGGTTCGCGGTTTCAAATTGAGAAATTGAATCCTTTCTTTGTTTAATCATTTTTGTAAGAATTTCTAATGCTTCATTATCAGTTAAAGCTTTTGCTTTGTTCTTTTCTTCTAACTTTAAAGCCGAAACTATTAACCTGAGTGTAGAGGCTCTAAATTTTTCACCAGACTTGAGGGCAGTTTTTACTTCTTCTTGAATAGAAGATAACAAAGCGTCGGACATGAATTTTTAGAAACGAGCTCTAAGAGGCGGCATAGTTCCCATTTTCCTTCTCTTTGACGCTCTCTTAACAGCTGCAGCAGCTTTTCTCTTTCTAACAGATGTGGGTTTTTCGTAAAATTCTCTTTTTCTTACTTCAGCAATTACACCAGCTTTATCACAGGACCTTTTAAAACGTCTCAGTCCGGCATCAAAAGACTCTGTATCTTTAAGTTTTATTATTGGCATATCGTTTAGGTTCGCAATTCTATCTATCAAATTGTAATAATGCAAAATATTTGGATGATGTTTTTGATCTGTTATGATTGAAAAATGCTTGTGTTAGGGATTGAAACTTCTTGTGATGAGACTGGAGTCGCTTTGTATGACGGCACTAACAATAAAATTATATTTGAATGTTTGTTTAGCCAAGCGGACAAACATTCTTTGTATGGCGGTGTCGTTCCGGAATTAGCCGCAAGAGACCACGTGAACAAGTTTTTACCTCTTCTAAAAAAAGGCTTGAGTGACTCGGGATGTTGTTTGAAAGAAATTGACGCTATATCCTATACTAAAGGTCCTGGCTTAAGAGGGCCGCTAATGGTTGGAGCTTCATTTGCAAAGTCTCTTGGATTTGCTTTAAACAAACCTGTGATACCTGTGCATCATATGGAAGCTCACTTATTGATGGCTAAATACGATGCTCCTAATTTGATTTATCCTTTTCTAACTTTGTTAGTTTCTGGTGGTCATACCATCTTGGCTAAAGTTGATAAATCTGGATCATATAAAATTTTAGGTCAAACAATAGATGATGCTGTTGGAGAGGCGTTTGATAAAACTGCAAAAATGTTAGGGTTAAAATATCCAGGTGGACCAGAGATTGAAAAAAGATCCTTACAAGGTAAAAGTGAGAACTACAGTTTCCCAAGACCAATAATTAATTCTGACGATTATAATTTTAGCTTTAGCGGTTTGAAAACATCTGTTTTATATAAAATAAATTCATTGAAAAAAGAAAGAGAACTTTCTGAGGAATTAATTTCAAATATCTGCTTAGAATTTCAAAATGCAGTAATCGACTGCCTACTATATAAAACAAGAAAGGCTTTAAAAGATTTTCGTCTTAATCAAGTGGTTCTTTCAGGAGGAGTTGCAGCAAATAAAGAATTAAGAAGAAGATTCTCAGAAGAGTTAGGGGAGGGATGTTCTACAATCTATCCCGACTTCTCTCACTGTACTGATAATGGGACGATGATTGCTTTTGCAGGTTACGAAAAACTTAACTATTTTAAAGAAGATAATAAGATTTTTGTAAATCCAAGATGGAGCTTGGAGGAGATAGCAAATGGATAAAGTATTTATCAAAGATTTAGAAGTAGAAACAATAATTGGAATTTTTGGCTGGGAACGCGAAGTCAAACAGAAAGTTAGAATTAGCATGGAAATGAGTTTTGATATATCAAAGGCTGGGAAATCAGATGAAATTAATGATGCATTAGATTACAAAAAAATAGGTAAATCGGTGGTAAATTTGGTTTCAAAATCTTCTTTCTTCTTAGTAGAAAAAATGGCAGAAGAAATAGCTAAATTAGTTCTTAAAAATAAAAATATAGCTGAATTAAGATTGCGTGTCGAAAAGCCAGGAGCATTAAGAGGCTCAAAGTCAGTTGGGGTTGAAATTTTAAGATGTCAAAAATGATAGAAATATCAATAAGTTTGGGAAGTAATATTGATCCTAAAACTAACCTCATTAAAGCAAACGAATTAATTAAAGAAAAATTTAAATTTTTAAATTCTTCGCATGTTTACTCTAGCAAATCAGCAGGATTTGTAGGAGATGATTTTCTTAATCAAGTCACTGTTTGTTTAACAGATCTTAAATTTGACAAAGTAATTTCTACATTAAAGGCAATAGAATCGACTATGGGAAGAAAAAAAGAAAAAGAGAAATTCTCTGATAGATTAATTGATTTAGATCTTTTAACTTATGGTAACGAAATTATTGAGAATCCAGATAAAGAAGTACCTCACAAAGACATAGAAAAGTATTCGTTTGTTTTAGTTCCTTTAGCAGAAGTAATGCCAAATAATATTCATCCAAAATTAGGAATAGCTTTTATAGACTTATTAGAAACCAAAAATTTTAAATCTGAAGTTACAAAAGTATATTAAATTTCTTCTCCTAGACTTCTAGCTTTGTTAAGCAAATTATCCTCTTCTTGCTTAAGGTTAAAGCAAGCAATGGATATAAAAATTACTGGAATTATTAAAACAATCAGAACCAGAGCCATCGAAAGTCTTAAACCATCTCCACTTGTCATGCCTTGAGCAAAAAACACGTCACTTAATTGACCTACAGTGTAAGGGCCTAATGCTAGTCCAATCATACTCAAAGTTAAAATGAAAAAAGCAGCAGCCATTCCTCTCATTCTGGGTAAAACTAAGTCTGTAACTGTTGAAGCTGCACATCCTAAATATGATGCGCTTACTAAATGATATAAAAAGTTCCAAACAAGTGAAAGGTTAGTATTCGAAGTATAAATAAACCCTAAACAAGTTATCGCAGTTAAAAAACAAGCAGCAATAATTAAATAGAGCTTAGCATTCACATATTTGACTCTTAATCTATCTCCTAGGTAACCGCCACCCACAACTCCTAAAAAGGAGCCCACAATAGTAAGAATGCCAATGAGCAATCCAATTTCAGAAGCTTCCATGCCATGGTTTCTGATGTAGAAAGCTGGTTGAAACGCTGTATAGCCATAACTTACAAAAGGAAGAAAAGGAACTGAAACTAGAGAAAATAATAAAGCTTTATTTTTAAACATTATTTCAAACGCAACTCTGTCTCTAGTCTTAAGAGTTTGAATCCAGGAAAAAACTAAGTACGCTCCAATTCCCCAAGCTGTCCATTGAAGAAAATCTTCAGTAAATTTATATAAGTAAAAGCAACTTAAGAAAAGAATAAAACCCATAATAAAATTGAAAAACAATTTATTAAGTAAATTTTTTGAGCCTATAAGTGATAAAGGTGTAAGACCCAAAAATTCTTTAAAAGTATCAAAAAAAGGAGAGCTGCTAGGTTTTGTTTCAATTCCCTCGCTCAAACCTCTTTTAGGCTCTCTAATAAATGCATATGTAATGACTGCTAATACAATCCCTGGGAAACCTACTGCCATAAATGCAACTTGCCATCCTTTGAGACCAAAAGGAGCTAGTGTTGTGTCTGGATACCAACCATTCCATGTGTCTAAAATTGATCCCCCTAAAAAAAGCCCTATCCCCGCACCTATGTAAAGTCCACTAGAATAAATAGCTAAAACTGTAGCTCTTACTTTGGGTGAAAAATAATCAGACAACAAAGAATAAGCAGCAGGGGAAGCTGTAGATTCGCCAATCCCTACTCCAAATCTATAAATTGATAAAGCGAAAAAAGATTTAGCTAAACCTGAAAGAAAAGTCATCAAGCTCCAAAATGCTAATCCTATGCTAATAAGATTTTTTCTATTCCACGTATCTGCAAGTTTTCCCATTGGAATCCCTACTACTGAGTAAAAGACACCAAAAGCTGTACCAAAAAGAAAACCAATGTCGCTATCAGAAATGCCCAGATCGGCTTTAATGTCTTCCGCAAGAATAGTGAGAATCTGCCTATCAATAAAATTGAATATGTAAACTACAACCAAAAGACAAAGTGCGACTTTTGCATTGAATCCACCGACTTGATTCTTATTCATATTTAAATTTTTTGATCAGTTATCTCTTGTTTTGGATGACCTTTAAAGTAAGAAACAATAAGTGTTCAATTTTAAAAATTAAAAAAATTTTATATGTCATCTTAACTCCCCAAAACTTTTTTTATTCTACAAATGTCCAGCCTAAATCAGCCAACATTACAGTTTGTGGGAATAACTTATCCGCGTCTTTGCCGGCAGCGGTCCCATCTCTCACTCTTCCTGTTATGCCTTGTAATATAGCAGCTAACTTAAACATACTAAAAGCCATATAAGTGTTCCATTCACTTTCACTAATTTTAAATTCAGAATTTTCTATGTACATTTCAACGTATTTGTTTAAATCTGGAATATTCAAGTCTTTACATTTTTGTGGGTCAGATAAAATAGGATTGATAAAATATTGCAAACAGTGGTAGCTAAAATCTGCAACAGGATCTCCGAGAGTTGAAAGTTCCCAGTCTAGGATGGATGCAATCTTATTATTTTCTGTATTCACAATTACATTAGTTAAACTAAAGTCTCCATGCACTAATCTAGTTGGTTTTTCTGAAGGAAGATTTTTTGGCAACCAATCAATTAGATTATTCATTGAAGATATGTTTTCAGTTTCTGAATTTCGGTATTGTTTAGTCCACCTAGAAACCTGGCGTGCGACATAATTTCCAGGCTTTCCGAAATTTTCTAATCCAACTTTGAATGGATCAACAGAATGCAGGTTTGCCATAGTCTCGTTCATCGATGAATAAATCTCAAACCTATCCTGTTCAGTACCATGAGGAATATGCGATTCCCAAATAACCGTTCCATCAATATATTCCATTACAAAAAATTCTGTTCCAATTAGACTCTCATCTTCACAATGAATATAGGCTTTTGGCACCGGAACATTTGTTTTGTTGAGGGCTGAAATAACTTCAAATTCTCTATCCACTGCATGCGCAGTTTTGAGTAAAATGCCGGGAGGCTTTCTTCTGAGAACATAAGATGAATTTTCTGTCTTTAAAAGATAAGTAGGGTTAGATTGACCTCCAATAAATTCTTCTATTTTCAAAGGTCCAGAAAATTCAGGAATATTTTTTTCAAGATATTCAGAAAGAATAGATGAATCTATGAAATGTTTTTTTGACATCTCTTTTGTCCCATTCATCTCGCCTTCAACTTTTTTTATCATGACCTAATTATTTTTAAATTATCTTAGTTTAGAGATCTTCCACCATCTACTCTAAGAATTTGTCCTGTAATATACTCATTTTGACTTAGATAAAAAACTGCTGATGAAATATCTTCTTCTTTTCCAATTCTTCCTAGGGGTATGTTAGAGATAAGAGTTTCTTCGCTCGAAGACCCATCCGAAGGTAATAATATTGCTCCTGGAGCAACAGCATTTACTCTTATTTCTGGAGCTAGTTCTTTGGCTAGTGACTTTGTAAGAGTTTCTAAACCTCCTTTCGCAATTGAATATATCGAGTAGTCTTTCATTCCTCTAATAATCATTGCATCGGATAAATTTATGACAGTACCTAAGTTTTTTTTAAGATAATCTGCAAAATATTTAACAATTATCAGAGGTCCTTTAACATTTGAGTTAATAAGATCATCCCAATCGCTTAAGTTGTCTTCATTGACAGGAGTTGAAAAAAAAGAAGAGGCGTTATTAATTAGTACATCTAATTTTCCATATTTTTTTAAAATGCTATCGCAAAATGAGTTGTAATTTTTATAATCGTTCAAATCAAATTTTATTGTTTCTATTGAGTTTGCTCGAACAGAATTTAATTCTTTTTTTAAATTTTCTGCTTCTTCGTCTGATGAATTGTAATGACAAATTATAGAGAATCCGTTCTCATGGAACTTTTTACAGATCGACTTACCTATTCTTTTTGCGCCACCTGTAACTAATACAACTTTATTCATTTATAAATTCTTCAATTAACAAAATTCTTTTATCAAAAATCTCCTGTTTTATGAGTTTTGAATTTTTATCTTTAATTTTTTTTGGTTTAACTTTCGTAAGCTTATCTAATAGGAGAAAAAAGTCTAAATTAGTTAAAATTTCATTTTCATTTGCTACTACCTTGTAGAGATTATAAATTTTATTAGCTCGATCTTTGTCCCTAAAAGCATCTATCTTCATTAAAGCTTCTAGAACAAGCTTGGAAGAAATCTCTCCATTCAAAGTATTAACGAATGTAGAGAGATGATTAGAATATTTTTTAAATCTATTGGGCACTTTTACTTTTTTATTTAATTTTATGTTCAAAGTTAAAAGCGCCCATTTTTCTTCATTTGATAACAAGTTCTCTTTTAAGTCTTTTAAAGAGATTATATTTTTTGAGAACTTCTTCAGTTCGCTTGTAAAACAAGATAAAGCCCCAATTTCATTTAAAATTTCAAAATAAAGATGTGAATTTTTCATAGATAAACACTTTTGTGTTTCCATCCAAATTCTTTCAAATGAAAGATTACTGAGCTCTCCTGATTCACAAATTTCCTTCATAAAGGAGATTGTTTCTTCATAAATTTTAAAATCAAATTTACTCAAGTAAGTATAAAACCTTGCAACTCTAAAGACTCTTAAAGGATCTTCTTTAAAAGCATCAGATATATGTCTTAAAACTTTGTTTTCGATATCCTGTAAACCTCCATAAGGATCTATTATTTCTCCAGCATCTGTTTTAGCAATCGCATTAATTGTTAAATCTCTTCTCAGCAAATCTTCCTCGATGGTTATTTCTTTATTAACATCAAATTCAAAGTCTTTGTGTCCCTGTCCAGTTTTGACTTCTTTTCTTGCCAAGGCATATTCCTCTTTAGTATCTGGATGTAAAAAAACGGGGAAACTTTTTCCAACAGAAATGAAACCTTTTTGAAGCATTTCTTTTTCTGAAGCCCCAATTACCACCCAATCTTTCTCAACAGACTGAATATTTAAGATTTCGTCTCTCACCGCTCCGCCAACTAAAAAAATCTTCATTTAACCACTATTTACCATATATTTTTTTTGATCCTCAAGTCTTAAAAAAGTAAGTTTATTACCCCAGACACAGCCAGTATCTAACCCTACGATATTTTTTTTTCTAGTTTTTCCGTTCAATGCGGCCCAATGACCAAATATTAAAAAATCTTTTTCTTCCATTGCTTTTATTTTAAATTTAAACCAAGGTAAATAGTTATATGGAAGATCACTTAAGCCTTTTTTAAATGAAAATAAGATCTTGCCATTATCATCGCAGATCCTAATTCTAGTCAAAGCATTGATAAAGAAAGAAAGTTTATCGTGTAATGAAATAATTTTAAAATTAGTTTTTTTATGATGAAAGAAAATCTTCTTAAGGTTTTTTTTTGGATTTTCTTGTATAAATTTCTGACTAAGCTTATTCAACCTTAGACAATCTCTGAAACTCAATTCGTGTGGAAGCCCCGCATGTACCATTATTATTTTCTTTTTTGACCCGTTACTTAACTTAATTTTTTTCGAAAACAAGAAAGGCTGTTTAATTAGGAATTCAGCAAATTTCTTACAATTTGGATGTTCTAAAACTTCTTTCAAAGTATCGTTCTTTTGTTTTTTTCTATTCGAGTAATACCTAGCTAAAAAATGCAAGTCATGATTGCCCAGTACCATATGCACCCTAGAGCGAAGTTCATAGATTTTTTCTAGAGTTTTCAGAGAATCGGGTCCTCTATTTATCAAGTCCCCGGTTAGCCAAAGATAGTCTTTTTCTTGATTAAATTTAATTTTTTTCAGTCCTTTTTCAAATTCTTTGTAACATCCTTGAATATCTCCAACCGCGTAATTAGCCATGATCATTTAGGAGTTTAGATAATTCAAGAAAGTTTTGGGTGTTGAGCTGATCAGGACGAAGATCAAAGTCTAAATTAATTTTTTGAATTTCATTTTCATTAAAAATTTTAGCGAGAGTTTTTTTTATCTTTTTTCTTTTTGCGCTAAACAAATAATTTAGAATTTTTTTTAAATTGGTAAATTCATCTTGGTCAAGAAACTCTTTTTTAGGCTTAAATTTTACAAAAGAGCTGTCAACTTTCGGAGGGGGTTTGAAAAAAGATTTATCTACATTTTTTAAAACTTGTACTTCAAATAAATAGTCACAAATTACACTTAGTTTCCCATACGAATTAGAATTTTCGTCCCCAACACATCTTTCTGCAAATTCTTTTTGTAACATAAAATGCATATCAATTATAAATTCTGAATTTTGAATACACCACTCAAGTATTGGACTCGAAAGATTATATGGAAGGTTGCCGGCTAGACGTATACTTTTTCTCTCTTTAGTAATCGAACTTAAATTGAAATTAAGTATGCTTTGATTGATAAGTTTAAAGTTATCTTTTTTTATAAATTTCTTTTCTAACAAAGAAATTAGGTTCTTATCTATTTCTATAGAAGTACAAAAGTCTGATCTATCTACAATCAATTGGGTTAAGTTTCCTGTTCCAGGTCCAATTTCTACAAACCTGTCATAATTTTCTATCTGCATTAAATTTGCTAGTTCATCGAGTAAAATCTGATCTTCCAGGAAGTTTTGACCAAATCGTTTTTTTGGGTAAATTCTATTAAAATTTTTCACTCAATCATTTCTAAAGATGTTCTAATCGCTTCTTGGGCACTAGCTTCGTTTGCAGAGAATTTCTTTGCGATATCATAAGCTGTACCATGATCTACAGAAACTCTGATAAAAGGTAACCCAAGCGTAATGTTAACGGAATTTCCAAATCCTAAAGTTTTTAAAACTGGCAAACCTTGATCGTGGAACATCGATAAGTAGGCATCATATTTGTCCAACTTTTCAGGTACAAATGCGGTATCCGCTGGTTCTGGACCATCAATAATGAGTTTATTCTTTTTAAGCTTATCTATTACGGGCTTGATTACTTCAATTTCTTCAGATCCTAAAAAACCGTTTTCTCCTGCATGAGGATTCAAGCCCAAAACACATATTTTAGGATTCTTTAATTTCCATTTCTGTTTTAGTTCGTTAATAAGAATTTTAAGGATATTTTCTAGTTTTTTTGTTGAGATATTTTTGCTTACTTCTTTTAGAGGAACATGAGTGGTAGCTAGAGCAACTTTTAAAAATTTGTTTGATAAAAGCATAACCACATTTTTTTTATTTGAGATATCAGCAAGAAATTCTGTATGACCTGAAAAATCAAAACCATATTCATTAATTAAGGATTTATTAATAGGACCAGTAATAACTGCAGAATACTTCTTATCTAGAGCTCCTAAAGAAGCTTCAAATAATACGTCTAAAATATATTTAGCATTTTTTGTATTTGGTTTCCCTAGAGCTACTTTAGCAGCAAGGGGAATATGTCGAACATTAATTATTCCTGAAGCTCTAGTATCCTTTTTAAATTTTAAATTGAGATTAAGTTTTTTATTTAAAAACTTAAAATGATCTATATCTCCAATAAGTACGAATTTCTTATAATGTTTTTTATTTTTACTCAGGGCTTTTAAGCAAACTTCTGGACCAATCCCGGCAGGATCTCCAGGACTTATTGCGATTAGACTCATGATCTTTTCTTAATTTCTACGAACGAATCTGATCGCATTTCCTGGAGGGTGCTCTCTAATTGCTCTTGGAATTTTCTTTCAAAAAGAATTCTGTAAGCTTTGTTTCTTTGCAGGTTTGTTGATACATCTTCTTTTCTTCTATCTAATACCTCTGCTATGTGCCACCCAAAGGAACTTTTAAAGGGTTCTGTAATATTTTTAATTTCAGAATTATCGAGAGCCTTTTTAAATGCTGGAGCGAAGTTATCAGTGGAGGACCATCCAAGAGAACCTCCATCTAATTTGGAACCAGGGTCATCCGAGTATAGTCTTGCGAGAATCTCGAAAGATTCACCTTGATTCAACTTTTCTTTAATTTCCCTTATAAGTTTTTCTGCTTGACTATCGCTTCTAACTTCAGATGTTTGAACTAGAATATGTCTCGAAAGGACTTGGTCTTCTATCCTTACGGTCTCTCCTCTTTTATCTTTTAGATAAAGAATATGAAATCCGGCTCCACTTTTAATTGGCCCTCTGAATTCTCCCAGCTGCATTTCGCTAATAATATTTGTGAACAGAGTAGGAATACTCGAAACCCTTTTCCAAGACAATTCTTCTTTAGCCTGTTTAGATTGATCATTATTTTCTTTTAAAGTTTCAAAATTTTCACCATTTTTAAGACTAGCAAGGATTTTGTTTGCAGCTTCTATATTTTTTACTAAGATTTGGTCAAATTTATATTCAATTACAAGTAGATTTTGTCCATCTGTTGATTTAATAAAATTGTTTAACTCTTGTTCTGAAATGAATACTTTAGGACCAACCATTCCTCTTTGAACCCTTGCAATTATCATTTCTTTTTTTACTTCTTCCCTAAGCTTCTCGAAAGATTCGCCTTGTGATTCAATTTCTTTTTTAAAATCTACTAAACTCAAATTATTATTTGCTGCAAGTAATGACATTGATTCGTTTAGTTCTTGATCGCTAATTCTCACCCCAGCTTTAAACGCTCTCTGTATCTGTAGTTCTTGAATTATTAAGTTTTCTAGGATCTGTTCCTCTAAAAATTTTTCAGGAGGCAAAGGTCTATCAACATTGGCTGCTTTATAATTCTTAAGATAAGTTTCTTTAGCCTCTAAAAATTGAGATTCCATGATTATCCCATCTCCTGCGATTGCGATAATCTGGTCAAGATTAATTTTTTCTGAAAATATTGAATCGGTAAAAAATAAAATAACTAATATTCTTAAAAATTTCATAATAACCATTTTAGTTCAAAGTTCTTCTTTTTATATAATTATCTATTGGTCTTCCTAAAGAGCCCAAGCCTTTTAATTCAAAGTAAATTCTAAAACTTTCCTGATTATAGTCATCGTAAATACTTTCATTTAAAACTTTTATCCAATCAAGTTCCTTAGAATGAATTAAGGCCATACCCAATTTTAGACCTGGATTTTCATATTCTAAACCCAAAACTAAATTGGTCAGATTAGAATTTTCAATGTCGTAAATAATCTTTGAGCTGAAATTGTATTTATAATTTCCATTAAACCGAAACTCAGCATTTAATTGGTTAAGCTTTTTTTTAGTAGAATCATTTAAAAGATATGAATTAATATTTTCCGCCCAAAAATAATTTAGTACGAAAGAGGAGACAGAAAGATTTTTTTTAAAATTTAAACTTAATGTATTAAAGTCTCTTTCTTCATTTATTTTCAGGTTTAAATTAAGTGTGGACTTTTTATCAGGAAGATAGCTAAGGTCTAAGTTATATGGCTCTGGAAGAATAAATGTTTTGTCTAAAATTCTAATTCCTTTTGTACTACTAATTTTTTTTGAAAAATTAAATTTCAGAAACTTTCGTTTTGAGTCATAAATTTCATTCGTCCAACCTAAAATAAGATCTTTTTTTTCTGGTAGGAAATTTTTACCAATCAAATTGTTAATTAAAAAACTATTTTGAAGCATGGAGATTCCAGAATTAATTAAAGGAATGTCGTTTTGGTTTTTTTGAGGTGAAAATGAAAATAAAAGATAAGGTTTTAAAAAACTAACATTAGATATATTTTTCTTAATAAAATTTTTAGAAAACTTCAATTTAAGTTCTGGTTGAATTCTTTCTATAGAAGATGTTTCTAAATTAAATTTACTGAGATTAATTTTTGCTGATACTTCAGTAAGAAAAGAGTTTCTATAAGTTGAATAATTCAAATATGGAGAGACATGGTAACTATCAAGTTTTTCTTTTTCATTATCTTTGAAAGCTCCTCCTTTTCTATAAAAAGAAAGATAAGAATTTATTCCATAATTAAAGAATTTATTTTTTTCAAACCAAGATAACTCTAGTTTTGGTAATTCTTGAAATTGATTCACCCCTAGAGGGTTTACTATTTTAAAAGCATTAACTTTCAAAACAGCTTTATGTTTGTTCGAAAAATTAGAAATAATAAATTGCTGAGGTGCATAGAGAGTTTTTGAGGTTCCATTAAAATCCCCTCCAAAGTCATTTAAAAAGAATGTGTCACTTACATTTGCATATTTAATTTCAAGAAAAGAATTTTTGTTAAATGTCTGAGAGTGGATTAAGTTGAAAGACCAACGAAAAGAATTTTTATTGTAATTGTCTTTATATTCTTCGTCATTAGTTAAAATAGAGCTATTTATAACGCCATTAAAGGTATTGGTCAGATAACGGAATTCATTAGATATTCCAAAACCTCTTTTTGAAATATATCTTGGTTCTAATGTCGCATCTAAATTTTTTTTTAGATTGAGATAATAAGGAATTGATGCATCTATTCCTGATTTATTTGAAATGTTAATTTCAGGTAGTAAAAAGCCGCTTCTTCTCTCAGATGAAGCTGGAAATGAACCTTTTGGCCATGCGCCAATTGTCTTGCCAAGAACCTTTAATTTTGCATTTTTAAAATTAACCGATTCGGAATCCTCACTAAAAGAAATTTCTGATGCTTCGACCCACCAAATTTTTTCAAAACATGGACAAAGAGAAAAACTTACGTCATTAAAAGTAACATTTTCGTTAGAAAAATTTAATCTTTCAGCTTCACCCCAAAAATTGTTTTCCTCAACTAAAAAAGAAAGAGATTCAGAATAGCCTTTTTGATTTTGTTGATCTAATACAAATTTTTCAGTTGTAATCGATAAATTATCAATCTGAATTGAAACAGAGTTTTCTAAGACTAAGTTTTCTTCTAAATTTGAAGATATTTTCCCTGCAGAGTAATTTATTTTTTGACCAAAACTAAGACTTCCTACAATAATCAATAAGAAGGGGAAATAATATCTTGATATTAAAAATATTTTTTTGGAAAAATTAAACATAATTAAATTACGTTTGTAATGATATTAGATGCTATTGGAGGTTAAAATACAATTTTAATAGGAGATTAAATGACAAAATTAACCAATAAAACTTTATTCGTTTCAGGGGCAAGCAGAGGAATTGGTTTGGCGATTGCCAAAAGAGCTGCTGCTGATGGAGCAAATATAATTCTTGCAGCAAAGACTGCAGAACCTCATCCGAAATTACCGGGGACGATTTATACAGCCGCCGAAGAAATAGAAAGTGTTGGAGGAAAGGCGTTTCCTGTAATTTGTGACATTAGATCAGAAGAGCAAGTAGATAATGCTGTTTCTTCTGGAGCAGAGCATTTTGGTGGCATAGATATTTGTATAAATAATGCTAGCGCCATACAGCTAACGAGTACGTTGCAGACTGACATGAAGAGATATGATTTGATGAATCAAATCAATGCTAGAGGAACTTTTTTAACTTCAAAAAAATGCTTACCCTTTTTATTGAAAGCTGAAAATCCTCACATACTTAATCTTTCTCCGCCACTGGACATGAAGCCTCATTGGTTCTCAAATCATGTTGCATACACTATTGCTAAATTTGGAATGAGTTTATGTGTTTTAGGGATGGCAGAAGAATTCAAAGAGCAGGGAGTAGCAGTAAATGCATTATGGCCAAGAACTGCAATAGCTACTGCAGCTGTAAAGAATGTTTTAGGAGGAGATGAAATGTCACAAATTTCAAGGACTCCTGAAATTATGGCAGATGCGGCACATGTCATCCTTACAAAAAATTCTAAAGAATTTTCTGGAAACTTTTGCATCGATGATAATTTGCTTGCAGATAACGGAGTTAAAGACTTTTCTAAGTACGCATCGGTCCCGTTTGATCAATTAGCTCCAGATTTTTTTGTCCCAGAAGATATTCCAGCTCCAGAAGAAGCAAAAAATAGTTAGGATGATTTTTTGAGTCAGGAGATATCTGTTCCTCAAAATGATTGGCTTTCAAAGTCCTTTAAAGATAATGGGTTTGGAAATATAACTTCTACCTCACAATTAAGAATCGAATCTAGCCAAAGAGAATTTTTTAGGGTCAAGTCTAAACAAAACTCTTTAATTTTAATGGTCGTGCCAGCAGGCATTGACGAAAGTGTTTCTTTGTTTGTGTCGAAAGGTAAATTTTTAAAAAAAAATAAAGTTAATGTTCCGGAGATTTTTTC
Source organism: uncultured SAR86 cluster bacterium (assembly GCA_902616715.1). Taxonomy (GTDB): domain Bacteria; phylum Pseudomonadota; class Gammaproteobacteria; order Magnimaribacterales; family AG-339-G14; genus AG-339-G14. Next base: position 92,780 of record CACMTR010000004.1, read on the forward strand.
ATATGATGAAAGCTTAGGGTTAATTCTTGTTGAAGATTTTGGAGACACTCTTTATCAATTCAATTTAGAAGATTCTCCTGATTTATATTATGAACAGGCGATAGATGAATTAATTAAGATTCAATCATCAGATAAAGATGATATTTTTTTTAAATCCTTAAATAAAGAAATTTTTATTATGAATTGGGAATTGTTTGAAAAAAATTTTTATAAAAATTTTCTTGCTATGTCAGACGATAAAATTCTTAACGAAATTAAAAAAAATTATGATCTTGTATGTAATCAACTCGAAACTCAGCCTAAAGTAGTTTGCCATTACGATTATGAGTGTAGGAATTTAATTTTTACTAGCACAAAGAAAGCGGGAATTTTAGATTTTCAAGACGCTTTAATAGGACCTATAGGTTTAGATCTTGCTTCTCTATTTAAGGATCTTTATTACGATTGGTCTGAAGAAAAAATTCATAGTTGGTATAGAACTTACATCACAAAAGCAAAAAAAAAGTTAGGTTTAGAACTAAGCTTTGAATTACTTGTCAAATTTATTGATTTTGCAAGCATTCAAAGACAAATAAGAATTCTAGGAAAGTTGTCTCAAGTTTACCAACAGCTAGATAGAAGGGAACGCATTAAAGATTTTCCCAGATTACTAAATTATCTGGTTGAAACGTCTTCACGATATGCAGAACTCAAGAATATGACTTTTGCTATAAGTTCTTTACAAGACACTCTTAACAAGAAAATGGACAAAATTTTTTCGTGAAAGCTTTTATTTTGGCTGCTGGTAAAGGAGAGAGGTTAAAGCCACTGACCAATAATACTCCTAAACCATTGATTCCGATCAAAGGGAAACCTTTACTTGAATGGAATTTACTAAAGCTAAAAAGTGCTGGAATAACAGACGTTGTAATCAATTTACACTATTTAGGAGATGAAATAATAAATTATTTTGGAGATGGAAGAAATTTGAATTTGAATATTCAGTACTCTATGGAACAGAATTTGTTAGGCACTGGTGGAGCTTTGATTCAAGGAAAATCTTTTTTGGACGATTCACCATTTATTTTACTTAGTGGCGATTTATGGACAAATTATCCTTTTAGCAGACTGGTTACAAAAGACTTAGAAAGCAAAGCTCATTTGGTGTTAATAAAAGATCAAAACAAACCTAAGGGGGATTTTAATTTGGCTAATTCTAAAATAAGTACAGATATAAAAAATAATGAATTTACTTATTCAGGTATCTCATTGATTGACCCATCTATTATTCCAAATGAGGAACCGACTTCTAAAGAGTTATGGAAAGATATTCTGGAGTCTCATGTCAAACAAAAACAACTTACCGGCGAAGTTTTTCATGGCCTTGTAAAAAATATAAACAATTCTATCGACCTCGAACAATTAGACGTTGCAATCACTGAATAGTAAAATTTCAAAATGTCAAAACAATCGAACATAATTGCGCCATCCATTTTATCTGCAGATTTCTCAAGACTGGGAGAAGAAGTTTCGGAAGTTTTAGATGCCGGAGCAGATTGGATTCATTTCGATGTTATGGACAATCATTTTGTTCCTAATTTAACTGTCGGACCTATGGTATGTAAATCATTGCGAGATAATGATATTTCATGTCCCATTGATGTGCATTTGATGGTTCAACCAGTTGATGATTTAATAAAAATGTTTGCTGATTCCGGAGCAACATCAATAACTTTCCATCCAGAAGCTTCGAAGGATACCGAAAAATCTTTAACATTAATTGAAGATTTGGGATGTAAACCGGGTTTAGTTTTAAATCCAGATATTTCACTTGATGTTATAAACCCATATTTAGAAAACCTCTATATGGTTTTACTTATGAGTGTATTTCCGGGATTTGGTGGTCAAAAATTTATCCCTGAGGTGCTAGATAAGATAAAAAATCTAAGAACATTAATAGATAAAAAAAGTATTGAGACACGATTGGAAATTGATGGTGGAGTAAATTCAGATAATATTTCTGAAATTTCCAAAGCTGGTGCTGATACTTTTGTTGCTGGATCTGCCATTTTTAATGTTGAAAACTACTCCGATGCTATTAAAAACTTTAGGAATAATTTTTCTTAATTTTAATTTCAATATAATTTTTGCTAACGAAACAGATAGCATTAAATGTTTTGATGGATTTTCCTATGAAAATAATTCAAAAAGCTGTATCAAATTTTTGACAAACGAAAATGAAAGAAAAAAAGGTCTTATGTTCCAAAAAAGCTTAGAGCCATATCATGAACTTCATTTTTTATGGAATGATTCAAAATATAGATGCATGTGGATGAAAAATACCAGTATCCCAATCGATATACTTTTTATCGATGGAAAAAATAACTATATTCTTGAAAAAGGAAAGCCTTTTTCTAAGAAAAAAATTTGTCACGAAGCGAAAGTTGTTATCGAAGCTAATAAGGGTGAATTAGCAAAAAAATATGCTTTACTTTATGAATAAGGGATTCAAAAAATGAAAAGAAAAGTGTTTTTTAAAAATATTTCAGGAGAAGGACTTTCTCCATTAGAGATATATTTAAAATTTCTTGATGAAAATAATTCTTATTTTTTTGAAAGTGTTGAAGGAGGAGAGAAATGGGCTAAGTATTCTATTATTGGCCTTCCAACTAAGAACAAGATCAATTTAGGAGAAAATCCTTTAGATGAAATTGATGCCTTCATGAAGTCACACCAAACAGAAAAAATTGAGGGATTACCAGATTTTTCAGGTGGATTGGTTGGGTTTTTTAGCTACGACACAATCCGACTTATAGAAAATAAACTAAAAGATTCTAAGAAGCCAAAATTAGATTATGACGAGATTTCTTTAATGATTTCCGATGAAATTATCGTTTATGACAATTATGACAAAAGACTATTTATTATCGTGAACGATTATGAGAAGAATGAAAAAAATGCCTATATAAGAATCGAAGAGATACTTAAGAAGATTCAATCTCCTTATACTGAAAAAGAACAGTCAAAAAAAAATAACATAAAATTCGTTTCTTCAGTCTCTAAAGAAAATTATTTAAAAAACGTTGAAATAATCAAAGACTATATTCTCGAAGGGGATGTAATGCAGGTTGTTTATGGGCAAGAGTTTTCAAGCCCTTTTACTGGCTCTCCTGTATCTCTGTATAAGGCATTGAGAAAATTAAATCCTTCACCTTATATGTATTTTTTAAAGATTGACGATCTTCATATTGTTGGAGCTTCGCCAGAAATTTTGGTGAGACTTCAAAATAATCAAGTAACTGTAAGGCCAATTGCTGGAACGGTTAAGAGAGGAAAAACTGATGCAGAGGATAAAGAGCTTTCGGAAAAATTAAGGAACGATGAAAAAGAAATTGCTGAGCATTTAATGCTAATTGACTTAGGAAGGAATGATGTCGGAAGAATAGCTAAAACTGGAAGTGTAAAAACTACCGACCAAATGGTCATAGAAAAATATTCTCACGTGATGCATTTGGTTTCTAATGTAATCGGAGATTTAAAAGAAAATCAGTCTGCTATAGACGTTTTAAAAGCCACACTTCCAGCAGGAACTTTGTCTGGTGCGCCGAAAGTAAGAGCTATGGAGATTATTGACGAATTGGAGCCTGACCGTCGAGGTATTTATGGAGGCGCTATCGGATATTTATCTTGGACAGGAAATATGGATACGGCAATTGCAATTAGAACTGCTGTTATAAAAAATGACATCATAAAAGTAAGGGCCGGAGGCGGAATTGTTCATGATTCTGATCCTGAGTCTGAATACCAGGAGTCTTTAAATAAAGCTCAATCTATTTTTAATGCCATAGAGGAGATGGATTGATGTTATTGATGATTGATAACTATGATTCTTTTACCTATAACCTTGTTCAATATTTCGGTGAATTAGGTCAAGTGGTAAAAGTGTATCGCAACGATGAAATCTCTATCGATGAGGCAAGAGAATTAAATCCTGAATATTTAGTTATTTCCCCAGGACCCTGTGCTCCTAAACAAGCTGGAGTTTCTTTGGACTTTATTAAGGCTTTTAAACATGATCTTCCAATCTTGGGAGTTTGTCTAGGGCACCAAGCTATAGGAGAAGCTTTTGGCGGTAAGATTATTAAATCCCCCAAACCAATGCATGGAAAGCTTTCAAAAATAGATCATGATTCAAATTTTCTTTTTTCTGAAATAGAAAATAATTTTTTAGTTACTCGTTATCATTCTTTGACTATAGACCCCGATTCTTTACCAAACGAAATCATAGTTAATGCAAAATCAGAAGATGGAGTCATAATGGGTATTCAACACAGAGAATTAAATATTTCGGGAGTACAATTTCATCCTGAATCAATAAAAACCGAAAATGGAAAAAAAATCCTCTTGAACTTCCTTAATAGTAAATGAATTCTCTAGAACTTATTAAAAAAGTTTCTTCAAGTAATTTATCTCAGCAAGAAACAGTGACAATCTTTCAGGATATCTTTTTAGGAAAAGTTTCCGATCAAAAAATAGAAGATTTTCTTATTAATCTTACTGAAAAAGGAGAAACTTCAGATGAATTAACAGGCGCAGTTTTGGCTATGCGAAATTTAAGTGTAAAAGTTAACGTCAAAAATCAAAATAATTTAGTTGATTGCTGCGGTACAGGTGGGTTAGGTAAAAGCATGATGAACGTATCTACTTCTGCTGCATTTGTTGCAGCTGCCGCTAAGGTTAAAGTAGCTAAACATGGTAACCGAACAGCGACTGGAAAAAGTGGAAGTGCCGATCTCCTGGAAGCTGCAAATTTAAATTTAAATCTCACGCCAGACCAAGTAGCAAAGTGCATAGAGGAAATAGGCATTGGATTTATTTTTGCCCAAAATTTTCACCCTGGAATGAAATATGTAATGCCCGCAAGGAAAAGAATAGCAAACAAAACAATTTTTAATTTACTTGGACCCCTTACAAATCCGGCAAGTGCAAAGAGGCAAAGTCTAGGAGTTTATGATTCTAAGTGGATTCTTCCTGTAGCAGAGACTTTAAAAAACCTTGGTGCTCATAAAGCTTTGGTATTTCATTCCAATGATGGATTAGATGAGATAAGTTCGGCAGACAAAACCTTAGTTGCTGAATTGAATAATGGTAATATCTCAGAATATGAGATTGATCCAAAAGCTTTTGATGTTTATCAAAATAATTTGGAGGATTTACAAATAAATTCACCTAGTGATAGCTTGAAGCTCGTTCAAGCAACCCTTCGAAATGACGATTTTTTGTCTGGTAAAAATATAACTGCTTTAAATTCTGCTGCGGTAATTTATGTCTCTGGACAGACTAATAACTTTTTACAAGCATTTGAAATTGCAATGAATGTTTTAGAATCCGGGAAAGCTCAAAAGAAGTTAGATGAATTAATATCTTTTTCAAGAAAATTTGATGAATCAACTTAGCAAAATATTAGAAACTACAAGAGAAACTGTAAAAAAGTCGATCGCTTACAGACAGATTTCTTCTTTAGAAGAGGATTTTGAAAAATACAACAAACGAGCTTTTGTAAATTCAATTTCAGATAGAGTTTCCAAAGAGGAGACCGCAATAATAGCTGAGATTAAAAAAGCATCTCCAAGTAGAGGTCTTATTAGAGAGGATTTCGACCCCAAAAAAATTGCCGAAGAGTATGAATCTAACGGAGCCACTTGTTTAAGTATTTTGACAGATGAACCTTTTTTTCAAGGAAAACTAGAGTATTTAGATAGTGTAAGAAATTCATGTGAACTGCCAATTTTAAGAAAAGATTTTATAATAGACCCTTATCAAATATACGAAACAAAGGCTAATGGAGGAGACTGCATTCTTCTGATCGTTGCAGCGCTAGATGTCGTTCAACTCAAAGATTTTTCAGAGTTAGCTCAAGAACTAGATTTAGATTTTTTTATAGAAGTACACTCTGAGAGTGAATTAACAGAAGCCTTATCAATAAATCCTAGCTTAGTTGGAATTAATAATAGAGATTTAACAACTTTTGAGGTGGATAAAAATTTATCTGTTAAGTTATCCAGAAAGATCCCTAAGGATATTACCGTGGTTTCAGAAAGTGGAATAAATTCAAAAGAAGATATTTTGTCTTCAAAAGAGCAGGGCATACATAGTTTTTTAATTGGGGAGAGTTTGATGAGAGAACCTAGCCCTGGAGAAGCCCTAAAAAAAATTCTTTTTTAAATAAATTACTGTTTTCTTTTCCCAATGTCTCTTCGGTAAAACGCACCTTCCCAATTTATTTTTGATGTGGCTTTATAAGTTATGTTGAAAGCATCATTTAAGTTATCACCTAGTCCAGTCACACATAAAACTCTACCCCCATCAGAACGAATTTCATTAAGCTCTTTTTTGGTTCCACAATGAAAAACTTTGACATAAGAACTTTCTTCAAAAATCCCAGATATTGGAAATCCTGTTTCATACTTTTCAGGATAGCCTTTAGAAGCCATTACAACTCCTAATGCAAACCTATCGTCCCACTCGATAGATTGATTATGTAACTCTTTTCTTGCGGCCTTAAAACACAAATCTAGAAAATCACTTTTCATTCTCATTAATATTGGTTGTGTCTCAGGGTCTCCAAATCTGCAGTTATATTCTAAAACTTTAATATCTTCTTTATTAATCATTAAGCCAGCATATAAGAAGCCTTTATATACTATCTTCCTTCTCTTTAACTCATCCAAAGTAGGTTGAATTATTTCGTCTAAGATTTTTTTATTATATTCCTCATCAATTAAAGGAGTAGGTGAAAAAGCACCCATCCCCCCTGTATTTGGGCCTTCGTCACCATCATCTCTTTGCTTATGATCTTGTGAGCTTGCTAAAGGTACAATACTCTCACCATCACAAAGCACAATAAAACTTGCTTCTTCACCTTCTAAAAACTCTTCAATAACTAAAATATCTCCTGCTGAGCCCAATTTTTTATCAACCATCAAAGAATTTAATGCTTCCAAAGCTTCCTCCCTAGAAAAAGCCACGATCACTCCTTTCCCTCCTGCAAGTCCATCTGCTTTTAGGACAATAGGTATTTCACAATTTTCAAGAAATTTTTTTGCTAGTAGGGGATCTGAAAAGACTTCGTAGTCTGCGGTAGGAATATTACCTTTCTTCAATACATCTTTCATAAAGATTTTTGAACCTTCCATTTGAGCAGCAAGTTTATTTGGCCCCAAACAAAGTAAGTCATTTTCTTCGAATAGGTCAATTAAACCTGAGACTAAAGGCGCTTCAGGACCAACAATAGTTAGGTCTATTTCTTGATTTTTTGCAAACGATAGCAATCCTTCTAAATCCTCAGCTCTAAAATCAATATTTTCTGTTTTGGGTTCTTCTTCCGTTCCAGCATTTCCCGGAGCAACATATATTTTTGTGCATAATTCACTCTGAGACAGCTTCCATGTAATCGCGTGTTCTCTGCCGCCAGAACCAATCACTAAAACCTTCATTTAGTGTCTAAAATGTCTCATTCCAGTAAAAATCATTATCATGTCTGCCTCATCAGCAGCTGAAATTACTTCTTCATCTCTGATAGAACCTCCTGGTTGAATAACACAAGAAATTCCGTTTTTTGCAGCCTCATCAATACTATCTCTGAATGGAAAGAAAGCATCAGAAGCCATGCAAGAGCCTTTTAAGTCAAATCCTGCTTTCTTAGCTTTTCTTACAGCAATTTCTGCGCTATCTATTCTGCTCATTTGCCCTGCACCGATGCCTAAAGTCTGGTTATTAGAGGCATAAACGATTGCGTTTGATTTTACATATTTACAAACTTTCCAAGCAAAAAAAGAATTGGTTAATTCATGTTGATTTGGAACTCTTTTTGAAACAGTTTTTAAATCATTAATTTGAATTTCGCCTGTATCTATGCTCTGTAAAAGCAGACCAGAATTTACTGAATGAAACTTCATTCCTGAATCGCTTTTTTTTAAATTTTTGATTTCTAATAATCTAACATTTTTTTTGTCTTGAAAAGACTCCAAAGCACCATTCGTAAACTTCGGTGCCGCTACGACCTCAATAAATTGGTTGTCCTTTAAAAAATTAGATGTTTCTTCGTCTAATTCTTTATTAAAAGCAATGATTCCCCCAAAAGCTGAAGTTGGATCACAAGCGAACGCTTTTTTATAAGCTTTAAATATATTTTCGGATGAAGCGACACCGCAAGGATTGGCGTGTTTCACAATCACACAAGAAGGTTCAGAAAAATTAGAAACACATTCTATAGCAGCGTCTGCATCGGCAATATTATTGTAAGAAAGTTCTTTTCCTTGTAATTGAACAGCAGACGAAATTCCAGATGATTTTTTATAGTTTTCTAAATAAAAAGCTGCTTTCTGATGAGGATTTTCTCCATATCTTAACTCATCAACTTTGTTAAATTTTCCAAAAATAGAGTTGGGCAAATCATTTTGACCAAGTGCTTCAAGATAATCTGATATAGCGAGATCATAATCTGTAATTAAGCTGAAAGCTTTCTTGGCAAGCATTAGTCTAGTTTCATAAGAGATTTCTTTATTTTTTTCAAACTCATTTTTAAAATCTTCATAATCGTTTGGAGAAGATATTACAGCTACGTGATAAAAATTTTTTGCCGCAGCTCTGGTCATGGTTGGACCGCCTATATCTATGTTTTCAATGGCTTCTTCTAGGGAGCTATTGTTAGAAATTGTTTTTTTAAAAGGGTATAAGTTAACTACTACAAGATCAATTTCTTCAATAGAATTTTTTTCTATTTCGTCTTTATCTTTTATTCTTCTTGATAAGATTCCCGCGTGAACTTTAGGATGTAAAGTTTTGACTCTTCCCCCCATCATTTCAGGAGATCCAGTAAAAGACGAAATATCTATTGCTTCAATATTATTTTCTCTTAAATGTTTTAAAGTCCCGCCAGTAGAAATAATTTCCACATTTTCTTTTTGCAGAGAATTAGCTAACTCTATAATGCCGCTTTTATCAGAAACACTTAGCAAAGCTCTTCGTATTTTTATTGAAGAGTTTTTAGTCATTTTAAATAAGTTTATGTACTTTTAATTTTGTTCTAAGAGTTCCCCTGTTTATCCCTAACATTTTACTTGCTTCAGACTGATTCCAATTGCAATGGATCATTACTTCTTCCAATAGAGGTTTTTCAACCTCTTTCATAACCATCTCAAAGACATCTTTTGCTTTGTTCCCATCTAAGTTTTTAAAATATCTTCTCATCGAGAGTCCTACTTGATACTTGAGGGTTTTTTTTTCTTCGTTTGCTGCCATTTTAGTTAACTATTGAGTTTAGTTGGTTTCCTAAACTAATTAATTCAACTTCATTTCCTTTTTTATTTAATTCAGTTATTGAACAATTATCTGGGTAAAAACAGACCATAGAAGGATTTTTTTCTACATGAGCTACTATAGTATTTATCACCATAAAATGGGAAAAAATTATTGTAGAATTTTCAATTTTTTTAATTTCTGAAATTATATTTTCATGCCAATTCTTTTGAGGTTTTTCTAGTTCATCTATCTTTTTATTAAAAATCTCCTTTAACCATTTTTGTCTATTTTTAAAAGAAACTCCAGGAGATGGAATCTCAGTATAAGTGGAATCAATTGAGAGACGCTTTTTGAGTTTTGTCTTTAATTTTTCTCCAGTTTCTAAAGCTCTTTTTAAGGGACTGCTCTTTAAATCGAAATTTTCAATATCTTTAAATTTAAACAAAATCTCAGCACATTCTTCAGCTTGATAAATACCTAAATTACTCAGCCCAGGGTCTGAAGACTTTTCCCAAGAAGCAGATGCTTCTCCGTGTCGAACTAATATAATTTTCGTCATAGTTTAATTTTTCTTGAGATTATGAATAATAACTGAATGAGAATACCAAGGATATATTATCCTGACGAACTTAGAGAAAATTCTAAAATAAATCTAACTGCAAAAGGACTTAATCACTTAAGAGTTTTAAAACTAAAAAGAGGAAACAAGGTTGAAATTTTCAATGGTAAAGGAAAAGTCTCAATAGGAGTTATAGAAAATCTTGGACGTGATGAATTATTAGTAAATCTCAATGAAAAAATAACCCAAGAAAAAGCAATTTCTCCAGAAATTAACTTGGGAGTATCGAATATTAGAAATTTTGATAAAGTTGTAAAAGATTCCTCTCAGATGGGAGTTACTTCGTTAACTTCTCTTGTGACTAGTAGAACTAAACAACGCAATTTAAAAGAAGAAAAAGTTAAAAGGTGGAATTCGATATCTTCAAGTTCTTGTGAGCAGTCTGGGTTAAATTGGATACCAAAAATCTCTCAAATGAAGATAGAAAAATGGGTAGAAAATTCAAATAATGAATCTAAGTATTTTTTGAATCCTAGATCAAAACTTTTTATAGGTGATATAGAAGAATTTTCTGCAATTGATTTAGTCATTGGTCCTGAAGGAGGTTTTTCTTCTGAGGAGGAAAGTTTTCTAGCACAAAAAAATTTTATTGGTATCAACTGCGGTAATTTAATAATTAAAACCGAATCAATGCCTATAGTAGTATTATCAATGTTGAAGGTTTTAGCGGAGTAATTTGAATGAATAAAATTGGAATAGTTATGGATCCAATTTCCGAGATTAATTATAAAAAAGATTCTACTTTGCTTTTGATGCATGAATTACAAAATCAAGATAAAGAACTCTTTTATATAAATAAGGATGATTTATTTTTTTCAAATCAGACTCCAATGGCAATAAGTCAACAAGTTAATGTCTTTATGAATGAAATTAAATGGTTTGATTTGCAACCGGCAAAAAAAATTAAATTGACGTCTCTTGACTTAATTTTAATGAGACAAGATCCGCCATTTGATATGAATTTTATCAACAATACTTATGTTTTAGAGGCCGCAGAAAATCAAGGATTAAAAGTTATAAATAAACCTTCAAGCTTAAGAACATTTAATGAAAAATTGTCTACCTTGAATTACCCAGATTTAATAACTGAGACCATTGTCACTTCTAATAAAACTTTAATGGAGGAGTTTATAAATTCTCATAAAAAAACAGTGTTGAAACCTTTAGGCTTGATGGGCGGAGATGGGATAAAAATTGTTACATCTGAGAATAGCTCTAAAGTGTTAGAACAAACTATGGTGAATAGCTCTGAAATGATGATGTTACAAAAATTCATTGATGATGTTTATTCCGGAGATCGAAGAATTTTGTTGATCAATGGCAATATACCAAAATCAGTTGTTTTGAGAATGCCCCCCGATGGAGATTTTAGAGGAAATTTAGCTATTGGAGGCACGGCAAAAACAGAACCGCTAAATGAGAGAGATATTGAAATAGCTAATTCTGTCAAAGGCGATCTTCTTAAACAGGGCATATTTATTGCTGGCTTAGACGTTGTTGGAGGTTTCCTAACTGAAATTAACATAACTTGTCCAACATGTTTTAGAGAATTATTTGATCAAACGGATGAAAATTTAGCTAAAGCTTTTGCCGATCAGTTGGATGACTTAATCTGATGAAGTTAAAAATATATGCCTTCCTTTTTATCTCGTTTGGTCTTCATTTTTTCTTTTTAGCTGGATTCAGTTTTATTTCAACATTCTCTAGTAATCATAATAATTTCGTAAGCATTAATTTGAATTTTTCGAAATTCAAAGAACTTGACACTCAAATTAATAAAGAATCAACATATAATTATCTTGGATCTGGACCTTTAAAAAATAATCTAGAATATTCAAAAAAACTTGTTACTGAGAAAGAGATCGATACGGTTACAAATTTATACGTAAGCGCATGGCAAAGGCAGATAGAGAGCATAGGGAATTCTTCTTTTAAACAATACTTTAAACATTCTAATCCAGTCTCTTTAAGACTTTCAGCTACATTGAACTCTAATGGCGAGCTCATCAACTACAAACTCATAAAATCTTCTGGAGAAGAAATTTTGGATAATGTGGCAATAGAAATTCTTAAGATGGCATCGCCATTCACGCCTTTTAATGAATCAATGAAAGAGTTTAACGAAATTACGATTGTTAGAGATTGGAACTTTGGCGCCCCAAAGATATGACAACTAAACTTTTAGGAATAGATTACGGAACTAAAAATGTTGGATTTTCTATAGGAAACTCTTTGACGAAGACTTCTACAAATTTTTTTTCTTTTTCTTATAAAGAAAAAATAGATCTTTTGCAAAAGATCTCAGATATTTGTGAAGAGTGGGATATAAACAAAATTGTCTTTGGCATGCCCTATAATCAAGATGGCTCAAAAAATAAAATGTGCAGAGAAATAGAAAAGTTTTCAAAAAAAATAACAACCCAAAAAAAAGTGGATGTTTATTTTCATGATGAGAACTTTACTTCAATGGAATTCAAAATTGAGCAAAAACATAATAATATAGGAAACCTTGATGATTCTCATGGTTATGCTGCGAAATTAATTTTAGAATCTTTTATGAGAGAACAATTGTAAATGGCTGGTTTTTTACCCGATAGTTTTATACAGAGAGTGCTAGATGAAACAGACGTTGTTTCTCTAATAGATTCTTATATACCTTTGCAGAAAAAAGGGAAAGATCATTGGTCTTTATGTCCATTTTGTGAAGACGGAAATAATCCATCTTTTAGCGTAAGTTCTCAGAAACAATTTTATTATTGTTTTAGATGCAGAGCATCTGGAAACGCTATTGGATTTTTAATGAATTACCAATCTAAAGATTTTCTTGATGCTGTAGAAACTTTGGCTGCAAATGCAGGTCTCGAGCTGCCAAAAAAAATAAATAGCGAATCTTTTGAAAAGTATAAAAAAATAATCGATGCTAATGTTGCAGCTAAAGAATATTTCGTAAGTCAGATTTCGAAGAACCCCAAAGGAAAAAAAATAAATGACTATCTTTTAAATAGAGGAATTAGCGAAGAAGTTATAGAGGAGTTCGAAATTGGCTTTGCTCCAGAGGGCTGGACAAACTTGCATGATCATTTTACGAATTCAAATAAAAAAGAATTTATAAACGATGAAGTAGGCCTCTTTAAAAAAAGCGAGAAAAATAAAGTATATGATGGCTTTAGAAATAGAATAATTTTTCCTATCAAATCAAAAAAAGGTCACGTGATTGGCTTTGGTGGAAGGGTCATTGATGAAGAGATGCCTAAATATCTTAATTCTCCAGAAAATGAAGTTTTTAAGAAAGGAAAAGAATTATATGGACTACATGAGGTTCTAAAAAATAATAGAAGTTTAAAAAAAGTAATTGTTGTTGAAGGTTATACTGATGTTTTGTCTCTTTTCTCTAAAAATATTAAATATGCAGTTGCAACTCTTGGGATCGCAACAAGTAAAAATCATCTAGAAAAATTATTTAGTCATGTAGATGAGGTAATTTTTTGTTTTGACGGAGATGAAGCTGGGATGAAAGCTGCTGAATCTGCTATGAAAATTTGTTTACCTATTATCCGGGATGGGAAAATTCTTAAATTTTTATTTCTTCCTAACAATGAAGACCCTTCCAGTTTGTTGGAGAAAGAAGGAAAAGAAGAATTTGAGAAAAGAATAGAATCTTCAAGAGTTCTTTCCGATTATTTGTTTGAGTTAGTTTTGAATAAATACGATGACTCTATTGAAAACAAAGCAGCTGCGTCAAAAGAATTTATGAGTTTAATTTCATCTATGCCTGGGAGTAATTATAAAAATATTTTAATTCAAGAATTTTCAAAAAAAGTAGATATTAAGCTTGAAGAAGAAGTTAAAGTCATTCCGAAAAGAAAGCAAATTAAAGTTTCGGAAGAAAAAGAATTCGATTATGAGCTCGATAAAGTTACAAAAAGTATAGTTAAGACATTAATTGAAAGTCCTGAGTTATCTCATCTTGATGAATTGAATTTTTTAATGCGATCGGAAGAAGATTTTTTATCAAAATTTATAAATTTTCTTAGAACTAAAGACAAACCTACTTTTCCGATGATTCTCCATGCTTTTGAGGAGCAGAAGACTTTTTTGATTAATTTAACAGAAGATAAAAATTTAATTTCTCCGGATGCCGCTAAAGAATACATCATACAAGCAATAAATTTTTTAAAAAGAAATGACAAGGTAAAGTTTCAAGATAAGCTAAGGTCCAAATATTTGGATGGATCGATGACTGAAAAAGAAAAGATAGAGTTCAAAAAAACTCTCTTAGAAAACTTTGACAATTTGGACGAATCTGAGATTCAAATTTTGAAAGAGATATAATAAATTTAGCAAATTTATTTATGTTTTAAGATATAATTCCTTACTTTTTTCAAAGGACAACTAAAATATGTACGATGAAGATATAGAAAATAATGGGCTGCGAGAGCTAATTGAAAAAGGCAGAGAACAAGGCTTTATAACTTTTGCAGACATTAACGATTTTCTACCTGAAGACGTCTCTGATCCAGACCAATTAGACGAGGTTATTCAAACTATAAACGACCTAGGCCTTCAAGTTTTAGAAAATGCTCCTGAGGAAGGATCAGATGCTATGGAAGCTATTAATCAGCCTGTGGCTCCTGAACCTACCGAAAACGAAATGGGGGCAATAGAATCAGAAGTTGGAAGAACTACAGATCCGGTAAGGCTTTATATGAGAGAAATGGGTTCTGTAGATCTGCTAACAAGAGAAGGCGAAATTGTTATCGCAAAAAGCATTGAAGAAGGTGCGCGAGATTTACTTCATTCTTGCGCAAAATTTCCTGGAATTATTGAGGAATTTTTATTGGAATATGCTCTCATTAGAAAAGAAGATAAAAGAATTTCAGACATCATTGTAGGTTTTATGGATGAAGAAGAAGAAGTTTTACCTGGTCCGCAAGCTGGAGCTAATGTAGAGCTTGATGAAGATTCAGATGAAGAAGATGATGGCGCTGGAATTGACATGCAAGAATTAGAAAAGCGACTTGCGTCTCTCAAAAGACAATTCAACAAAACTGAAAAGGTAATAGAGCAGAAGGGCAGACAAAGTCAGGAAGCAACAAAAGAGCTTGAAAAGTTGGGAAATATATTCAAGTTCCTGAAATTGTCACCAAAAAGATTCGAAGTGATTTCTCTAAGACCAAGATTGCTGGCCAGAAGAATCAGGGGAATTGAGAAAGAAATCTACGATCTGTGTGTTCAGAAAAGTAAAATGCCTAGAAAAGATTTTTTAGATATTTTTAGAGAAAATGAGACAAACATAAAATTCTTAGACCCTATTTTTAAAAGTAAGAAAAATTATGTTGGAGAGTTAAATGAATACAAAGACGATATTAAAACTCTGCAAAACAGAATAAAGGGGATCGAAGCTGAAATTGGTTTATCTGTTTCTGAGATTAAGTTATTGGCCTCTCAGATGACCAAAGGCGAAACTAAAATTAGAAGAGCTAAAAAGGATATGATTGAGGCAAACTTAAGATTAGTTATATCGATCGCTAAAAAATATACAAATAGAGGTCTGCAATTTTTAGACTTAATACAAGAAGGAAATATTGGGCTTATGAAAGCAGTCGATAAGTTTGAATATCGAAGAGGTTACAAGTTTTCTACTTATGCTACTTGGTGGATTAGGCAAGCAATTACTAGATCAATTGCCGATCAAGCCAGAACTATTCGTATCCCAGTACACATGATAGAAACTATAAACAAATTGAACAGAATTTCTCGTCAGATGTTACAAGAAAATGGTAGGGAACCAACACCTGAAGAATTAAGTGAAAAAATGGATATGCCTGAAGATAAAATTAGAAAAGTTTTAAAAATAGCGAAGGAACCTATCTCGACAGAAACTCCAATAGGGGATGAGGACGATACTACACTTGGAGACTTTATTGAGGATCCGCTATTAGATTCACCAATAGATTCTGCAACAGAATCGAATTTGATTGAGGCAACAGGCGGGGTTTTAGGTAGTCTTACCGCGAGAGAGGCAAAGGTTTTAAGAATGCGTTTTGGAATTGGCATGAATACTGATCACACTCTAGAAGAGGTTGGTAAACAATTTGATGTAACTAGAGAGAGAATCAGACAAATTGAAGCGAAAGCGCTCAGAAAGTTAAGACATCCGTCAAGATCAGGCCATTTAAAAGGGTTCTTAGACGAATAACAGGGCCTGTAGCTCAGTTGGTTAGAGCAGCGGACTCATAATCCGTTGGTCGGAGGTTCGAGTCCTCCCGGGCCCACCACTTTAAAGATACCCTTAAATTCAAAAAAAGTACCTTTTTTTAGGCTGTACCTTTATAACAAGCAGTTATTTATATATATCAAAATGATAATGATTCTCATTACTATTTCAAATGATAATGAGAATGATTATTATTTAAGAATTATTTACTCGAAAAAAAATATGAAAAAAATATTTTTATCTAGCTTGCTTCTAACAGGTGGAGTTTTCCTTTCAAGTGGCTTGTCTGCACAAGAAGAATTGACTGTAAGAGGCAATGTTCTTTATTCTGACCAAGTCAATGCACTTAAAACTCCAGTGTCGGTTATTAATGTACCTGTTTCTGTATCAATTATCACTGACGATGAAATTGCCAGACAAGGATATCAACAATTAGGAGACCTAGTCAGATTCACACCAGGTGTAAGTACTTCTCAAGGAGAAGGCCATAGAGATGCAATTGTTTTTCGAGGCAATAGATCAACAGCTGACTTTTTTCAAGACGGTGTTAGAGACGATGTTCAATATTACCGTTCACTTTATAATGTAGAGCAGGTAGAGATTTTAAGAGGTCCTAACGCTTTATTGTTTGGTAGAGGTGGTACTGGTGGCGTTATTAATAGAGTTTCCAAAAAGGGTGTCTTAGGAGAAACCTTTGGTTCGTTCTCAATTGGCTCGAACACTTTCGGCGCTTATGATTTCGTTGCAGATTATAACATTTCAATTAATGAAGATAGATCTTTAAGAATTATGGCTCACCGAGATTATCTAAACAATCACCGATCTTATTACGATGGAGATCGAGCAGGATTTAATCCTACTTTAAAAGTTAAGTTGAGTAGCAAAACCGCATTGGACGTTTCTTACGAATATGCTGATCACGAAAGATTTATTGATCGAGGTATACCTACAGGCTCTAATGGAGAACCAGTTGAAGCTTTAGCCGATATCGTTTTCGGTCATCCAGATCTTAATACTCAAACTCTAACTGCTGATATATTCAGAGCTACCATCACTAGAGACATCTCAGATACTTCTAAAGCTATTTTTTCTGTTACTAATAACGAATTTGAAAAAATGTATCAAAACCTTTATGTTGCTGGCCACAATGCTACTCTTGAAGAAGTAGCTTTGGATGGATACTTAGATCCTACGACAAGAGAAAATTTAATTATTTCAGCTAACTTTGTAAACGAACTTGAATTAGGTTCTGCGACGCACACTATTTTATTTGGTGTTGAAGTGGTTGACACTGATAACAAAAACTTTCGATACAATACTAATTTCAGCAATGCTGGAGCTTTACCTTTAGCTAATGATGGTTCTGGAATTTACACAGCAGGTAGCTCACAAGCAGGGAAAAGTGATAGAGAAACATTTTCGATTGCTGACATAAAAGCAGGTATCTTTAATAGAGACGAGGCCGGTGCAGCAGTTACATTGGATTTCACTTCAAGTCTTAACAATAGTACTACTACTGAATTTGAAGTTACTTCTTTCTTCCTTCAAGATCAAATAGATGTTTCTGACAACTTGAAGCTTCTTCTTGGTGCAAGATACGACGACTACGAAATTACTGTAGTTAATCTTAAGCCTGGTTCTGAAGCTACTGTTACCAAAGAAGAGGATTTGGTTTCACCTAGAGCAGGTATTATTTTTAAACCACAAGACAATGTTTCAATTTACGCTAGTTACAGCAATACCTTTGCACCTGTAGCCGGGGAACAATACAAAGCAATGTCTAACAACTCTACTTTGGGTGCAGTTCTAGATGCCAGTGAAACTGAAAATACTGAGATAGGCTTGAAATGGGCTATTTCTAATGAGTTATTTTTAACGGCCGCATATTTTGATGCAGAAAGAACTGCTATGACGGCAGTTACAGTAAATAACGTTGCTGAGCAGCAAGAAGTAGTAAATCAAAACGTGGACGGTATAGAAATTGAGTTAGTAGGAAAAATTTCAGATCAACTAGAACTGACAATGAGTTACGCTGATTTTGAAGGAGATACTGTTGCCAAGAATAAAGAAATTCCAGATTATCAATTTTCTACATTCGCTAACTATCAGGTTAACGACAAATTCGGTATCGGATTTGGCGTAACTTCTCAAGGCGATCAGCAAATTGGAACTGGGGCAACTCCTTATTTGCCAAGTTTTACAAGAGTTGATGTCGCTGCATATTACCAAATTGCTGATGATTTAATGTTGCAAATGAATATAGAAAACTTAACTGATGAAACGTATTTCCCTCACTCACACTCAACACATCAAGCGTCAGTTGGAGAAGAAGTTAATGCTAATTTCTCAATTAGAAGGACTTTCTGAGGATTTAAATTTGCGTACCCTCAATTAAATAATAGAACTTACATTTATTATTTTTATAAACTCACCATAAATACGCAAATTAAATTAGAAACCAGGTTGGCAGAGATCCTGGGTTCTTCCTTTTTTAAAACTAGTAAATTTTAGATACTTTTCTGAGTTCTTTTTGAGCTGATTTATCAGATCGTTTCAGCTTAAGATCAGACCATACTTTATCGAGAGACTCAACAAAACTTTCAACATCCGAGGCTGAGTGTTTAGGTGTAATTGTAACCCTGAACCTTTCATCACCTTTTGGCACGGTTGGATAAAATATAGGTTGAATGTATATTCCATGTTCCTCTATTAGAGTGTTTGCAGCTTTCTTACATAGCTCGGGTTCGTATAGATGAATTGGCACTATGTGACTGTCATTTTTGAGGAAAGGTATGTTGTATTCAGCTAAACCTTCTCTAATTAAATTTGAGTTCGTTTTAATATTTTCTCTTAAAATATCTGCTCTTTTTGCGATTTGGATGGCTTGAATTGATGCAGCCGCAATGCTTGGATTAGAAGAGGAAGTAAAAATAAAACCTGGAGCGAAACTTCTTATAAAGTCTATTATGTCCTTGTTTGCTGTTATGTAACCCCCCATTTGACCAAAAGCCTTGGATAATGTTCCGTTAATAATATCTATTTCGTCTGATACGTTTAGTTCCGCCGCAATCCCTCTTCCCTCAGGTCCATATAAACCAACAGAGTGAACTTCATCTAAATAAGTTAGAGCATTATATTTTTTAGCCAAATTCACAATTTGTTTAATTGGAGAACGTAATCCCTCCATCGAATATAGTGATTCAAATACGATTAATTTTGGCGTATTTGCGTTTGAAGTTTTAAGAAGTTCTTCTAAATGCTCTACATCATTATGTTTAAAGACATGAGTAGTAACATTTGCATTTTTAATACCCTGAATCATAGAAGCGTGGTTTAGTTCATCTGAATAAACCTCGCAACCTTCAAGTTTCTTACACAAGGTCCATAAAGTAGATTGGTTAGCTGTGTATGCTGAGGGAAAAAGCAAGCTTGCTTCTTTACTATGCAATTCTGCTAAATTTTGTTCTAAATCCGCATGGTAAGTAGAAGTACCAGAAATATTTCTTGTACCTCCTGATCCTGTACCTAATTCTTTAATAACTTTGATTGATTCAAGAATAACAACTGGGTGTTGGCTTAAATTTAAATAGTCATTGCTACACCAAACTTCTACTGCTCTTTCTTTTCCTTCAAAACGTTCAGTTGCTTTTGGGAAATTAATTTGATTTCGGTTGATTTGTCTGAATTTTCTGTAAAGACCCTGAGATTTGAGCGATGTTAATTCGTCTGCAAAGTATTTTTTATAATTCATTTAATAATAATATTACTTACGAGTCGAAGTATAAATGAAAGTACTATTTAATAGATATAAATTTTATAATTACATTCTTTATATATTAAAAAGTTATATTGAAAACAATAAGAATAATTTCTAGAAAAAGTTTGCTTGCAAGAATTCAAGCCAATATAGTTGCTGAAAAGATAAAAGAAGAATTTTCTAATATCAACATAGAATTTTTAACTAAGGAAACATCAGGAGATATAGATTTATCTACTCCATTACATCAGATGCCTGACCCTGGTGTTTTTACTAATGATATAAGAGAAGAACTCCTTAAAAATAAAGCAGATTTAGCAGTTCACTCGTGGAAAGATTTACCAGTTGAGTTGCAAAAAGGAACTGAAATAGTTACTACTTTAAAAAGAGAGGATCCAAGAGATTTATTGATTTTTAAAAAAAGCTCTATCGAGAAAAAAAAGATTAATATCTTTACATCTTCTCCGAGAAGAAAAGAGAACCTTTCCAATTTTCTTCCAGAGTTTTTAAGTTGGAAGCCAAAAAAAGTTAATTTCATAGATGTGAGAGGAAATATCCAAACAAGAATTTCTAAACTTTTTGATTCTAAAGAAGATGGACTGGTGATTGCTCTTGCCGCAATGAAAAGACTTTTATCTTCACCTCAATTTATTGAAGAAGAATCATATCTTTTAAACTTTTTAAAAGAATCAAATTGGATGATTCTTCCGCTATCTAAAAATCCAGCTGCCCCCGCACAAGGTGCGCTTGCCGTTGAGATTGCATCAAACAATCATGAATTAAAAGATCTAATGTATAAAATTGGAGACGAAAAAACTTTTAATCTTGTTAATAAAGAAAGAGAGATATTAAAAAAGTATGGGGGCGGATGTCATCAAAAAATTGGTGTAACAATATTAAATTCAAAAAAAGGAGAAATTTTAAATCTCAAAGGTGAGACTGAAGAAGGTAAAAAAATTTCTGAATCTTCTTTCATTCCCGTTTCAACCTTAAAAAATAATTTAAGAAATATTGAAAGTTTTTTTCCCTTAAATACTTCTTCTTCTCAAATATTTGATAGAACGCCACTCTCTAACGTAGAAGAAAATGTCTCAAGAATTAAAGATGCAGGTATTTTTGTCAGTAGGGGTAATGTCTTAGAAAATATAAAAACGATTTCGAAAACAAATATAGTTTGGACAAGTGGAGTAGAAACTTGGAAAAAACTGGCATCAGAGGGAATCTGGGTAAATGGTACTTCTGATAGTATGGGAGAAAATGAGAATCCACCGATTGGATTATTTGGCAAAGTGAAATGGTTTAAATTGTCTCATTTAGATGCGAAGGAAAAGAAACTGGAGCTGTTACCAACGTATCAACTTGTTCCTAAAAAATTACCAAAAGATATAGAGAAAAATTCTCATTATTTCTGGATGAGCGCAAGTTCCTTTAAACTCGTTTTAAAAAAATTTCCTTCTATCGAAAATGCTAATCATGCATGTGGAATGGGCAAAACTTTCGATGAAATTAATCAACTAATCCCTGGAAAAGTTTATCCTTATCAGAATTATCAAGATTGGCTAGATAAAATTAGACGAGCAAAGTAATATTGCTTTCGATTTTGAGATATGAAAGACTTGTTAAGAAAATTTCCTACAACTAGATTGAGAAGGAATCGCCTAAAGAGCGGTCTAAGATCGATTTTAGCCGAATCAGACATAACTGTGAATGATCTCATTCAGCCAATATTTATTAAAGAGAATTTGTCTGGTTATGAACCAATTGTTTCGATGCCTGACGTTAATAGAATTGGCGAAAACGTTTTAAAATCAGAATTACAAAAAATAGTTGATGTCGGTATTAAAGCAATCGCTGTCTTTCCAGTAATTGATGAAAAGAAGAAAGATCCACTAGGCTCTGAAGCATATAAACAAGATAATTTCTTAAATAATTCAATTTCAAAAATTAAAGATCTTTTTCCTGAATTAATAACCATAGCCGATGTTGCGCTGGATCCATATACCGACCACGGACATGACGGAGTTTTAAATGAATCAGGAGATGTAGATAATGACCTAAGTCTCGAAGCTTTAAAAAAACAAGCGTTATTTCTTGCTAAAGCTGGATCTGATGTAGTTGCGCCTTCAGATATGATGGACGGTAGAATTAAGGTAATAAGAGATGCACTAGAAGAGGAAAATTATAAGGATACGGTTATTTTGTCTTATGCTGCAAAATACAGCTCAAAATTTTATGGACCATTTAAAGATGCGGTCGAATCTGCAAAATTTTTTGGAAACAAAACTAAAGATACTTATCAGATGTCTCCAACTAATAAATTAGAGGCGTTACATGAAGTTGCTATGGATATAAATGAAGGCGCTGACATTGTAATGATTAAGCCTGGGATGCCTTACTTAGATATAGTATCTTCGGTAAAAGAGGCCTTCAAAATTCCAACTTTTGTTTACCAAGTTAGTGGAGAATACTCTATGCTTAAGAGTGCAATTGCAAATGGTTGGCTTTCAGAGGAAGTAATTAGAGAGTCTTTAGTTTCATTTAAAAGGGCTGGAGCTGATTGTATTTTGACCTACTCTGCTTTAGAAGTAGCTAAAAATTTATAAAAAATGTCCAACAAAAAGTTCTCCAATGCACTAGAAAACATTCCTCAGTCAACGCCTCCTATTTGGTTTATGAGACAAGCAGGAAGATATCATAGTCATTATCAAAACTTAAAAACTAAAAATTCATTCGTAGAGCTTTGTAAAACTCCTTTGTTGGCAGCAGAAACAGCTTTAGGTCCGATTGAATCATTTGATTTCGACGTAGCGATTCTTTTTAGTGACATCTTATTTCCTTTGGAGAGTTTAGGAATGGAACTTACATACTCTCCTGGTCCTAGTTTCGAAAGTTATCTAACAGAAGAAAATTTTAAAGAAGTATTTAAAAATAAATTTGATATAAATTCATTATCTTTTCAAGGTGAGGCATTGCAAAGGACGCGAGAAATATTGCCAGAAGATAAATCATTGATTGGATTTGTTGGAGGCCCAATTACTTTATTGGCCTACGCGATGGGTCTAAACAAAATCAAAGGGAACCTTAACATTGGTGATTTTCAATGGGGAATGTTAGATGATGTTCTTATTCCAACCATTTCAGAAAATATAGAAATGCAATTAAATGCTGGAGCTGAATTAATTATGATTTTTGACTCTTCAGCTCATTTATTAAGCACAAATGACTTTATAAAATATGTCGAAAAGATGTTTGATCAAGTTTTTTTAAAATTTAGTAAAAAAATAGGTTATTACGCAAAAGATCATATCGATTATGATGCAGTAATTTACATGAATGAATCAAAAGGAGCTTGTCTGGCTGGAGTTGGAATTGATTCGAATGAACCCCTTAATAAATATTTCACTGAATCTAGAGATTATTTTATCCAAGGTAATTTCGATGAAAAAAAAATGTTATTGCCCAATGATTCTATGAAATTAGAGTTAGAAAAATATATTAACAACCTATCGAATTTTACTGAACAACAAAAAGCCGGGTGGATTTGTGGCTTAGGCCACGGAATTCTAAAGGAAACTCCAGAAGAAAATGTTAAAACTTTTGTCAAAATGATAAGAGAGGCTTTTTGATGAGTTTTTTAGGAGAAAACAACTTCAGTCATGAAAATGAAGAAAATATAGGGGTGCTAATTTGTAATTTAGGAACACCTGACAGTTACTCAGTCAGTCACGTTAGAGCTTTTTTAAGAGAATTTTTATCTGATAAAAGGGTGATAGAAATCCCAAGAATTTTATGGTGGTTCATTTTAAACCTTTTTATCCTGCCTTTTAGACCCTTTAGCTCGGCAAAATTATATAAATCCGTTTGGACAGAAGAAGGATCTCCATTAATGGTATATTCCCAAAAGTTAGTAAAAAAATTAGAGCAAGATTTACCTCCTAACTACTCCCTTGCCTTAGGTATGCGATATGGTAATCCAAGCATTAATGCAGCTTTAGAAAAGCTTAAACATAATAATTGCAGGAAAATTGTTGTGCTTCCGCTTTTCCCTCAATACTCAGCAACCACAACGGGTAGTATTTTTGACAAAGTCTCCGAAGTCATTAGTAGCTGGCGATGGGTGCCAAGTTTAATTTTTGTAAATTCTTATCATGATGATAAAAATTTTATTAAGGCAATATCTCAGTCACTAAAGCCAAAATTTGATCAAGAGAATCCAGATAAAATAGTCTTTACATATCATGGAATTCCAAAAAAATATTTTGATCAAGGCGACCCTTACCATTGCTTATGTCAGAAGACCTCAAGACTTGTTTGTGAAGAACTTGGTATTCAAAAAGAAAAAGCCATTACCGCTTTTCAATCTAGGCTTGGCAGTGCTGAATGGTTAAAACCTTATACCAGCGAGGTCATGAAAAGCTTACCTAAAGAAAATTGCAAAAATATTTTAGTAATCGCACCAGGTTTCAGTATGGACTGTCTTGAGACTATTGAGGAAATTGATGAAGAAAATAAAGAATATTTTATAGAATCGGGAGGAGAGAAATTTTCTTATGTTGAATGTCTAAATGATTCAGATGATCATGTGGATTTTTTAAAACACTTCATACAGCAGCAGGTTTCTTCATGGCAATAGACAAGAATTTAGACTTCAAAAAAAAAGAAGCAAGCGATTGGTTTCGTTCTCTTCGTGACGATTTTTGTAAAACCTTTGAAGATTTAGATTCAAACAAATTTACGAGAAAGCTCTGGGATCACAAGGGGAGTGGTGGGGGAGAAATGAGCATAATGCGCGGAGAGGTATTTGAAAAAGTTGGAGTGAATATTTCAACGGTTTCAGGAGAATTTTCTGAAGATTATAGAGAGCAAGTAAAAGGTACGTCCAAATCTCCTAAGTATTGGGCTTCAGGAATAAGTCTTGTAGCGCACATGAGTTCTCCCAAAGTACCTGCATTCCATTTCAATACAAGATTTCTAGTTACCGAGGATTTTTGGTTTGGCGGAGGAACCGATATGACTCCAACAATTTATGACAAGTCTGATGAATTGTTTTTTCATAAAAGTTTAAAAAAAGCTTGTGACAGAAATAACGAAGATTATTACCAAGAATTTAAAAAAAACTGTGATGAGTATTTTTATTTACCACACAGAAAAGAACCCAGGGGTGTAGGTGGAATTTTTTTTGATCATCTCAATACTGGAGATTGGCAAAAAGATTTTAATTTTGTAAAAGATGTAGGTTTAGAAACCTTAAAAATAATCTCTAAAATTGTGTCAGATAAAAAAGATTTATCTTGGAATAATGAAGACAAAGAAAAACAACTTATCAAAAGAGGAAGATATGTTGAATTTAACCTAATCTGGGATAGGGGAACCTTGTTTGGTCTTAAGACAGGAGGTTCAACCGAAGCTATCATGATGTCAATGCCTCCAGAGGCTAAGTGGGATTGATTTGATTTATTTAAGTTTTAAAGTAATTCATATCGTAGCTGTAATAGCCTGGATGGCTGCTCTCTTTTATCTCCCTAGATTGTTTGTTTATCATGCCAAGCACAACGATGAAAAATTATTAAGTAGTGTCTTCAAAGTGATGGAATCAAGATTGTATGGAGTGATTGCAAATCCAGCTATGATTGTGGTTTGGCTCAGTGGGATTTACTTAGTTTACGTTCAAGGAAACCAGTTTTGGTTAAATTTAAAAATATTTTTTGTATTTTTAATGACTCTCTACCACTTTTTTTTATTTTATGCTTTAAAGAGATTTAAAGACGATCTAAATGATTATTCAGAAAGATTTTTTAGAATCGTAAACGAAGTTCCGACAGTTTTAGTTATAATTATTGTAGGACTTGTTGTTTTTAAACCAAATTTATAATTATGAAGATATTAAAGGTATTCGATAACGTTGAATTAATTCTTGTAGACCTAGAAGTTAACATGGGGAAAGAAACTAGAAGCGCTCCAACACTTTGTGCAAGATATGATGGAAAAATTATCCCTTTAAATTCTGCTCACGATGGAAGGCCAATTTTAATGAATGAAGCTAATGCTTTAGAAGAAAATTAAGCTTACAGTTCAGTAGCAAATTCCATAAATTTTTTCTTTAAAAGCTCAAGATTATTAGCAAAATTGAATGCTGAATTTCTTAACAACCTAATCCATATATTTTTTGCTTCGAATCCTCTTTTGAAAGCTTCCATACTCGCTGCGAGGGCTAAATTCACTGGAATTCTATTTCGATTATAAATCTGAGATATCTTTTTAACTTCGGATCTGCCATGTTCGTTTATTTCCTTTGCAAGACACACAACGTCTCCCAAACCAGCATTTAATCCTAGTCCAGCTAAAGGATGGATTTGATGAGCAGCATCTCCAACAAGAAAAATTCCATCTTTCGCGAATGTTTTAGAAGACAAGTGATTCAGTGGAAAATGTTGTATTTCAGTAGAAAAATCTAAATTTCCAAAATTTTCCCCAAAGTGGACATTAATTTCTTTTAAAAAATCTTCTTTTTCTTTTTGAAGAAATTCGTAAGCAAATTTGTCGTCTATCGACCAAATCATTGTCAATTCGTCGTCGTTAATAGGCAAAAGTGCTAAAGGGCCAATTTTCGTAAAAGTCTGTCTAATAGTCGAATCAATATTGGGGGACTTTAGATTTGCGACTATTGCTGTTTGGTTGTAACTCCAAGATCTTGATTTAAATTTTCCTAAATCTCTTACAGATGAATTAATCCCATCGCAACCGATCAAAAATTTACAGCTTATTTGGTCGTTTGATGTTGTACAAATAATATCTGAACTATTATTTTTAATATCAAGAAGTTTATTATTCCAATAAAAACTTACCTTTTTAGTTTCTAGTTTTTTGATCAGACTCTTCTGAATTTGCCCTTCGGAAACTATATGACCCAAGAGGTCAATACCCGCTTCTTGTGAATCAAACTCTATGTATCCTGAGCCTTCTTGGTCCCAGACTTTTATCTTTTGGTATGGATAAGCGTTTGGTTCAATCTCCTTCCAAACGTCAAGATCTTTTAAAAAATTCAGACTTTTTTGATTTATTGATAGATGTCTTCTGCTTAAAGAGGGTTGTGGATTGGATTCAATAATACCAATTGATAATTCGTCAGAATTTATAGAACTAGCAAGCGCGACTCCCATAACTCCTGAGCCGACAATCAAAACGTCATGATGGATCATGAATTCATTAAAGATTCAATATCATTGACCTCTTTAGGAACAAGGTCAGTTAAAACTTTGAAACCAGTTTCTGTAACTACAACATTATCTTCAATTCTTATTCCAATATTTTTATATTCTTCAGGTACATCTAAGCTTTCATTAATGTAAATGCCTGGTTCAATGGTAGTTATCATTCCTGGAGCATAATTTAACCAATCACCATTTATATCTTTTCCTCCAACATCATGAACATCCAAACCCATATAATGCCCCACGCGATGCATGTAAAAATCAAAGTATTTATTTGATTCAATTATTTCATTTACATCTCCTTCTAAAAGTCCTAAATCAAGTAATCCCTGACTTATTATTTCCACAGAAGTTTCGTGAGCTTTCAGGGGGTTAGATCCTGAAACTACAGTTTCAATTGATTTCTTGCTTGCCTCAAGAACTATTTCGTAAATTTCTCTTTGCTCTTTACTAAATTTCCCGTTCACCGGAAATGTTCTAGTAATATCGCTTGCATAATTATTAAATTCGCAACCTGCATCAACCAAGACTAGGTCTCCATCGTTAAGAATATGTTTATTCTCGTTATAATGAAGTATGCAAGCATTTTTCCCTCCGCCCACAATAGAAGGATAGGCACAAGCTCTTGCTCCATGTGACATGAACTCATGAACATATTCAGCTTCCAATTGATATTCATACATTCCTGGTTTTACAGACTTCATAGCTCGTATATGAGCTAATGAAGAAATTCGACATGCTTTTTCAATGATTTTAAGCTCGTCTTCAGATTTAATTGTTCTCATTTTTGAGACTTCGTAATCAAGTGGCTTAATTATTGCCTCAAAATCAGGTAAAAGTTTCTTTAACTTGGGTATGAATGATTCGAAACAATAAATATTGTCACGATCTTTAACCAAACTTGGAAGTACTGTTTCGTAATCTTTTATAGGCAATCCTTGAGTCGCTCCATATAACTTTGTATTTTCTGGGCCTAAGATTTCACCATCCCATTGTTCTTTGAGTTTATTTTTTTCCTTACAAAAAATTATAAAGTTTTCATCATCCAAGACTGCAACAGATTCTGATTCTGGAAAATTTGTTAAGTAGCTAAAATTACTATTTTGGCGAAAAGGAAAGTTTACGTCACCGTTTCTGAGAGTTTCCTCTGATCCAAATAAAACAGCTACTGAGTTACTTTCTAATTGATTTGCAAGAAAATGGCGTCTTTTACTAAAAATATCCATACTTTATTTTATCTGATTGTGGAATGCGTTAAAGAGTAAGATTAGAATAAGGTATGAATAATTTAGAAAGTAATGTTCAAGAATTAATTACGCTTTCTAAAAAGCTTAGAGAAGCTAATTCTGATTTGAGAAAGAAAAATCAAAAACTCAAAGAAAATAATTTAAAATTAAAAGAGAAAATTGAACTAACGAAAAATAAAATTGAGAATTTAATTGATAAACTGGAGTCAGTATGAGTAAAGACAGTGATGAGATAATTTCTATTAAAGTTGCAGGAGTTGAATACCAGCTGCATTGTCCTAAAGATGAACAAAGAGGGCTTTTAAACGCTGCTGATTACTTAAATAAAAAAGTTAGAAAGATCAAAAGGCAGGCTAAGTTTCTAAGTATGGAAAAAGCTTCAGTTTTAGCCGGTCTTGAGGTTGCTAATGAACTTTTAAACTCAGATAAAGTAGAAATAAGCGAGCCTAATGAACAAGAAGATACGTCTGAGCAAAAAATAGTTGAGAATCAAGAGGTAAGAACCGACGAGCAAAATACAAATAAAACAGAAGATTTAAGTATTAAGTTGGTTTCTGAAATTTCTGAGTTATCTAAATTATAAAATTGTTATAATTAATTTGCTTTCTGGGTTATTTGCCAGCTAAATAACACTTCGAGCCGATACAAAAAAATAAGGGAAGCTGATACTTATTTTTGTTGAGCACCCGTTTGGATTGCCTGAAAAAATAGTGATTTTTCCCGACCTGAACTTTTCGGTTCGGGTAAATTTTGCAGCGATAATTTGGAAAGCTCCTTCGACAAATGCAAAAACAAAAATTAAGAGAGTCCATACAGAATAAATTTTCTGAAATATCTGAAGAAGAGAAAAGTTTTTTTAATGAAAATATATTTGAAAACTTTAAAAATATATTTTCATTAGAAACGCATTTAAAAATAGGCTCCTATGTTTCAAAAAATAATGAAGTAAGTACAAAAGCAATAAACGAATTTATTTTAGAAAAGGGCTCTTCTTTATATTTGCCAAAAGTAAAAAGTCAGAAAAACTTAAAAAAATTAAAATTTCTCAAATTTTCTAACAACGAAAGTTTAGAACTAAATGACTATGGAATTTTAGAACCTAAAGATAAAAGAAAATCTATAAAGCCTGAGTTTTTGGATTTTATAATTATTCCCGTTAGAGGAATCAATAAAGCAAATAAAAGGTTAGGTTTTGGAGGTGGCTTTTATGACAAAAGTTTAGCAAAAGTAAATAAATTAAAATTCGTTGGAATTTGTTATGAATTTCAGAAAAATTTATCTTTTAGAAGTTATGATCATGACATTGAAATTTCAACTATTATTTTTCCTACAGGTTATTTTAGAAAAGCTTGATAACCTTTATTTTCTGTAACTCTGATAAAAGGGTATTCAGTATTTAATAAATCTTTTTTTAACTTTTCTCGTTCAGATTTTTTTAAGAAAAATCCTACCAAAGCTCCTCCATAAATAGATCCCTGATTTTTGTAATGAAACAAACTAATATTCCATTTGTCTTGAAGCAAGTTCAAAAAGTCCATAAGAGCACCAGGCCTTTCTGGGAAATCAACTTTGAAGACTTCCTCAATTATTTTATCGGGAAATTTGCCAGCCCTTCCTCCAGTCATATATCTAAGATGCACTTTTGAAATTTCATCGTTTGTAAGATCAATTAAGTTAAATTTCTTTTGTTTCATAACATTTATGAAAGTTTTTTTAGCTTGGACATTACCAGTCAATTCTACTCCTAAAAGAATTTTTCCTGATTTTGTTCCATCAGTTCTATAACTAAATTCTGTGATATTTTTTTGCCCAACTGCTCTACAAAGCTTTCTGAAACTGCCTTTTGTTTCGGGTATCTCAACGCTAAAAATCAATTCTTTTTCTTCCCCCATTTTTGACCTTTCTACTATGTGCGCTAAAGATTCAAAATTTAAATTGGAGCCACAATAGGTAGCTATCAGATTCTTATTTTTAAGTTTCTTTTTATTTACATATTTTTTTAATCCTGCCAGAGCCAAAGCTCCAGTGGGTTCAGGTACTGTTCTAGTATCAATAAAAGTATCTTTCACTGCCGCACAAATCTCATCGGTTGAAACAGTAATGGAATCGTCTAACCACTCAGTTATTACTTTGTAATTATTTCTTCCAATTTGTTTCGCGGCTGCTCCATCGGCGAAAAGTCCAACTTTTTCAAGTTTAATTCTTTTACCAACTTTTAAAGATTTATTTAAACCTGCTGCATCTTCTGCCTCAACGGCAATAATTTTTACATTTGGATTTTTATTTTTTACATAAGCTCCTAGACCAGAAATAAGTCCACCTCCTCCCACTGCTACAAAAATTGCATGCAAATTTTCTTCAAAATCTTCTAATATTTCTTTGCCAATAGTTCCTTGTCCTGAAATTACCTCTGAGTCATCGAATGGATGAATAAAAGGGAGTTTATTTTTTTTACAATATTTCAAAGCAGCATCTAAAGCTTCATCAAAGTTATCACCAATTAATGTAACCTTTGATTTCATTTTTTTTACTTCTTCAACTTTTATCGAAGGAGTAGTCTTCGGCATAAATATTGTTGCCTTTATCTTCAGGGCTTTAGCCGAGTAAGCCACTCCCTGAGCATGATTGCCTGCAGAAGCAGTAACAACATGGCTCACAGCATCCTTTCGGACTAAATTTTTAATTTTGTTATAAGCTCCTCTTATTTTAAAAGAATGCGTTGGCTGGAGATCCTCTCTCTTTAAAAAGATTTTGTTACGAAATGATAGAGATAAATTCTCAGCTAAAGTAATAGGAGACCGAATTACTACGTCATAAACACTAGAGGCATCAATTTTTTTTACGTATTTTTGACTATTTTTTAACATGGCTATCTTTCAAGCAGGCCATTATACTTTTAGAATAGACGACCACAACTTAAAAAAAGTTTTTCTATGAATCCGAAAGAAAAAGCTGCTCAGTATACATTTGAGAAGATTGAAAAAAAATTTCATAAAGATTTTATTCTCGGCATTGGAACAGGTTCCACTACAAATTGTTTTATTGAGATATTGAAAGAAAAAAAACCTGAAATGAAGTGTTTTGTTTCAAGTTCATCTGCTAGTTCAGATTTATTAAAAGATGCTGGATACATTGATGCCGAATTGAATGATGTTGGAGGGCCAGACATCTATGTCGATGGAGCCGATGAGGTTAACTCAAAATTCGAATTGATTAAAGGTGGAGGCGGAGCTTTGACTAGAGAAAAGATAATTGCTTCTGCATCACAAAAGTTTATCTGTATCGTAGATGAAACAAAAGTTGTAGATAGGTTTGGAAAATTTCCTTTAGCAGTTGAAGTAATTCCCATGGCCAGGAGTTATGTATCCCGACAAATAGTTGCTATGGGAGGGAGACCAAATTATAGAATTGGTTTTATTACTGATAATGGAAATCAAATTATAGATGTGCTCAATTTAAATTTCGATGTTCCTTATGAAACAGAGGGCAGGATAAATAAAATTCCCGGAGTAGTAGAGAATGGAATATTTTCAGCCAGAAAAGCAGACTGCATAGTTGTTTCCGATGGCACTAAAACTTACGAATTATAGTAACTTTTCTATTTTACTTTGAATACTTTGGTCGTTTGGTTCTACATTACTTGAAAAGACATGCGTTTCCGAACCATTTTTTGATATAAGAATTTTTGTAAAATTCCAAGAAGGAGATTTACCAGTTATTTTTTTTAAATCTTTGTAAAAATTATTCGCTTTACTGCCTTTAACGCTAGAGGTTGCAAATAGGGGAAAGGAAACTCCATAGGTAGATTCACAGAATTCTTTAACTTTATCTTCGGAGTTATATTCTTGAAACATAAAATCTCTGGAAGGAAAACCTAGGATAACAAAATCCTCGTTGTCGTATTTGGTATATAGTTTCTGCAAGCTTTCGTATTGATATGTAAAACCACACCTGCTCGCAACGTTTACTACCATAATGACTTTGTCTTTATATTTACATAAATTTTCATAATTTTGAGAATCTAAAATTCTTAAGTCATGATCTAAATAAGATGGGCATGCACTGTTGCCATTAGAAGTTCCAATTGAGAAACCAAAGGAAGAAAATAAAATTACGATTAAATATAAATAAAAGTATTTCATAACTAAAAATATTGTGTCTTTTTACTATAAATCAAGACTTTTGTATTCTCTTTCACTCTATTAAACAATTTAATTACATCCTTATTCTTCATCCTTATACAACCTATAGATGCTGGTTTGCCTATAAGACCTTCTTCAGCAGTGCCATGTATATAGATAAACCTTTCCTTGGAATCAACGTCTCCACCTTTATTCACGCCATCTTCTAATCCATCCAACCATAAGATTCTAGAAGTGATGACATCTTCTGGAATATCTATCTCCTCTTTAATTGGTTTTATTACTTCTTCAGTCCACTTTCTTCCCTTAAACACCGCACCCAAGGGTAAATTCTCACCAATTTTTTCAGAAACAATATGTTCTCCAAATGGAGTTTTGTAACTATTTTTTTTATTACCCAAGCCATTTACTGAAGATGAGATTGGATACGTATAAGTTCTAAATTTAGATTTATAAATCAGCTTTTGTTCGTCAATATTTATAAGAATGTAATTACTTTTTGCATTGGCCTTTATAAAATTATTAACCACATCATTTGTAATATTTTTTTCACTCACAGTAGTTGCGCAACCTACAAACAATAGAAAATATAAAAAAAAGAATTTATTAATTTTCACTTATTCTTCTTAACTTTAAATAACTAGAGACCATAAGAATAGTTAATAACAATACAATAATTGGCATTTTACCGTAACTATTAATGGGCGTGGCTCCTCTAAAAAGGTTTATTTTTAAACTCAGCTCTTGAGAATTATTTCTCTTAGAAATTTCATCGTCTATTTCTATAAAATCAATTATTTTTCCTTTCTCATCAACTACAGCACTAATTCCGCTAGTAGTACTCCTTACAAGAGGTTTTCTATTTTCTGCAGCCCTATATCTAGCGATTTGTAGATGTTGGTGTGGGCCAATTGTTTCTCCAAACCAAGCATCATTACTAGCAGAAAATAAAAGATTACTTTGTGAGCCGTATTTAAAAAAAAGGTCTTGAAAAGCTACTTCGTAGCAAATTGAGGCAAATATTGAATAACCATCCCCCTTAATTAGCTCGTTATTCAAACCGACACTAACTTCAGGTCTAGAAAAGTTGAAGAAATTAAAAAAATAATTAAAAAAACTGTATGGAACATATTCACCAAAAGGCACTAATTTTTCTTTATGATATTGTCCTTCAAGGCTTCCAAAACTAATTAAAGAGTTATAAATTTTATTTTCTTCTGCATTTTTAGATAATGTTCCTGCTATCACTCCTACATTTGCTTTTTCTGTAAGTGTTAGGAATGGTTTTAAGTAAAACCCAAAGTCTGAGAATTGTCCTGGAAAGAACACTTCAGGAAAAAAAAATAATTTTGGAGTATCTGCTTTATTAATTAATCTAGGTGATTCTTTTAATAAAAGTCTACCCATGATATCAGTTGATTCTCGTTTACCTGAAGAAGTCCATTTTTCTTTAATTCCTATATTCGGTTGAACAATTACTATGTCAATTTCGTTTATTGATTTTGTCCAGTTAACTCGAATTAAAAATATATTTGATAAGCACACGATTAAAATTATGGAACTAGATAAGATTATTGAATTTAAATTAGGTTTTTTAACATTTTTAAATAGTTCCAAAGTCGAAGAAGACAATAAGATAATAATAAATGACATACCGAATATTCCTGCTATAGGAATAAACCCATTTATAAGAGAATTATCGATCGAAGCGTAACCAACATATAGCCAAGGGAAGCCAGAAAATAAAAACTCTCTTAACCATTCTGAAAGTACCCACACCGATGGGAATAAAAACAACCTAGTGAGAAAGTTATCAACTTTTAAAAAACTATAAGTTAAAAAAATAAGGCCTTGAAATAAGGACAAAAACATTGAAAGCACAATGGTTAATAACGAAGAAATAAAAGCATTTGCACCCCCATATACATTAATACTATTCTCTATCCAAAAAATACCAATTAACCAAAATCCTAATCCAAAAAAATAACCTAAAATAAATGAGAACTTTGGATTTTGTCTTTCTAAAGAAATTAGTATTAGGAAAGGGATAATTAAAGAAAGGATCCAAAAGTTAAATGGTTCAAAAGCTAAAATTAAAAGAGCCCCAAGAAAAAAAGAAAATATAGCTTTTAAAATCATTTATAGGACTTTTCAGATAATTGGCTCAGTTCTATTTTAGCCAGAAACTTATTTTTTTACTTTCTAAAATTCTACACGTTTCGAAAATTGGCAAACCGACGATGTTTGAATAACTTCCAATAATTTTCTCTATGAATGTTGCTCCATAACCTTGGATCGCGTATCCCCCAGCCTTGTCACTTGGTTCTCCAGTATTCCAATATTTTTGACACTCCTTGGCATTCAGCTGCCTAAATAATACTTCGCTTTCAACTATTTCATAATTTAAATTTACTTCCTCCGAATTATTATTCACTAATTCTCCAATGACGACACAAGAGTAGACTTTGTGAAATCTTCCAGAAAGCTCAAGTAACATTGAAATGCAGTGATCCTCATCTCGAGGTTTTCCAAAAATCTGATCATCTAAAGAGACAACAGTGTCAGCAGTCAAGACTGGAAGAATGATTTCATTTTTAGCTTGAATTAAAGCTAGTGCATTGAGCGCTTTTTCTTTTGTATTTCTTTCTACAAAATCTACTACGTTTTCATTAGGAAATACTTCCTCCTTATGATTACAAGATAATATTTTAAAGTTTACCCCTAAGGACTTGAGAATTTCTTTTCTACGAGGAGACTGCGAAGCAAGATATATACTTGCCACTACTTGATCTTATCTTCTTTGTATATAACGTGTTTTCTTACGACAGGATCGAATTTTTTAATTTCAATTTTATCTGGCGTATTGGTTTTGTTTTTATCGGTTGTGTAATAGTGACCTGTACCTGCGGATGATACTAATTTAATTTTTTCTCTCATACTTTATCTCCTCTTGCTCTAATTTCATTTAGAACAACCTCAATACCTTTTTTGTCAATAATTCTTAATCCTTTAGCTGAAACATTTAGAGAGACGTATTTCTTTTCGGATTCTACCCAAAACTTGTGTTTATGTAGATTTGGCATAAATCTCCTTCGAGTTTTATTAATTGCCTTCGAAACATTATTTCCTGACATTGGTGTTTTGCCTGTAACTTGACAAATTTTACTCATATAAAGCCTCTCTGAGGAAGGATTTATACCAGAATCTTGAGTTTTAGGAAACCCAAATCAGGTTATAATTCGTTCGAATGAGTAAACTAGCAAACAAAAATATTCTTTTATGTGTAACTGGAGGAATAGCGGCATATAAAGCGGCAGAGTTAGTAAGATTATTTAAAACTTCTAATGCTTTTGTAAAAGTATTAATGACAAAAGGAGCTCAAGAATTCATTACACCTCTCACAATGCAAGCTCTTTCAGGAGAAAAAGTGCACACAGATCTCTTGAGCACAGAGGCAGAGGCCGCAATGGGCCATATAGAATTAGCTAAATGGTGCGATGTAATTATTGTTGCGCCTTGTTCAGCTAATTCTTTATCAAAATTAGCAGAAGGGAGAGGAGATGATTTGCTGTCTGCAGTCTGCTTGGCATCTGAAAGTGAGTTGTTCATTGCGCCAGCTATGAATCAGGCTATGTGGAAAGATAAAAGAACTCAAAGAAATTTAAAAAAGATTTTAAGATCTGGAGCCAAAATTATAGGTCCTGCTTCAGGCGAACAGGCTTGTGGAGACGTCGGTGAGGGCAGAATGACTGAACCGAAAGACATAGTATGTGAAATTGAAAATATATTTGAAATGGGATCCCTATCAGGCAAAAAAGTATTAATTACAGCTGGCCCAACACAAGAAATGATTGATCCTGTTAGATATATTTCTAATAAGAGTTCAGGAAAAATGGGTTTTTCTCTTGCCGAAGAAATAAAAAATCAAGGAGCAATTGTAACTTTGATATCAGGACCAGTTAGTTTAACTACTCCCGATAAAGTTGAAAGATTTGATGTGAGATCTGCTAAAGAAATGCAGTCTAAAGTAGAAGAACTTATTGAAGACTTTGACCTTTTTATTTCAGCAGCAGCAGTAGCAGATTTCAAGCCAAAAAAATTACAAGAAAATAAAATAAAAAAAGACTCCAATAATAAAAAGGTAAAATTGGTACTAAGTAAAAACTCTGATATCTTGAAAGCAATATCAGAAAAAAATTTAAATTTAAAAACTGTTGGATTCGCAGCCGAAACAGAAAATTTAGTAACAAATGCTAAAAGAAAACTTTCTGATAAAAATTTGGACTTAATCGTTGCAAACGATGTATCAGATGAATCGATCGGATTTGACTCAGACGAAAATGAAGTGACTTTGATTACGAAAAAAGAAAAAAAAATAATAAAAAAAAGTTCAAAGAAAATTATTTCAAAAAAAATTGTTGAGTTTATAGCACAAAAGGTAATAAATGATTAGGTGGATAATCACTAGAATTATAGGTTTTTTTCTCCCTTCGTTAATTTCAAGTCTTTTCAATAACAAAGAAGAAGAAACTATTGGCGAAATAAATGTTGAATTTAAAATTCTAGATGACAGATTAGGAAACGATATACCTTTGCCTAAATTTCATACTAAAGGCTCCGCAGCAATTGATTTGAGGACAAATATTAGTGAAACCTATACCTTAAAAGCTGATGAAACAAAGTTATTTACAACAGGTTTTGCAATCCACATTAAAGATGCAAGATACGCTGCACTTATATTACCTCGCTCAGGACTGGGTCATAAAGACGGTATAGTTTTAGGAAATCTTTCCGGCCTAATTGACTCAGATTATCAAGGAGAGATCATGGTTTCTCTTTGGAATAGATCTAAAAAAGAATTCAATATCGAACCCGGCGATCGAATAGCGCAAATGCTTTTTTTTAGTATTTTTTCGCCAAATTTCAAATTGGTTACAAAATTTGATGAGACAGAAAGAGGAATTGAAGGATTTGGATCTTCTGGTAAGATTTGAAATATGACAATTCCAGCAAATAAAACTCTTCAAGAAAACTTTAGATGGAGAGTAGAGAAATCCCCAAATAGCATAGCTCATAAATTCATGGATCGAGAAACTTCCTTTTCAGAATTAGACTTGCTTTCAAATAAAGTAGCAAATGGCATTATTGATGAGGGATGCAAAAAAGATGCAAGAGTAGCCTATCTAGGAAAAAACTCGGATTATTTTTTTGAAGTACTTTTAGGCACTATAAAGTCTGCTACGGTTGCAGTCGGCGTAAACTGGAGATTAGCTCCACCAGAAGTTTCTTACGTTATAAATGACTCAAAAAGTGAAATCGTTTTCGTCAGTGAAGACTTCTATCCTGTTATTGAACAAATTAGAGACGAGTTAACTACAGTAAAAAAAATTATTGCAATTGACGATAAACATGAAGAATTTGAAGGTTATATAACCTGGAGGGAATCTAAAGCTGATACGGAAATTAACATAGAAACTTCAATGGAAGATGATGTAATACAACTATATACGTCAGGGACAACAGGCCATCCTAAAGGTGTTCAAATTACAAATGGAAACTTTGCTTCCGCTAACGATTCAGTCCAAAACAGTGTGCCTTTTGCAGAAAATGAAACCAACCTTGTATGCATGCCTGGATATCATATCGCTGGAACTAATTGGGGGATTTGGGGCCTTCTTCATGGGTGTAGAAATATAATAATTGCTGATGTCGACCCAAATCTAATTCTTGAATTAATTGAATCTGAAAAGATCAGACATACGCTTTTTGTGCCAGCAGTTATTTTGTTTTTAATAACCAACCCTAAAGCTCAAGAAACGGATTTTAGTTCTCTAGAGTTTGTTCTTTATGGAGCCTCCCCAATTGCTGACGACACAATAATCAAAGCAAAAGAAATAATGAATTGTGATCTTTATCAAGTGTATGGTCTTACAGAAACTACTGGGGCTATTACTATAATGCTACCAGAAGATCATGATCCTGAACGAGGGAAGTTGAGATCATGCGGAAAGGCTTTAAGTGGAGTTGAAATAAAAATAATTGGAGACTCTGGAGAAGAAATGCCAACAGGTGAAATTGGTGAAGTTATCACTAAATCTGCTTTAAATATGAAAGGCTATTGGAACAAGCCGGATGCTACAAAAGAAGCAATACAAGATGAATGGTTCTTTTCTGGAGACGCCGGTTATTTTGATGAAGAGGGCTATCTTTATATTCACGATAGAGTCAAAGATATGATTGTCTCTGGAGGAGAAAATATATATCCTGCTGAAGTTGAAAATGCTTTGATGAGTAATCCAGAAATAATCGACGCTGCAGTTATTGGAATACCTGATGAAAAATGGGGAGAGAGCGTAAAGGGTTTTGTTGTTTTAAAAGATGGCGCTGAGCTAAGTGAAGTAGACATAATTTCTTATGTTAAGTCACAAATCGCTGGATATAAGTGTCCAAAAAGTATCAACTTTATAGATATGCTTCCAAGAAATCCCTCGGGTAAAGTTTTAAGAAGAGAGCTTAGAGCTCCTTTTTGGGAAGGGGTTGAAAGAAATGTTGGTGGATAGTTTTATCACTTTCTAAGCTTCATTGGATCTTTAAAATAAACATAAATAGAAACTACAAAAACGAAAGCTAATAAAAAGTAAGTAAAGTACTCAACAAAAACTACCCCTAAAAAATAACCGGTCAATACATAAACAGCTGTCCAAGCAGGAGCTGATAAAATTTCAACGGGGAAGAATATTTTAGAATTCATTCCAAGTGTTCCTGCAGTTAATGGAACCAAACATCTTAAAGGTCCAACAAATCTACCTAGAGCAACACTCAAAATTCCATACTTTTTGATAAAAATTCTAGCTCTTTCTACATAAGGCCTTTGATCTTCCGGAAACCAACCAATGACTTTGTTTCCTATTAATTTTCCTATTAAATAACTTATTGAATCTCCGCAGATCATTCCTAGAGTTGCGTATAAAAAAATTTCAATTGGGCCGATACCAACACTTGCTGCTAATGCACCAATGCCAGGAACAATGAGAGTTGCGGGTGTAAATAATCCTACAATTATTAAAGACTCTAAAAAAACAAGAATAAAAGCTGCCCAATTTATCCACTCTGTATTATTTGAAAGAAATTCAAGAATATTACTAAAATCAAACATTAATTTATGAAGTTAATATGCAGATAATTAATTTATTGCAATAATACAATACATGAATGACGAAAACTTATCAGATTTAACTATTTTGCTCAAACAAGCAAATGAAGCAAAAGAAATTGTCAGCACCTCAAGTCTTGAACAAAAGAATCATGCACTAAAGGCTGCTGCAGAATCAATAAATGATTCCAGAGAAACCCTCAAATCTGCTAATGATATAGATATGGAAGAAGCGTCAAAAAAAGATTTACTGGATAGTTTTATTGATCGTTTAAAACTTAATGATCAAAGAATAGATTCTATGATTTCAGGAATTTACAAAGTAATAGACCTGAATGATCCGGTGGGACAAATCACCAACAAAACAACTTCACCTTCAGGATTTTTAGTATCTAAGATGAGGGTACCTTTGGGCGTGATTGGAATAATTTACGAGTCTAGGCCTAATGTCACAGCTGACGCCTCGGCGTTATGTCTCAAGTCGGGAAATGTGAGTGTTTTAAGAGGTGGTTCAGAAGCAATAAGCTCAAATAAAGCCATAGAGCAGTGCATGATAGAAGGTTTAACATCTGCTGAATTACCTAAAAACTCAATCCAATTGTTAAAAAATCAAGACAGAGCATTAGTTGCAGAAATGATAAAACATGATAAGGAAATTGACCTAATCATACCAAGAGGCGGTAAAAATTTAATTCAAGTTATTGCAAAAGATTCAAGCGTTCCAGTTTTGAAACATTATGACGGACTTTGTCATGTTTACATTGACGAAATGGCTGATTTTAAAAAGGCGAAAGAAATTGCTTTAAATGCTAAAACTTACAGATATGGGATATGTGGAGCAATGGAGACTTTATTAATTTCGGAAAAAATTTCGTCATCTGTTATTTTAGAAATTATAAATACATTTAAGGATCAAAAAGTTGAAATCAGAGGTTGCGAAAAAACTTCAAAAAACTTTGATATTTCTCTAGCTAACGAGGCAGACTGGACTAGTGAGTATTTAGCTCCAATTCTTTCGATAAAAACAGTGAAAGATGTAAATGAAGCTATTGAACATATAAATTTTTATGGCTCAGGACATACTGATTGTATTGTGACAGAAGATGAAAAAGCAAAAGAAGTTTTTTTAAGAAAAGTTGACTCGAGTTCCGTTATGCATAATCTTCCAACCTGTTTTGCAGATGGTTTTGAATATGGCCTTGGCGCTGAGGTGGGAATATCGACCGATAAGCTTCATGCCAGAGGCCCAGTCGGCTTAGAAGGCCTAACAAGCGAAAAATTTATTGTTGAGGGTAATGGACAATTACGTGCTTGAAGTGTAATGAGTGACACCATTGGCATATTTGGGGGCGCTTTTGACCCTATTCATAAGGGACATATAAAATCTATCCAAGACATAAATAAATTAGTTAATTTTTCAGAATTAAAAATAATTCCTTGCAACATTCCTGCTTTAAAAGAACAAGCAGTTGCCTCAAAAGAAGAAAGATTTCAGATGCTTAAATTAGTATTTGATAACGATGAGAATATAAAGATAGATCCCTGCGAATTAAAAAAGGAAGGCATTTCATATACAGTTGATACTTTAGAAGATTTGTCAAAAAAAAGTAAACCTAATCAGCACTTTTCTCTCATCATGGGCTTAGATGCATTTATGAATTTAACATCATGGAAAAATTACAAAAGAATTTTAGAACTTTCTTCTTTAATAGTTTTAAAAAGACCAAATTATGTTCTAGATAAAGAATATCTTAAAAAGTTCAAAGAAAATATTACTGATGAGTTAGATGTATTTTTAAACTCAACTGGTAAAGTAATTTTTTTTACGTTAACTCAATTAGACGTATCTTCAACTCAAATAAAAAAAGCAATTAGAGACGGCGAATCTTTTGATGAAAACTTGGATCAAAAAGTAATAAATTTTATTAAGGATAAACTAATTTATAAATGACAAAAAAAACTCTTAAGATCATCGATAGCACTTTAAAAGACATCAAGGCCTTGGATACTAAGACTCTAAATTTAAAAAAAATTAATTCTTTTACAGACACTCTTTTAATCACCAGCGGTTCTTCTTCTACTCACATGTCTGCTATTTCAAACAAACTGATAAGAGAATTAAAAAAAAATAAAGTTGAAATTCTTAATTTAGA
Organism: uncultured SAR86 cluster bacterium; assembly: GCA_902616715.1. Taxonomy (GTDB): domain Bacteria; phylum Pseudomonadota; class Gammaproteobacteria; order Magnimaribacterales; family AG-339-G14; genus AG-339-G14. Next base: position 134,561 of record CACMTR010000004.1, read on the forward strand.
AGGTAAAAGTTCTCCGGATTGGGTGCTTTTAGATCTTGGAGATATTGTAATAAATATCATGTCGATTTCAGCAAGAAAATATTATGATTTAGAAAGCCTCTGGGACGATTCTTTGGCATGAAAGGCAAACAATTTTTGACTGATCAAAGTATCTTAAGAAGAATATTTTTATTTTTATTTCCTTTTTTAATATTACTTATTTTTGCTTTTCTTCAAATTTTAAACTTGATGATTTTCCAGGCTGAGAAATTTAAAACTCAAGCAGATTCAAACAGAATTCTCAAAGAGAAAGTTTTTCCTCCTAGAGGATTAATTTTTGATACAAATGATGAAATTATTGTGGATAACTTTATTAGGCAAGATTTAGTAGTTACACCAAATTTCATCGAAGATTACTCTTTATATTTGTCTCTTCTATCTGAACTTGTAGAGATTGAAAAGAATACCTTGGAGCAAGTTTTTTATAAAAAATTATCAGAAATCAAACCCTTCCAATCTTTTACGCTGCTTAGGGACTTAAATGATAGGCAGCTTGCAAAAGTAAAATTAAATTTTAAAGATTTACCGGGAACGGAAATTAATTCTAGTTTTTCAAGGAATGTGGTGTATGGAGAGAGTTCCGGTGCTGTCATAGGATATTTAGGTTTTGCTTCAAAACAAGATATTTTAATTAATCCAAATTTAAAAAATTTTAATGATCAACAAGTAGGATTATTGGGAATTGAGAAAGAATTTGACGATGAGTTGAGAGGAACCGTTGGTTACAGATATTCAGAAAAAGATGCTAGAGGAGGTGTTTTGGATGTTTTGTCTGTAGAACCTTCTACTAAGGGAAAAAATATAAAACTTTCTATAGATGTTGAGTTGCAAGACAAACTATACAAAGAATTTAGAGGCAGAAAGGGTGCTTTAATTGCGATTGAGCCAGATACGGGTTTCATTCGCGCAATGATAAGCTCACCATCATATAATCCAAACTTCTTCAACAATTTTAAAACTGAGGAAATTAAATTGCTTTTTCAAAATAAAAATAGTCCTCTTTTTAATAGAGCTATCTCTGGTCAATATCCTCCAGCATCAACTCTAAAACCTTTTATAGGCCTCGTTGCTTTGGAAGAAGACGTTATAACTTGGCAAGAAAAGATACTAGACGAAGGAGAGTTTTTTGTCGAAGGTGATAAAAGACCTTACACAGGTTGGAAAGAAGGAGGTCATGGAGAAGTGAACATGGAAAAAGCTATCGCTGAGTCTTCAGATGTTTATTTTTATAATATTGCTTATGATTTAACTGTAAATTCAATTGCCCCATTTTTAAAAAAGTTTGGCTTTGGAAAATCTTCCGATCTTTTTATCAATGAGAGCCAAGGTATTTTGCCAGACAAGAAATGGAAGCTTGGCCAAAAAGGAGAATTTTGGTTTAAAGGAGATACTATTAATATGGGAATTGGACAAGGATATATTTTAGCAACACCATTACAAATAGCTCTGGCGTACTCTGCACTTATAAACGGAGGAAAGTTAATTTCTCCACGAATTGTTCAATCTATCGAAGGGGAGGAAACAAAGTTTGTCTCAGAAAAAATAGAGATTAAAGATATTCAGAATTTAGAATACATAAAAGAATCCTTGATTTCTGTCGTTGAATCAAATACTGGAACAGCTAAAAATATTTTTGATCCCAAGTTAAGAATTGCGGGCAAAACAGGCACAGCTCAAGTAAAAAGTATTCTTGACGATAACAAGTATCAAGAAATTAGAGAGAATGTTTTGCTTAGAGATCATGCTTTGTTTGTAGGATATGGGCCTGTGGGAGACCCATCTATTGTGGTTGTTGCCATAGTAGAAAATGGCGAAAGTGGAAGCCTAGTAGCTGCCCCTATAGTCCAAAAAGCAATAAACCTTTATGAACAATAATGAGTAGACAGCCTTTAGATTTTTCTTTGAATCTTGGAATAGACAATTCCAGAAGAAATTCAGTATTTGATGTTTGGATCGTCACGAGTGTTTTCCTTCTGAGTTTGTTAGGAATTTCAATGATTTATAGTGCCAGTCAGTCAGTTGAAATGGCATTAAGGCAAGGTATTTATATGGTTTTTGGATTTGTAGTACTAACAATAATTTCTTTTTCCAATTTTAGAAAAATGGAAGTTTTTTATCTCTATAGTTATTGGCCTGGATTATTTCTGTTAATTATTGTTTTATTTTTTTCAAATGAAAATAATGAAACTAGTAGATGGATTGATTTAGGGATGTTTACAATTCAACCTTCTGAACTTATGAGGTTCCTTCTTCCATTATCTGCCGCAGCATTTCTATCAAGAAAACCCTCGATTTCAAATTTTGATTATTTAGTGGTTTTTGTTCTTACCTTGTTGGCTACATTTTTAGTCTTGCTTCAACCCGATTTAGGGACAGCATTAATTGTTCTTTTATCGGGAATTTTGCCAATTTTGTTGGGAGGTCTTCCTTGGCGTTATATTTATTTGGGAGCTTTCGTTACAGTTTGTTCTTTGCCATTAATTTGGTTTTCATTATATGAGTACCAACAACAGCGTATTCTAACTTTGTTTAATCCAGAGGCAGATATTTATGGTGCTGGATGGAACATAGCTCAATCTAAAATCGCAATTGGTTCAGGAGGATTTTGGGGCAAAGGTTATTTAAACGGTTCTCAAAGCCAATTGAATTTCATTCCAGAGAGTCATTCAGATTTTATATTTTCAGTTATTTCTGAAGAATTTGGCTTAATCGGGGTTTTATTCCTAATGTTTCTTTATGGTTTATTAATTTATAGATTAATCTTAATTTCTATAAAGCATCAAAACCGATTTGCTAAGATTTTATCTGCAACCCTTTCAACAATATTACTGGCTTACATATCTATCAATATTTGTATGGTAATCGGGCTTTTACCTGTTGTAGGAATGCCTTTGCCTTTTGTGAGTCAGGGAGGAACTGCTTTGATTATAAACTTAGTTACAATAGGAATTATTTTGTCTTTGAGGCGAGAAACTTAAATGAAATATAAATTTATTATTTTGATTTGTTTTTGTTCTTATGTTCACTCTAACTATTTAGATCGTGATGAAGTACATGAATTTATTGATTTTATGTCAAAGGAACATGACTTTGATAAGACATATTTAGTGGAAGTTTTTTCAAAAGCTGTAAAACAACAAAACATAATTGACTCTATGAATAAACCTGCTGAAAAGGTTGTTACATGGGATCAATATAAAAATAGAGTTTCTTTTTTTAGAATTCAAAGCGGTAAAGTTTTTTTAAACACTTATGAAAGGTGGTTTGATAAAGCTGAGAAAGATTTTGGAGTTCCGCGAGAAGTTATAGCCGCAATTATAGGACTAGAGACAAATTACGGTGGTTATAAAGGCAAGATAAGAGTCATTGATGCTCTAAGTACTGCTGCATTTGATTATCCTAGAAGAAGATCCTTCTTTAAAAAACAATTAGAAGAGTTTTTCTTGCTTTCTAGAGAAGAAAATTTCGACATAACTGGAGTTCGAGGATCATATGCTGGAGCAATGGGATTTGCGCAATTTATGCCAGATAATTATAGAAGATTGGCTTTGGATTTTGATGAGGATGGCAAAAGAGACATTATGAATAATGCGGCTGATGCCATAGGAAGTGTTGCAAATTTTTTATCTTCAGATTTAGGTAATAAAAGAGGATGGGATAGAAATGGGTTTATTGCGCTTCCAGCTCAAGCAAAAAGAAAAAATAAATCAATTAAGTCGTCATTTAAGTTAGTTCCTTACAATGAATTAGATATTGTCTATGAAAAAGACAATCTTGATTTTTCAAAAAAATATATTCAGATCTCTCTTTTTCCAAAAAATGAAGAAAGAGATGAGTTTTGGATTGGCGATAAAAATCTTTATGCAATAACAAGGTATAATCCAAGTTCTAAGTATGCAATGTCAGTCTTTCTTTTGAGCGAAGAGTTAAAAAATTAGATAAACGTATGAAATTAATTTACTTGTTTTGGTTATTTATTATCAGTCTTAATTCTTATTCCCAAGCTTTAATTCCAAATCCACCTCAATTATCTGCAACGAGTTATCTTTTATTAGATGCAAAAACTTTGAAAGTTATTTCTGAGGACAATTCAAGTCAATCAACTGGCTTGGCTAGTATTACAAAGATAATGACCGCTTATGTAGTTGCAGACCAAATCAATAAGGGTTTTTTAAGAAATGATTCTTTAGTGAAAATTAGCGAAAAATGTTGGCGTACTGAAGGATCTAGAATGTTTGTCAAAGAAGGAACTGAAGTTACTGTTGAAGATCTTATGTTAGGGGTTATCGTGCAATCAGGAAATGACGCAAGTTGTGCTTTAGCTGAACATATCGCTGGTTCTGAATATGATTTTTCAATTTTAATGAATGAATATGCCAAAGAAATGAAGTTAGAAGAGACAAACTTTATGAACCCAACAGGCCTTCCAGACGTAAATCATTATTCTACGGCACAAGACATAGCAAAACTTAGCATAAGGCTAGTAGAAGATTATCCGGAAACATATAAAATTTTTAGTCAAAAAGAGTTTACTTATAATGAAATCAGACAGTTAAATCGTAACAGCTTACTTTGGCAAGATGATTCAATTGATGGTATTAAAACTGGCCATACAAGTAGCTCAGGATATTGTATGGTTTCTTCAGCTAAAAGAGGCGACATGAGGTTAATTGCAGTAACTCTTAACAGTGCTTCAGAAAAAGCAAGGCTCCGAGATAACCGAAGATTGCTTGATTACGGTTTCAGATATTATTCAACTAAGAAAATTCTGTCTAAATATGAAACCGTTTCGTCAGTAGATGTATGGGCAGGAAGTGAAGATATTTTAAATTTAGGGCCATCTGAAGATATTTATCTTACTCTCACCAAACCCGAGTTTAATTCTCTTGAATTAATTGCATCTAAAAACTTAGGCGTTAAAGCTCCAATTAATAAGGACGATGTTTTAGATTCTTTAGACTTCGTAATCGATGGCAAAACTTTAAAAAGCATAGATCTTGTAGCAGTTAAAAAAATAGATTCAAAAGGTTTTTTATCTTCAACATTCGAAGCTATAGGTTTTTATATTTACAGCTTTTTCATGCAAGACGAAGTCAATTAATGACAATCTGCTATCTAAATGACGATTTTGTTGAGCTCAGTAAGGCAAGCATTTCTCCTTTAGACAGAGGATTTCTATTTGGAGATTCAGTGTATGAGGTCTTAGCTGCTTACAAGAAAAATCTATTCAGATTAGACGATCATGTTGATAGGTTAAATAAAAATTTAGAATTACTAGGCATTAAAGTAAATCTTTCCAACACTGAAATAAAAACTATTTTGAAAGAAGTTTGCCTTAAAAATTTGGAAGAAAATCAAATAATTTATCTACAGATCTCAAGAGGAGTCGAGGAAATAAGGAATCACATTCCAAAAGAGGATACCAAGCCAACTTTATTTGTATGCTCATTTGAAATGAAGAATGTTCCTAAAGAAAATAATGAAACCATAAAAGCAATTTTAAGCTCTGATATTCGATGGAAAAAAAGTTCAATTAAATCTACCTCTTTGTTGGCAAATGTTTTGTACAAAATAAAAGCTCAAGAGAAGGGAGTAGATGAACTTTTAATGAGTGATTCTGGATTTATTACTGAAGGAGCTGTGAGTAATGTTTTCTGTGTAAATGAAAATAGAATATATACGCCTCCTTTAGAAGCAAATATCCTTCCCGGAATAACAAGAAAAGTAATCATAGAAATATTCCAGGATCTAAATTTAAATTTTGAAGAAAAGAAAATTGACGAAGAATTTCTATTTAAATCAGATGAACTTTGGATTACTAATACGACTAAAGGTATTCTTCCAATTATCGAATTAGATAAAAAAATAATTGGAGACGGGAATCCCGGCAAATTGTATCAATTAGTCAAGCAGGCTTTCTTGAAAAAAATTGAGGATTGCAAAGCTTGATAAGTATTTTTTCACTTGTACTCCAAAAATCGCTTCTACCCATTTTAAAATCCCTATCAAGTTTTGCTAATTCCTTCTTCAAGTTGATCATGAAACTTAATTCTAGTTTTGAAGATTTTCTTTTCAAGCTATCTAAATAAGTTCTAGGACCTGGAAAGTTCGAATTAGGATCTTGTTTTGTCAAAATCAATCTCTCCATTTCTCTGAAAAGGAACCATAAGATAATTGGCTCAGCAGTCTTTTTATTTTGGAGATTTCTAAATATTTTTAAGCTCATATCGATATCGTCATTTAATATAGAGTCAGATAAATTAAATATTTCAAAATCTGAATTTTCGGAAATAGAAGTTTTTTCAGATGAATTCAAGGCTTTGAGGAACTTAATTTCTTGCATTGCAGCAAGGAAATTTCCTTGAGTTTTTTCAACAATTAAATTTATTGTTTCAATGTCTAAATCAAGAAAATTCTTTTTTGATTGTTGGATAACCCAATTCCTAAACTGATTAGGATAAATTTTTTTTATTTCGGTAACGTCTGAGATATTAGATATTTCTTTAAACCATTTTTTAGTAGCTAATCTTTCAATATTATTTATAGAGACAATTAATGAATTGTCTTCACTTAGATGCCTGCAAAAGTCGATGAAGCTTTCGGAGCTATCTTTCGTAAGTGAAGAATTTAACCTTAAATCTATGATTTTTCTTTCACTAAACAACGAGGTTTCATTTTCTTTAAATAGATTTTCTAACTTGAAAGATGAGTCATTGCTAAAAAAAATTTCTCTTAAAAAATATTCCTTTTTTCTTAAATCTTGGATTATTTCATCTCGTTTTAATTCAATTAGAAAAGGTTCCGTACCATGGATTGTATAAATATTAGAAACTTTCATTAAAGATTAGATGAAAAATTCGAAATTCTAAAAGACAATTCAATTAACGCTTGTTGAAAGAAATTCATTTTAATTTCTTCGATCTTTTGTTCGTTAGATAAAATGCTATCAGTATCATAGGCAAAATCTTCATTAACAAAAAATTCTATAAATTCACTTTTGGAATTCGTCTTTAAATAAAAATCAAATTGATAATCTAATGTCCCAACAGCTGGAAAAAAATTTTTATCTGTTACGTTTAAGAATTTCCCGATCCTGTGATTAACAATTTCAACTTCTAAATCTGCATCATTTGATGAAGAAACTTCAAGATTCAGAAAAGGGGTATTCTTCCTAATTTCAGCAAGAAGTGATTGATTTAGAGGATTGTTTTTGAAGGAAAAATGAATTTTAAGCAGCTCATCGTTAGATTCATTGACTGGAGAATATCCGCAGCTGAATAATATAATTAATAATAAAGATAGATATAGCTTCATTTAACAACAAAATTGATTAATTTCTTTTCAATAAATATTACCCTAAGGACTTCCTTATCTGATATAAATTTCTTTACATTATCTATATTTTTAGCTGAGTCAATTATGGTCTCTTTTTCGTCCTCATGACTTACTTTTAGTGAGCCTCTAACTTTTCCATTGACTTGAATAACAAAATTGATTTCTGAAGATTCTAAATACGATTTGTCAAAATTAGGCCACTTGTTATCTTCTATTTTACTTTCATTAAGTTGATCCCAAAGTTCATGGCAAATGTGAGGAGAAATTGGGTAAAGCATTAGTAAAGTTGTATTGATTATTTTTCTTAATGATTTATTTTTTTGTTCTGTTACTGTTTCCTCTAAGAAAATGTCTGGAATAAAATTTATCAATTCCATAATAGAAGATATAGCAGTATTAAATGACTGTCTTCTTTCAAAGTCATCAGAAACCTTTTTTATAGTTTGATTTAGTTTAACTTCTAGTTTTTCTTCTAAACCTTCATCATCGCTATCAACAATTTTTTGAGCCTTAATAATCTGCGTTAGGTTCCATAATTTATTCAAAAATTTAAAAGATCCTTTTAAGCCCTCGTTAGACCACTCCAAAGACTGATTAGGTGGCGCTGCAAACATTGAAAACATTCTTACAGCATCAGAACCAAATTCTTCAATTAAGTCTTTGGGGTTTACGACATTACCTTTTGATTTAGACATCTTGGAGCCGTCCTTTAAAACCATTCCTTGGCAAAGTAAATTTGTGAAGGGCTCTCTTGTTTTTAAGAGGTCTAAGTCATTCATTGCTTTACAAAAAAATCTTGAATATAAAAGATGCAAGATTGCATGTTCTATACCACCTATATATTGATCTACAGGAAGCCAATAGTTTGCCTCATCGTCAAGAATTTTGTCTTGAGATTTGTAAGAAGCAAATCTTGCAAAGTACCAAGATGATTCGACAAAAGTATCAAAAGTATCGGAATCTTTAGTATAAGTTTTACCATTCAAGTTAATTGAATCATTTTCTAGGTTATTACTACTTAGTTCTGAAAATGGAAGAACGTCACTTGGATCATCATCATTTATCATCATAGGAATTTGAGCTCCCCAGCTTCTTTGTCTTGAAACACCCCAATTTCTTAATCTAAAATTTGTTTTTTTTGTACCAAATTCTTTTAATTTGCTTGTAGCCTCATCAGATAAAAGTCCATCTAAAAAACCAGAGTTAAATATTTCTCCTTTGTCTACAAAAGCTTCTTCCGAAACATTTATTTTTTTTTCTGAATCTTGGATAACTTGTTTTATTTCAATATTATATTTTTTTGCAAAATCATAGTCTCTTTGATCATGTGCTGGAACTCCCATCAACGCCCCAAAACCGTATTGAAGAACATAGTTTCCTACCCAGATCTCGATTTTCTCTTTTGTTATTGGATGGTAAGCGAAAGCATCTAATTTAAAACCTTCTTTTGTTGCTAAAGCTGAACTAACTTCAGAGGTAGATCCTTTGGAATTTTTCAAAATCCAATCTTTAAGGTTTTTATCTTTATCACTAAAACTTTTTGTAATTGGATGAGATATGGAAAGCGCTATGAATGTTACTCCCATGATTGTATCCGGCCTCGTAGTAAACACTTTTAAAGGATCTCCAGAGTTTGTTTCAAATGCAAATTCCATTCCCTCAGACTTACCAATCCAGTTTTTTTGCATAAGTTTTACTTGTTCTGGCCATCCAGAAAGATTATCAAGTTCTCTCAATAACTCCTCTGCATAATCTTCTATTTTTAAAGCCCATTGACTTATAATTTTTTTTTCTACTTCTGCTCCAGATCGCCAACCTTTTCCATCAATGACCTGTTCATTTGCAAGTACTGTTTTATCGATGGGATCCCAATTTACTTCCGCCTCTTCTCTGATAACTAAATTCTTTTTATAAAGTTCGCAAAATAGCCATTGCTCCCATTTAAAATAATCTTCATCACAAGTTTTAAATTCCCTTCTCCAATCGTAACTAAACCCTAAAGATTTAAGCTGCGTTTTCATTTTTTTTATATTTGTTTCGGTCCATTCTTTTGGGGAAACATTATTTTCAATAGCTGCATTTTCTGCAGGAAGTCCAAAAGCATCCCAACCCATAGGCTGCAAAACATTCTTGCCTTTCATTCTTTGAAATCTAGAGATCACATCTCCAATCGTATAATTTCTGACATGTCCCATATGAAGCTCGCCAGATGGATAAGGGAACATACTTAAACAGTAAAATTTTTCTTTTTCAGAATCTGCTTCTACTTCAAAACTTTTATTTTTTTCCCAAAAATCTTGAATTTTTTTTTCAATTTTACCAGGGTTATATTCTTGAATTTTACCCATTAGTTAATATTTAGAACGTCTTTAAGATAATTTATTGAGACATCTCCTTCAAAAAAATTGGGCTCTTTCATAATTATTTCCTGAAGATCTTTGTTAGTCGATATTCCATCTACAAAGAACTCTTCTAAAGCGAATGACATTCTTTTGATAGCTGATTTTCTGTCAAAAGAGAATGCACATATCTTTGCAATCAGAGCGTCATAATAAGGCGAAACGGTATAGCCAGCGTAAAGGTGCGAGTCTACCCTAATACCAATACCTCCGGGTGGATCGTATTCTGTAACTTTTCCTGGTGAAGGTATGAATGTTTCGGGATCTTCAGCATTTATTCTGCACTCAATCGCATGTCCATATTTCTTTATATCATTTTGTTTGAGTTCAAGTTTTTGACCTGAAGCTGTTTCAATTTGCAATTTAACTAAGTCTGTATTGGTTATCATCTCGGTGACTGTATGTTCGACCTGTAATCTAGTGTTCATCTCAATGAAATAAAATTCATCATCTTTATAGAGAAACTCAAAAGTTCCAACGCCTTTGTATTTCATTTTCTTTAAACAATTAATACAAAGCTTAAATAATTCCTCTTTTTTTGTTTCATTTAGATCCCAAGCTGGAGCTTCCTCAATAATTTTTTGGTTTTTTCTTTGAATAGAGCAATCTCTCTCAAAGAAGTGAAGGGCATTCCCAAAATTATCAGCAATTACTTGTACTTCGATATGCCTTGGATTTTCTATAAACTTTTCAAGATATATTTCGTCACTTCCAAAACTATTCAACGCTTCTTGTTGAGTAATTCTCATACTAGAAAGAAGTTCTGATTCTTCTCTAACAATTTTAATACCTTTTCCACCACCGCCTGCTGCAGCTTTTATTAATAAGGGATATCCTATTGTGTTGGCTATGTTTAAAGTTTCTCTATTTGTTGCAGAAACTCTTCCACTGCCAGGAACGCATTGTAAACCCGCAGAGGTTGCCATTTCTTTAGCTGAAATTTTATTACCCATAATTCTTATCGATTCCGGATCCGGTCCAATAAATGTATAACCGCTTGCTACTACTTGTTCAGCAAAATGATCATTTTCTGCCAGAAAACCTACGCCAGGATGAACAGCATCTGCTCCAGATACTTCACAGGCGCTTATTAGGGCTGGAATGTTCAAATAACTTTTATTTGATTGAGCAGGGCCAATACAAATAGCTTCATCTGCCATCTTCACGTGCTTAAGCTCTTTATCAGGTTCTGAATAGACTGCAACGGATTTTATACCCATCTCTTTACAAGCCTTGAGCACACGAAGAGCTATCTCACCTCTGTTGGCAATTAAAATTTTGTCAAACATTTTTAGTTTAAGATAAAAAGAGTTTGTCCAAATTCAACCGGTTCTGCGTCTTCAGGAATTATTTCTATAATTGTTCCGCTGAAATCCGCCTTAACTTCATTCATCATTTTCATTGCTTCAATGATACAAAGTACGTCTCCTTCATTTACGGTATCGCCTACTTTTACAAAAGTTTCTGCCCCTGGGTTAGGAGCCCCATAGAAAGTTCCCACCATTGGTGATTTAATTTCCTTGCCTGATGCTTTTTTAGTTTCTTCACTTTTAGAATCCTTTTCAACTTTTTGAGATTCTTCTTTCGAGATTGAGTTTTCTTCTGGTAGTTGAACAGCAGGTTGGGCAACTAAGGTTTGAGATAGGTTTGAACCAGCCTTAACTAATTTTACTGACTCTTCTCCCTCTTTAATTTCTATTTCATTAAGATTAGAATCTTCTAACATTTCAATCAATTTTTTTACTTTTCTTATATCCATTTATAAGTCTCCAATTTTTTTTATTGCAAAATCTAATGCGCTTACATAGCTCTCTTCTCCTAGTCCTGAAATTACACCGATAGAAATATCAGAAAAAAAAGACTTTTCTCTAAAACTCTCTCTTCCAAAAATATTACTAATGTGAATTTCTATCATTGGAATGTCTACTCCCAAAATTGCATCCCTCAATGCGACACTGGTATGAGTAAAAGCTCCCGGGTTAAAAAGAATTATCTTCACATTATTTTTTTTGGCTTCTTGTATTTTATCTACTAGCTCATGTTCCGCATTACTTTGAAAACAATCTAGTTCTATATTATTTTCTGAAGCAATTTGGGTAAGTTTAGATTCAATATCTTTTAAAGTACTACTTCCATAGATATCTTTCTCTCTAGAACCAAGAAGGTTAAGGTTTGGACCATTTAAAAGCAATAAGTTAGACATATTTTGAAGATTTTAAGAGATTATGATATCAATTTCAAAGATTTTTGAAGAAGATGAGCTTTAATAAGATATTTCTTTTTCTTCTTTACTATAACAAAAAGAGTTTTTGAAACACCCTTGATATTCCAAGTAAATATCATCTTTGGAAATAATATCAGAAAGATTAAAACTTAAAATAAAATCTTTTTCTAAAATAGGTTGAGTTCCAAAAAAATTATCTTTTATAAATGTAATTTCTCCCAAAATAATGAAAGGTTTCATCAAGTCCTCTTGCTTAACTTTAATTTTATTTTTATAAACGTAAACTCCTTTATGTAATTTAAAAATTATCTCTAAAGTTTCTTTTTTTTTATCAGTATAAATACTTATGGCCTCTTTAGAGTTTGGTACGTGGTCATTTATAGAATCACTTGAACTTAAATAGATCGAAAAAGTCATAATTAAGATCACTATTTTTTTTATTAGGTACATTTAATACAAATTCTAATAAAATATAGGAGATTTAAAAATTAATTTAAGATTTCCAATAACTCGATAAATAAATGGATAAAAAGAGAAAGTTCTCATCCCCATTAGTAGATGGTCCAGAACAAGCAGCGTCTCGTTCAATGTTGCGTGCAGCAGGTTTTGAAGATGAAGATTTTACAAGACCTCAGGTTGGCGTTGCATCGACATGGTCTATGGTGACTCCGTGCAATATGCACATTAACGACTTGGCAAGCTTAGTGTGCGAGTCTGTTGATGAAAATGAGCTCAAGTCAGTTTTATTCAACACTATTACAATCTCAGATGGAATATCAATGGGAACTCTAGGAATGAGATATTCGTTAGTTTCTCGAGAGGTAATTGCAGATTCAATCGAAACAGTCGTTGGATGCCAATCTTTTGATGGCGTAGTTGCAATAGGAGGGTGCGATAAAAATATGCCTGGCTGTCTGATTGGCCTAGCAAGATTAAATAGACCTTCCATTTTTGTCTATGGAGGTTCAATTAGGCCGGGCGAAAATCATTCAGATTTAGTGACTGTTATGGAAGGCATAGGAAGTTATACGAGTAAAAAAATTTCTGAGGATCAATTGATAGCAATTGAGAAAACAGCTCTTCCAGGACCAGGTTCTTGCGGAGGCATGTATACAGCTAATACCATGGCTTCTGCTATTGAAGCTTTAGGCATGAGTTTACCTGGCAGCAGTTCTCAAGATGCTATTTCAGATGAAAAAAAGATTGATTGTAAGAATATTGGAGCTGCTATAAATCACCTTTTGGAAAAAGATATTAAACCCTCAGATATCATGACTAGAAATGCATTCGAAAATGCCATTAGAGTAATTATAGCTCTCGGAGGATCCACAAATGCTGTTCTTCATTTACTAGCTATGGCTCATACAGTTGGGGTTCCTTTAAAAATTGAAGATTTCGAGGTAATTGGAAAAACAAGCCCGGTCTTGGCTGATTTAAGGCCTTCTGGTCACTATCTAATGTCAGAGCTTAATGCCATTGGAGGAGTTCAACCGTTAATGAAAATGCTTATGGAAGAAGGGCTTCTGCATAAATCTTGTTTAACTGTTACAGGCAAAACCATGGAAGAAAATTTAGAAGACGTAAAGCCATACCCAAAAGAGCAAAAAATAATTTCAGCATTTTCTACGCCAATAAAAAAAGACAGTCACTTAAAAATCTTAAAAGGAAATTTAGCGGAGGATGGAGCTGTTGCCAAGATTACCGGGAAAGAAGGCACAAGCTTTACGGGAACTGCAAGAGTATTTAATTCAGAAGAAGAAACATTAGATGCTATTTATAATTCCAAAATTAATCCGGGTGACGTTATCGTTGTGAGATACGAAGGCCCTGTCGGTGGCCCTGGAATGCGAGAAATGTTGAAGCCAACTTCAGCAATTATGGGAAAAGATATGGGAGATAAAGTAGCTTTTATTACCGATGGAAGATTTTCAGGAGGCTCTCATGGTTTTGTCGTTGGACATATTACTCCCGAAGCTGCAAAAGGTGGATTAATAGGATTACTCGAGAATGGAGATGAAATCACTATTGATGCAATTAAGGGAAGGATTGACGTCAAGCTCTCTGATGAAGAAATTTCAAGAAGAAAAAAATCATGGGTAAATCCTAAACCTTATAAAGAAAGAGGCGTACTTGCCAAGTACGCTAAGGTTGTAAGTTCAGCTTCTTTGGGTGCCATAACTGATTAAAAGCTTTAAAATATTTTTATTTCCATCATAATTATTCTATGAGTGAAATTATTGAATTGAACGACGAAAATTTTGATCAACAATTAACAGGATCTGAGAAACCTGTGCTTGTTGACTATTGGGCTGAATGGTGTGGTCCTTGTAAAATGGTGGCTCCAATACTTGAAGAATTATCTGATGAACTAAAAGATAAATTAACTATTGCAAAATTAGATGTCGATAATAATAGAGATTCAGCTATTAAACAGAAAGTTATGAGTATTCCAACGTTAATACTTTTTAAAGATGGAAATCCAATTGATCAAAGAATAGGAGCATTAACTAAAAATCAATTATTAGAATTCTTAAACCAACATATTTAATTATTTACTAGACGTAATTAAATATAAGTGCTAGATTTGTTCAGTAGCTTTCGGTTACGAAATAAATTCCAGTAAATTTTTTTTCAATATAATTTAGAAATTCACATGCATTTAGGCGAACTTAAAGCCAAACCTATCGAAGAATTAATCGGTATTGCCGAGGACATGGGTATTGAAAATATTGCAAGATCAAAAAAACAGGACGTTATATTTAATATATTAAAATCTCATTCTAAAGACGGAGAAGATATTGAGGGCGAAGGAGTACTAGAAATTTTAAATGATGGTTTTGGATTTTTAAGATCACCTACTTCTTCATATCTTGCAGGACCTGATGACATTTACGTTTCTCCAAGTCAAATTAGACGATTTGGACTAAAAACAGGCGATTCGATCTCTGGAAAAATAAGACCTCCAAAAGACGGAGAAAGATATTTCGCTTTGTTAAAAATTGATGAAATAAATTTTGAGGGGACTGATAAAACTAAATCAAAATTGGCATTTGAAAATTTAACTCCTTTATTTCCTGAAGATAGACTGGTTATGGAATCTGGTAATGGTACTACTGAGGACTTATCCGCAAGAATTATCGACTTAATTTCACCAACTGGAAAAGGGCAAAGAGGCTTAATAGTTTCGCCCCCTAAAGCAGGAAAAACCTTGCTGCTCCAGAGCATCGCACATTCCATAGAAAAAAATAGTCCAGACAGTATTTTAATGGTTCTTCTGATTGATGAGCGACCCGAAGAGGTCACAGATATGACCAGATCAGTAAAGGGCGAAGTCATAGCGAGCACCTTTGACGAACCTCCCTCACGTCATGTTCAAGTAGCTGAAATGGCAATCGCAAAAGCTAGAAGACTAGTGGAATCTGGAAATGATGTAATTATCCTATTAGATTCAATTACTAGGTTAGGAAGAGCATACAACTCAACTCAAGCATCTTCAGGAAAAATCCTTACTGGTGGAGTCGATGCAAATGCTTTAGAAAAACCTAAAAGATTTTTTGGTGCAGCCAGAAATATTGAAAACGGGGGAAGCCTGACTATTATAGCCACAGCTTTAGTCGATACTGGTTCTAGAATGGATGAGGTTATTTATGAGGAATTCAAAGGAACTGGTAATCAGGAAATTCATTTAGATCGATCGATTGCAGAAAAGAGAATTTTTCCTGCCATCAACATTAGAAGATCTGGAACCAGGAGAGAGGAATTAATCACAGATGAATTAGATCTAGCTAGAATTAATATTCTCAGAAAATTACTTCATGAAATGGAAGACATTACGGCCACAGAATGGCTCATTGATAAGCTGAGAAAGCATAAGACCAACAATGAGTTCTTCGATTCAATGAAGAAGGCTAAGTAGTTTTAACCTTTATTAATCTATAACATTTATTTTTCATAATTTTTTCTTTAAAAATTTCAAATTCTTCATCCAAAAAATTTAAATTAACACTCTTCTCTGATTCTAGATAAAAAATTGTGTCGGAGGAGTAGATTTTCTTCCGTTTGATACATTTAAAAACACCCTCTATTAAATCCTTATGAAACGGAGGATCAATAAAGATTAAATCGTAGATCTGCTCTGACGAGTTTTGTTCAAACCATTTATAAAAATCTTCATTGTAAATTTTCGCATTTACTTTTCCCTCTAAGCTATCTAAGCTCTTTTTGAGATTTTGTGCAAAAATTTTTTCTGTTTCTACAAAATCAATTCTAATTGCACCTCGAGATAAGGCTTCAATTCCCATTGCACCTGTACCTGCGAATAAATCCAAGCAAGAGATACCAGTTAGATCATTTCCTAACCAATTAAAAACAGTTTCTTTAGCTCTATCGGGTGTTGGTCTTAAATTTGGATTTATTGGAAAAAGAATTTTTTTTCCTCTCCACCTTCCTCCGATAATTCTTATTTTCCCTTTTTCCATCTCAGCCACAAATGAATTATGATTACAGTTAAGAATATTTTTTATAAAAACCTTATGCAAGAAGAATTTTTACAAATCCTTAGAACGCTGAAACAAAATGTATACATTATGACTTCGGGCGTTGAGGGGGATAGATGTGCGGTTACCGTTTCTTCTGTAACTTCATTATCCTTAGAACCGCCTTTGATAATCGTTTGCATTAATAAAAATGCTTCAATGCATGAAAACTTAGAAATAAATAAAAAATTCTGTTTGAACTTGTTAAAAAGTTCTCAAATAGATTTAGCCAATTTGTGCAGCGGTGAAGATGAAGGTGAGAAAAGATTTTCTAAAGGGGAGTGGAGTCAAATTGAACCAGTTTATTTAACTAACGCTCAATCTAATATTTTTTGCACCATAGATAAAATCTTTCCTTTTCAGAGTCATTCTTTAGTGGTTGGCAAAATTTACGATTTAAATCACTCTGGAGAAAAAGATCCGTTAATATATCAAGACGGTGAATATGAATAAATTTCTAGTAACAGTATCTTTAATTTTTTCAATTAGTGTCGCTGCTTCAGCTGAGGTTTTTATTATAAGTCCCAAAGATGGCGAAGAAGTTTCAAGTCCTGTTGAAGTTATTTTCGGACTTCAAGGAATGGGCATAGCTCCTGCGGGAATAAATTTTCCAAATACTGGTCATCATCATCTTTTAATCGATTTAGATCAGCTACCTGATTTAAAGTCTGGAATTCCTGCAGATGCTCAACATTTGCATTTTGGTAAAGGCCAAACCCAAGCACTTATAGAACTTGATCCAGGAGAACACTCTCTTCAGCTTTTACTTGGCGATTGGATGCATGTTCCTCATGAGACGCCAGTGGTTTCTGAAAAAATAAAAATTTTGGTTTTAGATTAATCAAATCAAGAATCTTAGATTTTAAATGTTTTCTCTATAGGTCTTTAAAACATCCTCAGCTTCTTTTGCTAAGTCATTTTTTCCTAATTCCTTGTATGCAATGATTGATATTTCCAAAGCCTTGACCACTTCTGGAGTTCGAGACATATGCTTGATTACATAATTAGCCCGATTAACAGCGGCTACATATGCTTTTCTTTCGATGTAGTATTCTGCAATATAAATTTCTTGTTTAGCAATCAAATTTCTTAAGTAAACCATTCTTTGTTTTGCATTTCCTGCATATTCACTTTCAGGATATCTCGTGAGAAATTCGCTCAAATCGTCAAAAGACTCTTTAGCTCGGCTAAGGTCTCTTTTGTGAGTCATATCTCCAAGAAGAGGTAGTTCACCAAAAAAACTTTGATCCTCTGTAAATTTAGCTAATCCCTTCAAATAAAATGCATATGGAGTATTAGGATGTCTTGGATGAAGACTTATGAATCTTTCTGCTGCTGAGATTGCCGCATCGTAAGAAGAATTTTTATAGTAAGCATAA
Source organism: uncultured SAR86 cluster bacterium (assembly GCA_902616715.1). Lineage (GTDB taxonomy): Bacteria > Pseudomonadota > Gammaproteobacteria > Magnimaribacterales > AG-339-G14 > AG-339-G14. Next base: position 152,472 of record CACMTR010000004.1, read on the forward strand.
ATTAATTCAGATTGAGCTTGCTCTGCATATTTTCCAAAGGGAAATTGCCTCTCTAAAGTCTCTAAACTTAAAATGGCGAGCGCATAATTTCCTGATTTCAGTCTACTTTGGGCTTGATCGTAAATATCTTTCTCAATCATTTCTATAGTAATTTCTTCCTCCGGACTAGAGTTACAACCAGAAAAAATTAGAGCTAAGATAGCTAGACTAAGCAACCAGAATTTATTTTTCTTAATATTGTTCATAGTTTCGACTATTCTATCATCAGAAAATATGACAAATAAAACTAATCAAGTCCTTAAAGTTCCCGAGGAATTATCTGGTCAAAGAATTGATTTGGCTCTTACTTCAATGCTAAAGGATATTTCTAGATCAAAAATAAAAAATGCAATTTTAAGTGGTAGAGTCTTGCTCAATGAGGAAATAGTTTTTAAATTAAATAGTAAGCTTCTTGGCGGCGAGTTAATAGAAATTACTTTTATCGAAGAAGAAGTAGTTGAAACAATCCCACAAAAAATTGATTTGGACATTGTCAGTGAGGATGATGACTTCATCATAATAAACAAAACCTCAGATTTGGTTGTACACCCAGGTGCTGGAAACAAAACTAATACTCTTTTAAATGGACTTTTATTTGAGTTTCCGGAATTAAAAAAACTTCCTAGAGGAGGAATTGTTCATAGACTAGATAAAGATACTTCAGGGCTAATGGTGATAGCTAAAAATGAAAAATCTCTACTAAATTTGTCAGCGCAAATTTCAAGCAGAGAGGTAACAAGAATATATCAAGCCTTTGTTGTTGGTAGAATTACCAAATCTGGAAAAATTGATGAACCAATTGGCAGACATCCTTCCAATAGACAAAAACAATCTGTACTTGCTTCTGGTAAAGAGGCTATCACTCACTATTCACTTGAAACGACTTATGGTAATTATTCACATTTGGTTTTAAGGCTTGAAACGGGAAGAACTCATCAGATTAGGGTTCATTTAAGTCACATGGGTTTTCCCATCATTGGCGATCCCTTGTATGGTAGAAAAAGGAGGTTTGCAAAATCTACTGACAGTAAATTAAGAGAGGTTATCGAGCAATTTCCAAGGCAGGCTCTTCACGCTTCCTCTCTCGCATTTCTCCACCCTAGGTCAAATGAAAAAATTGAATTTACGAGTGAGTTACCGAAAGATATAAAGAGCCTTGAAACCAAACTAGCTCAACTCTCTCAATAGACTTGACTTGTATCTGATGGGTGTCAAAATTCGCTCCCTTAGGTACAAAACTAAGCAATAGCAATGAGTAATGAGGAAATCAATGGAGGAGATGCTCTGATAAGAGCTCTCGCCGACGAAAATATTGACTTAATTTTTGGCTATCCAGGCGGAGCGGCTTTGCATATCTATGATGCAATTTATAAGCAAAATAAAGTTCAACACATTTTGGTGAGGCATGAACAAGCTGCAGTTCATGCTGCAGATGGTTATGCCAGAGCAACAGGAAAACCAGGAGTAGCCTTAGTTACGTCAGGGCCTGGCGCTACCAACGCAATTACTGGAATTGCAACCGCTTATATGGATTCTATTCCAGTAGTGGTTATATCTGGGCAAGTTGCAAGCCACTTGATTGGTTCTGATGCATTTCAAGAAACTGACATGATGGGAATTTCGAGACCTATTGTTAAACATAGTTTTCTTGTGCAATCAGCTGAAGAAATACCAGTTGTTATAAAAAAAGCATTTCATATTGCTACGTCAGGTAGACCTGGGCCAGTAGTAATTGATGTACCCAAAAACATGACGGATCCAAATTACAAGTTTGAGTATAATTATCCTAAAGATTTAGTCATGAGGTCGTTTCCAATTTTAGGAAAGGGAAATGATGAAAAAATTGCTGCTGCGATAGAATTATTTAGAGCTGCAAAAAAACCGGTTATATATTCCGGCGGTGGGACTATTCAAGCAGACGCCTCAAAGGAACTGACTGAATTTTCAAAATTAATTGGCTGTCCAGTTACTAATACGCTGATGGGACTTGGAGCGTTTCCAGGAAACGATAACCAATTTGTCGGCATGTTGGGAATGCATGGAACCTATGAAGCGAACATGGTGATGTCTGAGGCTGACTTAATTTTTAATGTTGGCGCAAGATTCGACGATCGTATAACAAACAATCCAAGTAAATTTGGCTTGGCAGCAAAAAAAATACATATCGATTCAGATCCGTCTTCAATCGATAAGATTATTGGAGTTGATCTAGCAATAGAAGGCGATGCGAAGTTGGTGATGCAACAATTAATAGAGCAAGTTAAAGCCAGTGGTTTCGATCAAACTATTTACAAAGATTGGTGGAGTAAAGTTGAAGCTTGGAGAAAGGCGCATGGTTTAAATCACGACATGCTTAATCTCAAAAATGAAAAGGATATAATTTTGCCGCAGCAAGTTATCCAGTCTTTATATCAAACTACCAAAGGCGATGCTTATGTAACCTCTGATGTTGGTCAGCACCAGATGTTTGCAGCCCAATATTATAAATTTAAAGACCCTAGAAAATGGATCAACTCAGGCGGTCTGGGAACTATGGGCTTTGGGCTTCCATCAGCTATGGGAGTTAAATTTGCATTTCCTGAAGCTGACGTTGCTTGTGTGACGGGGGAAGGAAGCATTCAAATGTGTATCCAAGAATTATCAACTTGTGGACAATATGGTCTCCCAATAAAAATTGTTAACTTAAATAATAGGGCTTTAGGAATGGTTAAACAGTGGCAAGACATGCAATATGGAGGAAGATATTCCAGTATTTCTTACGAAGATTCTCTTCCAGATTTTGTGAAGCTTGCAGAATCTTTTGGACATGTTGGAATCAAAGTTGAAAAGCTGTCAGAGCTGAACGATGCTATGAAAGAAAGTTTTGCAATGAAAGATAAATTAGTATTTTTGGATGTTTTGGTTGATCCCGATGAGCATGTATATCCTATGCTTGAGGCCGGAGGGTCAATGTCCGAAATGCGCTTGAGTAAGGATAAAAAAACTTTTTAAGATGGCTAGTCAAATTTCTTTACTGATGGAAAACCAACCTGGCGCTTTATCCAGAGTGATAGGTCTGTTTTCTCAAAGAGGTTATAACATCGATTCCTTGTCTGTAGCTCCAACTCAGGATCCAACTTTATCAAGACTTACTATGACTACTTCAGAATCAACTGAAGTGATTCAACAAATACTCAAACAGCTTTATAAGCTAATCGATGTTGTCATGGTTCAAGATTTAAAAGCAAGTGAATCTATATCTTTAGAGATGGCTTTAATAAAAGTTTCAAATAAATCTGAAGTGATTAGTAAAATAGAAAAGAATTATTCAAGTTTAGAATTTAATGAACTTGATAATAAAGACGAGAAAACAATCTTGAGATTAATTGGAGACACTTTCAATCTAGAAAACTTATTAGTTGAATTGGAAGACTACTTAATAGAGGTAACTAGAACAGGAGCTCTTGGAATGACGTTGGGGAATGTTTCTTTGGAAACTGAAGAAGAAACGAAAGTTATATATTGAAATAGGAGAAATAATGGAAGTTTATTACGATAAAGATGCAAATCTTGAAGTTTTACAAAATAAAGTAATCGCAGTCATTGGCTATGGCTCACAAGGCCATGCTCATGCTAACAATTTGAAAGATTCTGGCTTTGAAGTCATCATCGGGTTGCGAGAAGGTTCGTCTTCAGCTCTTAAGGCAGAAGAAGCGGGGTTTGAAGTTTTAAGTAATGCTGATGCAGCTCAAAAAGCTGACTTAGTAATGTTTTTAATTCCTGATGAATTTCAAGGTAAAACATATATAGAAGAAATAGAGCCCAATTTGAAGCAAGGTGCGACTATAGCTTTTGCGCATGGATTCAATATTCATTACAAGCAAATCACTCCTAGATCAGATTTAGATGTAGTTATGATCGCTCCAAAAGGTCCTGGTCATACAGTGAGAGGTCAATACAAAAGTGGCGCGGGTGTGCCATGTTTAATTGCTATCCAACAAGACGCCTCAGGAACTGCTTTGGAAAACTCAATTGCATACGCAAGTGCAATTGGTGGGGGTAGAGCTGGAATCATAAAAACTACATTTAAAGACGAAACTGAAACCGATCTATTTGGTGAACAGGCTGTATTGTGCGGTGGCTTAACTTCTTTAATTAAAGCAGGATATGAAACGTTGACTGAAGCTGGATATCCTCCAGAGTTAGCTTATTTTGAGTGCGTGCACGAAGTAAAACTTATCGTTGATCTAATTTATGAAGGTGGGTTAGCAAACATGCGTTATAGCATTTCCAATACTGCAGAATATGGAGATTATACTTCCGGTCCCAAAGTCATTACCGATACTGCTAAAGAAGCTATGAAAAAAATTCTAGAAAGAGTTCAGTCTGGTGATTTTGCCGATGAATTTGTATCAGATGCTAGACAGAGCAACAGTCAAGCAGGTGGACCTGTAATGGAAAAGTATCGAAAGGAATCTCAAGAACATCCAATTGAAGAAGTAGGAGAGCAGTTGCGCGGGATGATGCCATGGATTTCAGAGAATAAATTGGTAGATAAATCTAAAAACTAATTTTCTTTTTATGATTTTTCTTGACGGCAGTCTTGGCCATGAACTTTTAGAACGATCCAAAAAGAAATTTAAAGGCACTTGGTCAGCGCAGTTTCTTCTAAAGGAAAGTCATTTAATTTCCGAGGTTTATGATGAGTACATTGATGCTGGTTCTGAAGTTATCACAACTAATACTTATTCAACTATTCCAAGCTATCTATCCAAAGATGGGCTCGAAGATGAAATGGTCAATCTCATAAGGAAAGCTGGAGAAATTGCAAAAAACACTGCGTTAAAATATGAAGGAAAAATTAAAGTGGCTGGTTCTATTCCTCCACTAGATGAAAGTTATCGACCCGATTTAGTTCATAACCTTGAGCAATCACTCGAGGTGTATGAAGTTTTAATTAAAGAATTAGATCCGTACGTGGATTTTTATTTATGCGAAACAATCTCCTCAGTGCAAGAAACAATAAATGTGTTGGAATCCTTAAAGCGGTTTAACTCTGGCAAACCAGTTTGGCTGTCTTGGTCATTAGAAGATTTTAATTCCAATAAACTCAGAAGTGGAGAGGGGATAGAAGCTGCCTTTTTAGAAGCAGAGCAATACAATCCAGATGCATATTTGTTTAATTGTACCGATCCAGATTCAATCTCTAAGGGATTGATTGAACTTCAAAAACTTACAAATAAAAAGATAGGAGCTTATCCAAATGTTTTTTCTGTGCCTTTGGGATGGACTTTAGATAATGAAATTAAAAATCAGGTAAGAGATTTGAGTAAAGATGCTTTCGTTGAATACTGCATGGAGTGGAAGAAAATTGGGGCCTCAATTTTTGGCGGCTGTTGTGGTATTGGTCCAGATTTCATCAAACCGATGACAGAGAAGTTAAGAAATATTTCTAATTAATTTCTTACCAAATCAAATTATTTCTTGTAGTATGACCATCCCATTCAATTGGGTCTGTAGCTCAGCTGGTTAGAGCGCACCCCTGATAAGGGTGAGGTCGCAGATTCGAGTTCTGCCAGACCCACCATTTTTTCAATTTTGATACAAAAAGTTTCTTCTTAGACACGTTTACATTAATTTTTTCAAGTAGAATTTTCACCGTTTTGCATAGATTTTTTTATTTTTTAACATTCTTCTTTTCGATAGTTCTTCTATCTCATCCAAATTCTTCTATTGAGAAGTATCCTGACGAAATGGCACATGCACCAACACCTCTGCCAGATAGAGTAGTCTTAACTTGGAATGATGATCCTGCAACAACCCAAGCAGTAACATGGAGAACTGATACATCTATCGAAGTGGGGCTTGCACAGCTTGCTATAGCAAATGCAAATGGGAGGGCGCTTAAGCCAGATGAGTTTAAAGCAGAAACAAGTTACTTCGAGAGTGATATAAATGAGGCTCATTACCATAGTGTTACTTTTAAGAATCTTCAACCCAATACTCTATATGCTTATAGAGTTGGAGATGGAGTAAATTGGACAGAGTATTATCACTTTAAAACTGCAAGCTCTTCAGAAGATCCCTTCAGTTTTATTTATTTCGGTGACGCACAAAATGAAGTGAGAACTCATTGGTCCAGAGTTTTTAGGGAAGCTTTTCGTGATGCACCAAGAGCTGCATTTACATTACATGCTGGTGATTTAATTGATGAACACAATATGGACTCACAATGGGGTGAATGGCATCAGGGTCCTGATTGGGTTAATGGAACAATTCCTGTTATAGCAACCCCTGGCAATCATGAATATCAAAAAGATTCTGAAACTAAAAGAATATGGACAAACAAAGATGGTCAACCTATAAATATCGAAATTGAATCTTTAAACAATGATAATCCAGAGATCTTAATTGTTGATATCGAAGACTTTCAAAATAGAACAGGAACAATAAAGATTAAAGATTCTGGAGAAATAATAGATGCCGATGAGGGCATTGAATTAATTACAGGGTACAAAAAAGAAGAACTCATAAATAAACCAATTTTGGGTGGCAAAGCTCCACTATATGATCGTCTTCAAAATCCGGATGGAATTCAAAAGGTTAGCAATCATTGGAGACCACAATTCTCTTTTCCAATCCAGAATGTTCCCGATGAACGATTAAGAGAGACTTTGTACTATCTGGATTACCAAGGTGTTCGTTTTATATCGCTTGATTCAAATATTGAAATGGAGATTCAAGTAGATTGGCTTAGAAAAGTTCTAGAAGAGAATGATAATCGTTGGACAATAATTACATTTCACCATCCACTATATTCTCCTGCATCAGATCGAGATAATTTAGAAATGCGTCAACTATGGAAACCATTACTTGATGAATTTAAAGTTGATCTTGTTTTAAGCGGGCACGATCATACCTACTCTCGTACTGGTCTAATTGATGCAAAAAAAGTTGAAAATATTCCAACAGGTTATCAGCAGGCTTATGATCCAGAAATCGGCACTGTCCATGTTGTTTCAGTAAGCGGACCAAAAATGTATGAAATTACTAAAGGTTTATATGCAAAAAAGTTAGGAGAAAATACTCAGCTCTATCAAATTATAGATATTAACAAAGATAATCTAAGGTTCCGCGCATATAAGGCAACGGGAAAGCTATATGATGAATTTCTTCTTAAAAAACGTAAAGAACAACCAAATTTATTAATTGAAACTAATCCTTAAAAATAAATTTAATGAAAATCTAGACTGTTGGATCTGAATCGATTTCGTATGAAAAAAGCTTAAAACTCTGCATAGCATACAAAACCAGCAAACTTAAAAGACTGATTGACTGGTGAAGTACAAATACTTGAAAGATCATTAGATTTGAATTGAATAAACCTGAGAAAAATAAAATAGAGATCAAAAGAGAAATTTTGATAGTTTCGTTAATATAATTTAGTTGATAACTCTCAAACCCTTTTAAAGTCACAATTACTGAAGCAATCAGAATTAAAGCGTAAGCATAACTTTCCAGTAGACCAAGACTGCCAATGGACGAGGCAATAAATGCCGATGTCAAAATAATGAAAGACAGCTGGATCCAGCCATAAATTTTCAAATAGATTGAGTTTTTCGGATCATAGACTTCAAAATTTGTTAGGTCATTTCTGAAGATGGGGTAGTTTAGCTCTACATCACTGGGGCGCCATTTCGGCGGGGAGAAAATTACTTTGAATTTATCAGACCATTTTTTTGTACGGCTGAAATCTCTAATAATCTCAGCGAACACTTCGAAATTTGCTTTGAGAGGATTCCAACTTCGCAGCGGTTTAGTTGTGCCATAGATAGGTTTCACTTCGTCTTTTTCAGGTTTATAAGAACCAAACATACGATCCCAAATAATGAAAACACCGCCATAATTTGCATCGATGTAGTCTTTGTTCTGAGCGTGGTGAACTCTGTGATTCGACGGGGTGACGAAAACATACTCTAGCCAACCTAATTTTCCTATATGTTCGGTATGTACCCAGAATTGATACACTAAATTTATACCTGCTACGGTTACAAAGACTTCAGGTGGAATCCCGATAAGAAACATTGGTAAGTAGAAAATCCACTTCCAAAGAAAACCGGTACTAGTTTGTCTTAGCGCTGTTGAAAGATTAAATTCTTCCCCATGATGATGCACCACATGCGTAGCCCATAGAATTTTTACTTCATGGTGCAATCTGTGCATCCAGTAGTAACTTAAATCGTATAAAAAGAAAGCTAAGATCCACACCCAAAGGTTACTAGCTGAAAACAATGCAAGGTTAAAATATACTGCTACATAAGCAAAAGCTGCGCCTTGCAGACCAATCCCTAATAAAGGAATGAATCTGCTGATTAACCCAAGCGATATGCTGGTGAATGTGTCGTTAAACCTGTAATTATTTTTGCCAGTGAAATAGCCATAAAGAATTTCTACGAACATAAGCAGAAAAAAAGTTGGCACCGCCAAGTTAATTATTATCGAAGAGTCAAAAGCTATGCTTTGCATGGAAAAATTCTATGTTTATCTTATTGTTTAGGCAATGATTTTACGTTAAAGTTTTTTTGCTAAATACTTTTATGGAGAAATTAATGACTGATATAGCTAAATTATCTAAGGAAGGGGACATCTCAATTATTCAATTAGATGATGGAAAAGCCAATGCTTTTTCTTTTGATATGCTCACCACTGTTCAAGGATTTTTGGGTGAGATACCAAAAGATTCCGGTGCGGTAGTCATTACGGGAAGGGCAGGCTTGTTTTCTGGTGGTTTTGATCTAAAGACACTCGCATCGGGCGATGCTGAAGCTGCAATGAAGATGACAAACCTAGGATTCAAAACCCTTTTAGATCTCTATTCTTTTCCGCGTCCAATAGTCGCGGCGGTATCTGGCCATGCAGTAGCTTTAGGTTTATTCACAGTTTGTTGCGCAGACATAAGAATAGGAATTGAAGGTAAGTTTGTTTTACAAGCTAATGAGGTTCGAAACAACATGGACATTCCAGTACAAATTTTAGAAATTATTAAAGATAGATTGGACAAAAAACACTACTATAAGGCGCTTTACCATTCTGACACTTACACCCCTACCGAAGCAGTTACAGCAGGCCTTTTGGATGAAGTAGTACCGGCCGAAAAATTGATGGAAACTGCTTTAGAAAGAGCAAATGAGTTAGCCACTTTGCCTCATCCACATTACGAGAAAACAAAACAATACTCTCAAAAATTAGTGGTTGAAAGAATCTTAGAAGCTTTAAATCAGCACGGGACGTATATTCCCCAAGCTTAATTTTTTTTTCTTAATAAATAATGGGAGACAAACCATTCTTTCCCATTATTTATTCTAAAAAACTCTCCACAAGTTAGGAAAAAGATTCTCCATCTATAAAACCAAATATTTTTTTCGTCATAATGTGCATTTAAGATTTGCTTTATTGCTTTTGAATTTTCATCCATATTTTTTAACCAAGCTTTAGAAGTTTTAGAGTAATGCTTTCCATTAATTTCCCATGATTTGGTAGTTATTAAATCCTCATTAAAAAAATTAAAAATATCTTTTGAAGGCATTATTCCGCCAGTGAAGAAAAATTTTGTCATCCAATCTCTCTCATTTTTTACTTCGTAAAGATACGCAGATTGGCTGTGACAAAATATATGAACAAATAATTTACCGTCATCTACCAAAATTTCGGAAATTTGTTTCAATAAATTTCTATAATTTCTCATATGTTCAAACATTTCTATGGAAACAACTCGGTCAAAACTGTTCTTCAAATTCAATTGATTTATATCTTGTCTAACAGCGATGAGGTTTTTTATACCTAATTCTTTTGCTTTTTGGTTAACATAGTTAATTTGATCCTCGGAGTTACTGACTGCTGTAAAATTAGAACTATTAAATTTTTGAGCGGCAAAAAGCGAAAAACTTCCCCACCCACAACCTAAATCTAGAACTTCTTGATTTGGTCCTATGTCAGCTCTTTCGACATAAGTTTCAAGCATCTCTATTTCAGCATCATCTAAATCTTTTGAATATGAATTAAACAAACTGCAAGAATATTTAAGTTTGCTTCCTAAAACTTTTTCAAAAAAAGCTGGAGGAACTTCATAATGTTGTTTGTTTGCTGATGGCGCTGATTCTGCTATTGGTCCTTCTTTTAATGTGTTTAAAACTTCAAGTTTTTCTGAAAAATTATTTGTATTTTTTATTCTGGCCTTGCTTATGAGCCTTACAGCAATTCTTAACAAAAAATCTGGAATAAAGCCTCTCTCTGCTAACCAAATTCCAATATTCATTTATTTCGGATGGGGTTCAAATAAGATGCAATCAGTTGACCGTAAAAAAAATCTTCGCAATAGTTAATTGAGTACATATCTAAAATTTTATCAAATTGGAAGGTACAGTAATAAGAAATAAAATTTATAGTTAATAAGTATCTTAAGATATAATCCAAAAACTTTTTGGGGCCATAGCTCAGCTGGGAGAGCGCCTGATTTGCATTCAGGAGGTCGGCGGTTCGATCCCGCCTGGCTCCACCAATAGGGAAATTATTGTTATCATTCTAGGATGTTCGTTGTTGGATTAACTGGTGGGATTGGTTCAGGAAAATCAGCAGCCACTACTATTTTTGAAAATTTAGGGATTGATGTAGTTGATGCAGACCTAGCATCAAGGGAAGCGGTACTTCCGGGCTCAAAAGCTTTAGATCAAATTCAAAAAAAATTTGGTAGCAAAATACTCCTTGAAGATCAAACCTTAAACAGAGCTAAGCTAAGAGACATAATTTTTGATAACAATGAAGATAAGATTTGGTTGGAACAATTATTACATCCAGAAATAAAAGATATTATTCAATCTAAGTTAGAAAATTCTACCTCAAAATATGTCATTTTAGTTTCGCCGTTGTTATTTGAAACAGATCAACACGAATTCTGCGACACAACTATTTTGATTGATTCCTCATTGAATTCACAAATTTCTAGAACTTCCAAAAGGGACTCTGTCTCAGAAGATTCAGTAAAAAAAATAATTTCAGCACAAATGTCTCGGGACGATAAATTAAAGATCGCAAAGATAGTTATTAACAATGATGATTCTTTAGAGCAGCTAGAATCAAATGTTAAAAAGGTTCATGAAAATCTCATAAAAGATATAGCTAAATGAAATGCTTGTATTGTAAAAAGGAATACACAACCAGCTTAAAAAAAAATTTTAAACCTTTTTGTTCTGAGAGATGTAGATCGTTAGATTTATCAAATTGGTTAAATGAAAAAAATGTAATTTCAAGTACTTTGGATCCTGAGGACAATTATGATTAATCACTCAACAAAGATATTCCAGCGACGCCTTGGCCGCCATTATTAACAGCGTCTTCAATATTTTCTTCTTTCATTCCTCCTAGAGCAAAACATGGGCAGTCGCTTAGCGCCGCTAAAGTCTTAAAATGACCCCAACCTAGGCCGTCCTTGTTTTTAGTGTTTTGTATTGGAGAAATTAATAAATAATCACAATTAATTTTTTTTGCTTTATAAACTTCTTCCTCATTGTGGCAAGACGCACCCAAAATTAGACTAGATGAAATTGGCCTTTTATCGAGTTTTGCTAAATCTTTTGAATTCAGATGCATATTAGAATCTTTAGGCATATGATCAATATGTCTGGAGTTAACCGATATTTTTTTATCTAAGTCCTCAGCTAGAGCAATAAAATTATTTAAATGTTTATTGAACTCTTTATCGGTTTCGAATCTAAGAATCAGTAGATCTATTTTTGAGCCAAAAGTTTTTTTTATTTTTTCAAAATCATCGATTTGTATTACTTCTGGTGTGATACCTATTAGATTAACTTCGGTAATCACTATTTATTGAAATGTACTCATGAGTTAAATCAGATGATTTTACTTTAGCGCTATGTTTTGAAGATCCCAACTTAACAGCTATTGATATTCTTTTCTTTTTAAATTCTTTTTTACCTAAAGCCTCTCTATATTTTTTGTGTATTTCTCCATTTTCCATTACTTTAATATCCCCCATTTTTATGGATACATTTTTTTCTTGGAATTTATTTTCTGTATTTCCTGCTGCGCTAAGAATTCGACCCCAATTAGGATCCTCGCCATAAGCTGCAGTTTTTAACAAAGGGGAATTAGCAATTTTTTTTGCTACTTCTTTGCAAGCAACTTTGGATTTCAATCCAGATACTTTTATTTCAATTAATTTGGTTGCCCCTTCACCATCCAATAAAAGTTTCTCAGAAAGATCCGTAAAAATTTTCTTAAGCGATCCCTCAAGGGTTTTGAGTAATTTTGGAGATTCAATTAAATTTTTACCTGTCGCAACTAAAATACTAGAGTCACTGGGCGATTGTTCGCCGTCAACTGAAATAGAATTAAAAGTTTCATTACAAATATTTTTATGAATTTTTTTTAAGGTTGATTCCGGGATTCTTAAATCGGTAAAAACAAAGCTTAATGTAGTTGCCATATTTGGCTCAATCATTCCAACTCCTTTGGCAACACCGACGATAGAAAATTTTTTATTGCCAATTTTGGCTATGGTTTTTGAGATTTTAATTTTTTTGTCAGTAGTCATTATAGATGTTGCCAAGTTTTGAAAATTATTTGCTTTAAACTCTTTCAAGCATTTTTCAAAAGTTAAAGTTATTGATTTAGTTTCGAGTCGTTCCCCAATTACACCAGTAGAGAAGGGCAGTATATTTTTTTTGCTAATACCGGTTTTCTGAGAGATTGAATCCAAGATCAATTCCAAATCTTTCTCTCCCGCTTTGCCTGTGCCAGCATTAGCATTACCTGCATTAATGGCGAGTAATTTTTCACCATTCATTTTTTGTGAAAATTTCTTTAAACAGTTTTTTACAGGAACCGACTTAAAATTGTTGGTAGTAAAAACTCCAGATAAGGTTGAGGATTTTGGAATTTTAACCACGGCGCAATCCAGACGTTTTTTGTATTTTGAATTAGTGGTTGCACAACCAATTTGAACTTCTTTCAGCATCTTATCTTCTTTTTCTTTTCGCTTTCGCTTTCATGCGTCTCTGCCTTCTGTTACCTTCTGTACTTAGATTAGTTTGGTTGTCATTAGGTTCTAATTTATTTTCTAATAATGAAGCAAAAGAATCTTTCTTTGATTTTGTTTTATTAATTAAATCCTCTCCTCTCTGATTATCATCAGTTGAAGTTTCGGAGACTTCTACTTTTGTTAAAAATCTGACAGATTCAGATTTGATTGTTTCTAAAAGTTTTTCAAACATCTCAAAAGCTTCTCTTTTATATTCTAGTCTGGGGTCCTTCCCTGCGTAGCTTCTGAAACCTATATTTTGTCTTAAGCTCTCTAGGCTATTAATGTGATTTTTCCATGATTGATCTATAACTTGCAGAACTATCTGTTTTTCGATTTGAATGAAAACTTCTTTTTTTTCATTTCTTTTTGACAAGTATTTTTTTGAGACAAGATCAAGAATCTCATTTTTAGATTCACTTAGATCAGTTTCATTTTTTTCAAAAATATTAGTAAAATTTATGTCAACATCATATTCATTTTTATATAGTTTATTCAATTCTTCACTTTTCCATTCAGATTCCAGGCCAGTTTCAGGAATTAGTTGATCAAACTGATAGGACAAAACATCTTCGATCATTGAATCTATTAATTCGTTAATTTCTATACTGTTAAGAATTTCATCTCGTTGCGAATAAATTATTTTTCTTTGTTCATTAAGCACATCATCAAACTCTAAAATCCTTTTTCTAATATCAAAGTTTCTTCCTTCAACTCTCTTTTGAGCTCTTTCAATAGCATTAGTTAGCATTCTATGTTCTATGGCTTCTCCTTTCTCCATGCCACCCATGGAAGTCATTAAGTTTTTTATTCTTTCTGGAGCGAAGATTTTCATCAAAGGGTCTTCTAAAGATAAAAAGAATCTCGAAGATCCTGGATCCCCTTGTCTACCACTTCTTCCTCTTAATTGGTTGTCTATTCTTCTAGACTCATGCCTTTCAGTACCTATGACGTGTAATCCACCTAATTTTTTTATTTCTTGCCTTTCTTCGTCAGAAGAATCTAATCCTCCTAGAACAATATCTGTTCCTCTTCCAGCCATGTTAGTAGCAATCGTAACTGCTCCTAACTTACCTGCTTCAGAAATTATTTGAGCCTCACTTTTATTTTGCTTGGCATTCAGAACATTATGATCAATGTTTAAGGCATTTAACTTATTTGAAATTACTTCAGAATTTTCAATAGAAATGGTTCCTATTAAAATTGGTCTTTTTTTTGCGTGCATTGATGAAATTTCCTCGACTACTGCCTCAAATTTTTCATCTAAAGATAAATAAATTTTATCTTCCATATCATCTCTAATCATGGGCATGTTAGTTGGTATTGAAACAGACGAAAGGCCATAGATTTCTTCAAATTCTGTCGCTTCTGTTTTGGCAGTACCGGTCATTCCAGAAATTTTTTCAAATAATCTAAAAAAGTTTTGAAAGGTTATCGAAGCAAGTGTTTGACTTTCCTGCTGAATTTGAAGATTTTCTTTCATTTCAAGTGCTTGGTGAACGCCTCCCGATAGTCTTCGACCGGGCATAGGCCTTCCTGAATTAGAGTCGATTAAAACAATTTTATTATTTTGTAAAATGTAATCAGTATTTTTCTGGAAGAGTAAATTTGCTCTCAAGATGCAAATTACCATATCAAGTAATTTTAAATTTTTACTTGAATAAAGATTCTCGTTTGATGCAATTAAATTTAATTCTCTTAGTTTTTCTTCAATCTTTTCATGACCTTGATTAGTAAGTTCTATTGAGTTTGATTGAAGATCAATGACGTAATCTCCCTCCTGAGAAGTTTCATTTGTTTCAACGTCAATAATTTCTTCGTTAAGAGATTTAGGAACATTTTTCAACTTTAAATACAAATCTGCATTATCTTCTGCAATCCCGCTTATTATTAAAGGAGTTCTTGCCTCGTCTATCAAAATTGAGTCAACCTCATCAATGACAGCAAAATTTAAACCTCTTAAAGTTTTATCTTCTTTTCTGATGAGCATGTTGTCCCTAAGATAATCAAAACCTATTTCATTATTTGTCACATAGACAATATCCTTTTCATAGATAGTTTTTCTCTCGGCTAGATTCAATTCAGAAGAGATAAATCCTACCGACATTCCTAGGCCTTCGAAAATTGGACCCATCCATTTAGCATCTCTTTCAGCTAAGTATTCGTTTGCGGTAATAACCAGAACGCTTTTTTTCGTCAATGCATTAAGATAACAGGGGAGTGTCGCAGCAAGAGTTTTACCTTCTCCAGTTGCCATCTCGGCGATACTACCGTTATGCAAAATAATCCCCCCTACAATTTGACAGTCATAATGCCTCAGCCCAATATTTCTTTTACTTGATTCTCTGACAGCAGCGAAAGCCTCAGGTATTAATAAATCTAAGTTCTGTTCTTGCTCGAAAGCATAGATCAGATCTGATGTTTTTTGCTTTAAATCATTATCCGAAAGTTTTGAAAATTCTTCTTCGAGAGAATTTATTTCTGTAAGGTAGCTATTGGCTATCTTTAAGCTTTTGGTATCTTTGTTTCCAAAAATTTTGCTTAGAAAAGACATTCTTTAAAATTTAACCGGAACTAGGATCAATAATTGGTTCAATATATTTTATTTCAGGCGCGTCTCCGTCTGAAGAGATTAACTCCCAAGTATCTGGAGATTCTTGTAATTTTTTTAATAATAAATTGTTTTGTGTGTGGCCAGACTTATAGCCTTCAAATTCTCCAATAATATTGTATTGAAGCAAATATAAGTCTCCAACCACATCTAGGATTTTATGTTTGACAAACTCATCTTTTGATCTCAAGCCTTCTTCATTGATAATTCCATCTTCTCCAATGGCAATAGCATTTTTTTCGCTAGCTCCTAACGCAAGGTTTTTATCCTTAAGCATATTTACCTCTTCCATAAAACCAAAAGTTCTTGCTCTCGATATTTCTTTTAAATAAGTTGTGGAATTGAAATCAATAGTTGATTTACTGGAGTACTGTTTATGTTTGTCGTCGTCGTAAACTAACGAGTAAGTAACTTTAAACCCATCGTAAGGAGATAATTTTACAAATGCTCCATTATCAGTTTCAACGGATATTTCTTCTTTAATTTTGATGAATTTTTTTGGTTTAGTTTGTTCCTTTATACCCGCAGACTGAATAAGAAATACAAAAGAGCTAGAACTTCCATCCATAATCGGAACTTCAACATCATCTATTTCAATAATTGCGTTATCTATACCTAAACCTGCAAAAGCGGAAAGCATATGTTCAATTGTTGAAATCTGAACTTCTCCTTGCATCAAAGTAGTAGCAAGAGTGGTCGCTCCAACATTATTTACAATTGCTTTAATTTCAACCGGTGGGCTGAAATCAACTCTTCTGAAAATAATTCCTGTGTCTTCTTCAGCAGGCAAAAGTTTAAGAGAAATTTCTCTGCCAGAATGAAGCCCAATGCCCACAGCATTTATCGAATTAGTCAATGTTCTTTGAACTAGCATTTATAATTCTCTCTGACGAAAAACTTCAAATAGAATAACAGAAGAAGCATTAGAAACGTTAAGACTTTCTAATTTTGCATCCATAGGAATTTTTATCTTTTCCGAAGCCAATTCCTCTAAATTTTTTGAAACCCCATCATTTTCTGATCCAAATATAAGAGCTAAGCTTTTTTTAAAATTAGCCTCATAGAAATTCATTTCACTTTTACCTGAACAACTAAATATATTTACATTATTTTGAATTAGAAATTTAGCAACTTTTGCTAGGTTAGATACCGATATCATAGGAATTACTTCGGTGGCGCCCTTTGATACTTCTCTGACGGTGTTAGTAAGACGACATGAATGCTTATTAGGAACGATAATTGCATCTACATTTACTCCGAGAGAAGTTCTAAAAATAGAACCCAAATTTTGTGGATCTTGAATTCTGTCTAAAATAAGAAAAAATAAATTTTTTTTATTGAAGATTAGATCTTCTAGAAAATTTATGTTCTTTATTTCTTCAGGATAAAAAGTCATTGATAGTCTTAGATCTTTCGTATCCGACTTAGACACGTAAACACCTTTTGCTTTGGCTGCATCAATAATAGAACTTATTCTTTCAATTCCTCCTTTGTATTTAATTTCTAAAATCTTTTCATGATTTAATTCAATTAAAGTCTTAATGAAATTTATATCGGTTGAGGTAATAATTCTTTCTTTCAGCATTTCTTTAAATCTATACGTTTTCTAAAAATATCTACGGAGGTTATCCTTACTTTAATTGAGTCTCCTACGTAATAATTTTCTTTTCTTCCTTTTAAAGCTTGAATTCTCTGATCTAATTTATATCTAATTCTTTTTCCACCTTTAAAAGAATTGACATGACAAAATCCATCAATATTTAGCTTGTGAATTTTCACAAAGAATCCAAAATCAAAAACTGAGATAATTGTGCCTTTAAATTCCTCTCCGATATAATTTTCAGCGCATTTACATTTAAGAAACTTTTCCGCTTCCTTAGTAATTTTTTCTGCTTTTCTCTCCTTGTCTGAAATAATCTCAGAAATTTCAGCTACTTCATTTTTATTATAAAGAAAACTAGAGTCATTACTCTTAATGTGTTCCCGAAGATAACCCTTTATACCTCTGTGCACGACTAAATCAGCGTATCTTCTAATTGGCGAAGTAAAGTGACAATATTTATCAAGAGCTAATGCAAAATGATCGCTATGACTAGAGTCATACTTTGCGAGTTTCATACTTCTTAGAATTTGAAGGTTGATTATTTCTTCAAATTTCGTTTTTTTTGACTCTTCGAGCCAGCTGAGAATTGAACTTCTATAGTTGCTAGATTTCATATTTTTTTTGAAACCTCGACTCGAAAGAAATTCTTTCAAGTCTGTTATTTTGGAAAGATCTGGTTTTTCATGAAATCTAAAAATTGTAGGAATTTTTCTTCGAAGTAAAAAATTAGCAGCGCAAATATTTGCAAGAATCATGCATTCTTCTACAACTCCATGATATTCGTTTCTAATTATTTTAGAGAATTTTAAAATTCGGTTTGCTTTATCTGAGATTGGCCTGGTTTCAGAAAGATTAAACTCAATACTGTTTCTCCTCTGTCTTTTAAGCTTTAGAGCTCGATATATTTTTTCTAAATTATTTAAACTAGTTTCAATTTTTTTATCTAACTTATTTTTTGGTTTTGAAAAAAGAGGGCCTAGACCTTCATAAGTAAGACGGGCTTTGGATGTTATAATTGATTCACAAAATTCGTAGTCTTTTATTTCTGCATCTTTGGTAAGGTCAATGACACAAGTTATCGTATATTTTTTTTCATTCGGATTAAGAGAACACCTCCCGTTTGATAACAATTCTGGCAACATAGGGATCACTTTATTTCTAAAGTAGATCGAGGTGCCTCTATTCAAAGCTTCAATGTCTAGTGATGAATTTTTTTTTACATATTCAGATACATCTGCAATTGATACGAATAGTTTAAAACCAGAAGGGGTTTCCTCTGCATAAAGAGCATCATCAAAATCTTTTGCACTTTTACCGTCTATTGTTACGAAAGATTTACTTGTAAAATCAACTCTGGAAATAGAGGAATCGGGCACCTCCTCTTTTTTAATTTTGTTAATCTCTCTAATTGTTGATTTGGGCCAAGTCTCTGAAACGTCAGTTCTCTCTAAAGCTAGCTCAGTGGAGAACTCAAAAGGATTATTGAATTCATAACTTATAAATGAATTTTTTCTTTCATTTTTTTTCTTAGTCATCTTATGCATTATAATTCGTAAATGACCAAAAGATTCAGCACGCCAGATTTTAGTGATAAATACTCTGATTCACTTGCCATTAATATTCAGTTTCGTAGTTTTGGTAAAAAAGAGTATTTTTGTGGTCAAGTAAAAACCGCACAATGTCCGGAGGATAATAGCAAAGTAAAGGAAATATTGAGTCAAGATGGTTCGGGACAAGTTCTTTTGGTAGACGGCAATGGAAGTTCCAAGGTAGCTCTTTTGGGCGATATGATTGCAAAACAAGCTATTGAGAATTCTTGGGAGGGAGTGATAATTAATGGTTGTGTTCGTGATGTAGAAATTTTAAAAGTACTTTCGCTTGGAATTTTCGCCATTGGTTCTTGTCCGGTGAGAAGCAATAAGAAGGATAGGGGTACCTTAGGTCAACCAATTGAAATTGGAGGTATTTTAGTTGAAGAGGGTTCTTGGATTTATGCTGATGAAAGTGGCGTGCTTGTTTCTAAAGTAAAATTGGGGGATTCTTGAAAATTTCCTTCAATTGGATACTCTTAACATTAGGGTTTTATTTTGTAATTTCAGTTTTTCAAATTACTGCTGTCACAGATTCTTTAATATTCATATTTAATATCAAAAATACTTTTTTTGAAGGAGTAACTTTCATAGTTTCAATTTTTTTAACATTTACTCCAGTAGTTGGACCTATTCTTGGGATACTTGGTGCAACCTTGGTTTGGGGCTGGAACATACTTTTTGCAATTATTCTATTTTTTTGGCCTTATGTATTTTTATTTTTGGGTATGATTTTCTCTCCAAAAATAAAAACAGAAAAAAAAGGAGAAAAAGAAAAAATTATTGATGCAGAAATTGTTGAAGAAGAAAAATTTTGAATTTGTAATTTACTTAAGCTCTTGTCCCATATATTTATGAATAAGCTCTACGGCTTGCAATGGTCTGAGCATAACTTTAAATTCGGTAATTTTCCCATCGTCATTCCAAGAGATAATATCAATTCCATTTATTTTTATTTCATTTAGAACCAGTTCAAATTCTAAACATGCAAGTTTGGCAGATTCAATTTCTTTAGTATATTTGAAGGATTCATCAGCGAAAACAATTGCTGCGGCAGATAAATATTTTTTTGTTATTTCTTTTCCTGCTTGAGGTGAAAAAACAACCGGAGAATAAAAAATACAATCTTTGTCAAGGATATCATCTAATAGATTCATGTCGCCACTCTCTACAACTTGATGCCATATTTTCATTGGACTAGTTAATTTCATAGGTTTTTTTAAATGTCTTTTATAAAATCATACACTGCATTAGCACAACCTTTAGGATTTTCTATTACATTAAAATGCGCTGATTTTGGTATAAGCGCAAAAGTATGGAATTTTGCAGTGGGTATAAGTTTCAATTTTGAATATCCGTCTTTGAACTCAATAAACTGCTTTTCTTTTTTTCCGGTATCTTGACCGACACAGTCAGGATAAATATCTTCGACTTCGTTTTTGAATAGGTTATAAATTCCAAAATATGGTTGATCCGAAATCAATTTCCCATTTCTTCCAAATTTGAATTCGTCTTCCCCTTGGAACTGCATTAATCTTATATCTAATTTCTTGAGTTTCGCTCTGTTAAGAACTTCTTTTTTTACATTAGTTTGAAGCATAGTCTGTCTAAATTTTAGAAGATATTTTTTTGAGGGGTTGTTTGCTTTATATATCAAGTGCGTAAGTCGATCATATTCTTCACTCCCTTTCTTTGCGGCTTTTAAATGTTCGGAAATTTCACTGATAGCTAGGGGAAATTTGAAAAAAGTTATCAGGAAAAAAATAAATCTCACTTGATGAGGAAATGTAAAAAAGCTATGAGGAGGACCCACGCAAATCATTGGTGCCAATTTCGCCCACTCTTCTTTATAAAAATCCCAAACTTGAGATCCCCTACTTAAGCTTAAAAAAATTTTAGAATTTGAAATTAAAAGATTTTCAAAAACCACCACACCTCTATCGTGTGCAACAAAATGTGCTTTTTTAAGATTTAACTTTATAAAAATCTTTAAAGTTGCTTCTGCTTGGGCTTCATGACTGAATTTAGGGTCAACATTAACCTTTTTTTGATTTATTTCTCTATTGAAAGGCAACAATTGTCCATTGAACTCAGCAAATTTATTTTGGGCTAGATTAATTTTTGAATACTCTTCATAAAAGGGTAAATGAAAAATATAAACCAAAAGTGCGCTGTCTTTTTTACACAGTTCAGCTGCCATCCAACTCATAGATTCACTCGAGTCAGTAGGAGCTCCTCCCATCATAACTATTGTATTTTCTTCTGAAGCATTGGTATTGCCACACTTTAAGACAAAATGCTCAAAGCCTTCAATAGATACATACTGACGAGATATTTCGATACCAAGAGGATTTATAATTTTTCCACTTTCTCTATAAGCACAAATTAATGAAATTAAGATCTTTTGAAAAAAAAGAAGGGCTTTAGCTAAAAATATAAAAATAGTTTCTAGAAAAATTTTTATCATTTTAAAAAAATGGAGCTGGCGATTGGATTCGAACCAACGACCGCCTGATTACAAATCAGGAGCTCTACCAACTGAGCTACGCCAGCTAAGAAAATTGATTATATAACTATTCTTTTATTTTGAAAGAAAGTTCTCCCGAAGAAATTAGTTTTTCTTCTTTATCGATCTCTACTTTTAATCTTCCTTCTTCATCTACTTCTTTGACCTTACAATCTTTACCTTTAAAATTTTCTGAAGTTAGTATTTTATTTTTTAAATAATTATTTTGATTAAATGGTTTTTGAAAATGAGAAAAGCCGTATTTCTCATAAGTTCTAGAATAATCTATAATTTTTGAAGTTAGTTTTCCTATTATCAGATTCCGATCAAAACTTTTTTCTCCGTCAATTAACTTTAGGGAAGTCCAATCCTGATCTATTTGATCATTGGAGTGCATAAAAACATTGATTCCTATGCCGATGACTATCTTAAGTAAATTATTTTCATATTTAGTTTCAATTAGAACCCCACAAAACTTTTTATGATCAAAAAAAATGTCGTTAGGCCATTTTATTTTTGAATCTATATCATAAAGCTCACTTAGAGTATCTCTTATTGCCAAACCTACCATTAAACTGAAGCCATTAAGTTGAGAATTCTTTTCTAATTGGAAAGATAATGACAGATATATATTTTGCCCTGTTGGGCTTTCCCATTTTTTATTCCCTCTTCCCTTGCCTTTATTTTGTTTTTCTGCAGTGCAAACATAAAGTGTATTTTTATCACTTATTAAATCTGATAAGTATCTATTTGTTGAGTCTATTTCTTCAAAAATAAGTATTTTTACCTTACTGAAATCTTTTATACGTAAAAACGAATTTATAATTTTCTTATTTAATGGGTTTTGATTGACATCTTTCATTTGTAGCAAGAGAATAAGCGTCCAATATGGAGGGGTTGGGGAGCGGTCAAACCCAGCTGACTGTAAATCAGCCGCTTCGGCTTCGCAGGTTCGAATCCTGCCCCCTCCACCATATTTTTGTTGCAATTAACCTTATAATTGAGTATAAACGCGAACGGAGATGTGGGTCTAGAAATCTTATTTAAATTCTTTAAGTAATTTTTCTAAAATACCCTTTTTCTTACAAGGTAAGCTCATATAGCTCAGTCGGTAGAGCACTTCCTTGGTAAGGAAGAGGTCACCGGTTCAAATCCGGTTATGAGCTCCAGGATTTTAAAAAAAGAATTTTATTTTAAGAGGAATAAAGATGGCTAAAGAAAAATTTGAAAGAACCAAACCGCATGTGAATGTTGGGACCATTGGACACGTTGATCATGGTAAAACCACACTTACTGCTGCCTTAACAAAGGTTTGTGCTGAAGCTTTCGGGTCAGGAGAAGCCGTTGCTTTTGATGGCATAGATAATGCTCCAGAAGAAAAAGAAAGAGGAATCACCATTGCTACTTCTCACGTAGAATATGATACGCCTAATAGGCATTACGCACATGTCGATTGCCCTGGTCATGCCGACTATATAAAAAATATGATTACTGGAGCCGCTCAAATGGACGGTGCTATTTTAGTAGTCAACGCTGCAGATGGTCCTATGCCACAAACTAGAGAACATATTCTTTTGGCAAGACAAGTAGGTGTCCCTTTTATAGTAGTTTTTCTAAATAAAGCAGACATGGTAGATGACGAAGAATTAACTATGCTTGTCGAAGAAGAAATTAGGGAATTATTAACCGAATACGATTTTCCAGGAGCTGACACACCAATTGTTGTTGGTTCTGCTCTGAAAGCTCTTGAGGGAGACGCTTCTGATATTGGAGTTCCTGCAGTAACAAAACTTGTTGAGGCGTTAGATTCATATATCCCAGAACCAGAAAGAGAAACTGACAAACCATTTTTAATGCCAATTGAAGATATTTTCTCAATTCAAGGAAGAGGAACTGTTGTTACCGGAAGAATCGAAAGAGGAATGGTAAATGTCAATGATCCATTAGACATTATTGGGATTAAAGATACTGAGGCCACTGTGTGTACAGGGGTAGAAATGTTTAGAAAACTTTTAGATCAAGGAAGAGCTGGAGAAAACGTTGGTGTTCTTTTGAGAGGAACTAAAAGGGAAGAGGTTGAAAGAGGACAAGTCTTATGTGCTCCTGGCTCTATAAAATCTCATACAAAATTTGAAGCGCAAGTATATGTTTTGAGTAAAGAAGAAGGCGGAAGACACACTCCTTTCTTTAAAGGTTATAGACCTCAATTTTACGTAAGAACTACAGACGTGACGGGAGCTGTCACACTTCCAGATGGAGTGGAAATGGTCATGCCCGGAGACGATATCTCAGTTTCAGTTGAGCTAATTTCACCGATAGCCATGGAAGACGGAATGAAATTCGCCATCCGTGAAGGTGGAAGAACAGTTGGTGCTGGAGTAGTAACTAAGATTATCGAGTAGGCCAGTAGCTCAATTGGTAGAGCGGCGGTCTCCAAAACCGCAGGTTGGGGGTTCGATTCCCTCCTGGCCTGCCACGATTTGAAGGTAGTTTTTGATGTCACAACAGGAAGAAAATAATATAAATTTACAAAGCAAAGCTCTTTGGGTTTTGGGTTTGTCTCTTATCACTTTAGCTGTGTGGGGTAATTCTTATTTTTCTGATATTGGATTGCTATATAGAGTTCTCGGAGTAGTAGGCATTCTTTTAATTTCATTGTTTGTTTTAAAATTTACAATTTTTGGAAGTCAAACTTTTAATTTGCTTTTACAATCGTCAACAGAAATAAGAAAGGTTGTTTGGCCAAATAGAACAGAAACAACTCAAACAACCCTAATTGTTACTGCAGCTGTTTTAGTTGCATCGTTAATTTTGTGGGGATTAGATTCTTTATTTTCATTTTTAATTAAATTGGTTTTAGGTTAAGAGATGTCCAAAGCTTGGTATGTAATTAACTCCTATTCAGGTTATGAAAATAAGGCCAAAGAACAGTTAATGGACAGAATCGTTACAGAAGGCCAAGAGGATTTTTTTGGAAGAATAGAAGTGCCTACACAAGAGATCACAGAGATTAAAGGTGGAAAAGAAAAGGTTGTTCAAAAGAAGTTTTTCCCAGGTTATATCTTGGTTGAAATGGAAATGAATGACGATACCTGGCATTTAGTAAAAGAAACCCCAAGAGTTTTAGGTTTTATCGGAGGGACTAAAAATAATCCTAAAAGTATTAGCGATACTGAAGCTAATAGAATTTTGAATCAAATAGAACATGGAATAGACGAATCTTCTCAGTCAGTTGCTTTTGAACCAGGAGAAATGATACGAGTAATAGACGGACCTTTTAATGACTTTAGTGGTGTAGTTGAAGAGGTGGACAGTGAAAAAAGTAAAGTTAAGGTAGCTGTGATGATTTTTGGAAGATCTACTCCAGTAGAACTAGATTTTACTCAAATTGAGAGAAGTTAATGGCAAAAGAAAAAAAAATAATGACATATATCAAGCTTCAGGTTCCTGCTGGGGCAGCGAGTCCCAGTCCGCCTGTTGGACCAGCTCTGGGCCAACACGGAGTAAACTTGATGGATTTTTGCAATGCTTTCAATTCAAAAACTAACGAATTAGAAAAAAATGTTCCAGTGCCAGTTGTTATTTCTGTTTATGAAGATAGAAGTTTTGATTTTATAATTAAAACCACACCCGCAAGTATTTTATTAAAAAAAGCTGCGGGTCTATCTAAAGGGAGTAGTACCCCAAATTCTGAAAAAGTTGGAAGAGTCAATAGATCTCAATTGGAAGAGATAGCTCAAGCGAAAATGGCTGATCTAAATGCATCCGACTTAGATGCGGCCGTTAAAATTATTGAAGGTAGCGCAAGAAGTATGGGTATAGAGGTGGATAATTAAATGTTAGATAAAGTTAATTTAGAGCAAGCTGTAAGCGAAATTAATGAAAACGCTTCTAAAAATTTTAAGGAAGCTTTAGATGTTGCAGTAAATCTAGGCATCGATCCAAAAAAAACTGATCAAGCAGTTAGAGGTGCCACAAACTTGCCACATGGAAATGGTAAAACTTATAAAGTTGCAGTTTTCGCAGAAGGAGACGAAGCAAAAGATGCTTTGGAGAATGGGGCTGATAAAGTAGGAATGGAAGATTTAGCGGAAGATATGAAAAAAGGAGATTTGAACTATGACGTAATTATAGCAACCCCATCAACTATGAAGGTTGTTAGTCCTCTAGGTCAGATTTTAGGACCTAAGGGATTAATGCCCAACCCGAAATCAGAGACTGTAACAAAGGATGTAAAGACAGCTGTAAAAAACGCAAAGTCAGGACAAATTAGGTATAAATCAGATAAGCAGGGTATAATCCACACCCGAATTGGTCAGGTA
Source organism: uncultured SAR86 cluster bacterium (assembly GCA_902616715.1). Classification (GTDB taxonomy): domain Bacteria; phylum Pseudomonadota; class Gammaproteobacteria; order Magnimaribacterales; family AG-339-G14; genus AG-339-G14. The sequence continues at coordinate 178,217 of CACMTR010000004.1, forward strand.
GGATATTCAGAAGAACAAGTAAGAGATAATTTAGAAGCTTTTTTAACAGATTTAAAAAAAGCTAAACCTCCTTCTTCAAAAGGAGTATTTATTTCCAAGGTGTCTATCTCATCAACCATGGGCAAGGGTTTTGATATAGATTTAACTACATTAAATTTTTAAAAGTGTATAAATATTTTAAAAATAGAAAAGATTTTTTGTGCCGTTGCAATTCCATTGCAATTGTCAAAGACCGTAGGAGCCTGAGTTTTGACAAAGGCTTAATTTTTCCTACGCAGATGGTTCTTAACATTTTTATAAATGTTGAGGTTATGTATTACTCAATTTTGAGAAATTAACAATGTCAAATTTAGACGCAAAAAAAGTTAAGGTTGACGAATTAAAACAAGTAGCTGAAGAATCTTTGTCAGCTGTTGTTGTCGATTATAGAGGAACAGATGTTCCCAAATTGACAGGTTTTAGGAAAGAAGCAAAAGACAAGTCAGTATTTATAAAGATAATCAAAAATACTCTTGCTAAAAGAGCTCTCGAAGATACCAAATTCGATTCATTGAAAGATGTTTTAACTGGACCTTCTTTGATTGCATTTTCTAAAGAAGACTACCAAAGTGCAGCTAAGCTGATTCAAGATTTTGCTAAGGAAGAAGAATCTTTTGAAGTAAAAGGACTTTCCATTGGCGAAGGATTGCTCACCGCAGATCAGTTGAATAGTATTGCTTCATTACCTACCAAAGATGAAGCTATATCTATGCTATTGGGACTCATGAAAGCGCCGATTACTAATTTAGCTTTAATATCAAGGGAAATACCTTCTTCTATGGTAAGAACTTTGAGTGCTTATGGGGATTCTAAAAATTGAGTTTGATTTATTATATAGGAGTTAATAATGGCTTTAACTAAAGAAGAAATTTTGGACGCAATTTCAGAAATGAGCGTCATGGATGTCGTCGACTTAGTCAAGATGATGGAAGACAAATTTGGTGTATCGGCCGCTGCACCAGTCGCAGCTGCAGCACCTGCAGCAGCAGACTCTGGAGCTGAAGCTGCTGAAGAAAAAAGCGAATTTGAAATTTTCATAGCTGACGTTGGAGATAAGAAAATAGATGTAATCAAAGCTGTACGAACAATTACAGGCTTAGGCTTAAAAGAAGCCAAAGCCATTGTTGATGGCGCACCAGCATCTGTTAAAGAAGGAGCTAATAAGGAAGAAGCAGAAACAGCCAAATCTCAATTAGAAGAGGCTGGAGCTACGGTAGAACTTAAATAATTAAATTATTTATGACAAATAACTATTCATTTGCAGAAAAGAAAAGAATAAGAAAAAGTTTTGAGAAAATTTCAAGTGTGATGTCTTTACCTGACATTCTTGAAATTCAAACCGATTCTTATAAACATTTTTTACAAGAGGAAGTTTCGCCTGAAAATAGAAAGGAGCAGGGTTTAGAAAATGTATTCAAATCTATTTTCCCTATCGTTAGTGTTTCAGGAAACGCAAAGATAGATTATTTGAGATACGAACTTGGTGAGCCCGAATTCGATGTATTCGAATGTTTGCCAAGAGGCAGAACCTATGAGGCGCCATTACATATCTGGTGTCGAATAACTTTTATCGACAAAACTACTGGAGAAGAGAACCTAAAAAGTGCAAGAGATGAAAAAGTTTATATGGGCACTATGCCCTTGATGACTGAGCATGGCACTTTTGTTATCAATGGAACTGAAAGAGTAGTTGTTTCTCAATTGCATAGATCACCGGGACTAATCTTCGACCACGACAAGGGAAAAACTCATTCTTCTGGAAAATTGCTGTACTCTTCTAGAGTAATTCCCTATAGAGGCTCTTGGCTGGATTTCGAATTTGATCACAAAGATTTAATTTACATAAGAATTGATAGAAGAAGAAAATTATATGCTTCTATTCTTCTGAAAAGTTTGGGAATGACTCCGAAAGAAATTCTAGATATTTTCTATGAACAAGAAACTTACACTCTTAACAAAAAAGGTTTATACAGTCTTGCACTTAACTCTCAAAAGTTAGTGGGTAGACTTGCTCCAGTTGATATAGTTGCCAAAGACAAAAGCGTAATTATAGAAGCGGGGAAAAGAATAACCGCGAGGCATATCAGACTTATTGAATCAAATAAGATTAAAACCCTTGATTTACCTAAAGAGGCTTTGATCGGTCTTACGTTGGCAGATGATATTATTGACGAATCAACAGGTGAGATCATTTTTTCTTGTAATACACTAGTAGATACAGATGTCTTAGAAAAATTAGAAGATCAAAAAATCAAGCAGCTCAATACTCTCTATATTAATGAGCTTGAATCGGGACCTTATGTCTCTGAGACACTCAGGGCGGATACTTCGGCGACTAACTTAGAAGCTTTAGCTGAGATCTACAGAATGATGCGCCCAGGCGAGCCACCTACTAAAGAAGCAGCAACGCTATTATTTGAAAATTTGTTTTTCAATCCAGACAAGTATGATCTTTCAGATGTCGGTCGAATGAAATTTAATAAAAGGCTTGGGAAAGATGACCTTCTAGGAGAAGGAGTATTGTCAAAAGAAGATATTTTGGAAGTGATGAAAACTCTAGTAGATATTAGAAATGGTAAACAAAATTGTGACGACATAGATCATCTAGGAAATCGAAGAATAAGATCAGTCGGAGAAATGGTTTCTAATCAAGTTAGAGTTGGTTTGTTAAGAGTTGAAAGAGCAGTTAGAGAAAGATTAAATGTAGCAGAAGCAGAAGGATTTGGTCCAGCTGATCTTATAAATGCAAAACCAGTTACTGCAGCAATCAATGAATTTTTTGGCTCCAGTCAACTTTCTCAGTTCATGGATCAAAACAATCCTCTATCCGAGGTGACACACAAAAGAAGAGTTTCAGCATTAGGCCCTGGGGGACTTACCAGGGAAAGAGCTGGTTTCGAAGTTAGAGACGTCCATCCAACTCACTATGGAAGAGTCTGTCCAATTGAGACTCCAGAAGGACCTAATATTGGTTTAATCAATTCTTTATCAGTATATGCAAGAGTTAATGATTATGGTTTTATAGAGACTCCCTATAGAGAAATAGTTAACGGCAAGGTTACAGAGAATATTAAGTACATTTCTGCCATTGAAGAAGGAGAATTTGTCATTGCTCAGGCTAGCGCAAAACTAGACAAAAATAATAAATTTTTAGAAGAATTAGTGCCAGTAAGGTATAGGAATGAATTTGAATTAGTGACTCCGGATCGAGTTGACCTCATGGATGTTTCACCTCAACAAGTAGTATCTATTGCAGCTGCCTTAATTCCTTTTCTAGAGCACGATGATGCGAACAGGGCATTGATGGGCTCAAACATGATGAGACAAGCCGTACCTACATTGTCTACCGAAACACCATTGGTCGGTACAGGCATGGAAAGAATTGTTGCAAGAAACTCCGGAGATTGTGTTATTGCAAGAAATGCCGGTGTCATTGAAAAAGTTGATTCTGGAAGAATCGTAGTCAGAAAAAATCTCAAAGATATATCTGGAACGGGATCAGCAGTAGATATTTATAATCTTGTTAAATACACTAGATCAAATCAAAATACTTGCATTAACCAGAAGCCGATTGTATCGGAAGGAGACAAAGTCTCTAAAGGAGATATTCTCGCAGATGGTTCTTCTATAGATTTAGGCGAATTAGCGCTTGGGCAAAATATCAAAATTGCTTTCATGCCCTGGCATGGTTACAACTATGAAGACTCAATATTAATTTCCGATAAACTTGTTCAAGAAGATAAATTAACTAGTGTTCATATTGTTGAAGAAACTTGTACTGCTAGAGACACTAAATTAGGACCAGATGAAATCACCGCTGATATTCCAAATGTTGGTGATTCAGCTTTATCAAAATTAGATGAATGTGGGATAGTACATATTGGGGCTGAAGTAAATGCCGGTGACATTTTGGTAGGAAAAGTAACTCCAAAAGGCGAGACTCAATTATCTCCTGAAGAAAAATTACTTAGAGCAATCTTTGGAGAAAAAGCTTCAGATGTAAAAGATACATCTTTGAGAGTTAAATCAGGACAGGATGGAACAGTCATTGATGTAAAAGTCTTCACCAGAGAAGGCTTAGAAAAAAATTCAAGAGCCCAAGTAATAGAATCTATTTCGTTGTCTGAAATTCAAAAAGATATAGATCAAGAACTATCTATTGTGTCTTTTGCTACTCTAAACTCCCTCAAATCCTCGATAGTTGGTAAAGAAATCATTAGCGCTAAAGGTTTAAAAAAAGGCGATAAAGTAACAGAAGAATTTTTAGCAGATCTCCCTCCTTCTGAATGGTTTAAATTAAGGATGAAAGATGAGTCTATTAATGATGATATAAAAGAAGCAAAAGATAAGTTAAAGAGTTATGAAGATGACTTAAAGAAAAAATTCGAAGACAAGAAGAAAAAAATAGTCTCAGGAGACGACTTGCCACCTGGAGTTCAACAAGTCATTAAAGTTTATTTAGCTGTAAAAAGAAGAATCCAGCCCGGAGACAAACTAGCCGGAAGACACGGTAATAAGGGAGTCATATCAGTTATTATGCCTGTTGAAGATATGCCATATGATGAAAATGGAGAACCGGTTGATATCGTCCTTAATCCATTAGGAGTTCCCTCAAGAATGAATGTTGGTCAGCTTATGGAAACTCATCTTGGCTGGGCCTCAAAAGAATTAGGAAAGAAAATTGGTGAGCTTATTGATACAGCAACAAGTAAAGAAGCAAGAAATTTTGTCGATAAAGTTTATTCTTCTACAGGAAAAGATGAAGATATAAGTAAGCTTAACGAAAAAGAATTTAAAGAGTTATGTAATAATTTAAAAACAGGAGTGCCAATGGCTACACCAGTTTTTGATGGTGCATCTGAGTCCGAAATTAAATCTATGTTGGAACTTGCTGGACTTCCCACTTCAGGCCAAACAACTCTATATGATGGAAGAACTGGAGATGCTTTTGAAAGGCCTGTCACTATAGGCTACATGTACATGCTTAAACTAAATCATTTAATTGAAGATAAAATGCATGCTAGATCTACAGGATCTTATAGTTTGGTAACTCAGCAACCGCTTGGAGGAAAAGCTCAATTTGGAGGTCAAAGACTAGGTGAAATGGAAGTCTGGGCTCTAGAGGCATACGGCGCAGCTCATACTTTACAAGAAATGCTCACAGTCAAATCAGATGACGTCGCAGGAAGAACAAAGGTTTATAAAAATATAGTTGATGGTAACCACGAAATGGAAGCAGGTATTCCAGAGTCCTATAATGTTCTTACTAAAGAGATTAGATCCTTAGGGATAGATATAGATTTTGAAGAGGCAGAGTAATTTATGAAAGATTTATTGAAATTATTTAATCAAGACCAGACAGAAAGTTTTAATTCCATCAAAGCTGGATTAGCTTCCTCTCAACAAATTAGATCCTGGTCTTTTGGTGAAGTAAAAAAACCTGAAACTATTAACTATAGAACTTTCAAACCAGAAAGAGATGGTCTTTTTTGTGCGAAGATTTTTGGCCCTGTTAAGGACTATGAATGTATTTGTGGAAAATACAAACGTATGAAGCACAGAGGCGTTGTTTGTGAAAAATGTGGGGTAGAAGTCACACTTGCAAAAGTAAGAAGAGAAAGAATGGGTCATATCGAATTGGCTGCTCCAGTGGCGCATATTTGGTTTTTAAAATCTTTACCTTCAAGAATTTCTCTTTTATTGGATATGACTTTGAGAGAAATTGAAAGAATTTTGTATTTTGAGTCTTTTGTTGTTACAGATCCTGGAATGACAGATCTTGAAAAGGGTCAAATTTTGGATGAAGAAGAATATTTTGAGGCTCTAGAAAATTACGGAGAGGAGTTTTCTGCCGGAATGGGAGCAGAATCCGTAAAAATACTTCTTTCTGAAATGAATTTAGAAGAAGAAATTTCTGAAGTTTTGTCTCAGATTGAGGGCACTAATAGTGAAGCTAAAATAAAAAAATTATCAAAACGTCTTAAAATTTTGAAGGGTTTTCTTTCATCAAGTAATAAACCGGAATGGATGATCCTTGATGTCCTTCCAGTTTTACCTCCTGACTTAAGACCGTTAGTTCCTCTTGAAGGAGGAAGGTTTGCTACTTCAGACCTTAATGACTTATACAGAAGAGTTATTAATCGAAACAATAGACTCAAAAGATTGCTTGAATTAAGTGCGCCTGAAATCATAGTTAGAAACGAAAAAAGAATGCTTCAAGAATCCGTCGATGCATTACTTGATAACGGAAGAAGAGGCAGAGCAATTACTGGTTCAAATAAAAGACCTCTTAAATCTTTGTCAGATATGATTAAAGGTAAGCAGGGAAGGTTTAGACAAAACCTTCTTGGAAAAAGAGTCGATTACTCTGGTAGATCAGTAATAGTTGTAGGACCCACTCTTAAACTTCATCAGTGTGGGCTACCAAAAAAAATGGCTTTAGAACTATTTAAGCCTTTTGTTTTTGGAAGACTTCAAAATATGGAATTAGCTACAACTATCAAAGGCGCTAAACGAATGGTTGAACGTGAAGAGCCTGTAGTATGGGATATATTGGCTGAAGTTATAAGAGAGCACCCAATTCTTTTAAATAGAGCTCCCACACTTCATAGATTAGGGATCCAAGCATTCGAGCCTATCTTAATCGAAGGAAAGGCTATTCAGTTGCACCCTCTAGTATGTAAGGCTTATAACGCAGATTTTGATGGCGATCAAATGGCTGTTCATGTTCCTTTGACATTAGAGTCTCAACTTGAATGTAGAGCTTTAATGATGGCTAGCAACAACATTTTGTCTCCTTCAAATGGAAGGCCAATTATTGACCCTTCACAAGATGTAGTGCTAGGAATTTATTACATGACAAAATCCAAGCTAAACGCTCTTGGCGAAGGATCGGTTTTTGCAGATGTCGATGAGGTAAAAAGGGCGTATGACTCTAAACAAGTTGATTTACAAGCAATCATTAAATGTAGAATCTCCAATCTAGACGGATCAAATGAGCTTGTCGAAACCACAGTCGGCCGAACAATTCTTTGGGGAGTAGTTCCAAAAGAAATTCCTTTCGAAAAAGTTAACAAGCCACTGAATAGCAAAGCTATCTCTGATTTGATAAACACTTCCTATAGATATTCTGGTTTGAAAGCAACAGTGATTTTTTCAGATAAGATTAAAAATCTAGGATATGATTATTCTACTATTTCAGGTTCTTCAATTTGTGTAGAGGATTGTGTAATTCCAGATAATAAAGAATCAATTATTTCTCAGGCCCAAAACGAAGTAAAAGAAATTGAAGCTCAATATTCTTCTGGTTTAGTAACTCAAGGAGAAAAATATAATAAAGTTATCGATATTTGGTCTAGGGCAAACGAAGCAGTTGCTAGCTCACTTATGGAAACTATTTCTAAAGATAAAGTTGTCAATTCTGAAGGTGATGAAGTAGATGAAGATTCGTTTAATTCAGTATTTATGTATTTGGATTCTGGAGCAAGAAGCTCACCAGCCCAAGTCAGACAGTTAGCAGGAATGAGGGGCTTAATGGCTAAACCTGACGGGTCTATTATAGAAACTCCAATCACAGCAAATTTTAGAGAGGGCTTAACAGTTCTCCAGTACTTTACGTCAACCCATGGAGCGAGAAAGGGTTTAGCTGATACCGCTTTAAAAACAGCAAATTCAGGTTATTTAACAAGAAGACTTGTCGATGTTGCACAAGACCTTGTTATAAGAGAATATGATTGTGGAACAGAAGATGGTCTTGAGCTTAGAACAATCATTGATGGTGGAGAAGTTGTCCAGTCACTTAGTGAAAGAATTCTAGGAAGAGTTTTGGCTGCAGACATTGAATCAAAAGACGGAGAGTTAAAAATTGAAAAAGGAACTTTAATAGACGAGGAATTAGCTGAAAAGATAGAAAATCATAATATAAATTATGCTTTTGTAAGATCAGCTATTACTTGTGAAACAAGTTTCGGTATCTGTTCTAAATGTTATGGAAGAGATTTAGGGAGAGGTAATTTAGTAGATCCAGGTGAAGCTGTAGGTATAGTTGCGGCTCAATCTATTGGAGAACCTGGTACTCAGTTGACTATGAGAACCTTCCACATCGGTGGTGCAGCTTCAAGATCATCAGAAAATGACAAGATTGAGGTTAAATTTGATGGTGTTGTGAAGTATAAAAACATAAGTTCTGTGACTAATAAAGACAAAAATCAAGTATGTATTTCTAGATCAGCTGAAATCCTTTTGTTAGATGAAAATGATTTTGAAAAAGAGAGATATAAACTTCCTTACGGAGCGACAGTAAATGTTAAAGATGGGGCAAAAGTTAAAGCTGGAGAAATTTTAGCTAGATGGGATCCTCTCAATCATCCGATTATTTCAGAAGTTAAAGGGAAATCTAAATTGATTGATATGGAAAATGGAATTTCTGTCAGAGTTGTTCAAGACGAATTGACTGGTTTAAGTAGTATGGAAGTTTTAGACGCTGCCGAAAGAACATCAGCAGGTAAAGACCTTACGCCTACAATATCTATAGTCGATTCAAAAGGAAATGAAGTAATTCTGCCAAACGGTAAAAGACCAGCTAATTATGTTCTTGAACAAAAATCTTTGGTAAATGTATCAGACGCTCAAACAATTAATGTTGGAGATGTTTTGGCGAGAATACCTAAAGAATCTTCAAAGACAAGAGATATTACAGGTGGACTGCCAAGAGTAGCTGACCTTTTTGAGGCAAGAAAACCAAAAGAAGTAGCAATTCTTGCAGAATTAAGTGGAGTCGTTTCCTGGGGTAAAGAAACCAAAGGTAAAAGAAGATTAATAATCACTGGGAAAGATTCTGGAGAGGAAGTTGTCAGCGAGACACTGATTCCAAAAACTAGAAGCATTAACGTTTTTGAAGGTGAAACCGTTAACAAAGGCGATGTTATCAGTGAGGGGTCATTGAGTCCTCATGACATTCTGGCTCTTAAAGGAGTTACCGAATTGACTGAATATGTAGTTAATGAAATACAGGACGTTTATAGACTTCAAGGAGTTGAAATTAGTGATAAACATATTGAATGTATTCTCAGACAAATGCTGAGAAAGGCTGAGATTACAGAATCTGGAGATTCTGATTTCATTATCGGAGATCAAGTCGAGTTTTCTGAAGTTGTAAACATTAACAAAAAACTTGTAGCAGAAGGCAGCGTTCCTGCCCAGTTTAATAGGTTATTACTTGGCATTACTAAAGCTTCACTAGCAACTGAATCATTTATTTCAGCGGCGTCTTTCCAAGAAACTACAAGAGTTCTCACAGAGGCTGCTGTTACAGGAAAAGTCGATAAACTTCGAGGTTTAAAAGAAAACGTAGTAATTGGAAGGCTTGTTCCCTCAGGTACTGGCTACAATTCTGATAAAAAAGAGGAGTTAGATGTTGCTGAATTAGAATCAGAAATTCTCGATGCAATGAATTCTGACGAAGAGCTTTCAGAATAATTATTAATTTCATTGACCAAACTTAAAAGCATCATTAAAATCGCAACATTTTTATGGCTACTGTAAATCAATTAATTAAAAAACCTAGAAAAATAAAAAGGGCTAAAAGCGATGTCCCTGCTCTGGGAGGGTCTCCTCAAAGAAGAGGAGTCTGTACTAGGGTTTATACCACTACGCCTAAAAAGCCTAACTCTGCATTAAGAAAGGTCTGCAAAGTAAGACTTACCTCAGGGTACGAAGTAATTTCATATATTGGAGGAGAAGGGCACAACTTACAAGAACACTCTGTAGTACTTTTGCGAGGCGGAAGAGTAAAAGATCTTCCTGGTGTGAGATATCACACTGTTAGGGGAACTCTAGATACTACTGGAGTAGAAGATAGAAAACAAAGAAGATCCAAATATGGATCTAAAAAACCTAAGTAATGCCTAGAAAAGGACCAATTCCCAAGAGAGAAATTTTACCAGATCCTAAATACGGTAATTTAAAGCTTTCTAAATTCATAAATAACTTAATGGAAAGAGGAAAAAAAAGTACTGCCGAAAAAATAATATATTCAGCATTAGACGAAATATCTAATAGAGCTAAAAGGGATCCCCTTGAAATTTTTGAAGAAGCTCTTGACCAAGTTGGCCCACAAGTTGAAGTTAAATCGAGAAGAGTTGGTGGAGCAACTTACCAAGTTCCACTTGAAGTCAAAACATCCAGAAAAATGGCTTTAGCTATGAGATGGCTTGTCAATAGCGCAAAAAATAGATCTGAAAAAAATATGTCCACTAAATTAGCTAACGAGCTTCTTGATGCTTCAGAAGGCAAGGGCGAAGCTGTCAAGAAAAGACAAGATACCCACAAAATGGCTGAGGCAAACAAAGCTTTTTCTCATTTTAGATTTTAAATGTCTGAACGAAACTTCCCATTAAGTCTTTATCGTAATATCGGTATCTGTGCTCATGTGGATGCGGGTAAAACTACTACTACAGAAAGAGTGCTCTTTTACACAGGTATTTCTCATAAGATTGGGGAAGTCCACGACGGTGCTGCAACGATGGATTGGATGGAACAGGAGCAAGAAAGAGGTATTACAATTACTTCTGCGGCTACTACTTGTTTTTGGAAGGGTATGAGAAAAAACTTTCAAGAACATAGAATCAACATTATTGACACACCTGGTCACGTTGACTTCACCATTGAAGTTGAAAGGTCTTTAAGAGTTCTAGATGGAGCAGTAGTTGTATTTTGCGGTAGTTCTGGAGTAGAACCCCAGTCAGAAACTGTGTGGCGCCAGGCTAATCGCTATAAGGTTCCAAGAATCTGTTTTGTAAACAAGATGGACAGAGCTGGAGCTGACTTTGAAAGAGTGGTTGATCAAATAAAAAACAGATTAGGCGCTTCTCCAGTTGTAATACAGATTCCAATTGGAGCAGAGGATGATTTTGCTGGAATAGTGGATCTAATAAAAATGAAAGCACTTTATTGGGATGGCGACGATAAAGGAACTTCTTACAAGGAAGAGGATATACCAGACAATCTTCTAGAAAAGGCAAATCAACTTAGAGAAGAAATGTTGGAATCAGCTGCTGAAGCAAATGAAGAGCTGATGGAGAAATATTTAAACGATGGTGATTTGTCAGAAGAAGACATTCATCAAGGCCTAAGAGAAAGAACTCTTTCCAATGAAATTGTAGTTTGTATCTGTGGTTCGGCATTTAAAAATAAAGGCGTTCAACCTATGTTAGACGCAGTTATTCAATACTTACCATCGCCGACTGAAGTTGAAGCTATCCAAGGCGTTCTTGAAGATGGAGAAACACTAGAATCTAGAAATTCTGATGATGATGAACCTTTTTCTGCTTTAGCTTTTAAAATAGCTACTGATCCTTTTGTTGGAACATTAACTTTTATAAGAGTTTATTCTGGAGTTCTAAAACAAGGTGACTCAGTATTTGCGTCTTCAAAAAGTTCTAAAGAAAGAGTTGGAAGGATGCTTCAAATGCATGCTAATAACAGAGAAGAAATTTCTGAAGTAAGGGCAGGCGATATTGCAGCCATAATCGGATTAAAAGACGTTACGACTGGAGACACTCTTTGCGATTTAAAAAAGACAATCATTTTAGAAAAAATGACTTTCCCCGAACCAGTAATTTCTGTTGCTGTAGAGCCAAAAACAAAGTCTGACCAAGAAAAAATGGGAATATCTCTTGGAAGGCTTGCTCAAGAGGACCCATCTTTTAGAGTTAACACTGACGAAGAATCTGGGCAAACGATCATATCAGGTATGGGAGAACTTCATTTGGAAGTCTTAGTTGACAGAATGAAGAGAGAGTTTGATGTTGAAGCAAATATTGGCAAACCTCAAGTTGCTTATAGAGAGTCTATCCGTGAAAGCGTTGAATCTGAAGGAAAATTTGTAAGGCAATCTGGAGGTAAAGGTCAGTATGGTCATGTGTGGCTTAAAATAGAGCCTTTGGCTGAGTCTGATAAGGAAGATGAAAAAGAAGTTTTTCAGTTTATTAACAAAATAGTCGGTGGAACTATTCCACGAGAGTTTATTCCAGCAGTTGAAAAAGGAGCAAAAGAACAAATGCAATCGGGAGTAATTGCTGGCTACCCACTCATTGATGTGAAAGTAACAGTTTATGATGGCTCCTTTCATGATGTAGATTCTAGCGAAATAGCTTTTAAAGTAGCCTCATCGATGGCTTTAAAAGATGGTGCGCTCAGAGCCAAACCAGCTTTACTAGAACCAATCATGAAATTAGAAGTTGTAACCCCTGAGGAATATATGGGAGACGTCGTGGGAGATTTGAATAGAAGGAGAGGGATTGTAAATGGCATGACCGATGTACATGCTGGAAAAGTTCTAGATGGCGAGGTCCCTTTAGCAGAAATGTTTGGCTACGCAACAGATCTCAGATCTGCTACTCAAGGTCGTGCAACATTCACTATGGAACCCTTAAAATATTCAGAAGTTCCAACTAACGTAGCTGACGCAATTATCAATAAATCTTAAAGATTTTATTTGTTGACACATCTCTTCTGCACCAATAGAATTGCGGCTCTTTGTGCTTTTATCTTAGTAATTTAGAAGCTGAGTTCTTTAACAATTTTGTATTTTTTTAGGGGTATATTTTGCAAAACCAAAATATCAGAATAAGGCTTAAAGCCTTTGACAACAAACTGATTGATAAATCGGCTAAAGAGATAGTTGAAACTGTCAAAAGGACAGGAGCTATTATCAAAGGACCGATTCCAATGCCTGTAAGGAAAAGATTAACTACTATTCTTATTTCACCGCATAAAGATAAGGATGCTAGGGATCAATACGAAATTAGAACTTATAAAAGAATTATGGATATCATCAAGCCAACAGAAAAAACTGTTGATGCTTTGATGAAATTGGATCTATCAGCGGGAGTTGATGTCCAAATATCTTTAGACGAATTAACTAAATAGCAGGTTATTTAAAGTGGTTGGTTTAATTGCAACGAAAGAGGGAATGACAAGAATTTTCCATGAAAGTGGGGAATCCATTCCTGTTAGTGTTTTAAAAGTCGATTCAAATTTTGTTTCCCAAATTAAAAATAGTGAAAACGATGGTTACTCTGCAATTCAACTTTCTTCTTTAGACAAAAAGGAAAAAAATACATCTAAATCTTATAAAGGCCATTTTACTAAAAATAACCTTTCAATAAAAAATAAGGTCCATGAATTTAGAATCACAGAAGAAAAATTAGCTGAGATTGAAATTGGTAAGGAATTTTCTGTAGATATTTTTGAGGAGGGTCAATTCGTAGACATTTCTGGAGTATCAAAAGGTAAAGGCTTCGCGGGAACAGTAAAAAGATGGAATTTTGCTACTCAGGATGCAACACATGGTAATTCTTTAGCACATAGAAAACCTGGTTCTATAGGACAATGCCAAACTCCAGGAAGAGTTTGGAAAGGAAAAAAAATGTCTGGTCATATGGGCAACGTAAATAAAACTATCCAAAATCTCAAAATTGTTAAGATTGATGGCGAAAATAAATTAATTTTAGTAAAAGGATCAATCCCTGGTCCTTCAGGTTCAACAATTCTAATTAAACCCGCAATTAAAAAATAATCATGGAACTTCCAATAGTTAATTCTAAAAGTAAAAGTCTTGAAGTTCCTGATTCTTTATTCAATCAAGAAGTGAATGATAATTTAATCAATCAGCTTATTAATTCTTATATTGACAATGGGCATCAAGGAACCAAGGCACAAAAGAATAGGTCTCAAGTCAGTGGCGGTGGAAAAAAACCATGGAGACAAAAGGGAACTGGAAGAGCAAGAGCAGGAACATCAAGAAGCCCAATTTGGAGAGGAGGTGGAGTAACTTTTGCAGCCAGATCAAAATCTTCGAATCCAAAGAAAATAAACAAAAAAATGTATAAAGTTGCAATGAAATCAATTCTTTCAAGTTTAGCTAAGAACAACAAAATATCTATCTCTCAGGGGATTGAAGTTGGAACCACAAAAACTAAAGAGATGGTAAGCCTTTTAAAAAAAATAGATTTTGAAAAAGGTTTATTGATATTTAAAGAATTAAATGAAAATCTAATTTTAGCCAGCAGAAATATACCTAACATCGAAGTCACTGAAATCAAGTCTTTAAACCCAATATCTCTCCTAAAGCACGAAGCAATTTTAATAAATGAAGATTGTTTTAAGGAGTTAGAGGAGCTTTACTCATGAATGAAATCTTAACTAACCAAGTTATTTATTCAGGTCATATGACTGAGAAAGCTTCATTAGTAGGCCAATTTGCAAATGCTTATGTTTTTAAAGTAAATCCAAAAGCTTCAAAAATAGAGGTAAAAAATGCGGTTGAAAATGAATATAAGGTGACTGTAAATAAAGTAAATATCATCAATGTAAAAGGAAAAATTAAAAGAAGCATGACGGCAAGAGGAAAGATATCAAAAAAACCAAATTGGAAAAAAGCATATGTTGCTCTAAAAGAGGGTGACCGAATAGAAATTACTCAAGATTAAATAATGGCAATTACTAAGGCAAAACCAACCTCCCCAGGAAGAAGATTTAGAAGCGTATCTTCAAATCCTCAATTATTTAAAGGTAGATCATATCAACCTTTAACTGAGCCAAAACTAAATTCTGGCGGAAGAAATAATTCTGGCCGAATTACAACAAGACATATAGGAGGCTATGCATCATTAAGGCTTAAGAGTGGAGAATTTAGAAAAGTTTTAACTTCTTGTAGAGCAACTATAGGAGAAGTTTCAAATGCGGAACATTCTTTAAAATCTCTTGGAAAAG
>CACMTR010000005.1 GCA_902616715.1 uncultured SAR86 cluster bacterium
TACCTTCATCTTTTTGTTTATTAATAAACCATTGAGTATCCCTAGGCTGCCATGTTTCTAAATCTAAGTTCATTCTTTGTATAACTCTTTTTAAAACTCTTATTTGATCTTCGCTGTCAATTACAGAGAAGTCCTTTATTAAATTTGCATCTTGCCAGTGGATCTTCAACATCTTGTGGAAGATCCCATGAAATGTTCCACACCACATTTGATTCAAATTTTCTTCAAGAATATTTTCTATTCTTCCTCGCATTTCTTTGGCTGCTTTGTTGGTAAAAGTTACAGTTAAAAGAGACATTGGATTTATTCCTTTTACTGATGACAACCATGCAACTTTATGAGTAATAACTTTAGTTTTGCCTGAACCAGCTCCGGCTAAAATTAGAGAATAAGACGACTCATCGGTAACCGCCTCTCTTTGTATTGGATTTAATTCGTCTAAAATGTATGAAACATCCATAATTAATTGTTTAATAAGAAATAATATATGAATTCAGACCTAGATTTTTATAATTCCTTAGAACTTTCTTTGAAATATACAGAAGATTTGTTATTAGATGCTGTTACCAACTCAAAGTCTATTTTTCATTCGCCTACTCTATGTATCTCTGATTCTCCAAGAACGGTTGTATTAAGGGAATTTAATAAAGAGAAAAGATTTCTTAGATTCCATACGGATTTGAGGTCAAATAAAATTAGTTCTGTTAATAACAACGTTGTTGCATATGTTCATGCTTATGATCCTGAAATAAAAGTACAACTTAGAATAAAAGGTAAAGTTAACTTACATAAAAAAGATGAAAGAACTTTACAAGCTTGGGAAAGTTCAAGAGATATGTCTAAACTTTGTTATTCAGTTAAAGGATCTCCAGGCCAAGTCATATCAGATCCTTCTGAATATGATTTAGTTAAATCAGAAATCGATGTTGAACAAGGATATGAAAATTTTGGTTTAATTATCTTTGAATATGATGAAATAGAATTTTTATTTCTGAAAAATATTGGACATAGGAGAAGCAAATTTTCTTGGATAAATAATAATGTTGCTATGGAATGGTTAATTCCTTAATAATCAGTACTGAACAGATTAATTAGAACAACTCCTACAATTACAAATCCCATTCCAATAGAAGTTAACAGATTAGGAAATTGGAAATACTTTATTGCAGCTAGACAGGTAATTAAAAATATTCCTACGCCTGACCATGTTGCATAAGCTACTCCTATTGGAATTTCGTCTAAAGTAAATGAGAGCCAATAGAAACTTGCTGCATATGATATTGCAGTGATTAAAGATGGAATAATTTTAGTAAATCCCTCTGTTTCTCGAAGGTAAAGCGTTCCTATTACTTCTGCAACTATGGCTAATATCAAAAAAATATAAGCATTAGTAAGAGCAGACATGGTATAAATAATACTAGAAAATATTCTATTTTATTAACTTATTAATATGTCAAAACACAACGCTCTACAAATGTTTGGTCGTTCCGGCAATCCAGCTCTAAACGATGCAACTTTTTCAAATTTTAATCCTTCAGATTCGATAGGAAAAAACTTCATGACCCTTCAAGGGACAGTAAATAAAACAGGTATCTTGTTAATCTTAGTTACTTTAACCGCTTCATGGACTTGGAATCTATTTTTCGTCTCAGAAGATCCTTCAAGTGTAATGCCTTTGGCAATAGGTGGAGCTGTCCTTGGTTTTATTCTTGCTTTAGCAACTATATTTAAAAAGTCTTGGGCCGGAATCACAGCACCAGCTTATGCTCTTGCTCAAGGACTATTCTTAGGAGCAATTTCAGCAATTTTTGAATCTCAGTATCAGGGAATCGTTATTCAAGCAGTTGGACTTACTCTAGGAACACTTGCTTCTCTTTTAGTGCTTTATAAAACTGGAATAATTAAACCAACTGAAAACTTTAGATTGATGATTGTCTCAGCAACAATGGGAATTGGACTTCTATATATGGTGAGCATAGTGATGAATATGTTTGGTTCTAGTATCGGTTTTATTCATTCAAATGGTCTGTTTGGAATTGGTTTTAGTCTTTTTGTTGTAGCAATTGCTGCTTTAAATCTTGTGCTAGATTTTGATTTTATTGAACAAGGTTCTGAACAAAATGCTCCAAAGTATATGGAATGGTTTGGAGCTTTCTCTTTAATGGTAACTTTAATCTGGTTATATCTAGAAATGTTAAGACTACTTGCGAAACTTAGAAGTCGTTAGTGGATTTAAATTTAATAATTTTTTCTCTGATTATTGTCATTTCCTTGACGGTATTTTTTTTAATTGCTCCTATGAGAGCCTCAGCTAAACAAAGAAATAGATCAAATAGAATCGATTGGACTTCAAGAAAATATTGGAATTTTTTCAAGTATTTTTTAATTCTAATTGCCGTGGTCTTTTTGACTGCATTGCTCATAAGAATATTTATTTAAATTGATTATTAAAACAGACATTCTGATCATAGGAAGTGGTGCAGCAGGATTAACTGCAGCCATAGAGCTCTCTGATAGATTCAAAGTTGCGATGATTTCAAAAAATCAAATCATTGATAGTTCTACTTGGTATGCACAAGGAGGTATCGCAGCTGTTTTAGCAAAAGAAGACTCTACCAAAAGTCATATTGAAGATACTCTTAAAGTTGGAGATGGATTATGTAATAGAGAGGCTGTTGAATTTTGTATAGAGAATGGGAGGGAAGCAATAAGTTGGCTTGAGGACTGTGGAGTTGTATTCACAAAGAATAAGAAAAATTCTGATCTTCATTTAACTCAGGAAGGAGGTCATTCATTCAGAAGAGTTGTTCATGCAGATGATGCAACTGGTCGGGAAGTGTCCGACTCTTTAGCAGCTAAAGTCTTAAGAAATAAAAACATAAAAATTTTAGAAAATCATTTAGCTGTTGATCTCATAATAAAAAATAAGAAATGCTTTGGAGCTTATGTCTTTAATAAGAACAAAGAAAAAGTATTAACTATTTCAGCTGGTGCAGTTATTCTTGCAACTGGAGGAGCTAGCAAAGCTTATTTATACACAAGTAATCCTGACGGAGCCAGTGGTGACGGATATGCATTGGCTTGGAGAGCAGGTTGTCGACTAGAAAACATGGAATTCAATCAATTCCATCCAACCTGCCTTTTTCATCCGGAGGCAAAATCATTTTTAATAAGTGAGGCTCTTAGAGGTGAAGGAGCCATCTTAAAAACTCTCTCAGGTGTCCCTTTCATGAAAAAATACAATTCCAAAGGTGATCTAGCTTCAAGAGATATTGTTGCTAGGTCTATTGATAATGAAATGAAAGTGAGCGGAACAGATAATGTGTTTCTTGACATATCTCACAGGCCTCCTAAAGGAATAAAAAAATCATTTCCTAGTATTTTTAAAAAATGTTTAGAATTTGGTTTTGACATCACAAAAAGTCCTATTCCTGTTGTTCCTGCTGCTCATTATACTTGCGGAGGCATAGTAACAGATCTAGATGGACGCACCGATATAAGTAATTTATATGCCATCGGAGAAACCTCTTGCACAGGACTTCATGGAGCTAATCGAATGGCTAGTAATTCCTTGCTTGAATGTATAGTTTTTGCAAAAGCAGCTGCAAACGACATAAAAATTAATTTTAATCTCGATAGAAGTTCGGTACCCGAATGGGATAATTCAAAAGTTATTAAAGCCGGTGAAAATATTTTAATCAATCATAACTGGGATGCTTCTAGGAGATTAATGTGGAATTATGTAGGCATAGTCAGGAGCAATGATCGACTTAAAAAAGCTAAAGATAAAATGAAATTAATAACTAGTGAAGTGAAAGAATTTTATAAAAATTATGAAGTTACTTCAGATTTTTTAGAATTAAGAAACCTTGTTCTAGTTTCGGAATTAATTATTAAAAGTGCCATTAAAAGAAGAGAAAGCAGAGGCCTGCACTACAATCTTGATTATCCAAAAAAATTTAAAAAAGCTAACTCAACTATACTTTCTCCAAGTTGATCAAATTTTTGCCTGATTTAACGAATCTAAGGTTTGGTTAAATTCTTGCACTGTTAAATTTATTATTTCCTCAACGCTTTTAACCTCATTAATTAGACCCATAGATTGCCCTGTCAATGCAGGAGCAGCGTTTAAATCTCCACCAAAATATAAATCTTGAACTCCTTTAAAAACACTCATATCCATTGATCCTTTTTCATAAATCTCTTTAGAATAATCAGTTTTTATTGCTCTCAGACATGGAGAGCCAGACTTGTTTAGTACGTAAGTATCTGATTCAGTTCCTGATAAAATTGCGTCTTTCCAGTTTTGATGAACTGGACTTTCTTTACTAGATACAAATCTAGTTCCCATCTGAATACCTTCTGCTCCACAAGCAAACGCTGCTGCCATTCCTATACCATCTGCAATACCGCCAGCAGCAATAATTGGCAAATCTATTTTTTTTCTTATTGCCTGAATTAAAACATGAAGGCCAATTTCTTCTGGATTCTTAAAACCTCCTCCCTCAGTTCCCTCAACTACTAACCCATCAACTCCTGCTTCTTGAGCTTTTAATGCTCCTATCAAACTAGGAACTGCGTGATAAACAATCAATCCAGCCGATTTAAGACGGTCAATATATTTAGCTGGACTACCTGCTGAAGTGGTTACAAATTTGACTCCACATTCTGCTACGAAGTCAACAATAGAGTCGTCTTGTAAAAATAAAATTGGTAAATTCACGCCAAAAGGTTGATCTGTCAAAGAAGACATTTTTTTTATTTCCTCTTTGCATGCATCTACTTCCCCCGATGAAGTTTCTATCACACCAAGACCTCCAGCGTTGGAAACAGCTGAAGCTAACTGACTTCTTGCAATCCAGCCCATAGGAGCTTGTATTATTGGGAATTTTGTACCTAAATGTTTTGTAACTCTATTCATATTAAACCTCCTAAGGTGAACATAAAAAAATTTTAATTAAAAACGTCAAATTTATTTTATTTCTTTGGACCTGAGCGAAAGCATAAAAATTATCACCAAGAAAAATAAAATATATGGAAGCCCTTCAATGCCTGGCGTTATTCCATCTGTATATTCTGGTGAAATAGAGGGAAAATAATCCGTAAACGGATATATCCCCCTCATTCCCCATTCAAAAATATTAATTAACAGCATCAAAGGGATAAAGCCTTTATATTTAAATAGAACTAATATTGTTAGAAAAGTTCTGATAACTTGTTCTAGACCCCATAGAGAAAAAAATAAATAAATTAACGTCATTGGTTCAGGAGTGCCTAATATAGGTTTGATATTGGCTATATCATGCAATCCGAATTCCCAATATAAGAAATGTATTAAGCTTCTCCAAATTAAAATCCCAGTAAATAAAATTAAGCCATAAAAAGCTAAATTACTACCATTGTAAGAAGTTGGATCATCGGGAAATATTTTTTTTAAGAAACTCATTTATTCAAATTTATTATAAGCCCCAGCTTAGGGTCAACATTTCCTTCAAGCATCGCATTATAAGTATTCGATAATTCATCAAAACCATCAATCTCTCTAATTTCCATCCATTTTTTACTATCTTCTGACCTTCTTTTCAGAAACTCGTTTGAACTAGTATTAAATAATTCTTGTCCTAAATCTCTAACTCTTTTTTGAGCATGTCCTGGGGCGAAAAAAAACTCAAAGCGAGGATCTTGGGCATTGTTAACGACTTCTTCCGATGACGAAATTTTTTGCCAATGCGTTGCCCCGACGGTTAAGCATTTTCTTAAATTATCACCTAATGAATTTTTTAGCTTTTCCATAATTGATGAGTTACCAGCCATATCGACCATTACAGAGAATTTATTGAAGTCTATATTTTCTATTTGATCATAAGATAAAACTTCGTCGTAACAACCAAGCTTTTCTACAAACTCGAAATTTCCTGAAGATGTAAGACCTAAAACTTTTGGCGATATATTTTCTTCACTTAGTCCCTGTGCTAGACCAATTGCTGTTTTGCTTGAAGCACTTAAGATAATTACTTGATCACTGTCAAAATAGTTTTCACATTTTAAGGCGTCGCATAAGCAATACGCTGTTAAATGTAAAGGAAATAGAAGCGCTCTGGTAGAGTCAGTTGATTGATCGTAATCTATTTCACCATCAAGCCTCAAATAATTATTATAAATAATTGGTAAATCTTTCCTGTGAGATACTGCATCTAAAAAATTTTGCTCAGTAATTTTTGTGGGCTTAAGTTTTAAATAATCTGATGGAGGAAAATAACCAAATAACCTTTCATTCTCTTGAATTTCTTTATGTCTAGAGCTTATAACTTTTGCAAATCCCCACATCGGAATACAACCCCATTGGTCGTCGATATTTTCCTTGGCAGGAAAAAATTGCCAGTATCCTAGTGTATCTCCAGCAACACCATAACTTATGTTGTTCGCTGTAAAAGAGAAGGTTTCAACTCTAACAATAATTTCGTCATCGTCTATAACGTCTAAGTCAATTTCACCTTCAAAAATTCTAGTTTTTGTTATATCGCCTTTAAGCGTTTGAAATTCTTTCATTTTTAATTCCTTATTAATTCTTTACATCCTGTTTTCTCTAGAAAATCCAATGTTTTAGTTTTTTCGTCTCCATCTAGCTTTTGAAATTCATCATTTATCCAATTGAGACATTTGACCTGATAGGGAAAAGTGTTTTGTGACCAATTTGAATCGTCAATGGGAACTTCCCAAGTTTTTTCCTCTTTTTTAAACGCAATTTCATTTGCTAACAATGCAGGTACATAAACACGACCAATTTCTTTAAATATATTTTCAACAGATTCTGGTAATTCATTTTGCATCCAGTCATCGTCAGAGACTTCAAGTCCCGACAAATCCTCCATCAAGCTGACCCATGCAACAGTTCTTGGTGAAATTTCATGAGCAATCCTTCTCGATGTAGGATCAAATCCTATAAGCTGACTTAACTGTCCAAACAACGAGAAGTCTGAAGATGCAGGTCTTTCTCCAAGAAGAAAAGGGAACTTTGCAAAATGTTTCTCCAACAAATTAAGGAATCTTTTATAACTTCTTTCGATTGTTTTCGCTGTTGTTTCATTTGAACCTACTACCCCTAATCTACTTACTTGTCTTTCAGCGATGTATTTTTTAAACGATGCAAGAGAGTCATCATCAAGATTCACTTTTTGGTTCAAAGGCAAAAGGGTTCCAGCGTTATCAATATCCTCATCAAAGTGCCATCGAAAATGGAACATATACTTAGTTGCCCACTCGTCAGCAAAATCTTCGAGAACATAATTTATAAAACTAAGAAATTGGTCTTGAGGAACACTTTTCCTTTTGTCGAATTCACCTTCAAAACGTCTTAATAGAGGTGTTGAATCTGTAAAAGCCTCTAATTCTCCTTTTTGACCTGGAATTATAAAAGTCGGTAACAAATTTGGCTTAGGAGGTTCGATATTCAAATGACTTAGATCGCCATTTATTAATAAATCTTGAGGGTCTCCCCAGATAACTCTGTAAGGTATTCGTCTGAACCTCAGCAAGGAAATCATTTTCCTTGTATAGGGAGACGGCGGGCTTCCAATTAAAGCAAGAGGAGAGATGTCACTCATTATCTTTTGTCTCTATATTGAGCTGACCTTTTAAACCTGCTGTCCTATGGACTGAAATTTCTGCATACTCTGGGCTCATCATCATTTCGAGCATTTTTTTTCGACTAGGGTAATAAGCAATTGCAATCGAGTCCCATAATTCCTCTACTTCCCCAAGCATCAACCTGCTAACTTCTCCACCAAACAAAACTTTTCCGCCAGTTTTTTCAACTAACTTAGTAACTTCTAATGCATAGATTTGGTATGCTTCTTTTCCTGAAAGTTTCGAAACTCTTCCATCCTCATATTCAGCTTTTTCTTTGTATTTTAGAAGATTAACCATAGATATTGGACTATCTACATCCCCATCAACGAAACCTTTCATTTGTTCTTCTGTTGGGATTACTTTATTTTCTACTTTCATATTATTTTCTAGTTATTAATAAAATTTATCAAAAGCTCCGTCAGCTGTTTTGGCTTAGTCCATTGGTAGAAATGTCCGCCGCCTATATGTTCTGCGCTTTTTGCATTTGGGCACATATTCAAGACATCTCTTTCTATTCCATTGGTTACTGGATCATCGCCAGAGAAAATACTTAAAAAAGGCTTCTCCCAATGTTTAAACACGTCTCTTGCTTTTCTTTGAGCTTCCAAAGATTGATCGGGAATAGTTGGAACATGACTTGGCATTGCTCTCGGCCCCATTTTAAATTTTGATGATGGAAAGGGAGCATCGTAAGCTTTTGCAATTTTTGATTTGAATGGAAAATAATTACTTATGCCTAAATTAACAAAAATTAAATACAGAATTATTTTTAATTTTGAAGGCTTCCCCATCATCTGTTCCATCAAAAAACCAATCGGTAAATCAACTGTGTCCCAGCAAAACTTTTGCCAATACATAAATTTTAAAGCTGGATGAGATTTCCCTTTATCCATTTCTGTCACTTGCTTAAACATCATTATTGGTGTCAGCTTTAGATCACTCTCCCTAAAAGCTTTAACCTGATCTACTACCTCAAAAGGAGTATCGGGGTTGTAAGGGAGCCCTGTATTCCCCATAGCAACTTTATTAAAACGCTCTGGTTCTTGAGCAACCATTCTCAAACCAATCAACCCTCCCCAATCTTGTCCAAAAAAAGTAAGATTATTGAAATCATTCTTAATCAGCCATTCTGTCATCCAGTCTACTTGTCTTTGAAAACTATAATCTTCTCTTGATGCAGGTTTATCAGATTTTCCATAACCAGGTAAATCGGGACAAATTACCCTTATACCAGCTTGATTGAAGATTGGAATCATTTTTAAATATAGATAACTCCAAACTGGCTGTCCATGCATGCATAATATTGTTGGGCCATCTTTAGGGCCTACATCAATGTGATGAATTCTAAGATCTGACTCATCGTGTGTTTTTATTATTGTGAAGTTAGGCTCGTATTTGTAATCTTTTAGATTTGAAAAACATTTATCTGGCGTCCTTAATATTTTCATTTAATCTCGTTTTGCTTTTTTTGACTCTATAATTTTCAATTGATAGAGTACTAAAAATTCATGTTTAAAACTTTAAAATATTCTATCTCAATCATAGCAATATTAGTTGTTTTAGTTATTGTTTTACTAAGAATTCCATCTGTTCAAGATAGAGTTCTAGATTTCGCAATTTCCGGTCTTATTAATACAGATAGCCCCTTAGTTAAAGAAGACGCATTAAGCGCGGTGGTCTGTGGATCAAGATCTCCATTACCAAATCCAGACAGAGCTGAAACTTGTATTTTAATTAAAGCTGGAGATAAAGTGTTTATAGTTGATGCTGGCGATGGAAGTGCGAGCAATTTAAGAACTTTTGGGATTCCATATGAATTTGAAGCTATTCTAATAACTCATTTACATTCTGATCACTTTTCCGATTTACAAGACCTTCACCTTGGTAGTTGGGTTACGGGAAGAAAAGAAAAACTCAAAGTTTATGGTCCAGAGGGAATTAAAGAAATAACAGAGGGCTTTGAAAGAGCCTATGCTTTAGACGCAAAATATAGATATGATCATCATGGAGATCAAGTTCTTGTAAAAGAAGCAAATGGTTATGAAACCGTTACTCTAATTCCAGACCAAAAACCTTTTTACGATGATGGTTTTTTAAGAATCACTGCCTTCTTGGTGGAGCATGAACCGGTAGAGCCGTCTTTAGGATTTAGATTTGACTACAAAGGTAGATCTATCGTTTTAAGTGGAGACACAATTTATAGCGAAAATCTTATAAGTTATGCTCAAGATGCAGATGTGTTATTTATGGAGGCTTTGTCAATGGATATTATTGGCAGACTGCAAAAGGCTCAAGCAGAAATTGGCAATTTAAGAAATGCAAAAATTATGTTCGATATCCAGGATTATCATGCTTCTCCAGTAGATGGGGCAAAG
>CACMTR010000006.1 GCA_902616715.1 uncultured SAR86 cluster bacterium
ACTTTATTTCATCCATAACAATTTCATATTCTTCTTTTGACAATCTGTAAGGATCTCTAATTTGTAAATCTTTTTGTTGATGTGCAAATAGTTTAAATTTGTGCCTGAAATTTTTATAAGTTTTATTTAAATGCATCAATACCTTTACGTCCATTGCAAAAACAACATCCGAACAATTTAAGAAGTTTTTATCTATTTTTTTTGGGTTATGCACCTCAAAAGCTATATTATTTTGTTTTAGATAATCAACTGATCTTGAATCCATACCTGCTGAGACCATAGGATTTATACCAGCTGAATCTACTTTTAATGAATTTTTAAATTTGTTTTTAAGTATCATTTTAGCAACTGGGCTTCTGCAATAATTAGCGAAGCAAACAAAACCTATTGACATTGTTTCTTTAATCATCAACGAGGTTATCGATACTATTAAGAAAAGAAGAAAAAGGAAAAAATTGAGATATTACTCGATTCCACCTTGTGGTTCCTTTAGCATTTACATAAACAATGTCATTGTCTGTTAGATAAAAATTCCCTGCACTCAAAAAACCAGAAGGTGAGCTCAAATCAACTCTAAAGATTTGTGGATCTTGACTAGGATTTTGTCTAATTACAAAAACATCCTCTCCTTCTGAAGTATTGGTATTTAATCCTTTTGATTCTCCAATAGCGTTTGCCAATGACAAAGGTATATCTGTTAAGTTAATTGTTTTGGGGGTTGTAATTTCACCTAAGATATAAACTTTTTGCGAATTAAAACTAGCAACAGCTACATCTAATTGAACATTTTTAAACATTTTTGATAACTGAAATGTTAAATCATTTCTTAATTCATCTTGGGATTTTCCTTCAGCTAAAATGAGCCCAACAAATGGGAAAAATATATTCCCATTTGAATCAACCCTGCGAGTATTTAATTCTGAATTAATGCCTCCAGTTAATGGAAAAACATCAGGAAGGCCCCAAATGGTAACAAACAATTGATCACCCTTGCCAATTTTATATGTTCCATTGCTTTTTTTTAATTCAATCTTTTTTGTTATCGGCTCAATTATTATGGATCTATCAAGACTACTTACAAAAACAGTGTTCTCTCCACTCCAGTTATTTGAAGAAGACATAAACATTCCTGGTGATAAAGCACAGCTTGAAAGTAAAGTTGCAATTACTAATGAAAATACAATTTTTTTAATCATCTTTTTCTTCGTAGTAGTCATCATATAAGTATCTTTCAGCATAATACCTATAAGAGTAATCACCATAAAGATCATAATAGCCGTAATAACCTTTTGGTCTCGAATAGTCATTATAAACAATGCCATCGAAAGGTCTTCCTAGCTGTTCAATAATTTGTTTTGACTGATTAATTTCATTAATTCTATTTACTTGATGCCTCACAACTAAAATATTTAAATCACTATAAGTCATCAACAGCCCCGTATCGGAAACACTCAGGATTGGGGCCGTATCTATAATAATATAATCAAAAAAAACTTCGAATTCTTTAACTTTCATCAAAAATTGATCGCTATATAAATGCTCGAAGGTGTTTTTAAGTTTTTTTAATCTAGGTAAGAGATATAAATTATCGTTAACTTTAAAATTGTCGATTTGATCTAAAGAAATGTTTTGGAAGGTTTCTAGTTCTATTGATTCTCTATCAAACAACTTATGCTGAATTCCTTTTTTTAGATCTGCATCTAACAGAAGTACTTTGTGTCCAATCTCTGACAATCCTTTAGCAATGCTTCTGGAAAAAAAAGATTTTCCATTCTGTGGTGTTGGGCCTGTTATAACAATTTTTTTACAGCCATCATTTTTTTCTATATTTTCAGGTTGAGAAAAAATAGTTTCAATATTTAATATTGAAGTTTGAATAGCTTGATTAAATTTAATATCCTCTTCATCTTTTCCAAGATCTTCAAAATTTTGAAGATGAGGAACAACGCCTATGATTTTATCTAATATTCCCGAATCTTTTAATTCAGCCGGATTAGAAATTCTAATAAAGAAATTACCTCTGAATATTGATACGATTAAAGCCAATAAAAAAGCTAAGATTGTAAACACAAAAATGTTTGTTAATTTAGGTCCTACAAGGCTTTTAACAAATGCTTGATCTACAATTCTAACGTTCCCTATACTGCTTGCTTCCATTAGAGAAAAGTTTAATCTTCTATTAACTAATTCCGCATACAGTTGTTCAGAAACTTCAAGAGTTGAAAAAAGATCAACATATTCTTGTTGGGCTTTAGGCAATTCTTTAATTTTTTGCTCAATACTATTTTTTTGAAGCTCTAAAGCATCTTTTTGAGTTTTTAAATTTAAATACAAAGGATTATCTTCAGTGAAGTTCAACTCTGCTTGAGAAATCTTAAGGTCAATTAAATTTATCTCTCGCTCAATTT